>CALZGM010000004.1 GCA_945787015.1 uncultured Roseburia sp.
TCTTTTTTCTTACAAATCTACATTATGCCTAAAATAATTTAGTGAGCTAAATACCTATTTCATAGCCTAAAAGTTATATAGACTTTTACAAAGAAAAGCGATAAAATTTACTCCATAGGAGGTTTATTAAGATGAAGGTAGAAAAATCAAATTATTTATTAAAAATTAAACCAAAAATTCAACAGTTAATCAGTCTGTTGGATAAAGAGTTTGACTATGTCAGCGTATTGGCTACGGACGTGGCAGGAACTGCATATCGCGTAGGACAGAAGCAGACAAGCGTCGGAGATTATCGATTTGGTGAGCGCGGTTTTGTAGTCCGTGTATACTTAAATGGTACGTATTTGGAGTATTCTTTTAATCAGTGTGAAGATGCAGAAAAGTTAGCTAAAACAATTACAAAAGAGTTAAAAGAACAGCTTACTGCAATGGAAGCATTGGGTATTGCGAAGATGGAATCACCACTTATTCTGGAAGAACAGATGGAAAAAGAGATGATTGGTGAGATTGAAATCAATCCGGAAGAAGTGTCAGCAGAGGATATTTTGGCACATTTGAAGAAAGTGAGCGATAAGGGTGCTTCACATGAGGGGATTATTGAATTTCAGGCAGCGATGCAGTTTGCACATGTAAACAAAATGTTCCTATCAAAAAATAAGAATCTCATGCAAAGCTATGCATTTGCAGAAGGAATGGCTGCTGCAATTGGCGCCGGAAATGATAAGACAGATATGGCTTACCGTAGTTTTTCCGGATTAAAGGGTGCGGAAATCTTAGATGAGATGGATTCCTGTGTAGAAGAAGTGATTAAGGAATTAAACGACAAATTGAATGCTTCCGCGGTTACTCCGGGTATGTATGATGTAGTAGTATCACCGGAAGTAGCAGGTTTGATTGCACATGAAGCATTCGGGCATGGCGTGGAAATGGATATGTTTGTGAAAAACCGTGCTTTGGCAAAAGATTACATAGGGAAACCTGTAGCAAGTGAAATCACAATTATGAAGGATGGCGCTTTGAGTGCTGCACAGGTAAGCAGCTATTTATTTGATGATGAGGGAACGTTAGGTGGCGATACCACCATTATTGAAAATGGCACTTTAAAAACCGGTATCAGCGATTTGTTAAGTGCGTTACGTTTAGGTACTACACCAACAGGAAATGGAAAGCGTGAAAGCTTTGAACGGAAAGCATATGCACGTATGACGAATACGGTATTTACACCTGGTACAGATACGGTAGAGGAGATGATTTCTTCTATTGAAGATGGATTCCTGTTAGAGGGAATGCATTCAGGCATGGAGGATCCGAAGCATTGGGGAATTCAATGCAGTGTTGCGATTGGATATGAAATTAAAAATGGCAAATTGACTGGTAAAACAGTAGCTCCAGTCACTTTGACAGGTTATGTTCCGGATTTGTTAAAGAGTATTAGTATGGTTTCAAATGATTTTGAACTGTTTGGTTCCGGAGCTTGTGGAAAAGGACACAAGGAATGGGTAAAGGTCAGCGATGGCGGTCCGTACTTAAAATGTAAAGTGAGGTTAGGATAATGAACGAATTAATTACTATTTTAAAAGAGAGTAAAGCCAGTGACTTCATCATTCGCCAGACCAATACAGTTTCTCAGGAAGCTTTTTTCATCGGTCAAAAGTTGGATATGGGACGTGCGAAGGATGTTACACATACAATGGTGACTGTTTATGTTGACAGTAATGACAAAAAATTTCGGGGGAGTGCTACAAAAGAGATTCATCCGACCAGTACTCCGGAAGAAATGAAAAAGGAAATTGATGAAGCAATTTTTGCAGCATCTTTTGTAAAAAATCCATGGTATCCGGTTGTTGAAAATTACACTTGCGAGAATGCCGGAATAAATGTAGATTTGACTGCGGAGCTTGTGAAAATCACAAAGGCAATGCAAGAAGTAAAGACACTTGAAAATGAAAGTGTAAATTCTTATGAGATTTTTGTTAATAAAAAACAAACTCATATTGTAAATTCAAAGGGCGTGGATGTAACTATGTCAAACTTTGAATGCGAAGTAGAGGTGGTTATCAATACCAGCAAAGACGGACATGAAATTGAATTGATAAAAGATTTTAAGTTTGCAAACAAGCCGGCAGAAGAAATCACAGCAGATGTAGAAAAAATGTTCGAAAGCGGACGTGCACGTTTAGAAGCAGTTCCAACAAAACAAAATGAGCATGCAACTGTTTTATTAACAGGGGATGATGTTCCTGAATTCTTTGGCTATTATACTGCAAATGCGAATGCATCTATGCAATATATGGGTGTTGGAAAAGCAAAGATTGGTGAGAAGATTACCGGAGATGATTCAGATAACCTTACGATTGTTGGAAAACCTGTTTTAGAAGGTTCTACAAAAAACATGCCATATGATACAGATGGAAAGCCGGTAAAAGAAATTACTCTTTACGAAAATGGTGTATGTAAATCTTTCTGGGGAAGTACACAGCATGCACATTACCTGAAATTAGAGGATATTTCTTCTAAGAATAATACGATTGTTTCAGGCGGAAGTATAAGTATTGAAGAAATGAGAAAAGTTCCGCATGTAGAAATTACAGACTTTAGTGCATTTTTAATGGATGAAGTAAGTGGCAACTTTGGTGGAGAAATCCGATTGGGATATGAAAGTGACGGAACAAATAGACATTCTGTCGTAGGAGGCTCTTTGTCAGCTAACTTTGCTAACGTTTCTAAGAATGTAAAATTTTCTAAAGAAACCCGTCAAATTAATGAATGGATTGTGCCATGTGCTGTCATGCTGACGGATGTGGTACTTGCCGGTGAACAATAAACAGTTTAAAAAGGAGATGTGCAATGACACATCTCCTTTTACTATGGATTGCCGATTAGCATCCGCAGCCGAAGTTACATCCACAGCCGTTACCGAAAAGGGAACCGTTTCCGCCACAGCAGAAGAGTAATAACAGGATAATCCAGATACAACTGTTATTGCAGTCACAGTCACGATCGCGGCTGAATAAACCACCATTGCCACCGCATAAGCAGCTTAAAATAAGGATAATCCAGATGATAGAACAACTATCATTTCCACATCCACATCCATTTCCACAGTTTGTTGCAGCTAAATCACTCATTTGAAGTCCTCCAAGTTATTTTCATTTACACTGTATCATATGAAACTCAAAAAAAAGTGTGACAATAAAAGATAGAAAAAAGTTATTATAATTTCAGGTTATGATAGATATGAACAAAAAGCAGATTGACAAAAATGTGTATAAGTGTAAAATTGTTTCCATAGTATAATTGTATACAATTATGCGAAGTTGGTATGGATAGGCAAAGATAAAGGAGTAGAAAAGATGAAAGAAGTAGTAATGAATCCTAAAAATAATCTTCTACAATTGGAAGAGCACTTTTACAGATTAGTAGATGTAGAGGAACCAAATGTTTTTCATAATCTTTTCCCCTATAGTGAAATTCCCAAAATTGCATTTAATGACAGAGTAGTACCTCATAATATGCCGGAAAATATCTGGATTACAGATACCACGTTCCGTGATGGACAACAGTCAAGAGCGCCTTATACAACGGAGCAGATCGTAACAATTTATGATTATTTGCACAAGCTTGGCGGACCAAAGGGATTGATTCGTCAAAGCGAGTTTTTCTTATATAGCAAAAAAGACAGAGATGCAGTATATAAGTGCTTGGAAAGAGACTACAAATTTCCGGAAGTAACAAGCTGGATACGTGCAAGTAAACAGGATTTTCAATTAGTAAAAGATATTGGACTGCGTGAAACAGGTATTTTAGTTAGTTGTTCTGATTATCATATTTTTTATAAAATGAAGATGACCAGACGGGAGGTAATGAATTTATACTTAAGCGTTATTCGTGAATGTTTAGAGACCGGTATCAGCCCAAGGTGCCATTTGGAAGATATCACCAGATCCGATATTTATGGCTTTGTAATACCTTTCTGTCTGGAGTTAATGAAACTGATGGACGAATACAAGATACCTATTAAAATCAGAGCCTGCGATACTATGGGCTATGGTGTTAATTTCCCGGGTGCAGTAATTCCACGAAGTGTTCCGGGTATCATTTATGGTTTAACGACACATGCAGGCGTTCCTTCTGAATTGATTGAGTGGCATGGACATAACGATTTTTATAAGGCTGTAAATAACTCTACAACAGCATGGTTATATGGAGCAAGTGGTGTAAACTGTTCTTTGTTCGGAATTGGGGAACGAACCGGTAACACTCCTCTTGAGGCAATGGTATTTGAATATGCTCAGTTAAGAGGAACTCTGGATGGTATGAATACTGAGGTTATCACGGAACTGGCAGAATATTTTGAAAAGGAACTTGGCTATGTGCAGCCAAGCAGGACGCCTTTTGTCGGAAGTAACTTTAATGTAACAAGAGCAGGCATTCATGCAGATGGCTTGTTAAAAAATGAAGAGATTTATAATATCTTTGATACGGGCAAATTTTTAAAACGACCACCGCTGGTATCTGTTTCTAACACATCCGGTCTTGCAGGAATAGCCCACTGGATTAATACCTATTTCCACTTAAGTAAAGAGGAGAGCATGGATAAGAATTCAGAACTGGTAAAAATGGTAAAAGTCTGGGTAGATGAGCAGTATGATGAAGGTCGAGTAACTGTCATTACAGATTCAGAATTGATTGAGGTAATCAGTCAAAGCTGTGAAAAACTCGGCATTCCAATGTTAAAAAGATAACGGAGGATCATTATGGGTGAAGATAATCATTCTTTGGGCTCTCGCGTTTTTCACATCATCAGAGAAAATATACTGGCCGGAAAATATACAGCCAATGAAGAACTGAAAGAAAAGACTATCGGAGAAGAACTTGGTGTAAGCAGAACACCAGTAAGAGAGGCATTAAGACAGCTTGAATTGGAAGGGCTTGTAAGTATTATTCCTAATAAAGGCGCTTATGTCGTTGGGATTACAAAGAAAGATATTCGGGATATTTATGAAATCCGTGAAAGACTGGAAGGACTTTGTGCGAAGTGGGCTGCCTTATATATCACGAAAGAACAATTAGATGAACTGGAAGAAATCGTTTTTCTTGCAGATTTTCATGCAAAAAAGGGAAACGTGGAACAACTGGTAGAATTGGATAACAAATTCCATGAGACGCTTTATAGAGCTTCCGGCAGCAAGGAAATGTATCATGTTCTTTCTGATTTTCATCATTATGTACAACGTGTAAGAAAAATTACGCTAACAAGTGAAAAGAGAGCTGCAGATTCAAATAAAGAACACATGATGATTGTGGAGGCTTTGAAAGAGCATGATGCTGATATGGCAGAGAAGCTTGCAAGCCAGCATATTTTAAGTACGGTAGAAAATATGGATAGAATTGGATGGGACGTATTGGTGTCCTAATAAAGGAGGATTTATGGAAAAAATTAAGATGACAACCCCGTTAGTAGAGATGGACGGAGATGAAATGACACGTATTCTATGGAAAATGATTAAGGATGAATTGCTAAATCCATTCATTGAATTGAATACAGAATATTATGATTTGGGATTGGAATATCGTAATGAGACTAATGACCAGGTTACCATTGACTCTGCAAATGCAACGAAAAAGTATGGTGTTGCCGTAAAATGTGCCACCATTACACCAAATGCGGCGCGTATGACGGAATATCATTTGAAGGAAATGTGGAAGAGCCCAAATGGTACAATTCGAGCAATGTTAGACGGAACTGTTTTTCGTGCACCAATCATTGTAAAGGGAATTGAACCAAATGTGAAAACATGGAAAAAACCTATTACAATAGCAAGACATGCTTATGGTGATGTGTACAAAGCGGCTGAAATGAAAATTCCGGGAGCGGGAAAATGTGAACTTGTATATACTGCAGAGGATGGAACAGAAACCCGCGAATTGATTCACAATTTTACCGGTGCAGGTGTCATTCAGGGACAGCATAACGTAAATGCTTCTATCGAGAGTTTTGCAAGAAGTTGCTTTAATTATGCTTTAGATACGAAACAGGATTTATGGTTTGCCACAAAGGATACGATATCTAAAAAGTATGATCATACTTTTAAGGATATTTTCCAGGAAATCTACGATGCAGAATATGCACAAAAATTCAATAAGGCTGGTATTGAATATTTCTATACGCTGATTGATGATGCGGTTGCCCGTGTTATGAAATCAGAAGGCGGCTATATTTGGGCTTGTAAGAATTACGATGGAGATGTAATGAGCGATATGGTTTCCAGCGCATTCGGTTCACTTGCCATGATGACCTCCGTATTAGTATCTCCGGAAGGATATTACGAGTATGAGGCAGCTCATGGAACAGTTCAACGTCATTATTATAAGCACTTAAAGGGAGAAGAGACTTCCACTAACTCAGTTGCAACGATTTTCGCATGGACTGGGGCATTAAGAAAGCGTGGCGAGTTAGATAACAATACAGAGCTGGTAAAATTCGCAGATGCATTAGAAAAAGCTTGTATAAAGACAATTGAAGATGGTAAAATGACAAAGGACCTTGCACTTATCACATCGCTTCCTAATCCTACAGTATTAAGCAGTGAAGGTTTTATTAAGGCAGTACGTGAGACATTAGAGGGATTATTGTAATTGTACATTTTAAAAAATAAGGCGGAGAGAGTTTCTTTCCGCCTCATGTGTGTTTAGAACGGGAGAAGCTATGATATTAGCGTGTCAAAATATCTCAAAATCATTTGGGACAGATGAAATTTTAAACGGTGTGAGTTTTCATATTGAGGAAAATGAAAAAGCTGCCATTGTTGGCATCAACGGTGCCGGTAAATCAACTCTGCTAAAAATTATTATGAAGCAGGAGGCGGCAGATGAAGGGGAAGTAATACTTGCGAAAGACAGAACAATCGGCTATTTGTCCCAACATCAGGATATTTCCGGTGACAATACTATTTATGAAGAAATCTTAGAATCCAAGCGTGAAATAATGCAGATGGAAGAGCACCTTCGTGATATGGAAACAAAAATGAATCAGATGATTGGTGTGGAATTAGATGCATTACTGGAGACCTATCATAAGCTAAGCCATGAGTTTGAACAACAAAATGGATATTCTTATCGAAGTGAAGTGGTGGGAATCTTAAAAGGGCTTGGATTTGCAGAAGAGGAATTTAGTAAGAAGATGGCCGAGCTTTCCGGAGGACAAAAGACCCGTGTGGCTTTGGGTAAGCTTTTAGTAAAAAAGCCTGATGTATTGCTTTTGGATGAGCCTACGAACCATTTAGATATAGAGTCAATTCGGTGGTTAGAAACGTATTTAATGAATTATAAGGGAGCTGTACTGATTGTATCTCATGACCGTTATTTTCTCGACAGAGTGGTAACAAAAGTAATTGAAATTTTTCAGCATAAAGGTTTTATTTATCAGGGAAATTATACAGAATTTTCAAAGAAAAAGTCAGCTATCAGAGAGGCTTTGATTAAGCAATATTATAACCAACAGCGGGAAATAAAACATCAGGAAGAAGTAATTGCGAAGTTAAAGTCATTTAATCGTGAAAAATCTATTAAACGTGCAGAGAGCCGTGAAAAAATGCTGGATAAAATAGAACGACTTGAAAAACCAACAGAAGAGAACACGGATATTCATATTATTCTTGAACCGAATGTGATTAGCGGAAATGATGTCATGCAAGTGGAAAATCTTTCGAAAGCATATCCGCCTGTTCAACTATTTTCTGAAATTAATTTTGAGGTGAAACGTGGTGAGCGGGTCGCTTTAATCGGTAATAACGGTACGGGAAAAACGACAATTTTAAAGATTATCAATGAGCTGGTAGTGCCGGATAACGGCAAGGTTTCTTTGGGAAGCAATGTTTTTATAGGTTACTATGATCAGGAACATCAACTTCTGCATATGGACAAAACCATTTTTGAAGAAATTTCAGATGCATATCCGAATTTAAATAATACAAAAATCAGAAATGTATTAGCTGCTTTTTTGTTTACAGGAGATGATGTATATAAACGAATCAGTGACTTAAGCGGTGGCGAACGTGGACGTGTCTCACTAGCGAAATTAATGCTTTCAGATGCAAACTTTTTAATACTTGATGAGCCTACGAACCATCTGGACATTACATCAAAGGAAATATTAGAGGATGCATTGAAAAATTATACCGGAACTGTTTTTTTTGTATCCCATGATCGGTATTTTATTAATCAGATTGCTACCCGCGTGTTGGAGCTGACAGGGGAGACAATTGTTAATTACATTGGTAATTATGATTATTACCTGGAAAAACGGGAACAGTTAAATAAAATCTATGTGAAAAAAACGGAAAATGTGGTTAATGTGATTCCAGTTGCAGAATCTGAACAAAAAATGGACTGGCAGGCACAAAAAGCAGAAGCAGCGCGTATTCGTAAACTGGAAAACGAGTTGAAGAAAAACGAAGCCAGAATTGAAGAATTAGAGAAAATGATGACAGCCATCGATGAGGATTGTACCAAACCGGAAAATGCAATTAATTCTGCAAAACTGAATGAACTGTCAGCAAAGCGCAAGGAATACGAAGCTGAATTAGAAGTATGCATGGAAAGATGGGAAGAACTATCTGTAGAACTGGAAGGATAAGTTCCATACATTGACAAGTTCTTCACAAAGAAATATAATTATTTATAGATTTTATTTTGTTGTAACAGGAGGCGAATACATGGAGCGGAAAGAGATTTCGCAGGCAGTTATTCGAAGAATGCCGCGTTATTACCGGTATCTTGGTGAATTGATTGATGATGGAGTAGAGCGTATTTCATCGAATGATTTAAGTAAAAGAATGAATGTGACAGCATCTCAGATTCGCCAGGATTTAAATAATTTTGGCGGTTTTGGACAACAAGGGTATGGATATAACGTAAAATATTTGTATGAAGAAATCGGAAAAATACTGGGTTTAAATAAAAAACATAATATTATTGTAATCGGTGCAGGCAATCTGGGACAGGCTTTGGCAAACTATGTGAAGTTTGAAAAGCTTGGATTTATGATTACTGCTTTGTTTGATGTGAATCCGGCTTTAAAGGATGTGACAGTTCGTGGTATCAAAATTTATATGCTGGATGAATTGGAAACATATTGTAAGGAAAATCAGGTGGATATTGCAGCGCTTACAATGCCTAAATCGAAAGCAGATGCAATTGCAAACCGTTTAGTTGATTTAGGAATTCATGCCATTTGGAATTTTGCGCATGTAGATTTGGATTTAATTGATAAAGATGTGGTTGTTGAGAATGTTCACCTTTCAGATAGCTTGATGCAGTTGTCTTATAACATTGTTAAAAACCAGAAATAGAAAAAGAAGGGCGAATTAATTCTGGCGAATTGGTTCGTCTTTTTATTCATGATAATAGAAAGTTTGCAGAGCATACTTTCTATTATAATCGGAGAAATTGATATGAGATATTTAGTGAATAGTCGTGAAATGCGCCAATATGATAAGAATACAACTGATTTTTTTAAAGTACCGTCATTACTTTTAATGGAGCAGGCAGCACTTACAGCTTGCGAAGAAATTGAAAAGATCGCGGATAAGGGAGAGGAAATTTTAATTGTATGCGGAACCGGTAATAATGGCGGAGATGGTTTGGCAATCGGACGTATGCTGTTTTTAAAAGAATATAAAGTAGATATCGTATTAATTGGCGATATCAAAAAAGCTACGGCACAGAGTATTACACAACAGGAAATTTTACAGGCATACGGGCAGACAATCCTATATGAAATACCAAATAAGAAATCTTACGGAATAGTAATTGATGCTATTTTTGGTGTAGGACTGACAAGAAAAATAGAAGGTAAGTATAAAACACTTATAGAAGAAATCAATATGCTAGATGCGTATAAAATTGCAATTGATATTCCAACTGGAGTCTCAGCGGATAATGGAGCGGTTTTAGGAGCAGCTTTTAAAGCAGATGTAACCATTACGTTTGCATATGATAAAGTTGGCATGCATTTGTGGCCGGGGAATGAAAAGACCGGAAAGATTGTTGTCAAAGAAATTGGTATCACTAAGAAGAGCTTTATGGAGCATAAACCCGGTGTACTGGCAATAGAAAGTCAGGATTTAGAGCGTCTTGCTATACGCTCTTCACATTCAAATAAAGGAACCTATGGACGGCTGCTTGTGATTGCAGGAAGTGTAAATATGGCAGGCGCAGCGGTGCTTTCCGGAAAAGGGGCTTATGTATCAGGCTGTGGACTGGTTCGTATATTGACCCCTGAGGAAAATCGCGTCATCGTACAAACGGCTTTGCCGGAAGCAGTTCTTACCACTTATACATCAAAAAAGCCGGAAACAGATGTAATGAGAGAAGCTATGGAGTGGGCAGATGTCATATTATGTGGACCGGGACTGGGAACAACAGATGCGTCAATGTCAATTGTAAAACAGGTGTTAAATAATGCTACAGTTCCGGTGATTCTGGATGCAGATGCGTTAAATCTGATTGCAAAAGATACGAGTATCCTGCAACGTCCCCATACTGAAATGGTGGTGACACCGCATTTGGGTGAAATGAGTCGCTTAACCGGTGATGGTGTTTCCTTTATTCAGACAAGGCTTTTGGAGGCTGCAAAAGATTTTGCAGATACTTATAATGTAGTTTGCGTTTTAAAGGATGAACGGACAGTCACAGCAACACCATATGGCCCGGTATATTTGAACCTATCCGGAAATTCCGGTATGGCTACAGCAGGAAGCGGTGATGTATTGGCTGGAATCATTGGTTCTCTGATGGCGCAGGGATTTGAAGCAGATATAGCAGCTCCTTTAGCAGTGTATCTTCATGGATTGGCAGGGGATGAAATGGTGCAAGAAACAGGAAAAGCAGGATTGATTGCATCCGATATTATTGAGGGAATCCGGAGGATAATGGGTTGCAAGGAACATAAAGATGTCATATTATAGAAGAGATAAAATATATCTTGAAAGGCAAAAACAGTGATGGAAAAAAATAGCAGAGTATGCGCACACATAAATTTAGATGCAGTTTTATATAATGCGGAGTCGATTCATCAGAATGTAGCCCAAAAAACAAAAATAATGGCAGTGATTAAGACCGATGGATATGGTCATGGTGCAGTAGAAATTGCAAGAGAATTAGAAAATTTGGATTACATATACGGATATGGTGTTGCTACTGTAGAGGAAGGGATTATTCTACGAAAAAAAGGAATACAAAAACCGATTCTTATTTTAGGTTATGTATTTCGTGAACACTATTATGATGTCGTAAAATACGATATAGCACCTGCAGTTTTTACCATTGATATGGCAAGAGACTTGTCAAAGGCTGCGATTGTAGCGGAGAAAAATTGCAGGATACATTTTGCTGTGGATACAGGCATGGGCAGAATCGGATATCAGGTAAATGAAGAATCTGCTGATGAAATGGAACAGATTTCAAAACTTCCGAATATTATAGTAGAAGGTATTTTTACCCATTTCTCCAGAGCAGACGAGACTGACAGAACAAATACCAACCTTCAGATTTCGCGATTTCATACAATGATTGAAATGCTTGAAAAACGGGGAATTGAAATTCCGGTAAAGCATTGCTCTAATAGTGCCGGGATTGTAGAATTCCCGGAAGCAAATATGGATATTGTTAGAGCGGGAATTATTTTATATGGAATGTGGCCATCTGACGAAGTAAGTAAGGAAAAAGTTCCATTAAAGCCGGTTATGACATTGATTTCTCATGTTGCTTATGTTAAGACGTTAGAAGCCGGTCGGCCAATTAGTTATGGCGGAACCTATGTGACAAATAAGGATACGGTTGTTGCAACGATACCTGTGGGATATGGAGATGGCTATTGCAGAGGTTTGTCAAATAAAGGATATGTGCTGATTCATGGACAAAAGGCACCAATTGTAGGGAGAGTCTGCATGGATCAGTTTATGGTTGATGTGACAAATATTCCGGATGTTAAGGTTGGAGATAAAGTAACATTAATTGGTAAAAATGGTGATTTGGAAATTACGTTTGAAGAACTGGGCGAGTTATCCGGAAGATTTAATTACGAATTTGCCTGTGATTTAGGAAAACGAATTCCAAGAGTATATTATAAAAATGATGTAGAGACCAGAAGTAAAGATTATTTTTCAGAGTAATATCTGTATACACACTTATAAAATGGAAATACTGTAGATAAATAAATGATTTATGGAGACATTTAACTATGGTAATTCGACGCGGGGATATTTTTTATGCAGATTTAAGACCGGTAATCGGTTCAGAACAGGGAGGAATCAGACCGGTACTCATAATTCAAAATGATGTTGGAAACAGGCACAGTCCGACAGTTATTTGTGCTGCTATTACATCGCAGATGCATAAAGCAAAGCTTCCTACACATGTGGAACTTGACAGCAGAAAATATGATTTAATGAAGGATTCTGTTGTCCTTTTAGAGCAGTTGCGTACAATTGATAAAAAAAGATTAAAAGATAAAGTGTGTCACTTAGACCCACAGATTCTTGATAAAGTGGATAAAGCATTGGAAATAAGCCTGGAACTTCTTACATAATAAGGCAAAACTTGACGAATGTGCTTTTGAATGTTATTATTTCAAATGTTTTTATATCACAAAATATACAAGTGAAAAAGGAGAGTTATACAATATGGACGACGGCGGTAGTCCCAATAAAGGAATGAAGCATTTTAAACGGATGGTATCCAGACCGGTTGCTAAGCTATTTGGGAAACAGCTTTTTAAAGATTTGGAAGATGTAACGGAAGAAGAGATCATTTCCATGGTCAATGAAGGACATGAACAGGGTGTACTTTTAGCCAGCGAAGCCGAGATGATTCAGAATATCTTTGAATTTGGCGATAAAGAGGCAAAAGACATTATGGTTCATAGAAAAAATATCATTGCTATTAATGGAAATGATACTTTTTTAGAAGTTTTAAATTTTGTCAAAGAAAATAATTATTCCAGATATCCGGTATATGAAAATGATATTGATAATATTATCGGTATTTTACATATTAAGGAAATGCTAAAGTTTTGTCAGGAAGAACAACTGTATCATCGTGCAATAAAAGATGTCAACGGTTTAATACGTAATGCCAGATTTATACCGGAGACGAGGAATATCAACACCCTTTTTAATGCCATGCAGTCTGAAAAAAATCATATGGTCATTGTTGTGGATGAATATGGTCAGACAGCAGGTATTGTAGCAATGGAGGATATTGTTGAGGAAATCGTAGGGAATATCGAAGATGAGCATGATGAAGAAGAACAGATGATTGAACGATTAGAAAACGACAGCTTTATTATGGATGGAATGACTCCGGTGGAGGATGTATTTAAAGCATTAGAGGTAGAGTCAGAAAAGGAAGATGAATTTGAAACCTTAAATGGTCTGTTAATTTCTTTCATTAATCACATTCCGAGTGAGGACGAGCATATTTCTACAGAAGCCTTCGGCTATCAGTTTGAGGTGTTAGAAGTAGAAAATAAAATGATAAAAAAGGTAAAAGTAAAAAAAATACGGGAAAATTCTGCGAACGAAGCAGAGGATTCTTGTCAGAGTAAGGAAATAATGGTAGAATAAGACTATCAGATATGAGGAGAATATATTTATGTCAGGACATTCAAAGTTTGCTAACATTAAGCACAAAAAAGAAAAAAATGATGCCGCAAAAGGCAAGATATTCACAATTATCGGTCGTGAAATTGCGGTAGCAGTAAAAGAAGGCGGTTCCGACCCGGCAAATAACTACAAATTAGCACAGGTGATTGCAAAGGCAAAAGCCAACAATATGCCAAACGATACAATTGATCGTGGTATAAAAAAAGCAGCTGGTGAAGGAAATAATGTAAATTATGAATACTGTACCTATGAAGGATATGGCCCAAGCGGTACAGCAATTATTGTAAAATGTTTAACAGATAACAAGAACCGTACAGCTGCAAATGTTCGTAATGCTTTTACAAAAGGACACGGAAGCATTGGTACACAGGGCTGTGTATCTTATATGTTTGACGAAAAAGGTCAGATTATTATTGACAAAGAAGAATGTGATCTGGAAGCAGATGATCTTATGATGATTGCTTTAGATGCAGGTGCAGAAGATTTTGCGGAAGAAGATGACAGCTTCGAAGTGTTAACTGCACCGGATGATTTTGAAACCGTTCGTGCTGCACTGGAAGAACAGAAGGTTCCAATGGCACAGGCAGAGGTCACGATGATTCCACAGAATTATGTTGAACTGACTGCAGAAGAAGATTTAACAAATATCAATCGTATCTTAGACTTATTGGATGCAGATGATGATGTACAGGAAGTTTACCATAACTGGGATGAATAAAATAAAATAAGAAGGGTTGGGTTTTACAATGAAAAAGATTCTTTTTGCAGCATCTGAATGTGTACCTTTTATAAAAACCGGAGGACTTGCAGATGTATGTGGGGCATTACCAAAGGAATTCAATAAAGAAGAATGGGATGTACGAGTAGTAATTCCAAACTATAGATGTATTCCGGAACGTTTTAGAAGCCAGTTTCAATATGTATCGCATTTTTACATGGGTACAGGTGTTTACAATGTAAATAAATATGTTGGTATATTGAAATATGTATATAATGGTATTACTTATTATTTTATTGATAATATGGAATACTTTGCCGGAGATAAGCCATATGGCGATATTAAGTCTGATATTGAAAAGTTTATCTTTTTCGATAAAGCTGTCTTATCCATGTTAAAGCATATTGATTTCAGACCGGAATTGATTCATTGTCACGACTGGCAGACCGGTTTTATTCCTGTTTACCTAAAAAATGAATTCCAGGCAGATTCGTTCTATTGGAATATAAAGACAATTATGACAATTCATAATTTAAAATTCCAAGGTGTATGGGATATTAAGACAATCAGAGGTCTTACCGGATTTTCTATGAACTTATTCACACCGGATAAGTTAGAGTTCAAGAAAGACGCAAATATGCTTAAGGGCGGTCTTGTTTATGCTGATTATATTACGACTGTAAGTAATACATATGCCAACGAAATACAGACCGAATATTATGGAGAAGGTTTGGATGGGCTTTTAGCTGCAAGACATTTTGATATGCAGGGAATTGTAAACGGTATTGATTATGATGCATACAATCCGGCTACTGACAGTAAAATATACTGCAATTATTCCGCAGAAGACTGGCGCAAGAAGAAAGTAAATAATAAGACAAAATTACAGGAAGAACTTGGACTTGCAGTAGATAAGAAAAAATACATGATAGGTTTGATTTCACGTCTGACAGATCAGAAAGGGCTGGATCTTATCAATTATGTAATTGATCGTATTGTAGATGATTATACACAACTTGTTGTGATTGGTACGGGTGACCCGCAATATGAAAATATGTTCCGTCACTATGCATGGAAATATGGAGACCGTGTTTCTGCAAACATCTGCTATTCGGATGATTTGGCACATAAACTATATGCAGCTGCAGATGCATTCCTGATGCCGTCACGATTTGAACCATGTGGTTTGACACAGCTCATTTCTTTCCGCTATGGAACTGTACCAATTGTCCGTGAAACAGGAGGATTAAAAGATACCGTTCGTCCGTATAATGAATATGAAAATTCCGGTGACGGATTCTCGTTCACGAATTATAATGGAGAGGAAATGCTTCATGTAATTAACTATTCAAAGCATATCTTCTATGATTGCAAAAAGCAATGGAACCAGATAGTAGACCGTGGAATGGCAAATGATTATTCATGGAGCACCTCAAAAGGACGTTATGAGGGGCTATATAACTATTTACTTGGTTACTAAAGTATAAAAAACGAAATCTTACAAATAATAAATGGTACGAAGGATACAATTACAAAAATGTAGTTGTATCCTTTCATTTTTGTAAGAAAGGAAATAAAAGGATGGATAAAAAAGATGAAAATGTGTCAGGCGGTAAAAGAGAAGAAATAAAAGAATATGGTGAAGTAAAACTTGGAGATGAAAAACACCGGATTTCATTGATGACAATTATTGGAGAAATAGAAGGACATGAGTGTCTTCCATCTTCTACAAAAACGACTAAATATGAACATGTGCTTCCAAAATTAGCTGAATTTGAAGAAAATGATGATGCAGATGGTTTGCTTTTACTGTTAAATACGGTTGGTGGCGATGTTGAGAGTGGACTGGCTATTGCGGAAATGATTGCATCTATTAAAAAACCAACTGTTTCACTGGTACTTGGTGGAAGTCATTCTATAGGAGTACCTCTTGCTGTTTCAACCGATTATTCATTTATTGTACCTTCCGGAACAATGGTGATTCATCCGGTAAGAATGAATGGAATGGTAATTGGGGCCCAGCAGACCTATGATTATTTTAAACAGATGCAGGATAGAATTCTTCATTTTATTGCTACACATTCAAATGCTGATGAGAAAAGGCTGGAAGAAATGATGATGTACACCGGAATTCTCACAAAGGATCTGGGTACGATTTTGGTTGGGGAAGAAGCAGTAAAAGAAGGTTTGATTCAAGAAGTAGGGGGGATTCATCAGGCATTTATGAAGCTGCATGAGATGATAGATGCATCCGCTAACTAAATCTTGTATTTGTAAAAAGCTTTTAATGACAAAAATATCAAAATATGGTATAGTTATAAAGTATATTGGATAAGAATGCAGTACGACAGATAAAGGAGGCAGCTATGTCACTCTTAGAAGCAATTTTTATGGGGATTATACAGGGCCTGACAGAGTTTTTACCG
The DNA here is from genome assembly GCA_945787015.1 of uncultured Roseburia sp. Classification (GTDB taxonomy): domain Bacteria; phylum Bacillota; class Clostridia; order Lachnospirales; family Lachnospiraceae; genus Roseburia. The sequence continues at coordinate 16,812 of CALZGM010000004.1, forward strand.
GTCAGCAGTTCAGGACATTTAGCATTGTTCAAGACATTATTTGGTATTAAGACAGACACGGGGATACTATTCGATGTCCTCTTACATTTTGCTACATTGCTTGCAATATGTGCGGTTTTTTATAAGGATATAGCAAAGTTATTTGTGGAAGGAATTACGATTATTAGAAATAGTATGATTAATCTTGTGATTTTTTTTCAAAATTGTTTGAAACGAGCAAAAAATATTGGAAGGAAAGAAAAAATAGACGATGATAAACTGGATCTGGGTGAATATCACAGGGTAATCAACAGCAGTTATCGTAAGTTTGTAATGTTGATACTTGTTTCTACTATACCGACAGGAGTAATTGGATATATCGGAAAAGATATGGTAGAAATAGCATCAGAAATTTTGATAGTACCTGGAATATGTTTAATCATTACAGCGGTTTTATTATTTGTGGCTGATTATGCAAAAGGTGGGGACAAGCTGCCAAAGGATATTACTTATTCAAACGCCTTTATTATTGGTATCGTGCAGGGTGTTGCAACCATGCCGGGAATTTCAAGAAGTGGTTCCACCATTACGGCTTGTTTGCTTAGCGGATTTAACCGCAGTTTCGCAGTGAAATATTCGTTTATTATGTCTATTCCAGCTATTTTAGGAGCGATGTTACTGGAATTAAAAGATATAGGTGCAGTTGCAATGGGAGCTGGAGAAATTGTAAACTATTTAGTTGGCATGGTGATTGCCGCAGTGATTGGATATATCTGTATAAAAACGATGCTTGTGGTTGTACGGCAGAAAAAGTTTAAGGGATTTGCAATATACTGCCTGTTAATTGGTATTATATCCATTGGCGGTTATTTTTACATAGTATAGAGTGGTAATTGGAGGAAAAAATTTGGCAACAGGGAAGAAAAGAAGCTCTTCGACCGGGAAAACTACGAGGAGCAGAAGTCGTCAGAATCAAAAAAAAATAGAAGAACATGAAAACTTTACCAGAGAGATTATTTTGTGGATTGTAATTGCAGTGTCGATTCTATTATTTATTAGCAATTTCGGAATCGGAGGTACAGTTGGCAATACAGTCAGCAGCGTATTCTTTGGAATTTTTGGATTGCTTGCATACATATTCCCAATTATTTTAGTTGTTGCGACCTTCTTTTTTGCATCCAACAGAGGAAATCGGATAGCAACGATAAAATTGGTGGCAATGCTATTGTTTGTATGTTTTACCTGCATGTTTTTGGAATTAATTTTGAATGGTGATGCTGCACCTGGACCAATTGAAGTATACAAGGATTGTGCAGTCAATAAGATAGGCGGTGGGCTTATCGGTGGGTTTCTGGCATGGGTGTTCTGCCCGAATTTCGGTTTGATTGGGGCATATGTAATAGATATTGTTGTATTAATTGTCGCTATTGTTCTTGTGACAGAGCGTTCAGCATTACGTGGTGTTCAAAAAGGCGGTCGTAAAGTATATGAGACAGCTAAGATAACAAATGAAAAACATCGTGAGATGGTGGAGGCCAGAAGAGAAGAGCAAAAGCTTCGACGCATAGATAAAAGGGTAGAAGGCGTAGCAATTGATACGCGGATTATTCCCAAAAGAGAGAATCCAGCCGGTGATGAGGTAAGTGAGATATATGCGGATCCAAAACTGGAACTTCCTGAAATTCATGAAATGAATCAGGTCAATTTAAAAGCAGAAGAACCAACGTTAGAAAAAATTGATATTACCTCTTATATGCCGAATGCTGCAAAAGTTCCGGAGGAAAAGAACAATTTCACAACACCTGTGGAACCGATTGCTGAACAGGAAGTCCATCAACCTATTTCAAGAAAAACAAGGCAGAGTGAAGAAGAAATTTTAAGTGGTGTTTCTGATATTGAAAAAGAAATCGAGATAAAACAAGAGGAAATAAAAAAATACATATTTCCACCTGTGTCCTTGTTAAAGCAAATTGCAGCAAAGCAGGGAGATTCAAGACAACATTTACAGGAAACAGCCAATAAGCTTCAACAAACTCTAAAGAATTTTGGTGTGAATGTTACGATTACGAATGTCAGTTGCGGACCTTCTGTTACCAGATATGAATTACAGCCTGAAATGGGTGTAAAAGTAAGTAAAATCGTAAATCTGGCAGATGATATTAAATTAAATCTTGCAGCCTCTGATATCCGTATAGAGGCGCCAATTCCGGGAAAAGCCGCAGTAGGTATTGAAGTACCTAATAAGGAAAATGTAATGGTTTCTTTCCGTGAACTGATTGAGTCTGAGGAATTCAAAAAAAATGAATCAAAAATTTCTTTCTGCGTCGGCCGAGACATCGGTGGTAAGGTAATTGTAACTGATATTGCCAAAATGCCGCATTTATTGATTGCAGGAGCAACAGGCTCAGGTAAATCTGTTTGTATCAATACCATTATTATGAGTATTTTATACAAGGCAGATCCAAAAGATGTAAAGCTGATTATGATTGACCCAAAGGTCGTAGAATTGAGTGTTTATAATGGAATTCCGCATTTAATGATTCCGGTTGTGACTGATCCGAAAAAAGCAGCCGGAGCTCTTCACTGGGCGGTAGCAGAAATGACGGATCGATATCAAAAATTTGCAGATGCAGGCGTCAGGGATTTAAAGGGTTATAATGCAAAAGTTGACAGTGTTAGTGAGTTGCCGGGTGAAGATAAACCGCAGCATCTGCCACAGATTGTCATTATTGTAGATGAGTTGGCAGACCTTATGATGGTGGCTTCTAATGATGTAGAAGAAGCAATCTGTCGTCTGGCTCAGCTTGCAAGAGCATGTGGTATCCATTTGATTATTGCTACACAGAGACCTTCTGTTAATGTTATTACCGGCCTGATTAAAGCGAATATGCCTAGCCGCATTGCTTTTGCAGTAACTTCCGGTGTGGATTCCAGAACGATTTTAGATATGAATGGTGCAGAAAAACTTCTTGGAAAGGGTGATATGCTCTTTAATCCACAGGGCGTTCCGAAGCCGATTCGAATTCAGGGAGCTTTCGTATCAGATAAAGAAGTATTAGATGTTGTTAATTTCTTGAAGCAGCAAAATAGTGGCATGGTGAACTATAATGCTGAAATTGAAGCAAAAATGAATAGTGTTGAAAGCGGAAATAATACGATTGCTATCGATGGAAGAGGCGATAGTAGTGATGGAAGGGACTCCTATTTTGAAGAAGCTGCGCGTCTCTTAATTGATAAAGAAAAGGGTTCAATAGGTATGCTACAGCGCTATTTTAAGGTTGGTTTTAACAGAGCAGCCAGAATTATGGATCAGTTAGAAGAAGCAGGTATTGTCGGACCTGAGGAAGGTACAAAGCCTAGAAAAGTTCTGATGTCCGCAGAGCAATTCGAACAGTATGTTGAAGAAAATTTATAATAAACATGAGGTGAAGAAAGATGAAAAGTGATATTCAAATTGCGCAGGAAGCTGTAATGCTTCCAATCAAAGAGGTTGCAGCAAAGCTTGACATTTGTGAGGATGATCTTGAACTTTATGGAAAGTACAAGGCAAAACTTTCAGATGATTTAATGAAAAGAATTGAAAATCATCCGGATGGAAAATTGATTCTTGTTACAGCGATTAATCCTACACCTGCCGGTGAAGGTAAAACAACGACGAGTGTTGGTTTGGGACAGGCTTTTGGCAAACTTGGGAAAAAAGCAATTATCGCATTACGTGAGCCATCATTAGGACCGTGTTTTGGTATCAAAGGAGGTGCTGCAGGCGGAGGCTATGCCCAGGTAGTACCAATGGAAGATTTGAATCTTCATTTTACCGGCGATTTTCATGCGATTACATCTGCAAATAATCTTTTGGCTGCAATTTTGGATAATCATATTCAGCAGGGCAACGAGCTTGGAATCGATCCGAGACAGATTGTATGGAAACGTTGTATTGATATGAATGACCGTGTACTTCGTAATATTGTAGTCGGCCTTGGAAGTAAGACAGACGGTATGGTTCGTGAAGATCATTTTGTTATTACAGTTGCTTCCGAAATTATGGCCATTCTTTGTCTGGCAGATGATATGCATGATTTAAAACGTCGTTTAAGTCAGATTATTGTAGCTTACAGCTTTGACGGAAAACCGGTTACGGCAGGTGACTTAAAGGCAACGGGGGCTATGGCAGCATTGTTAAAGGATGCTTTAAAGCCGAATATGATTCAGACGTTAGAACATACACCGGCTATTGTTCACGGAGGTCCATTTGCTAATATAGCACATGGATGTAATAGTATACGCGCAACGAAAACGGCATTAAAATTAGCCGATTACGTAATAACAGAAGCAGGCTTCGGTGCAGATTTGGGTGCTGAGAAGTTCTTTGACATTAAGTGCAGAAAAGCAGGGTTAAAACCGGATGCAGTTGTATTGGTAGCAACGATTCGTGCGTTAAAATACAATGGTGGTGTGGCAAAGGCAGATTTAGGAACAGAGAATTTAGAGGCATTAGAAAAAGGAATTGTTAATCTGGAGAAGCATATTGAAAATCTTCAGAAATATGGTGTTCCTGTTGTTGTAACACTCAATTCTTTTGTAACAGATACAAAGGCAGAAACAGATTTTGTTGAGAAATTCTGCAAGGACAGAGATTGTGAATTCGCATTGTCAGAGGTATGGGAAAAAGGTGGCGAAGGCGGTGTCGCTTTAGCAGAAAAAGTGCTTGAAACGATTGAGAAAAAAGAAAGTCATTTTGCTCCATTATACGAAGATTCTTTGTCATTAGAAGAAAAGATTGAAAAAATCGCAAAAGAAATTTATGGTGCGGATGGAGTAACGTATGCGCCTGCTGCGAAGAAAGAATTAAAGCGTATTACAGATCTTGGAATGGGACATTTCCCGGTATGTATGGCAAAAACACAATATTCTTTATCTGATGATCAGACAAAGCTTGGAAGACCAAGTGGTTTTACCGTAAATGTGCGTGAGGTTTATGTTGCTGCAGGTGCAGAATTTGTAGTGGCATTAACAGGTAGTATTGTAACGTTGCCTGGACTCGGAAAAACACCTGCTGCTTATGGCATAGATGTTGATGATAACGGAGTAATCACAGGATTATTCTAATAGAAAAAGGTTGGAGAAATAGTATGGCAGTCATAATTGATGGAAAACGTATTTCACAGGAAATAAAGGATGAATTAAAGGAAAAAGTAGAAAGATTAAAGGCTGATGGGAAGAATGCTGCTTTAGCGGTAATTCAAGTGGGAAATGATCCCGCATCCTGTGTTTATGTAAATAATAAAAAGAAAGCATGTGCTTATATTGGCATTGAATCGTTGTCCTATGAATTGCAGGAGGAAACAACAGAAAAAGAGCTTTTGGAATTGATTCATCGTTTAAATGAGGATGAAAAGGTTCACGGAATTTTAGTTCAGCTTCCGCTTCCAAAACATATTAATGAAGACAAAATTATTCAGGCTATTTCTCCAAAGAAAGATGTGGATGGGTTCCACCCGGAAAATGTTGGCAAGCTGGTAATAGGAGAAAAGGGTTTTGTGTCCTGTACACCGGCAGGCGTTATTCAGTTACTGAAACGTAGTAATATTGAAATTGCAGGTAAAAATTGTGTGGTTGTAGGAAGAAGTAATATCGTTGGAAAACCAATGGCGTTATTAATGCTTCGGGAGAATGCGACGGTAACGATTGCACATTCCAAGACCCAAAATTTAAAAGAACTTTGTAGAACCGCTGACATTTTAATTGTGGCTATCGGAAAACCGCGTTTTATTACTGCAGAATATGTGAAAGAAGGAGCGGTTGTAGTTGATGTTGGCATTCACCGTGGTGAAAATAATAAACTTTGCGGTGATGTAAAGTATGAGGAAGTATTTGAAATTGCGTCTGCAATAACACCGGTGCCGGGTGGTGTAGGACCAATGACAATTGCAATGCTGATGAATAATTGTGTAGAAGCAATGGAATAGATTGGTGAATTTCGGCAATACTTTAGATATCATTGCAGAAGGGGATTTCTATGAAGTGTGCAAATTGTGACGCAGAAATCAAAGATGGAAGTATTTATTGCCCTGTCTGTGGGAAAGAAGCGCAGATGGTAAGTGGATATTCGTCATTAGAGGATGATTTTTTGCATTCGTTGCTACGGGAAGATGCTGAAGGTGCCAACGAAAATAAGAATAAGCAAAAGATTCCGACAGAAGAAAAGAAACAAAAGGAACATAAATATAGACAGCGTATGCCAATTCTTGTGACCTTCTTAATTTTATTCTTTTGTATTCTGGTTGGTGTTGTAATAAAACTGGTTGTAGATTATAAGAATCATAATTCTTATGAATACCAGATGGCAATGGCAGAGAGTGAACTGGTTGACCATAATTTTGAAAATGCCATTGACTATTTGTCAAGAGCACTGGTACTGATTCCGACAGACATAGAAAGCAGAATAAAACTGGCAGATATTTATATTATTCGTGAGGAATATGATAACGCAATTGTTCTTTTGACAGAGGCTATTAAGCTGGATCATAGTGAAAAAGAGGCTTATGAACGCCTGATAAATATCTATGCGGAACAAGGACAGTATGGACAAATTAAGAGTCTGTATGAATTTGTTGACGAGGAAGATATAAAAAAACTATTTGAAGTTTATCTCGTGGATGAACCTGTTATTTATCCTGCGAGTGATAAATACAATACACATATAGCTGTAACATTGGTTTCTATAGGAGATGAGCCTATTTATTATACTACAGACGGTTCGAATCCAATTGAAAAAGGCACGCTTTACACCGGAGAAATTGAGCTGACCCGCTCCGGATTTTATACGATAAAGGCAGTATGTAAAAATATTAAAAACAATATCTATAGTGATGTAGCTATGTGTGAATATCAGATTGAAATCTTCCCACCTGATGTGCCAAAGGCAGAGCCTGAAGGTGATATTTCATTTTCGGAATTGACTCATATTACTCTGACGGCTAACCCGGATTGTACTATTTATTATACATGGGATGGAAGTGTACCAACGAAAGCATCCTTTATATATGTTGAGCCCATAGAGGTGCCCGAAGGGGAAAATATATTATCAGCAATTGCAATAGATGATAAAACAGGACTTTCCAGTTCTGTTTTAAGAATCCAATATAGTTATAGCGAATGAAGATAACAATTTTATGTGTAGGTAAAATAAAAGAAAAATTTTATAGAGATGCGATTGCAGAATATGTAAAACGTCTGAGTCGTTATTGTAAACTGGAAATGATCGAGGTGACTGATGAAAAGACACCTGATAATGCCAGTGATACCGTGGAACAGCAGATTAAAGAAAAGGAAGCTGAACGCATGGAAAGATACTTAAAGGAAGGCGCATTTGTTTGTGCGCTTGCCATTGATGGAATACAGTTGGATTCTGTTCAGCTTTCGGAAAAAATGGAACGTCTTGCAATAGAAGGTAATAGTCATATTATCTTTATGATTGGAGGATCTCTTGGGATGTCGGAAGCGTTGCTGAAACGTGCTGATATGAAACTTTCTTTTTCAAAAATGACATTTCCTCATCAACTTATGAGAGTTATTTTGCTTGAACAGATTTACCGGTCCTATCGAATCATGAATAAGGAACCATATCATAAATAGAAAGAATAACTCATATAGTAAAATATGAGTAAACAGAAATCATTTAAATTCCGCGAACAAGTAATTGAACAATTAGAATTGCCAAAAGATTTCGTCCTTAAAGATGCGCTTGTTACTATCACCGGCAGAAGAGAGCTTTTGATAGAGAATTATAAAGGAATCCTTATATATGAGGATTCCTTTATCAAAATTCAAGCAAAAAATTGTCGTATTGTGATTACAGGCACACATTTAACCATCGATTATTACACAAATGAGGAAATGAAAATAACCGGTTTCTTTCAACAGATTCAATACGAATAGTTATGTTTTTTATTTCGTTTCTTAAGTATCTTCGCGGGTATTTAGTGGTATATCTGTCCGGCTATGCTCCGGAACGTTTCTTAAATATGTGTGGCAAAAGGGATATTCTAATTTGGAATTTAAAGGCAGTAGAAGACGGATATCAATTTTGTATGAGTGTTGATGCCTATAAATCTCTACGCCCAATTTTAAGGAAAACAAAAACGAAGGCAAAAATTATTAAAAAGGTAGGTCTCCCGTTTTATCTATTTCGATACAGAAAGAGAAAAGTATTTGTTGCAGGGATGTTATTATTCTTCTGCCTTTTGATTCGTGTTTCGGGTTTTGTGTGGAATATTGAAATTATAGGTAATTCTTATCTGTCTGAGGATACAATTATTCGTTTCTTAGAGGAAGAAGACGCTGATTTTGGCACTCCCATATCTAAAATTAACTGTGCTAAACTTGAAGAAAAATTACGTAGTACATATCCTGAAGTGATCTGGGCTTCTGTAAAAATATATGGGACAAAAATGACGATAGAGTTACAGGAAAGTTTACTTTCAGAGGAATTTTATCAGTCAGATTCCGATGAAATCTCAGATATCATTGCTGCAAAGGATGGCGTTATTACGGATATGATTACAAGACATGGAACGCCGTTAGTTTCTGTGGGAAGTGAAATTAAAAAAGGAGATATTCTGGTAAGCGGTGAACTCGTTTTATACAGTGATTATGGTGAAATCTTAGATTATCTGTACGAATCGGCAGATGCAGATATTATTGCACAGGTTCAATATGAATACTCAGATAAGATTTCTAAGAAATATCAGGATAAAGAATATTTGGAAGAAGAAAAAATGAATTATGTACTGCAAATTGGAGATATTTTAATACATAATCCATTTTGGAAAGCTCCTGAAAACTTGTATGATAGTTCAGTGGAGAATATGCAGCTTTGTTTCGGACAAAATTACTATTTTCCAATCTATTTAAAAAAAATAAGATATTACCCTTACAAATTAGTGGAAAAAGAGTACACAGAAGAAGAAATCAAGCAAATTGCAGAAAAACATTATAGGAAGTATCTTCAAAATTTGGAAGAAAAGGGTATTCAAATTATACAAAAAAATGTTATGATTAAAAAAGTGGGTTATTCTTATCTGGTGACAGGCAGCATTATGGCCAGGGAGTCTATTGTAGCCTATCAGCCGACTGTAACCCAAAATACAGATCAAACAGAGGGGAACATAGAGAATGAGTCTGACTGAGGTATCTTTGAATTTTCCAACCGAGCATGTCGCAAATGTATTTGGGCAGTTCGATTCAAATATAAAGAAAATTGAACGAGCACTCCATGTCACTGTAGTGGTAAGAGAAGATATGATGAAGCTTGTGGGAAATGAAATACAAATAAAACGTGCAGCGAATGTTTTTACACAGCTTTTAGAATTATCAAAACGAGGAAATACAATTACAGAACAGAATGTAAATTATGCGCTTTCGCTTGTATTAGAAGATAAAGAAACTGCAATAATAGAGATTGACAAGGATTGTATCTGTCATACAATAAACGGAAAACCGGTGAAACCCAAAACGCTAGGACAGAAAGCTTATGTGGATGCAATTCGTAAGAAAATGATAACATTTGGCATTGGACCTGCAGGAACCGGCAAAACGTATCTTGCGATGGCGATGGCAATTACAGCTTTTAAAAATGAAGAAGTTGGCAGAATCATCTTAACAAGACCGGCTATTGAGGCGGGTGAGAAGCTTGGGTTTTTACCGGGAGATTTGCAGAGCAAGGTTGATCCATACCTGCGACCGTTATATGATGCTTTGTATCAGATAATGGGGGCTGAAAGTTTTCAAAAGAATATGGAAAAGGGGCTGATTGAAGTAGCTCCCCTTGCTTACATGAGAGGACGTACGCTGGATAATGCATTTATTATTTTAGATGAAGCACAAAATACTACTCCGGCTCAGATGAAAATGTTTTTAACACGTATTGGTTTTGGCTCTAAGGCGGTTATCACAGGAGATGCTACGCAAAAGGACCTTGCACCAGGTGCTGTTTCCGGTTTGGATGTAGCACTAAAGGTCCTCAAAAAAGTAGAAGAAGTGGGAATTTGTGAACTTACTAGTGTGGATGTTGTGCGTCATCCGGTTGTACAAAAAATTGTAAAAGCCTATGAGGATTATGAATCCCAGACGAAAAAGCGTACAAAAACGCAGAAAAAACAGGAGCAAAAATAAAAATGACAGAACAAATGAGTAAAAGACGAATCAAAAATAAGCTATTGATGTTGTTGATTATGCTTACGTTTTCTGTCTTGCTGATGGTTTCAAAGGGTGCCCTGCTTGACCAGATGATTTGTAGTATAGCGGTAGACATTGTGTTCTATGCAATACTTTCTTTTTTATTAGAGCACGAAAGAATTTCCGGGCGAATCGCATCGAATAAAACAACTGATTTTAGAAGAATTTTGAAAGCTGTTTTTTTAGCTTCCTTAACTGCATTTTTATGCTGTTTTTGTCCGGAATTTACACGGCCGATTATTATCATACCAATTTTATTAATTATTTTTGCTTCGGAATGGATTGCGCTTTGTCTTGCGCTTTATTTTCTTGTAATTATGGCGATAACCTGTGAAATAAACACGATGGAACTTTCCGGTTATCTTATGCTGGTTTTGGTTTGTACAATGCTGCTTTTGACATGGGAGGGCAGTCATAAAAAGAATTATATAGCAATCCTTTTTTCTTTACAGACTGTGATACCGACGTTGTTTCATTATCTATATAATAATGAGGCATCACTCTATGTATTTGGGATTAATATAGCAATAGGGGCTGCAGTTGCAATTCTATTATATTATTTTATGGACCGGTTTTTATATACCCGAGAGGTAGAAATAGAGGATCTTTTACAGGACATGCTGGAACCGGAATATCATGTTGCTAAGGAATTAAAACAGTTTTCAAAACAGGAATATGAACATGCAAGACATGTATCTGTGTTGGCCCAAAAATGTGCGGCTTTAGTAGGAGCCGATGAATTGGTCTGCGCGGCGGCCGGGTTGTATTATAGGATAGGAATTTTAGAAGACGACAAGATTGCCGAAAATGGATATCGATTTGCAGTAGAAAAATGTTTTCCGGAAGCAGTTTGTAACATTATTTATGAGTATCAGGGAATGCAAAGACATCCATCCACACCGGAGTCAGCTATTGTTCAGATGGTAGATGGAGTCTGCCGAAAGATGGAATTAATGAAAGAACAGATGAATATGACGGATTGGAATCAGGATATGGCAATATATCGGATAGTGAATGATTTTTCTGTAATGGGTATGTATGATCAATCTGGTCTTAGTATGAATAAATTTCTGAAAATAAGAGATTATCTGGTTAAGGAGGAATTCGTTTCATGAGTTTATTGGTAGAAGCTGAGGTACAAGTGGATTTTGATTTTAATTATGAGGCGCTTGCGAAGCGTGTGGTAGAATTTGCAATTGAACATGAGGAGTTCCCTTATGAATGTGAAGTGAATCTTACTTTGACGGATAATGAAGGAATTCGTGAAATAAATCGTGAATATCGTGAAATAGACAAGCCTACCGATGTATTGTCTTTTCCTTTATTAAATTATGAAAAAGCTGGTGACTTTTCAGCTTTAGAAGAGGATTATGATGATAATTTTAATCCGGACACAGGTGAAATCATGCTGGGCGATATTATTATTTCTGTTGAGAAGGTAAAAGAGCAGGCAATCAATTATGGACACAGTATGGAACGGGAATTTGCCTTCCTGATTTTACATAGCATGCTTCATTTATTTGGATATGATCATATGACAGAGGAAGAAGCTGCGATTATGGAAGGCAAGCAAAAGACTATTTTAGAAAAAATGCAGATTTTAAGATAGTGACAGGTAAAATTTGAGGATAGAATATGAGTAAGAAAAAAAGCAGTACCGGGTTTCTGGTGCAGGGTTCCATTTTAGCAATGGCATCCATTATCAGTCGTATAATAGGTTTAATATATCGTATTCCTTTGATTGGAATCATTGGCGATGTTGGTATGGATTATTATGCTACTGCATTTGAAATCTATAATAACCTTTTGATCATTTCATCGTATAGTATTCCTTTGGCAGTTTCTAAATTGGTTTCAGCCGATATATCGAAGGGTAGAAGAAAAAATGTATATCGTATTTTAAAAGCATCATTACTGTTTGCAACGATAACCGGAGGAATTGCAGCTTTGACTCTGCTTTTCGGAGCAGAAGCATTTACTACAGCAATGAAAACGCCTTACAGTATTTTCGCAGTACGTGTCTTAATTCCGACACTTTTAATTGTAGCGATTTTGGGTGTATTACGTGGATTCTTCCAGGGGCTAGGAAGCATGATGCCTAGTGCTGTATCGCAAATTTTAGAACAAATTGCAAACGCAATTGTAAGTGTATGGGCTGCTTATGTACTTTATAAATATGGTATGAAAGTAGGAGCAGTTTTAGGCAATCAGGAAAACTATGCGGCAGCATATGGAGCAGCCGGCGGCACGCTTGGTACCGGTGTAGGTGCTTTGGTGGCATTACTGTTTTCTTTCTTTGTTCTTTTTGCCTATGTACATGTATACAAAAGACAGGTCAGACGGGAAGCTTTACCAAAAGTAGATACGTATTCTCATATCTTTCGTATTTTAGTAGCAACAATTATTCCGGTACTGCTTAGTACAACCATTTATAATTGTAATACATTGATTGATATGGCTGTCTTTAAGAATATTGCAAATAGCCAAGGATATAGTGCAACTCAGATTAGTGTTTGGAATGGGGTATATACAGGTCGTTATAAGACTTTAATTAATGTGCCGATTTCAATTGCATCTGCGCTTGCAGCCTCTTCTGTTCCTGCACTTACAGCAGCATTTACAAAGAAAAAGATGAATGAAGTACATTTGCAGCTTAATAGCGCAATCCGTTTTATTATGTTGATTGCAATGCCTTGTGCAGTAGGTATGGGTATATTGGCAGCGCCAATTTTACAATTAGTTCATCTTAGCGATGAATCCGGAATTGCTGCAATTATGTTGCAGTATGGAGCGGTTTCAATTATTTTTTTCTCTTTGTCTACCTTATCAAATGGTTTACTTCAGGGGATTAATCGGATGAAAGAACCTGTAAAGAATGCTGCTATTGCATTAGTGCTGCATTTAGTTGTTTTAGTAGTATTAATGTATGGATTCCGCTTAAATATTTATGCTGTCATTTTTGCAAATGCTGCATTTGGTCTGATTATGAGCCTTTTGAATGCTTATTCGCTTCACAAATATGTAGGCTATAAACAGGAATTTATAAAAACATTTTTGATTCCATTGCTATCATCAGCGGTTATGGGGGGAGCCGTATGGGGAGTCTATCAATTGATGATTTATATCTTCCGTAACAATACAATTGCAACGATAATAAGCATTTTACTGGGAGCTTTGATTTATTTTATCATAATGCTTTTGTTAAAAGGAATTACAGAACAAGAACTTCGTCGCCTGCCAAAGGGACATTTACTTGTTAAGGCAGCAAAATCAATGCATTTGATGAAATAAGATGAATAAATCAAAAAAAATGGTAAATACTTATCCGTGTAGAAATAGTAACCATGAAATGGAGGTCTGTTTTGAAACGGATAGGTATTTATTTTTTTTGCGTGGTTGCAATCGGATGTATCACGAGCAGTATTCTTTATTGGGAAAAGGAAAGACCGGGAAAAATCAGCGTAGAAAAATCGACTGAGGAAAAAGAAGATGCGATAGCTGAAGATACGACTACACAAGCAGCTGAAAGCGTAATCAAAATTGAAGATGGCAACCCAAAACAAGCAAAATTTTTGATAATAGAAGAAGACGGATATCTAGTAATTTATAATCAAACCACCTCAGAACGTTATGATAATACATCCATTTATGTAAAAGATTTACCGGATAGGCTACAAAAGGAATTGGAAAATGGATTGTATTTTTTAAACGAGCAGGAATTATATGAATTTCTTGAAAATTATTCTTCATAAATGAGGTATTCTATGCTAAAATAGGCAAAGTGGGAAAGAATGCGTAAATGAGGAAAAGCCTGTGACAAATGAGATGTTTAGAAACGTTGATGTGCTGATTATAGGCGGTGGTGCAGCCGGACTTATGGCAGCAATTACAGCTGCAAGAAATGGCGCTAAAACGGTAGTATTAGAACATAAGGAGAAAACCGGGAAGAAAATCCTTTCTACCGGTAATGGAAAGTGTAATTACACGAATGAAGAACAGGGTATATCTTATTACAGAGGAGAAGACCCTTCTTTTGTGGTACCTGTTTTTGAGCAGTTTGGATTCAAAGAAACGATTGATTTTTTTGAAGAAATCGGTGTGATGCCTAGGGTAAAAAAAGGATACTATTATCCGGCAAGTGAGCAGGCATCGGCAATATTGGATGTATTACGATTAGAAGCGAATTTTTTACGAGTGGAAGAAGTATGTAATTGCGAAATTCTTCGGATTTGGCATGAAAAGAATCAGTTCTCCGTAAATACCAATATTGGTAATTATGCTACAAATAGTTTGATTTTTGCTACTGGGCTTCTTGCAGCTCCAAAGACAGGCAGCGATGGAAGCGCATTCCCATATATAGAGAGCTTTGGACATCATATGATAGATATCGTACCTGCTCTGGTTCCCTTGCAGGGTAAACAGGCATTTTTCAAAAATCTTGCAGGAATTCGTGCAGAAGTACAGGCGTCTCTTTTTGTGGAAAATACACAAATTTGCACAGAACGGGGAGAATTGCAGCTTACGGATTATGGAGTCTCCGGAATACCGATTTTTCAATTGAGCCGTTTTGCTACAAAAGCATTGAAAAAGGAAGAAAGAGTACATATTTTACTGGATTTTATGCCTGATTTACCTGAAGATAAAGTGGCTGAATTATTAGAAAACAGATTCTATAAAAAGGAACAGAAGAAAACGAGGGTAGAATGTCTTATTGGTTTATTCCCGAGAAAATTATCTGAGGTATTTTTAAAAGAAGCTGAAATAGAGCTTGATAATCGGCCTGAAAAAATCTTATCAAATCAGATTCATGTACTGGCGAAGCAGATCAAAGCATTACGTGTGGATGTGATTGGAAGCAGAACCTATGAGCAGGCACAGGTGTGTGCAGGTGGAATCGATACAAAGGAAATTAGCCCGAATACAATGGAATCAAAATTAATAAAAGGATTATTTTTTGCAGGTGAAATCGTAGATATTGATGGTATGTGCGGAGGGTATAATTTGCAATGGGCATGGTCGAGTGGCTATGTGGCAGGACTGCATGCAGCGAATAACAGTAGAATGGAGAAGAAATGATTCGGATTAATCAAATAAAAATGCACATGGAGCATCAGCCAAAACAGCTTGAGGAAAAAGTGGCAAAGCTGTTAAAAGTCAAAAGTACCCAGATAAAAGACATTCAAATACAAAAAAAGTCTATTGATGCACGGAAAAAACCGGAATTGCATATTGTCTACTCTGTAAATGTATTGGTTGACAATGAACAATCTGTCATGAAAAAGGTTAACGATAAAAATATTATGTTAATCAACGAGAAAAAATACGAAATCCATGCAACCGGTACGCAAGATTTGAAAAAAAGACCTTTGATTGTCGGAGCAGGACCGGCAGGTCTTTTTTGTGCGTATTTACTGGCTTTAGAGGGATATCAACCTATTCTGCTGGAACGAGGGAAATGTATAGAAGAACGAAAAAAAGATGTTGAACATTTTTGGAAAACAGGCTTTTTAAATACGAAGTCAAATGTACAGTTTGGAGAAGGCGGAGCCGGAACTTTTTCGGATGGTAAATTAAATACATTAGTGAAAGATCCTATCGGTAGAAATAGGTTTGTTTTGGAAACATTTGTTAAATTTGGAGCACAGGAAGCAATCTTATATGAAAATAAACCTCATATTGGAACGGATGTACTGGAAAATGTAATTATTCAGATGAGAAATAAAATTGAAAAACTGGGTGGAACCATCCTTTATGAATCCTGTGTAACAAATATAGATGTTTCGGATGACAGAATTACTGGTGTTGAGATAAATCATAAGGATAGGTTAGATACACAAATATGTGTATTGGCACTTGGTCATAGCGCAAGAGATACCTTTGAAATGCTGCTTCATAAGAAGCTTTCGATGTCAGCAAAAGCATTTGCAGTTGGTTTTCGCGTAGAACATCCGCAACATTTCATGAATGAAGTACAATATGGAGAAGTGTATGCAAAGAAACTGCCGGCTGCACCTTATAAGGTCACAGCAAATTTGGATAACGGTAGAGGAGTGTATTCTTTCTGTATGTGTCCGGGAGGATATGTGGTAAATGCTTCTTCGGAAGAAGGTCGTCTGGTCGTAAATGGTATGAGTTATTCAGACCGTGGAAGTGAAAATGCAAACAGCGCAATCATTGTATCGGTAACACCGGAAGATTTTGATGGAACGGATGCACTTGCCGGAGTACGATTTCAGCAGAAAATAGAAGAAAAGACTTATGAGCTTGCAAAAGGAAAAATACCACAGCAGTTATTTGGTGATTTTTGTAAGAATGAGGTTTCGAAAGCATATGGAAACTACGAAAGTATGCATAAAGGGCAGGCAGATTTTGCAAACCTTAGAGGAATTTTACCGCAAGTGTTAGAGGAATCCTTTATTGAGGGAATGCACATATTTGCCAGGGCAATTCCTGAATTTGACAGAGAAGATACGATTATGTCGGCAATAGAAAGCAGAACATCTTCTCCAATAAGGATGACTCGGGATGAAATGTTTGAGGCAAATATTAAAGGTATCTATCCATGTGGGGAAGGTGCAGGCTATGCAGGGGGAATCATGTCCGCGGCGATGGATGGATTAAAAGTGGCGGAAGCTATTTTGAAAAAGTATAAAAAAGGGTAAGCTGGAGGAAGAAACTTTTGGAAGAATATACACCAATGATGCAGCAATATTTAAAGACGAAAGAAGAATATAAAGACTGCATTTTATTTTACAGACTAGGAGATTTTTATGAAATGTTCTTTGATGATGCCATTTTGGTATCAAAGGAATTAGAACTAACCCTAACAGGAAAAAACTGTGGTATGGAAGAACGTGCACCAATGTGTGGGGTGCCTTACCATGCAGTAGAAGGCTATTTAAATCGTTTAGTGGCAAATGGACATAAAGTAGCAATCTGCGAACAGGTGGAAGACCCAAAAACTGCAAAAGGAATCGTAAAACGAGAAGTAATTCGTATTGTTACGCCTGGAACTAATATGGATGCCCAGGCTTTGGATGAAACCAAAAATAATTACCTGATGTGTATTGTATACATGGAAGATAAATATGGAATTGGTTTGGCAGATGTATCTACCGGAGAGTTTTATGTAACAGAAGTAGACAGTGAAAGAAAACTGATGGATGAGATTCATAAGTTTTCCCCTTCTGAAATTATCTGTAATGAAAGCTTTTATATGAGCGGTGCAGATTTAGAAGATATGCGCCATCGCCTCGGAATTATGATTTATTCGTTAGAAGCATGGTATTTCAGCGATGAAACAACCATAACAACGTTAAAGAGTCATTTTAAAGTGAATAGTTTAGAGGGACTTGGATTAAAAGATTATTTATGCGGAACTGTTGCTGCAGGAGCATTGCTGCGTTATTTATATGATACACAGAAGAATTCTTTGAATCAGATTTCTGCAATTCATCCATATTCAACCGGCAAATATATGATTATCGACAGCTCTACCAGAAGAAACTTAGAACTTGTAGAGACATTACGGGAAAAACAAAAGCGAGGCTCCCTTCTTTGGGTATTAGATAAAACAAAAACCGCAATGGGAGCACGAATGCTAAGGTCCTTTGTGGAACAGCCTTTAATTGAGAAAGATGAAATCGAAAAGCGTCAGGATGCCATTGCAGATATTAATAAACATATTATTACAAGAGAAGAACTTCGTGAATATCTAAATCCGATTTATGATTTAGAGCGTTTAATCACTCGTGTAACTTACATGACAGCTAATCCAAGAGATTTAATTGCATTTAAAAATTCTATCGGGATGCTGCCGCCAATTAAAACCTTACTAAATGAATTTCAATGTGAGATGCTAAAAGAACTTCATGATGAGATGGATACATTGGAGGAGCTTTTTGCGCTGATTGATGAAGCGATTATTGAGGAGCCACCAATCAGTGTGCGCGAGGGAGGCCTCATTAAGGATGGATATTTTGAAGAAGTAGATAAATATCGTAAAGCAAAAACGGAAGGAAAAACCTGGCTTGCAGAACTAGAAGCAAAAGAGCGGGAAAAAACAGGAATTAAAAATTTAAAAATCAAATATAACAAAGTATTTGGATATTACTTAGAGGTTACGAATTCCTATAAAGAATTGGTTCCGGATTATTTTATGAGAAAACAGACCCTTGCAAATGCGGAACGTTACATAACACCGGAATTAAAGGAACTTGAGGATATGATCCTTGGTGCAGAGGACCGATTGGTAAGTCTGGAATATGAACTTTTTTCTGAAGTGCGTAATACGATTGCAAAAGAAGTTGTACGTATCCAGCAAACCGCCAGAGCAATTGCAAAGTTAGATACTTTTATTTCTCTTGCGGTAGTTGCAGATCAAAATAACTACTGTCGTCCAAAAATCAACGAAAATGGTGTCATTGATATCAAAGACGGGCGACATCCTGTAGTTGAAAAAATGATTACGAATGATATGTTTATTGCAAATGACACTTATCTGGACAATGGTTCCAACCGAATCTCTATTATTACAGGACCCAATATGGCGGGTAAGTCTACTTATATGCGTCAGACGGCAGTCATTGTGTTAATGGCACAGATTGGAAGCTTTGTTCCGGCATCTTCTGCAAAAATTGGGATTGTTGACCGTATTTTTACCCGCGTAGGGGCATCAGATGATCTTGCAAGTGGTCAGAGTACCTTTATGGTGGAAATGAATGAAGTGGCTAATATTTTACGAAATGCAACCAGCAATTCTCTTTTAGTATTAGACGAAATTGGACGAGGAACAAGCACTTTTGACGGATTAAGTATTGCATGGGCTGTTGTAGAGCACATCAGCAATCCCAAGCTATTGGGAGCGAAAACATTGTTTGCAACGCATTATCATGAATTGACAGAACTGGAAGGTAAACTCAATAATGTAAATAATTATTGTATTGCAGTAAAAGAAAAGGGAGATGACATTGTATTTTTACGTAAAATCATCAAAGGCGGTGCAGACCGAAGCTATGGTATTCAAGTTGCAAAGCTTGCAGGAGTGCCGGAAAGTGTCATTGACCGTGCAAAAGAAATCTGTGAAAAATTAATCGAAAACGATATTGCTGCAGTAGCAAGAAACATCGATGTAGATAACGGACGAAGCAAAAAGAAGAAGGAAAAACTGGATGAAGTGGATTTGGCACAAATGTCCTTGTTTGATACGGTAAAAGACGACGACATCATTAATGAACTTCGTAATGCCGATTTGTCAAATATGACACCAATTGATGCATTAAATAAACTATATGAGTTACAAAATAAGGTAAAAAACAGGTGGTAAGTAGGAGAAATTATGCCTCAAATACAATTATTAGATCAACAGACAATAGACAAAATCGCAGCCGGTGAAGTGGTAGAGCGTCCTTCCTCTGTGGTAAAAGAATTAGTTGAAAATGCCATTGATGCGAAGGCAACAGCTATTACGGTAGAAATAAAGGAGGGCGGAATCTCCTTTATCCGTATTACAGATAATGGGTGTGGAATTGAAAAAGAGCAGATTCCACTTGCATTTTTACGGCATTCTACCAGTAAAATAAAGCATGTTGAGGATTTACTTAACATTTCTTCTCTCGGATTCCGTGGTGAGGCATTATCCAGTATTGCAGCTGTTGCGCAGGTAGAACTGATTACCAAAACATATGGAGATTTAACCGGAATCAGATATGTCATAGAAGGTTCTAAGGAGATTACTAATGAGGAAGTTGGTGCTCCGGAAGGAACGACTTTTTTAGTAAAAAATCTGTTCTATAATACACCTGTACGAAGAAAGTTTTTAAAAACGGCGCAGACTGAAGGCGGCTATATCGCTGACTTGATGGAGCGTATGGCATTGTCCCATCCGGAGGTGTCATTTAAATTTATTAATAGCGGACAGACGAAATTGCATACTTCCGGCAACGGAAATAAAAAAGATTTGGTTTATCATGTCTATGGCAGAGACATTACTTCTTCTCTGATCCAGATTGACCAGAAAACAGAACTTTTCGAAGTGACAGGTTTTATCGGAAAACCAAATGTATCCAGAGGTAACCGTAATTATGAAAATTACTTTATCAACGGGCGCTATATAAAGAGCGCATTACTATCAAAGGCTATTGAAGAGGGATATAAGGGTTTTATGATGCAGCATCAATATCCATTTTGTGTCCTATATATTCAGATCAATAGTGAACTGATTGATGTGAATGTACATCCAACCAAAATGGAACTTCGTTTTACACAGAATGAAACGATTTATAAATCCTTATACGAAATCATTAAAAACGCATTAAGTCACCGTGAATTTATTCCACAGGTACCTGTTTCCGATGAGAAAAAGCAATGCGAGGTACGTCCTGAAGTAAAAACTGCACCGGAACCATTTGAAGTACGAAGATTGAATGATGTGAGAAAAGCGGTTTCTGTGGATAGCCCTTATGAGCGAAAATATCCGGAACGTATACACGAAAATACGAATTATCAAAGTGCACCTGTTCAAAATTCAAGTGTTTCCGCAAATCGGGTTTTCGAAAGGCTTGCAAAGGATAAAAATGAATCTTTTAAACCAAAACAGACAGTCATAGCTGCAACAAAAGAAATCGTATCAAATGAATGTGTACCTGGTGAAGCACAAAAGCCGGTATATGAACAGCAACAGCTGGATACGGACTTTTTGACAGAAGATGCCAGAAAGCAACATAAAATCATAGGTCAATTATTTGATACCTACTGGCTGGTAGAGTATGAAGAAAAATTATTTATTATTGACCAGCATGCAGCACATGAAAAAGTACTTTATGAAAAAACCATGGAGAAATTGAAAGAAAAAAGCTTTACATCTCAGACAGTCAGTCCTCCAATCATTCTTACTCTGAATCATGAAGAAACAGAGATGTTAGAGAAGTATAAAAAGGAATTGACCTCTTTCGGTTATGAAATAGAGCCTTTTGGTGGAAAAGAATATGCAATAACTGCAATTCCGGCTGATTTTTCTGATGTGGATATGAAATCTATGTTTATTGATATGTTGGATGATTTCACAAATATAGGTGGTGCACAGGCTCCTGTCATGATTATGGAAAAAGTAGCATCCATGTCTTGCAAGGCTGCAGTTAAGGGACACAGCCGAATCTCTACGCAGGAAGCTTCGCACTTGATTGATACACTTTTGACATTGGAGAATCCATATCAGTGTCCGCATGGAAGACCAACGATTATTGCAATGTCAAAATTTGAGATAGAAAAGAAATTTAAAAGGATTGTATGAGAGGAACAGGTATGGGAAAAAAGCCATTTGTGGTGCTGACCGGTCCAACGGCTGTCGGAAAAACGGCATTATCTATTCATCTTGCAAAATCGATTAATGGAGCAATTATTTCCGCAGATTCAATGCAGGTTTATAAACATATGGATATTGGTTCTGCAAAGATTATGCAGCAAGAAATGGAAGGAATCAAGCATTATCTTGTGGATGAGTTTGAACCGGATGAAGAGTTTCATGTGGCACGTTTCGTGGAGCGAGCAAAGGAATGCCTGGATGAAATCTATAATGAGGGAAAGATTCCGATTATCGTTGGAGGAACTGGTTTTTATATTCAGGCGCTGCTGTATGACGTGAATTTTTCGGAACAAAATGCAAATACAAAATACCGCATAGAATTAGAACAGTTAGCAAAAGAAAAGGGGGCAGAATACCTTCATAATATGTTAAAAGCGGTGGATGAACCTTCGGCAGAAGCGATTCATGCAAATAATGTAAAACGTGTCATTCGTGCTCTTGAATTTTATCATTTAACAGGTACAAAAATATCAGAACACAATGAGATAGAAAAGCAAAAGAATTCGCCATATAACTTTGCCTATTTTGTACTTACAGATAATAGAAAGCATTTGTATGAGAGAATAGAAATGCGTGTTGACATTATGATGAATCAGGGACTGGTAGAGGAAGTACAGAAACTGAAAAATATGGGATATCATAGAGAAATGGTATCTATGCAGGGATTAGGTTATAAAGAAATTCTGGATTATCTGGATGGTAAAACGACTCTGGAGGAAGCTGTTTCTATTATAAAAAAGGAAACCAGACATTTTGCAAAACGTCAGTTGACCTGGTTTCGAAGAGAACGGGACGTCATCTGGTTTGATAAGGAAAAATATGCATATAGCGAAGAGCACATTTTACATGATATGCTACAGATATTGAAAGAGAAAGGAATATACAATGAGTGATTTATTATTAGAACAATATAAGCACCTTGGAATTTCAGAGGAAGTTTATCGTTTCGGAGCAAAAATCGAAGAGAACTTAAAGGAACGGTTTAAAGAAATTGATGAGCGTGCAGAATACAATCAGATGAAAGTGCTTCGTGCCATGCAGGAAAACCATGTAAGTGCAGAGTGTTTTAATATTTCATCCGGTTATGGCTATAATGATTTAGGAAGAGATACCTTAGAAAAAGTTTATGCTTCCTGCTTCAAAGGGGAAGATGCACTTGTCAGACCTCAGATTACCTGTGGAACGCATGCATTGGCATTGGCTTTGATGTCGAACTTAAGGCCGGGCGATGAACTGCTGTCTCCGGTTGGAAAACCATATGATACTTTGGAAGAAGTAATAGGAATACGACAGTCAAAAGGTTCTTTGACTGAGTATGGGATTACTTATAGACAGGTTGATCTGCTACCGGATGGAGGATTTGACTACGAAGGAATTAAAGAAGCGATTAACGAACGGACAAAATTAGTAACAATCCAAAGGTCTAAAGGATATGCGACGCGTCCGACACTTTCTGTAGACCGTATTGGCGAGTTGATTACATTTATGAAAAAGATAAAGCCGGATATCATATGTATGGTTGATAACTGCTATGGGGAATTTGTGGAAGAAAAGGAACCATTAGAAGTAGGAGCGGATATGATTGTGGGTTCTTTAATCAAAAATCCCGGTGGAGGTCTTGCGCCAATCGGTGGCTATATTGTTGGCAAGAAAGAATGCGTAGAGAATGCTGCTTATCGTTTGACTTCACCCGGACTTGGGAAAGAAGTCGGTGCTTCTTTAGGGGTTATCCAATCCTTCTACCAAGGACTATTTTTAAGCCCAACTGTCGTAAGTGGTGCGCTTAAAGGGGCAATCTTTGCCGCAAATATATTTGAAACATTAGGATTTGATGTTGTACCAAATAAAACAGAAAGCAGACATGATATTATTCAGGCAGTTACATTCCATAATCCGGAAGCGATGATAGCTTTTTGTGAAGGAATTCAGGCAGCGGCACCGGTTGACAGCTACGTTACACCGGAACCATGGGCAATGCCGGGATATGATAGCGAAGTAATCATGGCGGCGGGTGCTTTTGTACAGGGGTCTTCTATTGAACTTAGTGCGGATGGTCCGATTAAGCCGCCGTATTCCGTATATTTCCAGGGTGGACTCACCTGGTATCATGCAAAAGTTGGAATTCTTATGGCTTTACAAAAACTTAAGGAACGAAATCTTGTTAATGCGGACTTGTTATGCTAAAATAAATATGATATGTATGATGGTTGGTTAACATAATTCTTTCAGGGAGAGTAGAAGGAGATTTATGAAGAACCGGCTGACAATCAAAGATTTACCAGATTCAGAAAAACCATATGAAAAGTTTTTAAAATATGGTTCACAAAGTTTAAGTGATGCAGAACTATTGGCTGTTATTATTAAGTCAGGTACGAATGGACTGAAATCCGTAGAAGTTGCGCAAAATTTTTTAAACCAAAAAAATCGCAACCTTATGAACCTTTATGATGTCTCTTATGAGGAGATGCTTAAAATGAAAGGGATAGGAAAGGTTAAGGCAATTCAGTTAAAATGTATTGCAGAATTGTCAAATCGGATTACATCTACGAAATATGTTCGGCTTGTTTCTTTATGTGATGCCAAGTCCATAGCGGCATATTATATGGAGAAGCTTCGTCATGAAAGTCAGGAACATTTAGTTTTGTGTATGTTTGACAGTAAATGTAAGCTGATAGCGGATTCGGTTATTTCAAAAGGAAGTGTAAACAGTTCCATTGTCCCTCCAAGAGAGATTTTCATGGAGGCATTAAAAAAGCAGGCGGTGCATATTGTGTTATTACACAATCATCCAAGCGGTAATTGTGCTCCATCTAAGGAAGACGATGAGGTGACTGGAAGAATTGCTGAATGCGGACAAATGATAGGAATTCCATTATCTGATCACATTATTATTGGTGACCATAACTATTACAGTTACAGGGAATCTGGATTACTCTAGAAAAATGGGGAGAGAAAAATGAATAGTAACGTTTACGGGATCGACCTTGGCACATGTAATATGAAGATATACTGCAAAGCCACAAATAAAATACTAAATGAAAAAAATACCATCGCATTGGTGAATAAGAATCAAATTTATGCATATGGAGATGCTGCTTATGCAATGTATGAAAAAGCACCGGAATCTATCAATGTTATTTTCCCGGTATGCAGCGGTGTCATTGCTGACTTTGATATTTTACAAAATATGCTTCAGGCATTTTTAGAAAAACATATTAAAGGTAAATTTCGTGGAGCAGAATTTATTGTTGCAGTACCAACAGATATCACAGATGTAGAAAAAAGAGCTTTCTTTGATATGTTCTATAAGAGTAAATTAAAACCAAAAACTGTATTGTTATGTGAAAAACCTATCGCAGATGCGGTTGGACTTGGACTTGATGTAAATGAACCGACAGGTATCATGGTAGTAGACCTTGGTGCAGATACGACAGAGATATCTGTCATTTCACTCGGTGGATTGGTTTTAAGTGAACTGTTGCATTTTGGCGGAAATAAGATTGATGAATCAATTATTACTTATGTAAAACGTAAATACAATCTTGTAATCGGGCAGAAGACTGCACAATCTTTAAAAGAAACTTTAGGTTCCGGAATTCCGGGAAATAAAGAAACAATGGTAATCGTCGGACGTGATATTGTAAGCGGCCTTCCGATTGAAATGGAAATTACCGGAGAAGTTATATATGAAGCCATTAAAGACAATTTAAATACAATTTGTAATGCAATTAAAATGATATTAGAAAAGACGCCACCGGAACTTGCGAAAGATATTATCCGCTCAGGTATCTATATCACAGGTGGCGGTTCCCAGATTCATGATTTAGATTCCCTTTTTAAAGAAATAACAGGTATTAAAATCAATACCTGCGAGGAACCGGAAGAATGTGTTGTACGTGGTCTGGTTAAAATTGTATCTGACAATAAGTTTAAACATCTTGCATTTAGCATGAAAAATAAGATTTTAAAATAGAGGCTAATCAATGAAAAAACGTAAAACAAAATCTGCGATTTCATCCAAATATCTGCTTCTGATTATGACAGGTGTCTGTGTTATTGCAATGCTGATTGGTTTTACCTTTAATATATCCGGCGGACCGCTTCATGCGGTAGCCGGTTATGTTTTTATACCAATGCAGAAGGGAATCAATCGAATTGGCGGTTTTATTTCTGATAAAGCAGACAGTTTAGAAAATCTTAGCATTGTTATGGCAGAAAATGAAGCGCTGAAAAAACAGGTGGATGAGCTAACTACGGAATTAAATACGATTAAATTAGAGCGTTATGAATTAGAAAATTTACGTGAATTGTATGATTTGGATCAGAAATATCCTAGTTATGATAAAGTTGCAGCCAATGTGATTGGAAAAGGAAGTGGAAATTGGTTCCATTCATTTACAATTGACAAAGGTTCTAAAGACGGGGTAGAAACAGGAATGAACGTCATGGCTGGAAGTGGTTTAGTTGGAATCATTTCTGAGGTAGGACCCCATTATGCAGTCGTAAAATCTATTATTAATGATACCAGTAAAGTAAGTGGTATGGTGGTAACAACCTCAGATAATCTGATTGTATATGGCAGCCTTCAAAAAATGAGCGAAAGCATGACGATTGAATTCGGAAGTTTAAATGACCGTGACAATGAGGTTGAGGTGGGCGACCCGGTTGTTACTTCCTATGTATCCTATGATTATCAGCAGGGAATTCTAATTGGGTATATTAGTGAAATTTCTACCGACTCAAATAATTTAACCCGATCCGGTACTATAACACCGGCTGTAGATTTTGAGCATATCGAAGAGGTGTTAGTAATACTCAACAAAAAACAAACAACAGGGGATTGAGAACTCTGATATGAAAAGAAAAGTAATTGTTGCAATCATTATTCTAGTATGTCATTTACTGCAAAATGCAGTGTTCCCATCATTTGCTTTTGCATCTATCACACCAAACTTAATGATAGTTGTAGCTTCCGCATTTGGTTTTATGCGAGGACAAAAAGAAGGGTTATGGATAGGCTTTTTCTGTGGTCTGTGCGTTGATTTGTTCAGTGGTGGAATACTGGGATTTTATGCATTGCTATATATGTATATAGGATTTTTTAATGGTTATTTCCATAAACTTTTTTATCCGGAAGATATTAAACTGCCTATGCTTCTAATTGCAGGAAGCGATTTACTGTATAATCTGGCAGTCTATTTCTTCATGTTTTTCTTCCGCGGTAAATTTCATATGTTGTTCTATTTGAAAAATATTATTTTACCTGAGCTTGTATATACAATGTTGGTTACGATTGTGTTATATGTGGTGATTTTAAAAATTAATCAACGTTTGGAACTAGTTGAAAAAAGGAGTGCAAAGAAATTTGTTTGAAAATTTAAAAGAGTTTTTTCAAATTTTGAAAAAATCACGCCTTTGGGTGCTTATGTTTGTATTTATCATCCTATTTTCTATTCTTTTAAGCCGTATGTTTCAACTTCAGATTATCATGGGCGAAGAATATCAGAATGATTACACTTATAGTATCGTTAAGGAACGTACATTAAATAGTACACGTGGAAATATCTATGATAGAAATGGCAAGCTTTTAGCATATAATGAGTTAGCATATACTGTCACCATTGAGGACAATGGTTCTTATGATTCTACTTCAGAGAAAAATAAAAGCTTAAATGCAATGCTTGCAGAAATCATTACAGAAATCGAAAAAAATGGTGACACCATTACGAATAATTTCAAAATAACCTATAATGAGGATGGAACTTATTCCTATAATGCAAGTGGTACGGCATTAAAGCGTTTCCTTGCCGATGTTTATGGCCAAATATCGTACAAAAACCTAGGATATGATGATGACCTGGGATATGATTTAGCAAATGCTACTCCGGATCAGGTTATGGAATATCTGATGACAAATAAGAACAAATTTGGAGTTAGCAAAGAGTATGACAAGGAACTTGCTTATAAAATTGTCGTAATTCGTTATGCCATGTCGGAAAAGGCTTATCAGAAATATATTTCAACTACAATTGCTACTGAAATATCGGATGAATCTGTTGCATATATCAGTGAAAATATGTATCGTCTCCAAGGTGTTGAAATCATAGAAGATACCATTAGAAGGTACAATAATAGTGAATATTTTGCAGCAATAATCGGATATACAGGCAAAATTTCTGCAGAAGAGTATGAACAATTATCAGCAGAAGATGATAGATATACTTTAAATGATGTAATTGGAAAAGCAGGAATTGAACAGGTAATGGATAAACAATTGCAAGGTTCTAAGGGTTATGAAAAGTTGTATGTAGATTACCTTGGAAAGACAATTGAATTGATTGAGCGTGAAGAGGCGACAGCAGGAAATGATGTATATTTATCTATTGATGCTGATTTGACCATTGCTGCGTATGATCTAATGGAACAGGAAATAGCAGGAATTGTCTATTCTAACATTGAAAACTATAAATCAGATATTCCAATTCCAATTACAGATGTATATTTTGCTTTAATTAACAATAATGTGATTGATATTGAAAAATTTGATAATGAAGATGCAAATCCGAAAGAAAAAGAAGTATATAGCATTTTCTTAAATAGGCAAACCGAAGTACTTTCTGCAATGAAGAGTGAATTACTGGGTTCATCAAAAGCTTTTGGTAAGATGAATGATGAAGAACAGGACTATATTACTTATATTATCAATTATCTAAAAAGTGAAAAGATTCTGGATACGGCAAGTATCGATAAAACCGATAATGTTTACAAAGAGTGGCAGGCAGGCAATAGCAGTATTCAGACCTATTTAAATCAGGCAATTTCAAAAGGCTGGATTGACATTACGCAGTTTGTAATTGATGATAAGTACTCAGATTCGACAGAAATTTACCAGGCTTTGTGCGAAGATATCCTTGCGGAAATTGAAAGCAGTAGAGAGTTTTCAAAAATAATTTATCATTATATGGTTGAGAAAGGCTCTATAACAGGCAAACAGCTTTGTTTGATTTTATTTGAACAGGGAGTGCTTCCATATGATGATGAAGAAATTTCAAAGTTGGAGAGTGGTGCAGTAACGGCACTTTTCTTTATAAAAGAAAAAATTAAAGATTTATCCATTACTCCGGCACAGTTAGCATTAGATCCGTGCACCGGTTCCTGTGTGCTGACAGATGTAGGTACTGGAGAAGTATTGGCAGTTGTAAGCTATCCGGGTTATGATAATAATCGACTAGCAAATACAATTGATTCCGCTTATTATGCTTCTTTACAAAGCGATTTAACCAATCCGTTTTATAATAAAGCTACACAGGAGCGTACAGCACCCGGTTCCACTTTTAAACCTGTTGTTGCAACCGCTGGACTTGTAGAAGGTGTGATAACAGTTAACACAGAAATTTACGATGCAGGTCCTTATGAGAATGTAAGTAACCATCCGAAATGTTGGAAATATCCTTCCAGCCATGGAAGTATTAATGTTTCAGAAGCGATTAGAGATTCCTGTAACTATTTTTTCTATGAAGTTGGTTATCGCTTAAGTACAAATAATTATCTTACAAAATACAGTGATAGTGCAGGTATTGAAAAAATCAAAGAATATGCCTCAATGTTTGGCTTTGATGAAACTACCGGAATTGAAATTGTAGAAAACAGTCCGCAGATTGCTGATGAATATCCGGTTATGGCAGCGATTGGCCAAAGTAATCATAACTTTACAACCGTTCAGCTTGCCAGATATGTAACTGCTATTGCAAATAGTGGTACAGTATATAATTATACAATTTTGAAAAAAGTATGCGATACGGATGGAAAAATTTTAGAATTTTATGAACCAACAATTCGAAATACGATTGATGTATTGGGTACATCAGAATGGAATGCCATTCAATCCGGAATGAGGATGGTGGCACAAAACTCTTCTCAGTTTAGGGACTTTGAAATTGCGGTTGCAGGAAAAACCGGTACAGCACAGCAGGATTTAAAACGTGCGAACCATGCGTTGTTTATTGGTTATGCACCTTATGAAAACCCTGAGATTTCTATAGCAGTAAGAATACCGTTTGGCTATACATCAGCAAATGCAGCGCATTATGCACGTAATATCTTATCTTACTACTTTGAAGTAGAAGAGAAAGATGCCTTGTTAGATGGCCAGGCTGTAACAATTGATAGTTCAAGCAATGCTGTAAATGATTAATTCGGTAATAGTAAATTCTATTATAAATAAATTTGTAGGAGGTCTTCCCAAATGGGTGAAGTTATTACTTTCACTTCAGGAAAAGGCGGCGTTGGCAAAACAACAACTACAGCTAACGTCGGAGTTGGACTTTCACAGTTAGATAAAAAGGTTGTGTTAATAGATACGGATATCGGATTACGCAACCTCGATGTAGTAATGGGATTGGAAAACCGGATCATGTATAATCTGGTAGATGTGCTGACAGGAAGATGTCGAATGAAACAGGCTTTAATTCGTGATAAACGTTTTCCGAATCTTTATATCATTCCATCTGCATGTATAAAAGAGCACACAAAATTAAGCAAAGCACAGATGATACACCTGATTGAGGAATTAAAGACAGAGTATGATTATATTTTGATTGATTCTCCGGCAGGAATTGATGATGGATTTGAATTAGCTGTTTGCGGAGCAGACCATGTGGTTGTTGTGACAACACCTCAGGTTGCTGCTGTTCATGATGCGGATTGTGTCCTGCGTATTTTAAAAAGAAATCCTGCGATACGTACTTCCCTGCTGATTAATGCATATCATGAGCAGATGGCAAAAGAGGGAAATATGCTACGTATAGAGGATGTAACAGGGCTATTGGAGACGGAACTTCTTGGTGTTGTAGTGGAGGATTCGGAAATAATTATATCACAGAATCATGGAGAGCCGGTTTATGGAAAACGTGGCAAAGCAGAATTTTGTTATGAAAATATTTGCAAACGTTTAACAGGAGAAGAAATTCCACTGTTAGAAGAAAAAAGAAAGAAAAACCATCTGAGATTTTTCTTAAATTTAAAAACTCCGGGCAGGAGGGAAATGATATGAGAAGAGATTCCTCCGGCGTTGTTGCATTGCAACGTTTAAAAACGATATTAGCTGATGA
Organism: uncultured Roseburia sp.; assembly: GCA_945787015.1. Classification (GTDB taxonomy): domain Bacteria; phylum Bacillota; class Clostridia; order Lachnospirales; family Lachnospiraceae; genus Roseburia. Next base: position 47,499 of record CALZGM010000004.1, read on the forward strand.
AAAGTGTGAGATTGATGAAGAGACAATGTCATCGATACGTAGAGAAGTTGGAAATGTGATATTAAAGTACGTTGACATTGAACCTGATAATGTAAACATAAAGATTATTTTGAAAGAGTACAAAAAGAAGGAAACATGTTAAAACAATACAAGTTATCGAATTATAAATTCATATTAGTGTTTTTTGTGATTGCATTAAATACAATTGGAGTGTTACTGGTAGGAAGTGCAAGACCATCTTTAATGAATAAACAGTTATTAGGAATGATAAGTGGTATCATACTAATGATTTTTGTATCACTTATTGATTACAAATTCGTATTAAAGTTTTCATGGCTGATTTATGCGTTCATGATTTTAATGCTTTTGTCAGTCCTTGTATTTGGAGACAGTTCCGGTGGAGCACAGCGTTGGATTGATCTAAAATTTATGCGTTTTCAACCGTCCGAGCTTGCAAAAATATTACTTATTTTATTTTTTGCTTTTTTCTTTATGAAATATGAGGAAAAAATCAACTCACCTAAAACGATATTTGCATCTCTGATTTTAGCAGCAATTCCATTGTTGTTCATTATAAAGCAACCGGATTTGTCGACAACCATTACAACAGCGCTCATATTTGTAACACTCATTTTTGTTGCGGGAATCAGTTATAAATTAGTAGCCGGAGTTTTGGCAGTTTGTGTACCGTCATTTATTATCCTGTTTACTCTGCTAATACAGGACAAGCTGCCGTTTATTCGGAGCTATCAGGTAAAGCGTGTAATGGCATGGCTTTACCCGGAACAATATCCTGATGATGCTTATCAGCAACAGAATTCCATTATGGCAATTGGCTCGGGTCAGTTATGGGGAAAGGGCTTAAACAATGCGGAAGCAACATCTGTAAAAAATGGAAAATTTATTTTGGAACCGCAGACAGACTTTATCTTTGCAGTAGCAGGTGAAGAACTTGGCTTTGTTGGCACGGTATGTATTATTATTCTCTTGCTTTTCATCACAATTGAGTGTATATTTATTGCTAGAAAAGCAAAAGATACTGCGGGAAAATTGATATGTTGCGGTATGGCAGCTTTGATTGGTTTTCAAAGTGCAATAAATATTGCTGTAACAAGTGGTTTATTACCAAATACCGGACTTCCGCTTCCTTTTGTCAGCTATGGACTTACATCCTTATGGTCATTATATATAGGTATGGGATTTGTTTTAAATGTGGGTCTACAGGCTCGAAAACACTAAATGGAGGGTTAACTTCGATGAATATTGGACTTATCGCACATGACTCAAAAAAGAAACTAATGCAAAATTTTTGTATAGCATATCGTGGCATTTTATGCAAGAATGAATTATTTGCAACGGGAACAACAGGAAGACTAATCGAAGAAGTAACAAATTTAAGCATTCATAAGTATTTGGCAGGACATCTTGGAGGAGCGCAACAACTTGGTGCTCAGATTGGGCACAATGAAATTGACCTTGTCATTTTCTTAAGAGATCCACTTACACCAAAGTCACACGAACCGGATGTTAATAATGTAGTACGTCTATGCGATACACATAACATTCCATTAGCAACAAATCTTGCAACTGCAGAGCTATTGATTAAATCTTTAGATAGAGGAGATTTAGAGTGGCGTGAAATGTATAAATAAGAATCGACTGCTATGCCTTTTTGCCATAGCAGCTCTTTTTATGTCCGGATGTAAAAATAAAAATGAAGTAAGTTATGACAATCCTTATGAGTTATATGAGATGTCTAAAGTTTATGGAATTACAAAAAACAGCGATGGTTCCAATAAAGCCTTTTTCTCATCAGAAAAGGATTTATGTGTAGTGGATGATGTAAATTTTGGTTTGGAGGAAGTTCATTCCAATGTTGCTGTAGCTGCTGGAACTTTTAATCTGGAAACGGATGAAGTAACTTATGCGCAGAATATCTACGATAAAATGTATCCGGCAAGTACTACAAAGATTATGACCTGTTATGTCGCCTTAAAATACGGTAACCTGGATGATTTTGTGACAGTAAGCAAAAATGCTGCAAATCAGCCTTCTGATGCGTCTGTATGTCATATTAGTGAAGGGGATATTATAACCCTGCGTGATTTGTTATATGGACTTATGCTTGCGAGTGGAAATGATGCTGCGATTGCTATTGCAGAGCATATAGCAGGTAGCGAAGAAGCATTTGTATCGCTGATGAATGAAGAAGCAATAAGTATGGGAGCAAGCTGCACAAAATTTCAAAATTGTCATGGGATGCCTGCTGAAGATCATTATACTTCTGCTTATGATTTATATGTCATGTTTAAAAATGCTGTTGAGATGAATGAATTTGTAAATATTATACAGTCTACAAAATATACTGCAGTTATTACTGATAAAAATGGTAAAGCTGTAGAGAGAGAATGGACAAACTCAAATCGTTTTTTAAACGGAAAGGCAGATAAACCGGAAGGTATCAATGTCATTGGAGGAAAAACGGGAACGACACAAGCGGCTGGTTATTGTCTTGTAATGCTATCAAAAAATGAACTGGAACAGGAGATTGTTTCAGTTGTATTAAAGGCAGGAGGTCCTTCCGATTTATATCTGTTAACAAGGGAAATTTTGCAGGAATTTAATAATTAATAGTTGTTTTTTATGTGCATATATACTATAATTATTTTATATCATCAACTGTTTTTATCTAAATTATATAAAAGCAGGGAATACTAGGAGGAATAGGCTATGATTGAAATTATTTCAGGTGAAAAAGGAAAGGGTAAGACCAAAGAATTACTGGCAAAAGTAAATGGTTCTGTAGCAACTGCATCTGGTAATATTGTTTACTTAGATAAGAGTCAGAAGCATATGTATGAATTGAATAACAAAGTTCGTTTAATTAATGTAATGGATTACCCTGTAGAAAATTGTGATGAATTTCTTGGTTTCTTATCAGGAATTATTTCACAGGATCATGATTTGGAAGAAATGTATTTAGACAGCTTCCTGACAATCGCAGCAATACATAATGATGCTGATATGACACATGCTATTGAGAAGCTTGATGTTATTAGCGAAAAATATAATGTGAAATTTATTTTAAGTGTTTCTAAGAATGAAGCAGAATTGCCTGAATGTGCAAAGGCAAAAATAGTCATTTCCTTGTAGAATAGGTTATTGACTGTCAGATTACATTGAAAAAATTTTCAATGTAATCTGACAGTTTTTTTATGACTTTTAATATTTGGAAAATCTTATAAATCACTGCCTGATTTAACTCTGCCGTATAAACTACACATGTAAAGACCACTGATACCTACTAGAGCATAGATAATTCTTGAAAGCCATGACATATCTCCAAAGAGAAAAGCAACCAGATCAAAACGAAAGAATCCAATTAATCCCCAGTTAATAGCGCCAATAATTACCAATGTTAAAAGGGTATAGTCTAACCAACCTGTTCTCATGTATCTAACCTCCTTTTTCAATAGTATGTACAAGATAGATTTTTTTATACATGGTTTTGCAATGTAGGATGATATTTGCTATAATATATAGAATGATTTAAGTAAGGCAGGTTATGTAGTTGAAGAAAAAGGATAATGTTACGGAATTTCCGAAATTTATAAATATTAACATTGGTGTTGTTATTTTTATTATTATTTTTATTTATTTGTTATTCAATGTGCTGACGTATTTTACCAAGGTACATATTTCAGTCTATGAGGTGGAACAGGGAACCATTGCAGCTAATAATATTTATAAGGGACTAGTATTGCGAGATGAGACAACCTATGCTTCAGAGTATTCAGGCGCAATTAATTATTATGTAAAAGAATATTCAAAAGTTGGTTTCAATGATTTAATCTATTCCGTAGACGAAAATGGTTCTGTAGCAGAACGGTTAAATGAAGCAAAACTTAATCTTGCAAATCTAAACATTCGTGCTACGAAAGATATTTCAGAAATCCTTGAGGGCTTTAAATTATCTTATGACAGTGAGTCTTTTTATCAAGTATATACTTTAAAGGATCAAATCAATTCTGTTTTAAACGAGGCATTGAGTCTGGACGCACTTGAACAGATATCCGAGTATGCAGATACAGCAGAAGGAAATAATACTTTTCATAAAGGAAGAGCTCAAAAAGATGGTATTGTGTCCTTTTATGTTGATGGTTTTGAAAGTACAAATGTAGACATGTTCGAAACAGATATGATGAATGAGTCTGTCTATAAAAGAACGAATTTGAATGTAAATGCTAAGACGAATGCAGGGAGCACGGTATATAAGATGATTAATAGTGAAACTTGGAATATTTTATTACCGGTGCCTGAAAAAGTAGCATTAGAAATGATTGCTGATTTAGAAGATGATAATCTGGTTCATATCCGATTTGTAAAGGATATGAAGGAGATGTATGCAGAATATGAGGTAAAAGAAACAAAAGGAGAATATTATCTCGTACTAACATTGAAAAATGCAATGGTTCGATATGCATCAGAACGTTTTCTGGAAGTGGAGTTGTTAATTGCAGAAGAAACAGGACTTAAAATCCCAAATACTTCAATTGTTGATAAGGAATTTTACACGATTCCAACTGAATTTTTCTTAAAAGGTGCTGATTCCAGTGAAGAAGGTCTATTAATTGAACGCATTGATAAAAATGGCAATCATACAACAGAATTTATTAATCCTACTATCTATTATAAGACAGAGGAATATTGCTATATAGACAGTGAATTTGTTCAATCAGGTGACATTTTACAAAAACCTGATTCGGTAGAAAAATATACAATTGGAGATAATACTGCTACGCTGGAGGGGGTATATAATATTAACAAAGGTTATGCCGTATTCAAGCAGATTGAGGTTTTACTACGAAATGAGGAGTATTCGATTGTCAAAACAGGAACAAATTATGGAATTGCATTATATGATCATATTGCTTTAGACGGTAGCAAAATACAGGAAGATGACTTAATAAAATAGGAGTGAGAAAATGTTAAAAGAAAATTTAGAACAGGTTGAGCAGAACATAGAGAAGGCTTGTAAAAAGGCAGGAAGAGCACGAGATGAGGTGACTTTGATTGCAGTAAGTAAAACGAAACCGATTGGAATGCTGCGGGAAATATATGATGAGGGCTGCCGTAATTTTGGCGAAAACAAAGTTCAGGAGCTTTGTGAAAAAATGGAAGAGATGCCAAAGGACATAAGGTGGCATATGATTGGTCATTTGCAGAGAAACAAGGTCAAATATATTGTTGGTAACGGTGTTTCATTGATTCATTCCGTCGATTCATACCGTCTGGCAGAAGAAATTAATATTCAGGCAAAAAAGAAAAATGTAATTATTCCAATCCTTGTAGAGGTAAATATTGCTATGGAGGAATCTAAGTTTGGAATTTCGCCTGAAGATGCAATTGTATTAGTAGAGCAGATAGCAGAACTTGAAAATGTGAGAATCAAAGGATTGATGACGATAGCACCATATGTAGTGGATGCTGAGGAAAATCGTCTATATTTTCGAAAAATTAAGCAATTATCTGTTGACATAGGAAATAAAAACATAGATAATGTATCTATGGAAATTCTGTCTATGGGTATGACAGGAGATTATATGGTTGCTATTGAAGAAGGAGCAACTATGGTTCGTGTCGGTACCGGAATTTTCGGTGAGAGAAACTATCCTAAACAGTAGAAGTAGATAAAGGAGTAAATCCATGGGTGTTCTAGATAAATTTCTAAATGTAATGCGTTTAAATCCGGATGATGAAGAAGATTTCTTAAATGAAGATTATGATTTTGATGATGAAGAAGATATGGAGCCGTCAAAACCTGCAAAATCCTCTTTTAAATCAAAACGAGAAAAAGAATCCGATTTTGAGGATGATTACAAAGAAAAAACCGTTAAGACAACACCAAAAGTGACTCCAATTCGTCAATCCAGGAAGTCTGCTTCCAGCAATATGGAAGTTTGTGTTATTAAGCCTACTTCCGTGGAAGATGCCAGGGAAATTACAGAAACTTTATTGAATGGTAGAACCGTTGTATTGAATGTGGAAGGTTTGGATGTGGAAATTGCACAGCGCATTATCGACTTTACTTCCGGATCAACCTTTGCAATTAGTGGCAATTTACAGAAGATTTCAAACTATATATTTATTATTACACCGGCATCTGTAGATATTTCCGGTGACTTCTTAAGCTTGGTGGATTCCTTTGACACCAGAGGATTTTAAATTGTATTATGAATGAGCAAGAACTTTGTAAGAAAAGATTCATTGATTTATCTAAGCAGGCAAACCGTAAGGGAATCGTTTTATTCAGCGATTTCCTTAATTTGAATGAACAGAATATTTATCAACAGAATCAAAAGTTTTTTGAAACAAAGACAGAAAGCTTTGGTGGAGTTGATTTCGCAGAGCGTCAGATAATAGCTTTTATACCTGATGCTCTTTATTATGAGTGGGAATTTCCGATAACGGCACTAAAAATTACACCTTCCTATCCTAAATTTGCAGAAAAACTGAGTCATCGTGATATTCTGGGAGCGCTTATGCATTTAGGCATTGAACGTGCTAAAATTGGAGATATTTTTATACAGGAAGATGCTGCATATCTGATTTGTGAAGAATCATTAGCAGATTTTTTTATAGAACAGCTGGATAAGATACGTCATACCGTAGTAAAATTATCGCGGGTACCGTTGGAGGAACTGAAAGCTGTACATAAGCTTAAAGAGATGGAAGGAATTATATCTTCCAATCGAATGGACAATGTACTTGCCTGTGTTTTCAAACTGTCAAGAAGTCAGGCACTGGAACTAATTTTAGCTGAGAAGGCATTTGTGAATGGAAAAACCATTCAAAATCCTTCTTATCGAGTGAAATCAGGTGAAATTATTTCATTACGTGGTTACGGACGTTTTGTTTTTTCAGAAGAATATGGTGTCACTCAAAAGGGACGAGTGAAAATCAAATATCAAATATATGAATAATATGGAGCAGGATTATGAGTAAACAATTATCTGTAAATTATGAAGGAAACTTCAGCTATCATATTTATATTACGGATTCTTTCAATGAGTTAGCCGGTAAAACTTCCGAATTATATGACAGGTCTGATAAAAAAGTATGTATTGTAACGGATAGTAATGTTGAGCCTCTTTATGCTAAAACTGTGAAAAAAGAACTTGAGAAAGTTTTTGAAAAAGTATTTATTTATGCCTTTACAGCAGGGGAGGAACATAAAAATGTAGAAAGTATCAATGGTTTGTACAAATTTCTGATTGAACAGCACTTTGACCGACAAGATGTACTTGCGGCACTTGGAGGCGGTGTTGTAGGTGATATGACCGGTTATGCGGCGGCAACCTATCTGCGTGGGATTGATTTTATACAGATACCGACTACATTATTATCGCAGACAGACAGCAGTATAGGTGGAAAAACCGGCATTGATTTTATGCATTATAAAAATATGATTGGTGCATTTTATATGCCTAAACTGGTTTACATGAACCTTTCTACGTTAAAAACCCTTCCAAAGGAACAACTTGTTTCCGGATTTGGCGAAATTTTAAAGCATGGACTTATCAAGGATGCTGCATATTTTGAATGGCTGACCAGGAACTATGACGAAATCTGGAATCTTGATTATAAAGTATTAGAGGAAATGATTTACAGAAGCTGTGATATTAAGCGTGAAGTAGTAGAACGTGATCCAAAAGAAAAGGGAGAACGTGCGTTACTTAATTTTGGACATACATTGGGGCATGCCATTGAGAAGTTGTCTAACTTTTCATTAAGTCATGGAGTTTGTGTGGGACTTGGTGTTGTGGCAGCGTCATATCTGTCTAAAGAGCAGAAAAATCTTTCACAGGAAGAACTTTTCCAGATTGAGAATACACTGGCTCATTTTGGCTTAAAAACACGTATAGAAGGTTTTACAGCAGAAGAGATATTGGAAGCTTCAAAATCCGATAAAAAAATGGTTGGTAACCGGGTGAAATTTATATTACTGGAACAACCGGGAAAAGCTTATATTTATAAAGAATTAACGGATGAAGAAATTTTATCCGGTATTCGTTATGTTTTAGGAGAGTAAAATGAATCGAACAGTAAAACGCAGCATCGTCGGGATTTTGGTGTCTGCTGTATTAGTAATTCTAGATCAGGTGACAAAATCACTTGCAGTTACACATTTAAAAGGACAAGATGCATTTGTAATCTGGGATGGTGTGTTTGAGTTACTCTATCTGGAGAATCGAGGTGCAGCTTTTGGAATCATGCAGGGACAAAAAATAATATTTGTTCTTTTTACCACGGTTGCCATGTGTGCAATTATATGGGTATACTTAAAACGTATTCCTGAAGAAAAAAAATTCCGTTTTTTAGATATTGTCTGCATCCTACTTTTTGCAGGCGCAATCGGTAACCTAATTGATCGAATTCGAATGAACTATGTTGTGGATTTTTTATATTTCGTGTTAATTGATTTCCCGATTTTTAATGTAGCAGATATCTATGTGACGGTAGCTGCTTTTGGAATGATTTTCTTAGGCCTTTTTTATTACAAAAATGAAGATTACGAATTGATTTTTCCATCAAAAAAGGAAAAGGTGTAAAATGAGAACAGAGACCTTTGAGGTAAGTTATGAACATGAGGGTGAGAGGCTTGATAAATATGTCAGTATGTTATTTACAGAGCAGTCTCGCTCTTTTTTTCAAAAATTAATAAAAGACGGTCATGTCACAGTAAATGATAAAGCAGAAAAAGCTAATTATCGCTTAAAAATAGAGGATTTTGTGCAGGTTGAAATACCGGATGCAGTAGAAACACAGATTCTGCCTGAGAATATTCCCTTGGATATTCTTTATGAAGATGAGGACCTTTTAGTGGTGAATAAACCGAAAGGAATGGTGGTTCATCCTTCAGCAGGACATTATTCCGGAACACTTGTTAATGCCATTATGTATCATTGCAAGAATAGTCTATCCGGAATTAATGGAGAAATTCGCCCCGGAATTGTACACCGTATCGATATGGACACCACAGGTTCCTTAATTGTCTGCAAAAATGATGAATGTCATATTGCAATTGCCGAACAAATCAAGATTCATTCCATAAACCGTATCTATCGTGGCATCGTTTGTGGTATTGTAAAAGAAGATGAAGGGACGATTCATGCGCCTATTGGAAGGCATCCTATAGACCGTAAGAAAATGGCAATCAATGAGAAAAATGGAAAGGATGCCATTACACATTATAAGGTACTGGAACGGTTTGAGAAATATACTTATATGGAATTTAAACTGGAAACAGGAAGAACGCATCAGATTCGCGTGCATATGGCAAGTATTGGCCATCCGTTACTGGGAGATCCTTTATATTCCAATGGAAAATGTGCTTATAAACTGCAGGGGCAAACACTACATGCGATGACAATTGGGTTTAATCATCCAAAAACAGGAAAATATATTGAAATTTCAGCACCATTACCGAATTATTTTGAGAAAATTCTGAGAGATAATCGGTAAATTCAAATAATTTATTTGCTTTTTCTTAAAATTTGTTTATAATTAAAATATGAGAAAAGTTTAAGTGAACGAAATCTCAAAAATAGTAAAGGTGGGGTGTATATGGCTAATCAGATTTACACAATTGGTAGAGAATTCGGAAGTGGCGGACAGTATGTAGGAGAGGAGCTTGCAAAACGGTTAGGGATTAAGCTCTATGACAAGGAATTATTACAGCAGGCAGCAAAGGATAGCGGATTCTGTGAAGAAATTTTTGAGAATCACGATGAAAAACCTACGAATAGTTTTTTATATTCCTTAGTAATGGATACATATTCTGTAAATGGCTATTCAACAGCTTCTTTTTTAGACATGCCGTTAAATCACAAAGTATTTTTAGCACAGTTTGAGACGATTAAAAAGATTGCAGAACGTGAATCATGCGTTATTGTTGGCAGATGTGCTGATTATGCATTGGCTGATCATCCGGATTGTATCAATACTTTTATTAAAGCAGATATGAATTCACGTATTAAAATGATTAGTAAACGTGCAAATATCACTGAAAATAAAGCGAAAGATATGATTCAAAAACAGGATAAACAACGTGCAAGTTACTATAACTATTATACCAGCAAGAAATGGGGAGATGCCAAGAGCTATGATTTATGTCTTGACTCTTCGAAGCTTGGAATTGACGGATGCGTTGACATGATTCTAAAATTTAGAGAAATCCTGGATGCGAAAAAAAATTAAAATAATTATTAATTATATTGACCACATAGCCTTAATGGCTTTGTGGTCCTTTTTATTCGCTAAAAGCATGTTTTTCGAACTGTATCTATTCGTTAAACTAGACTTTTGCGAATAATTACTTGTAACCTTAGAACAGCCGTGATATACTGTATTTAAAGCATTTTTACTGCTTCTACAATAAAAAATTGTGTGATATTTAGCAGATTTCATTGGAATCAAGAATAATTGTAAATGGTCCATCGTTTAACAGAGATATTTTCATATCAGCACCAAAGATTCCCTGGGTAACGATTGGAATTTCTTCCTTGCATTTTTCGATAATGTATTCGTACATTTCCTTTGCAAAATCAGGTTTTCCTGCGTTTATAAATGATGGACGATTTCCTTTTTTACAATCTGCATATAAAGTAAACTGTGAAATCAATAATAATTCACCATCTACGTCTTTTAATGCTAAGTTTGTTTTACCGTTTTCATCCTCAAAAATGCGTAAACCAAGTAATTTCTTCGTCATTTTATCGGCGATTTCTTTGGTGTCTTCATCACAAACGCCAATAAAAACCAGGAAGCCTTTACCGATTTCACCGGTTATTTCATGATCAACGCTGCAAGATGCAGATGTTACTCTTTGAATTAAGAATTTCATAGATATTACTCTCCTGTTTGTTAAATATTTGACAAATTATACTAAGTGAAATAACAAATTAATTATATCATTTTTTATTTATTTAGAAAGGATTTTATATGGATTTACAAAGATTATTAAGTTATACAAGACGTGCTGTAGATGATTATGAAATGATTGAAGAAGGTGATAAGATTGCTATTGGCATTTCAGGAGGAAAGGACTCTCTCACTCTTCTCTATGCATTAAAGAATTTACAACGTTTTTATCCAAAACACTTTGATTTAATTGCAATTACAGTTGATTTAGGTTATGAAGGCTTTGATTTAACACCTATAGAAGCGCTCTGCAAGGAATTAGAGGTAGAATATCATATTGTACATACGGAAATTGGAAATATTGTGATTAATGAACGAAAAGAAGCATCTCCATGCTCTCTCTGTGCGAAAATGAGAAAAGGAGCTTTAAATCAGGCAATCATTGAATTAGGATGTAATAAGGTTGCATATGCTCATCACATGGATGATATGGTCGAAACATTAATGCTATCCTTAATTTTTGAAGGACGTTTTTATTCTTTTTCACCACGAACATACCTTGATAAAACAAATTTAACAGTTATTCGACCGATGATGTACGTACCTGAAGCAGATGTCAAAGGTTTTACAAATAAATACCAGTTACCGGTAGTTAAAAACCCGTGCCCGGTGGATGGCATTACAAAACGTGAATATGCCAAAAATCTTGTACGCCAGATTAATTTAGAACATCCGGGAGCTAAAAAAAGATTATTTACTGCTATTATTGAAGGAAATATTTCCGGCTGGCCAAAAAAACAGCCGAGTTTTCGTGAAACAAAGCGATAGATTACATAATATTATTATAGTAAACGGAGTAATTATCATGAAGGAAAAAGCATATTACCAAGATATAGACAAGAAAAATGAAATGAAACTTAGAAAACGTTTGGAGAAGTTGCCAAAGTTCTGCAAGACCTTTTTTATTGGAATAGAGCCTACTACTGCTTCCAGAACCAGGCTTGCCTATGCTTATGATTTAGGATGTTTCTTTGAATATATGCACGAGAACAATCCTATCTGTAAAAAAATGGAGATTAAAGACTATCCTATCTCTATTTTAGAAGAACTGACACCAACGGATATTGAGGAATATCTTTATTTTTTGAAATATTATGAAAAAGATGGTGTAGAACATACAAATGATGAACGTGGAGTAAAACGCAAATTAGCATCCTTACGTACGTTTTATCGTTATTTTTATAAAAGAGAAATGATACAAAATGATCCTGCAATTAAGGTTGATATGCCAAAACTCCATGATAAGGCAATTATTCGTCTGGATGTGGATGAAGTTGCCATGTTATTAGATGAGGTTGAATCCGGTGTAAGTCTGACCGGACGGCAAAAAACGTATCATGAAAAGACAAAGGTTCGAGATTTAGCTATGATGACGTTGCTTCTTGGTACCGGTATTCGTGTGTCAGAATGTGTTGGATTGGACATGGATGACGTCGATTTTAAAAATAACGGTATAAAGGTACATCGAAAAGGAGGTGCTGAAGTAATCGTTTATTTTGGTGAAGAAGTTCGAAAAGCATTAATGGAATATTATGTGGAACGCCAAAAAATTACTGCAGAAGATGGAAGTATTAATGCTCTCTTCCTCTCACTGCAGAATCGTCGTATTACAGTCCGGGCAGTAGAAAATCTCGTGAAAAAATATTCAAAATTAGTAACAAACCTAAAAAATATTACACCACATAAGCTTCGTAGTACCTATGGTACGAATCTTTATCGGGAATCAGGAGATATTTATCTGGTGGCAGATGTATTAGGTCATAAAGATGTAAATACGACAAGAAAACATTATGCAGCATTAGATGATGATAGCCGGCGCAGTGCTGCCAGATATGTCAAATTAAGAGATGTATAAAAATATTGAAAAAAATAAGCGGTAATTAGTATTTTGTTTTTTACTGATTACCGCTTTCATCACTATTTAAGACAAAACTTCATTAATTTTTTTAGTAATTCGTTCCTGGACCATTGATGCTATTTCGTGTGTTTTCATATTTCCATATTCTTCATAGTATATCGGTTCTAAGTAATGCACTTGAGTTTTTACAGGTCCCATCCAAAAGGAATTAAATACGCGATAAGAGTCAATTAAAGCAACTGGCACAATTGGAACTTTCGTTTTTAAAGCAATTTTAAAACAACCGGCTTTAAAATCGCATACTTTATTACGATTGTTGAATTCGTACCCACCTTCCGGGAATAAAATATAACGTTTCCCATTTGCTACTTCATTAGAAACATCGTTGATTACGGTAAGTGCCTGACGGACATCTTTCTTGTCTAATCTCTTTCCGTTCAATAAATCTATTGCTTCTCTTACAAATAATGCATATGATTTATTTTTATCCATAACAAAAGAGCAAGGTTTTTTGTGCGTATATACAATACCAAAAACATCATATTTTCCCTGATGATTAGGATACATCATATATCCGCCCTCTTCCGGCAAATTTTCCAGCCCATAGGCTTTGGTTCGAATACCACCGGTATGTTTCATCATTCTAATCGCCCGTTTAGCAAGTGCATAACATTCTTCTTCACTATATTTTTCCGGATGCTTTGCATAATAACGCATTTTTGTTAGCATAAGTGGCGCACGAAACAGGTTCATAAATATCACGTAAATAAATCGAATCATTTTTATCTCCAGTTAAATTCAGTAACACAATTTTTTTAAAATCTTAATTGTTATTATAGCTGAAATTTTGGAAAAAGACAACTTGTGGTAAATGTTGTTAAAAATTATCAAAAAAGCCCTGCAAATAATACCGCAGAGCCAAATAGAAATCAAAATTTACGTTTGATATAGAAACGTTATTTTAATACATCTGCTGAATAATATGGGACAACGATATATTGGCCAGCATGTATTTCATCAGCAGAAATGTGATTGATTTCACATACTTCGTTCATATACTCGTTCTTATCGGCGTATTCATCAGAAACGTATTCATTTGCAATATCCCATAATGTATCACCGGATTCAATACGAATGCTGGTATAATATTTATAAGTAGTCTCTGTTGATGCAGCCTGTGCTTTGATAGAACCAAACATGATAGAACTAATTAAACCAACAGCCAGAATGAAACATATTGAAAACACAATTTTCTTCTGTTGTGCTGCCTCTCTCTGTGCTCTTCTGCTATTTCTCATAATCAGTACCTCCACTTTCTAGTGTGTGTATGTAAAGTAAATATAAAATTTAACAAGAAATCGAACGTTTGTTGCGAACATTCGTTCTTTACATTGTTATAATAATACACGAACGCGTGTTTGTCAATATGAAAATCGAACAAATTTTCGGAATATATGTTTGCATTTTTGAAAGTGCTGTGTTATGATAAATATAAGAAATTGAATGGAGGTATTATTACATGGCATATGGCAAGATTAGTGACAAGCAGAGAGAGATTTTAGAATATATTAAAAAAGAAATATTAGAAAGAGGGTATCCACCGGCTGTACGTGAAATCTGTGAAGCGGTTGATTTAAAATCTACCTCTTCTGTACACTCTCATCTGGAGACCTTGGAGAAAAATGGCTATATCAGAAGAGACCCAACAAAACCTCGTGCGATTGAGATTATTGATGATAATTTTAATTTAACCAGACGAGAAGTTGTAAATGTGCCAATGGTTGGACGTGTTGCAGCCGGAGAACCTATTTTAGCAGTTGAGAATGTTGAAAATTACTTCCCTATTCCGGTTGAATTTATGCCAAATGCAGAATCCTTTATGCTTAAAGTAAAAGGTGAAAGTATGATTAACGCAGGAATTCTTGATGGAGATAGTGTTCTTGTTGAAAAACGATCCGATGCTCGTAATGGCGAAATTGTTGTGGCATTAGTAGATGATTCCGCAACTGTTAAGACATTTTATAAAGAGAATGGATATATTCGTTTACAACCGGAAAATGATACTATGGATCCTATCATTGTAGATGATTGTGAGATCTTAGGAAAAGTATTTGGTGTGTTCCGCTTCTTTAGTTAGAAATGAGTAAAAGGGCTGAAGCAATATATAGCTACAGCCCTTTTTCATGATAAATTTATAAAATATATTTATCTGATGACTTATAATTCACTGATATCTATTTTTTTACCATCTCTCCAGATACGTTCTAAATCATAGAACAATCTGTCTTCTTTTGAGAAAATGTGAATGATAATATCATTATAATCCATTAGAATCCATGTGGAGCTTTGATTTCCTTCCACCTGCTGTACTTTTACTCCGGCTTTATATAATGCTTCATCAGCAGCATCACGCATAGCTTGTAGCTGATTTTGATTGCTGCCGCTTGCAATAATGAAAAAGTCTGCAATCGGAGAAATTTCGCGGATATCAATTACAGTCACATCTTCTGCCTTACGGTCTTCTAAGGCTGCAACAGCAAGCTTTGCCATTTCATTTGATGTCATATGTTGTCCTCCTCATATTGTTTATAGAATTCATAAGTTAATTGTGTCGTCGAATCTATCGTTCCCTTTCCGGATTTTAAATAAATGAGCGTATCACGCAATATTTGCGCCATACAGACATTTAAATCTCGAAAGGCAAGTTCTCGTACCTTTTCTAAGTTTGGGGCTTTATTGCGGCAAGGTTCAATGTAATCAGCAATATAGATAATTTTATCTAATGTGTTCATATCCGGTTCACCGGTTGTATGCACTTTGATGGCATGTAAAATCTCAGGATCACTAATATCATATTCAATTTCAGCAAGAAGGGCTCCAAGTTTTGCATGAAGCAAAAATGGATTTTCTGCTTCTATAGGTGTCACTAAAATATGATGTTCTCTGCAAAGAGTAAGCTTATCCTCATTTGGAATACATTTAGCGCAATCATGCAGTAAACCGGCTAACATGGCCTTATCTACATCATAACCATGTGCCATAGCCAGACATCCAGCCGTATACATAACCCCTTTTGTATGTTCGTAACGTTCTTTATCTTGCGTCTTTTTTAATTTTTTCTTGATTTCTGTATAATTCATTTGAAAACTGCCTCGAAATTATTACTACTTATTGGTACATGTGATTCGTCTTGATATATTCTGCTACCGCTACCGGTAAATATTCTTCATGTAAAATCCCCTTTTTTAAATCTTTACGAATGATACTGGAAGAGATATCAACCTTATTACATGAGAGCGGATAAATGCAGGCGGAAAAATTCGATTGAATTTCCAAAATTTTGGTCTGAATATCACCAAAATCCATATCATCCCTCACTGCTACCAGGATAATTGCTTTTTCACAAATGATTTCCGGATGTTTCCATGTATCAAAATAGTCCAGTGAATCCGCTCCCATAATAAAATAGAAAGTAGAATCCGGATATTTTTCTTTGAAATCACTTAATGTCAAATAGGTATAACTGGTTCTGTTTTGATCAATTTCACAAGTCGAAAGTTTAAAATAAGGGATATCACAAACCGCTAATTCAACCATTTTTGCACGGTCTACAGTACTTGTCATTTTATCTTCTTCTTTATTAGGAGAATGACCAGCCGGAATAAACCAAACCTCATCCAACGAGAAATCTTCATAAGCACTCTGAGCAATCTTTAAATGCCCTTTGTGTATTGGATCAAAAGAACCTCCTAAAACGCCGATTTTCTTATTTTGGTAAGTCATATTTACTATTTTTCTTTGCCTGCTTAAACAGCACAATCTTTTTCCCAATTACTTTAACTACTGCTGACTGAGTTCTTTCTGCAATCACCTGAGCAATTTCATTTGGATCATCAGCACAATTTTTTAATACAGAAATTTTTATTAATTCACGCTTTTCTAAAGCTTCATTTAAAGCTGTAATCAATTCAGGGGTGAGGCTTGCTTTGCCAATCTGGAAAATTGGAGACATGGTACTGGCTTCACCACCGAGATATGCACGCTGTTTGCTTGTTAAATTTAACATAACGTCTTCCTCCTGTTTTCTCGTATGATAAGATTTTATTTATAATAGTCAAATTCGTGGCCGTATATGCGAACGGTATCACCATCTACAATGCCTCGTTCTTCGAGGTCTGCTAAGATCCCCTGTTCTTTCATGAAATTCTGGAAGAACAGGAAGCCTTTTTCCGAATCAATATTCGTATATCCAAGCATTTTTTCAATCTTAGGACCCTCTACAACATATGTTCCATCGTCAGCACGAGTAACAGTATATGGCTCATCCTTAAAGAACATAAGTGCAGGATCAAATTCCTGTTCGTATACAACCGGTTCTTTACCGCAAGTCTCAAGCAAGTTATTTACATGATAAAGTAAATCCTTTAACCCTTTTCCACTGACCGCAGAAATAGGGAAAACTTTTACTCCATCTTTTTCGAATTCATCTCGTAAAGCTTTGATGATTTCATTTTCACCATCATAAATGGCATCTATTTTATTGGCAGCAATCACCATTGGCTTCTCTAATATAGCAGGGTCATAAGCTCTAAGCTCATTTTCTATTGCATGGATATCTGCAATTGGATCACGTCCTTCAGTTCCTGCCGCATCCACAATATGAATAATCACACGGGTACGTTCAATATGGCGCAGAAACTCTAAGCCCAAGCCAACACCCTCAGATGCACCTTCAATCAGTCCCGGAATGTCTGCAATCACAAATCCTTTTGCTCCGTCTAAGTCTACGACACCAAGATTAGGCTGTAAGGTTGTAAAGTGATAATTGGCAATCTTTGGCTGTGCATTTGTAACTCTTGATAAAAAGGTTGATTTACCGACGTTTGGAAATCCTACCAACCCTACATCAGCAATCACTTTTAGTTCAAGCAGCACTTCTAATTCCATTGCTTCACCGCCGGGCTGAGCATATTTTGGTGCCTGCATGGTCGATGTGGCAAAATTTTGATTGCCCAGTCCCCCACGGCCACCTTTTAAAATGACCTGACGTTTATTATCCCCTGACATGTCAGCAATTACTTTTCCGGATTCTGCATCTTTAATCACTGTACCGGCCGGAACCTTTAAAATCAAATCAGCTCCGTTTTTACCATGGCAGTTTCTTTTTCCGCCTTCTTCACCGGGTTCAGCCGCAAATTTTCGTTTGTGTCTGTAATCTGTTAAGGTATTTAAACCTTCATCTACGACGAAGATGACATCTCCGCCTTTGCCTCCGTCACCACCATCCGGTCCTCCGTTTGGCACATATTTTTCACGGCGGAAGCTTACGTGGCCATTTCCACCTTTTCCTGCTTTAATAATAATTTTTGCTCTGTCTGCAAACATAAAATCCTCTCATTCTGCCGCTATCACGGCTCTCCTCACAAGTGAATTTGTTTCATAAAAATTTAACCCGGCTATTAGGAATAGTCGGGTTAACATACATTCTTGATTATTCTGCTACTGGGTAAACAGAAGCCTGCTTTTTGTCGCGGCCTTTTCTTTCAAATCTTAAAACACCATCAACTAAAGCGAATAATGTGTCATCTCCACCGATTCCTACATTAACACCCGGATGGATCTTTGTTCCACGCTGTCTGTAAAGAATGTTACCAGCTTTAACGAACTGTCCGTCTGCTCTTTTTGCACCTAATCTCTTTGCCTCAGAGTCACGACCGTTCTTTGTAGAACCTACACCCTTTTTATGAGCAAAAAACTGAAGATTAATTTTAAACATCATGTTTTTACACCTCCTTGAATTGAAGTCTCAAAAATTTCTTACCGTAAGAAGACTGTATTCCCTGTAATCCTAAAATCATGGAATTGATAAGTAATGCTGCATCATGTTCCGGCACATCTGAAAAATGGAAATGGATATCTCCGTTTTTTTCATCTGCCTCACACGAAAAACCTTCCTCAGTATAAGCCTGAATAGAATTAATGGTATTCTGTACCAGTATTGAAATACCTGCACAAACAACATCCTGTCCAAAACCGGCAAATCCGGCATGGCCAATACATTCAAAACCTAACACATTCTGATTTTTGTCTCGGAAAATTGTTACATTCGTCATAACGATTTCCTATTGATTACGCGTTAATCTTTTCAATCTTAACCTGTGTGAACGCCTGTCTGTGGCCGTTCTTTTTGTGATAGCCAGTCTTTCTCTTATACTTGTAAACGATAACTTTTTTACCTCTGCCTTCTTTGACTACAGAAGCTTCAACTGTTGCGTTAGCTACATCTGTTCCAACTTTGATTCCGTTGTCAGATACTGCTAAAACCTGATCAAAAGTTACTTTTTCACCGGCTTCAACACCAAGTTTTTCAATGGTAATGATATCGCCTTCAGATACTTTGTACTGTTTACCACCTGTTGCTATAATTGCGTACATATGGCACCTCCTATTATCATTACTCGCTAGTTGTGGTATCTGCAAATGCGCAGAATTTTAGACCTCACTATGCGGCATACTCAAGTATAATAGCACATGACAATTATTACGTC
This sequence comes from uncultured Roseburia sp., assembly GCA_945787015.1. Classification (GTDB taxonomy): domain Bacteria; phylum Bacillota; class Clostridia; order Lachnospirales; family Lachnospiraceae; genus Roseburia. The sequence continues at coordinate 66,888 of CALZGM010000004.1, forward strand.
AACCACTTTTTGAAAAATATTTTAAATATTTTAAACTATCCCAATACCTCAAGAAGTGATTTCCGTACCTTCTTCCTCGTTACTTCTACGAGCCCAAGTTTCGTCATATCAATCAATTGGGTTGGAATCGGATCATTTTTAAGTGCTGCCCGAAATGTACTCATTAGCTCCGCTTCTGCTTCCTTTGAAGCCAAATTCATAAAATCAACGATAATGATACCGGAAATATTACGCAACCGAAGCTGGTGTGCAATTTCATTTGCTGCTTCTTTATTTATTTTTAGAAAGTTCTCCTGTACATCCTTTTTAGCTATGTTCTTGCCGGTATTTACATCTATGACAGTCATAGCCTCGGTAGGCTGGATAATCAGATAGGCACCGGATTTTAACCATACTTTTTCTGCTATCGCTTTCTCTACGGAACTCTTTACACTGTATAAAGAGGATAAACTTAAAAGAGAATCATGATAATAACGTAAAGTTAACGTTTCCGTTACATTCACTTCATCAATTGGTACAGAAACAGAGCCTTTCGTCCATAAATCATCTTCTGTTATCCCATAGTTCGCACAAAGCTTTAAAAAGACATTCCTATCGTCTGTAATCAATTCGTCAACACTTGATACCGGTAGGTTAACAATCTCTTTCAGATAGGCAGGAGGCTCTTTTTTCAGACAGCTATAGCAGGTTTTATGCTTTGCAGTTTCCTTTAGATTTTGCCAATCTTCTGCTAATCCTTCTATTTCCGCTAAAATTTCTTCATCAGTGGCATTCTTGGCATTGGTACGAAGAATCAGACCAAAATCAAGGTGCTCTATCGATTCCGCTAAGGATTTTAAGCGTTCTCTATCTGTTTTACTGAGCTTAACAGATATTCCAATCCTCTGATTTTCGGTCGTTAGAACAGCATATTTCCCAGTAAAATTAAGATTTGTGGTAACCGCAGGCTCCTTTGTCTTTAATGCTTCACGGGATACCTGTACGACTAACTCTTCTCCTTCTACCAAAGGCTTTTTCTCTGAAATTTTTTTTGTAAACAGTGGATTTTTGTAATCATCCATCGAATAATAGCAAATCTGGTCCGGACTGATGCGGATGAATGCTGCATTTAAATTTTTGACTACATTTTCCACTCTTCCAATATAGAGGTTACCCAGAATAGATTCTTCATCCAAAGCGGATAACGAGACCTCCAACATCGTTCTGTTTTCATCATAAAGAGCAGAAACCATAAAGTCCTGCTCTCCATTTGAAGTATTTAATTTTTCCTGTGTAATGATATATTTTTTCATGAAATAACGTTACCCATATCTCCTAAGGAAATAAATGAATTTGGTGTATCACCAGCCGCGTATACATCAATGCGGTGAATCTGGATGGCACTTGAATTGTAAGTAAGTCCCATATAGTCAAAAAGTGCTTCCACTACTAATTCCGGTTTTACGTTGTCGGTACTTCCGGTAGAAAGCTTTAAATAAAAGACGGGCTTGCCCTCTTTTTCCCGCACAGAAAAATTATAAACAAGCGATTTTAAGTCCATCGTCTTTTCGCTCTTTTTGGTCTGTTTAGTAATTAATACTTCTTTTGCATTTATAAAAAATTCGTCGATTGCAGCTTCAAATGCCTCCTTTGTCGCCGGAACATCGTAGCCATCTTTAAAAGATAATTCATAATCGGCTGCAGCTACGATGGACATCGCTGTTTTTGCGTTATCAGGTAATAATACATAACCGCATACTTCCACACCTTCTACCATAGTATCGTTTAAGGCTTTGATTGCTTTGGCAGTGCTTTTTGTACTGTTTACTTCGATATCGAAGTATTCTCCATCACTGGTAATTCCTACTCCAAGGGGAGCTGCAAAGGACATAATCATATGCGGTGAAAACCCTGTCGAATAACAAATATCAATATCTGCGCGGCGCATTGCCTTTTGGAAATAGCGCATGATATCGAGGTGTCCGATAAACTTCATGACACCATATTTACGGAATTTAATTCTTATTTTCATAGCAAACGCCACCTCCAAATTTCTTTACACCGCAGCCGGAGCAACGCATACGACAGTTTGGTGTCACAGATTCTGCCATGGCATTATTCCATTCTCTCTTTAAAAATTCCTTGCTGACACCGGTATCAATGAAATCCCAAGGGAAAATTTCATCTAAATCACGCTGACGCATGGTATAAAACTCGTAATCAATTCCACAGGCAGTAAATGCGTCCAGCCATCTCTGATAATCAAAGAATTCACTCCAGGCATCAAAAATACCGCCATGTTCATAAACATGTAAAATAGCCTGTCCTATTTTCCGGTCGCCACGTGCCAATACACCCTCTAAAACTGTTACATCTGCTTCATGCCAGTTGTATTTAATACTCTTTTTATTTAGCTGCTCATGAACCGTATTATTAACAATTTTTGCTCTTCTTAAATATTCTTCTGGCGTATACATTCTAGCCCACTGGAAAGGCGTAAACGGCTTTGGGACAAAGAAAGAAGTACTAATAGTAATCTGGCACCTACCATTTCTTTTTTCCTTTGGAACGGTCTCATAATAGCGGATTGCTGTCTCATTTGCCAGTTCTGCAATCGCTTTCATGTCTTCTTCCGTTTCTGTCGGAAGACCAAGCATAAAGTAAAATTTCACTTTATTCCAGCCCCCCTCAAACGCCTGGGTTGCACCATCCAAGATGACCTCTTCAGTCAGACCTTTATTGATGACATCACGCAGACGCTGGGAACCTGCTTCCGGCGCAAAGGTCAGGCTGCTTTTTCTGATATCCTGAACCTTGCTCATGACGTCTAACGAAAATGCGTCTATACGTAAAGAAGGTAAGGAAATATTCACACCTTTTCCTTTAAATTCATCAATTAAAAAGGTTACCAGTTCCTGTAACTGTGAATAGTCAGAGGAGCTTAAGGAGCTTAACGAAATCTCCTCGTGCCCGGTGGATTTTAACATTTTATATGCCAGGTCCTTTAAGCGTTCGACATCTTTTTCACGAGTCGGACGATACACCATTCCTGCCTGACAGAAACGGCAGCCACGGATACAGCCACGCTGAATTTCTAACACAACTCGATCCTGAGTCGCTTTTATAAATGGAACGACAGGCGCTTCCGGATATACAGCGGAGGTCATGTCCATCACAAGCTGTTTCTGAACTGTTTTCGGCACATCCTCGTAAATTGGTGCAAAGTTTTCAATGGTGCCGTCATTTTTATAAGAAACCTCGTATAAAGATGGCACATAAATTCCCGGAATCTTTGATACTTCATGTAAAAAATCCTTACGACTTGCACCACGTTTTTTCATGTCCTTGTAGAGGTCAAAAAGAGTCTGATAAGAGATTTCGCCCTCTCCCATATAGAACAGATCAAAAAAGTCTGCAATCGGCTCAGGATTATAGGTACAAGGACCACCACCGATGACAATTGGGTGTTCTTCGGTACGTTTAGATGCTAATAATGGAATTTGGCTCAAATCCAAAACCTGTAAAATGTTGGTATAGCACATTTCATACTGTATGGTAATTCCAAGGAAATCAAAATCCTTGATTGGTTCCTGCGATTCCAGACCAAATAACGGAATCTGCTCTTCTTTCATGATTTTGTGTAAATCCGGCCATGGCGAATATACACGTTCACACCATACGTCTTCCATTTTATTAAACATATCATATAAAATCTGAATGCCTAAATGGGACATTCCGATTTCATAAACATCAGGGAAGCACATCGCAAAGCGGATAGCAACCTTCTCTTTGTCCTTTTTGATGCTGTTTAACTCATTTCCGATGTAGCGTGCCGGCTTATCTATTTTCATGAGTATCTCATCTGATAATGCTAATTTTGTCATTCGGATAAATCCTTTCTAATAATAAGTCGCTTAAAACATTTATAGTTTAACATAGTTTTGCAAAAAAGTATAATACTGATTATCACGAATCATGTCAATAATTTCTACCGAAGACATATTAAAAATCTGGTAAGAATTATATTTGCAAAATACAAAGGCTAGAAACAAAACGATTGCACAGAAAAGACGTAGTTTTGCATAGAAAAACGGCGGTACTTCCGGTTCGTTTTCAGAAAAGTCAATTTCTTTTGTTTCATCGTCTTCTTCATCAAAAGATGCCCGGACCTGTCTTACATATTCTTTCCTTCTAATTACATCATCTTCCATAACAGATACCACCTTTCAAAAAATAACCATACAAAATAAAATATTTTATATGGCTATTTTATAAACATTTATTCGGTTGTATGACAAAAAACTTCTTATCTTTGAGACAACTCCTGCATGACCTCTTCCCAGGTGACTCCTTTTTCTACCATAAGTACCATCATATGATAAAGGAAATCAGAAATCTCATATTTGATTTCTTCCGGATTCGGATTTTTTGCTGCAATCACAATTTCGGTACATTCTTCACCGCATTTTTTCAAAATCTTATCAATTCCCTTGTCGAAAAGGTAATTCGTATAAGAACCCTCTTTTGGATGTTCTCTACGGTCAACAATAATAGAATACACATCTTCAAGAACCTTTTGCGGATTCTTTTCCATATATTCTTTTTTCACAATTTCATTAAAGAAGCAGGTTTTGCTTCCGGTATGACAGGCCACACCAATCTGAGAAACCTTTGCCAGAATCGTATCAAAATCACAATCCGCAGTTAAGGATTTTACATACTGGTAATGACCGGAAGTCATCCCTTTTACCCATAATTCATTTCTGCTTCTGCTCCAATAAGTCATTTTGCCAAGATTAATCGTGGTATGAAAAGCTTCTTCATTCATATAAGCAAGCATCAGAACTTCATCGGTGCGATAATCCTGAACAACAACCGGAACAAGTCCATCCGAATTCTTCTTTAAATCATTCCATTTTAATGCAGCTTCAAAATTATCCATTTTAATTCCGGCTGCAGAAAGTTTAGATTTCATTTTCATGACATCTGTTGTTGGCTCATTGATAAATTTTCCGTAAATTCCTCGTACTTGTTTCCTCTGCAAAACAGAAAGAATTTTTTCATAATCATAGGAATCCATGCATACCACATATGGCACTGTTGTCATGCTTTCGATAGCATCCATGACATTTTTGTTCAATACCAAAAGCTCATGAAAATATTCATTCATTTTACTCTGATTTTTAAAAATAAAATCAACATTGTCTACAGAAACCAAAATACGGTCTTTGCCGAAACGTTTGCTGGCTTCTTCTGCCAACTCAATGCTGTTTGGTTTTGAACCATTTACAATCACCTGTAAGCATCCGGCATAAAAGAATTTTTTAATATCTTCCATGCGGTTGATGTTGCCACCGGCACAGGTCTTTAATTCGATGTTACGATTGATATTTTTTATGGTATTAATATTACGATCATGTTCCTCATCATCTGCGGATAAATCAAAAATAATAATTTTATCAATCCCACTGTCATTATATAATTTTGCCAGTTCAATGACATTCTCATAGGTAACTGTCATATCTTCAAAACCGGCTACTGCTTTTCCATCTTTTAAATATATGGTAGCAACAATATTCTTATCTTCCATTCTTTCCTTACAAATCCTTCCCAATATATTAGCGCTAAGCGATTAGAGACTTCCCTTCGTTGTCAGCACATCGGTGATACGAGGGTCAATCACGGTCGCTTCATCTAACGCTTTGGCGAATGCTTTAAACATCGCCTCAATCATATGATGATTGTTCCCACCGGATAATACCTTGATATGTAAATTCATTCCGGCAGTATAAGAAATGGCATAGAAAAATTCCTTCACCATTTCCGTGTCGAAATAACCGACTCTGTCTGTTGTAAATTCAGCATCAAAGGCCAAATAAGGTCTGCCTGATAAGTCAATCGCACATAAAACCAACACTTCATCCATTGGTAAAATACAGCTTCCATAGCGTTTAATCCCACATTTATCGCCGACAGCCTTTTTAATGGCATTTCCAAGTACGATGCCTGTATCTTCAATGGTATGATGACAGTCTACCGCTAAATCGCCCTCTACGTTTACTTTTAAATCAAATAATCCATGTCTTGCGAAGCCCTCTAACATGTGATCGAAGAATCCGATACCGGTTGACACGGTTGATTTACCGGTGCCATCCAAACAAAGGGATAAAGCGATGTCTGTTTCTTTTGTTTTACGTACAAAGTCTGCTTTTCGTTCATTTTTCATTTCCATAGTTACACCCCAAAGAATAATTATAACATACTTCTATCTAATCTTCAAATCGGACACGGATAGAATTTGCATGAGCGGTCAGTTTTTCGCATTCTGCAAATTGGACAATGTCTTTATAAACCGGTTCTAACGCTTCTCTTGAATATGAAATAATGCTGGATTTCTTAATAAAATCATCTACACTCAGTGGTGAGAAGAATTTCGCGGTTCCGTTTGTTGGCAAAACATGGTTAGGACCTGCAAAATAATCTCCCAAAGGCTCACTGGAGTATTCGCCAATAAAGATTGCACCTGCATTTCGAATCTTAGTCATAACCTCAAATGGATTCTTTGTTACCAGTTCCAAGTGTTCGGAAGCAATTTCATTTACTGTTTCAATGGCAGCTTCCAAGGTATCAGCCACCAAAATATAGCCATAGTTATCTAAGGATTTCTGAATAATTTCCTTTCTGGATAATTCTGCGACAAATTTATCAACTTCAACAGAAACCTGTTCTGCTAATTTCCTGCTTGTAGTGATTAAAATGGCAGATGCCATTTCATCATGCTCTGCCTGAGATAATAAATCCGCTGCTACAAAACGTGGATTAGCTGTCTCATCAGCAAGAACCAGAATTTCACTTGGGCCGGCGATGGAATCAATGCTTACATAGCCAAATACCGCTTTTTTCGCCAAAGCCACATAAATATTACCCGGGCCTACAATTTTATCAACTTTTGGAATACTTTCCGTACCAAAAGCCAAAGCTGCAATTGCTTGCGCACCGCCCACTTTATATATTTTATCTACACCGGCTTCTTTCGCTGCGACCAAAGTGGATGGATAAACCTTGCCGTCTGCTCCAGGCGGTGTGGTCATAATGATTTCATCTACTCCTGCTACCTTTGCAGGCAATACATTCATTAAAACAGAGGATGGATATACTGCTTTTCCGCCAGGCACATAGACACCGACACGCTTTAGGGCAGTTACCTTCTGTCCTAATATAATGCCGTTTTCCTGAGAATCAAACCAGGAAGTCTGACGCTGTTTTTCATGATAGGTTTTGATATTTACAAGCGCTTTTCGAATGACCTCTAACAGTTTTTTATCCACCAACCGGTAAGCTTCTTCTATTTCTTCTTCTGTTACCAAAATATTGGACGTATTGATATCCGCCTTGTCAAAGCGTTTCGTATAATCAAAAAGCGCTTCATCTTTCTTATCGCGGACTGTCATAATGATTTCATTTACTCTGGCTTCAAATTCACCATAAGAATTTGGGCTGCGCTTTAACAGATTTTCTAAAATATTACTTTGTGTTTCAGGTGTTAAGTTTAAAATCTTCATGCTGTTATCCTTCCTGATTTAAAACATTTTTTAAGTCTTTAATAAGCTTTGTAATGCGTTCATTTTCCATCTTCATGCTGACCTGATTGACAACCATACGTGCAGACAACGGACATACCTCTTCTAATACGATAAGGCCGTTTTCACGTAATGTGGAACCGGTTTCTACGATATCGCAGATAACCTCGGACAAACCAACGATTGGCGCCAGTTCAATAGAACCATTCAATTTAATAATTTCTACGGTCTGATGCTTTTTATTGTAAAAATAATCCTTCGCGATATTTGGGTATTTGGTTGCGACACGAATCAATTCATGGTGCTGCAGTAATTCTTTTGCTTCAGCAGGTCCGCAGATACACATGCGGCATTTTCCGAACTTTAAATCTAATACTTCGTAAATATTACGTCCCTCTTCTAAAATGGTATCTTCACCTACAATACCAATGTCAGCTGCACCATATTCCACATAAGTAGGTACATCCGGTCCTTTTGCTAAAAAGAAACGTAGTTTTAAGTCTTCATTTACAAAAATCAGCTTTCTGGTATCTTTATCATGAATTTCCTCACAGGTAATGCCGATTTTCTCAAATAATGCTAAAGTTTTGTTTGCTAATCTGCCTTTTCCGAGGGCAAATGTTAAATATCTTGTATCACTCATTATTTAGTCCTCCAAAAAAGTTACATTTGCAATACGGTTTCGCTTTGCATAAGCGTAATAATCATCTTTTGTCTTAGAACTGTCTATAAGCAGTAATTCAACCGGTGTAGAATCTTTGCGCAGTTCTTTTGCCATATGGATTGCTACCGCCCGATTTGATGGAGAATAAACCACTAAGGTTCCGGTTTCATTTAAAGGAATCTCTATCTTTTGTCTGGATAAAGCTGCCATTAACTGATCTACCACAATTGTAAATCCAATAGAAGCAGCATCTTTTCCAAAATAGGTCAATAATTTGTCATATCGGCCGCCCTTAACAATGGCTTCACCGCTCCCAAACGTATAACCTGCAAAGATAATTCCGGTATAATACTGATAGGTACTAATAATTCCAAGCTCAATCGATACATATTTTGTGATATCATAAATTTCCAATAAATCTATGAGCGCTATTAAATTATCAATGGCTCCGGCAATCTTTGGATATGCATCTGCCAAATGTCTTGCTCCTTTCAGTTCCGCTTTTGAAGTATCAATATTGCCAAGTAAAGCAAATAGTTTTTTCAAATCGTCAGATAAGGAAAGGCTGTCAATATATTCCTCCACACCGAAGAAATTCTTGTTGGAAATCAGATTACGAAGTGTATCAGCAGCTTCTTCTTCAATATTGGCTGCTTCCAGCAATCCCTGAAAAAAGTCTGCATGTCCTACCCCAATCTGGAATTCCTGCAAACCGGCTGTTTTTAAGGAATCGACTATCAAAGCAAGAATTTCTGCATCTGCGTCTACTGCAGCATCTCCGATAAGCTCCGCTCCAAGCTGCGTGCTCTCCTTCAAACGTCCCTGATAGCTACTGTTATTAATGAAGGTATTACCAATATAAGAAAGGCGGATTGGCATATCTTCCTCAGCAAAGTATTTTGCCACAGCCCTTGCGATGGATGGTGTCATATCCGGTCGTAAAACCAGCGTATTTCCTTCACGGTCAAAAAACTTGTATAATTCATTGGTTGGCGTGGTCCCGATTTCTTTCCCGAAAATATCAAAGAATTCAAAAGTCGGTGTCTGAATGGAATGATAACCATAGTTTTTCAAAATTCGACACAAATCATTTTCTAAAATCAGTTTTTTCTCATATTCATCATTATAAATGTCTCGAACACCTTCCGGTGTATGTAAAATCTTTTTTTTCATACAATTCTCCGTTCACATCGCACTTTAGTATGCTACCATGCTACTAATGTAAATTATTGATTAATTATAAGCAATACATGAAGTGTTTGTCAATCCCTTAATGATAAATCTTTCTGTAACCCCTCTAGGTATGGTACCAGGATACCACTGTTTGGTTTAAAAAAGAATTCCGGTTCTAATTCTTCATAACGAAAGCTTTTTCTTCCGCCTTCTTTTGCACGCTTCCAAAATTCCGCCAATTTTTCAAAACGCAGATAATAATATTCATCCCTGTGCGTAAATGCAACTAAAAAAAAGGACACACCGCCCTGCTTTTCAAAATTTTCCATGAAAATCACCTGATGTTCATGGATATTCTGAAGCGGGAAGGTATCGGTATGACATTCTTTTGCATCAAAACAGACCGGAATTCCCTGAACGGCACCAATATAGTCAACAGTACTCTTCTGTTCAAAGTATGCCAGTGTAATGTGGCGGGTTTCTTTATCTATATTAATCGGGGTAATTGGGGTGGGCACCTTCTGAATCAGTGCCAGTCCATGTTCTAAATATTTTTCATTCGTACGATTAATGAATTCCTCTAAAGTTGAACCACGTAGTCCTCTTGAATTCCAAGTTGGCATATGTAATCTGCGCCTTGCTAGGCGCTCCTTTCCTAATTTAGCCTTTTTGTTCTATATATTCCCACACTTTATCATACTGCTTTGGTGTTGGTGCAATGACTTCTTTTCCATCAGCAAAGCGGATTCGATAGGCATGCAATAATTGTGATTTTAAATGCAGTTCTTTCTGAAAATCTTCATTTACTTTTTGTAAGCCATACTTGGTATCTCCGATGATTGGATGCCCGATGGAAGCTAAATGCGCACGAATCTGATGGGAACGTCCGGTAATTAAATGCACTTCCAGTTCGGTAAAGCCATTAGCCACGGCAATCGGCCGATATTCGGTCTCAATTGGCAATGCATCCATATCTGCCGGTTTATTCTTATAAATGGTCACTTTATTTGTATGCTCATCTTTAGATAAATAGCCTTTTAAATACGTTTTCTCATTTAATACACCGGAAACAATACAACGGTAATATTTCTGAGCACTGCGTTCTTTTAACGCTTCTGACATCTCCTGCAAACCTTTTAATGTCTTTCCTGCAATCAAAAGTCCGGATGTATTACGGTCCAATCGGTTACAAATAGATGGTTTAAAAGTATTTAATGCTTCCTGCGTCAATTCTCCACTCTGCAAAAGATATGCGATGATGTACTCATTTGCAGAAATATCCTCCGGTTTTGCCTTCTGTGATAACATTCCTACCGGTTTATTGATGATGATTATGTCATTATCTTCATAAACGACTTCAAGCTTTTTTGACGGTATCGAAGCATATGCCTCAAACTGCTTTGTACTTTGTGCTGCACCATGAAATTTATCAAAGGTTTCATCTGATAAAAAAAGCTTCACTTCATCTCCCATAGCCAGCTTTTCTGTTCCATCTGCCTTTTTCCCATTTAAAACGATATTCTTTTTGCGAAGCATTTTATAAATGAAGCTGGTATTGGCTTCTTTTAGTAGTTTCTTTAAGTATTTATCAAAGCGCTGTCCGGCTTCATTTTGTTGTATGTGAAATTCTTTCATTGTTTGTCACTCCATATAAAGCATACCATATACAGCATCACTTTGCTCACCTGTCAAATAATTAATGCCATTTTCTTCGTCAATTATAAACCCACATTTTTTGTGAACTGCAAGAGAAGCTAAATTAGTTTTCTTAACATTATCCCGTATCACTACAGAACCGCGCTTTTTTAAAAGTAAAATCACTTCGTTTATAAGCATAGCTGCATATCCTAATTTTCGATATTCTTTAGCAGTTTCAAGTGATTCAAGATAGTAAAAATCATTTAGTGATGTCATTCTAAGGGCAGTCACCCACTTGCCATCCATCTCAAGTACATAGTACTTGTTTTCTTTTTTCTGAAAGAAGTTTTTCAAAAAGTTTATAAAATATTGTTCTTCCTCTTTGACAGCCTCTGTCAGGTCATCAAGTTCCGGGTGACGCCATTTTGCATTGTCATAGCTTGCCTCACCATATATTTCATGTACCATTCGATACATTTCTTTTTCATTCATAGTATCAAATTCCAGTAACATATACGACTCCAATATGCCCAAAATAATAGTTATAGATTTCTTTAATAGAAAAATCCCTCTTCTTTCAAGAATTTCGTGAAATTTAATAGTTGTTTTCCATTAAAATTCCATTGGAATTGAAATGAAAAGCCGATATCTTTCTCTGAGCTCTTTTCAATATTATAGATGAGTTCTTGAAATGTATTCCCCTCAACATAAAAATCATCCAGATACTCGTCCACTCCATATGCTTCAAATTTATATTTTGATAATTTATGATAGTCAAACTGTCGTGCTACAGCTCTTTTTAGTTTTGTTGAAATCGAAATACAATCCAAGCCTATCTCAATATCACAAATATCTTTAATTGAAATCACAGGTATCGGAAAATAGTCGATTGTATACATTCCATTATCATCTTTTGAATAATGGCCATTAAAATAACCAATTGTATATTGAAATTCTTTTTGAGAAGAAGAAAAAGGTTCTACTAATTCATTCTTTTTGTCTTCTAATGTCTTATAAAAATTATTTAAATCAGAACGGTTCATTTGTTTTTCCTTCAATGCTATATTATAAGCTGAGTTCTATCTTGCCATTTTAATAATATACTCTGTTGTTCCCTCTTCTAATTGTTTCTCCCCGGTTATCATGAAACCATGAACAGTATAAAACTCAATTGCTCTCTTGTTTTTTTTAAGAACCCACAAATATTTGCAGTTCATCTGTTTTATTGCAAAATTGATTAACGCAGCTCCGATACCCTGATTTTGAAAAAAAGTATCAACATACAGTTCCTGAATCCAATCATCCTTAAGATGAATCATTCCTTTTACAAACTCATCATCGTACAGCCATATATTTTCTAATTTTTCAGGAAATTCAATAAATTCTTTCGCCAAAGGGTAGACTTGCATCTCACCAAAGGAAACTTTATCGTTACAAAAAATAGAACGATAATTCATTCTCTTTGTAAATATTAATATTTCTGCAATTCTTGACGCATCCGCTGTTGTTGCTCTTCTTATGATACTCATCCTAAATTATGTCTCCACTAAATTATAATCGAAAGCTTTTCTAATGCTTTTTTCCAATATTCTTCCAGAATATCATGAAGTGTTTTAATTCCGGTATCTTTATAATATTGTTCCATTACTTGTCCAATAACCGACGTATGAGAAGCCTCTCCCTTAAGTAGCAAATGCTTTGTTATCTCGTACCATCCGGGTGCTATCTTGTATAAGTTTTCATCGTCCATACTTTTTAACGTTTTATCTATATCATATGAAAGTGTAATAAATTCATGTTTCCAACACCCGTTTTCACCATGAAGAATCATAAATTGCGCATTACCTTTGCTATGAAGTGGAACTCCTATAGCCCCCGGATTCATAATTATTTTACCTTTTCTAACATATTCTGTCTGAATGTGGAAATGCCCGCAAATAACAATATTTGTATCAATTTGTGTAATTAAGTCATCTATGTAGTCATAGTCGGATCTCATACTTTGATTTACTTTGAAAGGTGATCCATGACAAACCGTAAATTTAGGAAAACCTTCGTATTTCATTTCTTTTGAAATAGGCATTGCTTCAAAAGAATCAATATCAGTATCCGTTAGATTTTCATAATTATAAGCTAACATTCCTGTTGTAGTAGTACCTAATTTCCATATTTCTTGCGGATTTTTTCTATGATTTATCCAATAGTCTTCTTTGTTGCCACGAATAAATGTGCATGGATAATTTTTCTTTATTTCATCCATCAATTTTAATGTTTCTTGTGGATTTGCCATGTCTCCCAAATAATCCCCGAGGAAAATATATTCTGTTACACCTTGATTTCTTGCTTCCGCTAAGCATGTTTTAAAAGCTTCCACATTACTATGAATGTCAGCCATTACTGCAATCTTTATATTTCTCATTTTTCCAGCGCCTTTATCAGTATAACATTTCATTCACAAATTATAATAATTCCATATTAATTGACTTTTCAGTAAACCCATATTTTAAATACATTCCGTAAGCCGCTTTATTTTTGGCATTGACTTGTAATTCAATTCCGTCTAGATTCTTTTCAGCTTTGATTTCTTTTATTTTATCGAAAAACAAATGCCCGATTCCCATCCCGCGATATGCTTCATCTACAGCCATGCTGTCAATAAAAATGATATCTCTTGTGACATGTGAAGGTGTCTCAATATGGCGGTATACTACCTCGAGAATTCCTACAACCAATCCATCTGCTTCAGCTACATAGAAAGTATCTCCGGCAACAATTTTTTCAAAAATATCCCTTGGAATAAGATTTTCAGTTGGTTTATAAATATCAGGTCTCCATTCAACATGCATTTGTTGTACCTGTCTCATAATTCTGGCAACCACCTCAAAGTCATTTATATTAGCATTTCTTATTACACAATTCATCGTATTAATACTCCATATCCTTTAAATATCCTCTTTTCTTTGCTTCTTCAAGAAGTTTTGGCTGAATCTGCGGGTATGTCCAATTCTCTACCAGATAATCGGTGATTAGAATGCTTTCGATTTCACTATGTAGTTCTTTTTCAAAAGAGAAAATATCCGCAATGTATAACATACCAAAGCTTTCTTTATCTATTTTTTCATTTACTCTGGTTTTCCCTTTTACTGAGTACACACATATCGGCTTTATATCAAAATCAATGGCTCCCGTTTCTTCTCGTAGCTCTCGTTTGGCAGTCTCTAATATTGTTTCTCCTTTTTCTCTGTGCCCGCCTGGAACTTCATAGGTGTTTCGTTCTTTATGCTTGCAAAATAGCCATTTTCCATTGGTTTTTGCTATAATGACTGCAAATTTTAAAAGCTCATCTTCTACTTGTTCATAAAAATTTACTTCTACCTGATCCATAATACCCTCATATGATTTATTTAATAATTTCTTCTTGTGTTTCCTTATTGTAAAAACATTCAGAAATACTTTCACAATTGATTATATTAAAAACTGTTTCCATACCCTGTGCAAGTTTTTCATTTAGAAAGTTTTCCCTTCTTATCCATTTAACTTCCCCTTCTTCAGACGAATGAAGTTCTCCGGAAAATTCGTTTGCTTTATATAAAAAAACAAAATATCTTGTACCATCACTATTAATCCAATCATAGAGTCCGCACATAATGGGATTCTTTATATGTAAACCCGTTTCTTCATGAACTTCTCTCACGATTGCATCTGTTATAATCTCATTTTCTTCAACATGTCCACCCGGGAATGTAATTCCACTATAAGTTTTGCTGATTTTATTTAGTACCAGTATCTCATTATCGCAAGAAATCTGGCACATGCATGTTAATATTACTTTTTGTGCTTTATCCATATTATGTATGTCCTTTTCTTCAAATCTGTTATTTATAAATCAGCTATTTCAAGTAAATTATGAACGATATATTTTTCTGTACCATTAGCTTCACAGAAGCTATTTGTAGGTAGAAATAAAATACCATTGACTTTCGCATTTTTAGCACAATCCATATCGACGTTCCGATCGCCAACATAATATGTATTCATTCTGTCTAAATCATATTTTTTAATCAAATAGTTTATTGCATCCGGCTCCGTTTTTCTAGGGAATCCGCTCTGACTTGAAATTATTACTTTAAAGTAGTGATACAGTTCCAGATTTTTGAGCACTGTTTCCGTTGATTTACCTCTATGAGTAAAAACAAAGTTCTCTGTGCCATGTTCTGTCAATTTTCTATCTTTTTTCGAACCCAGGTCAATACTCTATCATAATCAATATTCTCAATTATTTCGTAATCATCAATCTGCTGTTTGTTAAATTGATAGATACACTCAAAATCCTCAATTTTTGCTTTATCGTATGTTATATTCATGATTCTCTTCCTCAAATTCGGATGTTTACTCATTCACCCTATTTACCAGATAAATACCGCCGCAAACCAATACCAGCGCTATAATCAACTCCCAGCCAAAGGAAGAGCTTTCCTGCAAAAACACAAAAGAAAGAAGTACACTAAAGATCGGATTGGTAAAGGAATAAACTGCCACCTTTCCTACCGGGTTGTGTTTTAACAAAATCCCCCATACAGAGTATGCAACAGAAGAAATCAGTGCCATGTAAATCAGTAACACAACAGACTTTAAACACCAACCGGTCAGTTTTCCGCCCATTATCAAGCCGCAAATAGTCATGATAACGCCGCCAAACACAAACTGATAGCCACTTAAAACCACTGGGCTCTCCTTTTGAGAATAACGCTTTACCAATGCTGATGACAAAGCATATGCAATAGCCGCTACTAAAATAGCACCCTCTCCTCGCAATGTAAAACCACCGGTCAATCCAATTGGGTCAAAATTAATCACAATTACACCTGCAAAACCAATCAGACATCCCATGAATTTCTGCAAGGTCAGCTTTTCATAACGGAAAATCAGACAAGCCATCAAAATCGCAATAAAGGTCTGGGAACCATTGATAATAGCAGACTTCACACCTGTCGTATAAGCCAGACCCATATAGAAAAAGATGTACTGAAACACGGTTTGTACCATGCCCAACTTGCAAATCATACCCCAAGAGCTCTTCTGGGGAATCAAAGTCTTTCCTGCAATAATACTTCCAAAAATTACTGTAAGTACGCCTGCCAACACGAAACGTACACCTGCGAACAAAATTCTGGAAGCCACATCATTTGCTCCAATGCCGAACCATTTATAACCAATCTTAATAGCCGGAGTAGCACTGCCCCATAGCAAGCAACAAAGACATGCAAGCATGCCAATGCCAAGGGGTTTTGTAATAAATCTTTTGTTATCGTTTGTATTTTTCATTCTCTTTCTCCGCATTTGCATTTAAAATTACAATGCCTTTACAAATAAAATCAAATGACAATTATTTCCATATGCATTAGGATGAATCCCAAACACTTTAAAACCATAATCAAGAAGCCAATAATAATCGATTCGTTCTGTTTTCAGAGAGTTCATTGCTTCCGAAATATCTTTTATTTCCTTGCCGTCTATATTAAAATCCATAGAACTCATCCCGGTTCTAAGAGTCGTATAGCCTTTTGATTTTGCATATTCCGCAGCTTTATCAAATAAATCTTTCAGCTTATGCTCCAATTTAAATACACCATGATCATTAAAGCCGGAACATTCCAGTTCTAATGTCATATAGCATTTTAATTCTCGAAATAGTGTCCATCCAACCGGAGTCCCCTTGTCATCTGCTAAATACCAGCCAACAGTTCCAATACTTTCTTCAATATTAGTAAGTTGTCCATATGCATCTTCAAATGTCGGCCACCATTCCGGTTTCATTTCGTGCATTAGATTTGCAACATCAACTGCATTTTCCTGATTTAATTCAATAACATTCATTGTAAGTATCTCCTTCTATTTGCGCTAAAATCTAAAATCATCTATCTTTTTTGCAGATATAGAGCAGATGACTTGAACTTCCAAGCAATTCCCTTTTCTCGCATGTGACTAAATGAAACTGTGCAAATTGTTCAAATTCTTCATCTGACATAATAAAATCATTTCGTTCTTCTGCAAGTTCAAGTACACTATCTACTGCTACGGTTGTTAAATATTGAACATTTTTTTCATCAAATAGATGTTCAAACTCAGTAATATCATAGCCTGTAAAAAGCTGATCTTCAAAATGCTTTACCCTATAATCTTTATTAAAGTTTTCATCCAGCCCTTCAATCAGATTTCCGTTGAAATAATTATTAAATAAAATAGAGTAAACAGAAAGAAATGCGATTAAAATCACTCCGTTTTCCTTCGTAACTCTGATGGCTTCATCAATAGCTTTATGTACATCTTTTTCGTCATAAAGATTTTAAATACGTATTTTTCAAAATATCCTCAGAGAGTTGTAATGCATGCTTATAATACCATCCATCTTCATCCTCATCAGCTTCTATAAATTCAACATACTCATTCAACGTAGCCAGTTTAATATCATATATGTACTGCGAATATTCCGGTTTTTGGTTAATATTATTATAGACTCTTTCAACAAAAAGTTTTTTCTGTTTTTCATTCATATAAAAAGGAAAAGTAGCCCTGTCCACGGTCGCATGCGCAAGAAAACGTGCAATATCTAATGAATATGGCATGATTCCGCCAAATCCCCAATCGATGATGTATACACGATTGTTATGATTCATTGCATTAAATTCTAAAAAATCTCCATTTGACAATGTCCTTGGACAAGTCAACTGACGTTTTAAGAATAAAGAATATGCTTCACCTATTATAGGCTCGTTTTTAATATAAAAATACCGTTTATTAATTCTTTCCCAATATACATCAAATCTGCCGTCTGTCTCATCATTCATCCAATAAGCATTTTGAATTTCCGTAATACTATCCGCTGCTGACAAAGCTAGCTCGTCCGTCATATCTCTTAAATCATTCCCGGTAATATTTTCAATCAAAATCCAAATGTCGTCCTCATCTTCCCATTTTCCATAATATGTCGGAACCGGGAAATGCTTATTCATAAGGAACTTTTCGTAGTTAGATACTTCTCTTTTCCCGGTTTTCTTTAAAATTTTACTACCAGAGGGAGTTGTAATCTTGTATACATCATAGTACCTTATTTCGTCCTCTCCTTCGCCATAGCGCTCGCAAACCTGCATGATCTCATTTATTTTCTCATCAGATATTTGCTTAAAAATATCTATTACTTTATTATCTTCAATTTCGATTTCAAAATTCATCTTTAACCCCCTAAACTGTTATCCAATATCTTTTCATAATACAATCATCAACCAGAATTTCTTTTTCAAAAACTCCTCCGTTGGCTAAAATCGTTTTTTCACTCCCAATATTATCTGCATCGCATGTAACTAATACTTTGTCAATTCCACGTTGTTTTGCATTTAATAAATTCAATCTTATCATTTCTGATGCATAGCCTTTTTTGCGTTCTGTAGGACGTACATAATAACCTATATGTCCACCCCACGTTCCTAAAATCGGATGATTAATGTGATGCCTCAAATCAATTACTCCAACAATACGATTATCTCTTTTGCGAACAGCAATATAAATATTTGAAGGCACTTTTCCTTCAGGAATATTATTTGCATTGCTGCCAATCCTAACTGCATCAATCCATTCCTGAGCAGAGGAGCATGTCCGAAGGCAACCGCATCCTGCAAATTTATCATTATCATCTGAATCTAAGATTTCCTGGCGAAGTTTCCAAATATCTTCGGCATATTCTTCTGTTGGTTCCATTAATATTAACTCGTCCATTTTTCTTTACCTCATTGAAACATTAAATCTCGAACAAATTATATTTCTGAATACCAATACAATCCTTATCCTCAAAAGTGAATTTCACAACCCATGGCATTACATTTCTAATCTTTTCAAAGTAAGTATAGTCAAAAGTTTTGTCGTAATAATTTATAATCGTACTTAATGCCGTTCCATGGCTTCCGATTACAATAGTTTTCCCCTTGTAATGTTCCAACACATTATTTAAAGCATTTATGTTTCTGCTTTGCACTTCATTTAAAGTTTCGCCATCGGATAATTTGTAATTAAAATCTTCCCATTGTTTCTTGCAAAATGCTTGAAAGTCAGCTATCCATTCACTGTCTACTCTGCGTTCTCTAAAATCTTCTATTATTTCAATTTTCAAATTTGAAGTTTCAGCAAAATCAGCAACTGTATCAACCGCTCTTTTATAAGGACTTGAAATTATAATATCAATATGCTTGTCTAATAAAAATTTTGTAACAAGTTTTCTGTCTTTTAGTCCTTTATTTGAAAGTTCTCTTGATCTGTCATCATGATTATCGTAATTAGGTTCTGCATGTCGTACAAAATATACAGTTGTCATTTTCATTTTCTCCGCTACTTACTATTTGTCTTATTTGCTATTTTAGAGGATCTTTCCAATCATATTCACCATCTAGGTTTAAATTTCCTTCATATTCACTTGAACGTTCCTCAAGTGTTTTATGTATAAATGTTTCGTCAAATGCAATCCTTTTATTAGATTCTTTTAAGACACTATAGAATTTCAAATTTTTAATAATCAAATCCGATTTCCACCAATTCTTACTAATACTCCATTGTTCCGGATAACTGCCCCATTCCCATGTAATATTCCAACTGCCATCCGCTTCTTGCGTTTTGGAAATAAAATCACATTCAAATTCACAAAGTTCTTTGTTATCCGGATAAAAAATACTATTTTTCGAGTTTATGAATAAAGACGGCTTACATACATATTCCGTTGACCAAACAGATGTATCCTGTGTCAGAACATGCTTTATCTGTTTTTTTAGCAGTTCTTCAAACTCTGTCATATTAATATAAGTGTTTGCGTTGCATTCCTTTAAATATTCATACAAACTCACAAAACAGGAAACTGTATGCATGGAATCCATCGGGAAATTGACATTAAAATAATCGTATGCTTCTTTCAATAAAGTAACTGCTGTTGCATAAAGCTTACTTTCTTTACTGGCATATTTTAGAATAAACCCAATAAAACAGGCTGTCGGATTATAGTTAAGTTCCTGAGAAGATACATAATTCCACCAAGGCGCATGCGGAAAATCATCATTTGAAGGAATCGTATTAAACCACATATGTCCATTAAAGTCTTTTGTCGTTTCCAGATATCTCAGTATTCCCTGAATCATTGGATGCTCTTTTTCAATAAGATTCACTTCTTTGATAATTTCAGTTGCAACCCATGTTTGAATTGGAGACGAATTTGGATTCCAACAATCCGGTTCAAGCGCATGTCCAAAACCGCCATCTTCGTTTTGATATTTAGCTAATATTTTAAGAACATCCTCTTTTTTCCCAATTTCAAATAAATATTGCCACCTTGCTAAATCAAGAGGTCTTGCATTTCTATATATAAATTCTTTTGCTTTTTTTATATTCATCATTTGAAGCTCCTTTGAAAAGAAAATGCATTATTTCCGTTTCTTATGCACATTTCGAATGGTCTTTTTCTTCTGTTTCTCTTTCGCATCCCGTGACGCATTCTGCACCCGTCCATCTCCCTTTCGAGGACGAATCAGGCACTTCTTATCATAACCGATTAAATCTGTTCTTCCGGCCTTTGTTAATGCTTCATAAATCAAATCATAGTTCTTTGGATTACGATACTGAATCAAAGCACGCTGCATAGCCTTTTCATGTGGATTGGTAGCCACATAAACCGGCTGCATATTACGTGGATCCACACCGGTATAATACATACAGGTAGAAATCGTAGAAGGTGTCGGATAAAAATCCTGCACCTGCTCCGGCATATAGCCCAAATCACGCAAATATTCAGAAAGTTCAATTGCTTCCTTAAGGGTAGAGCCCGGGTGGGAAGACATCAGATAAGGAACTAAAAATTGCTTCTTACCCAGTTTTTCGTTCATTGCTTTATATGCCTTCACAAAGCGATTGTAGACTGCTACTTCCGGCTTGCCAAGCTTTTGTAAAACAGCATCCGAAATATGCTCCGGAGCCACCTTTAACTGGCCGCTTACATGATGCTCACAAAGCTCACGTAAAAAGGTCGGGTCCTCATCATAAATCAAATAATCAAAACGGATACCGGAACGGATAAATACTTTCTTCACGTTTGGTAATTCGCGGAGTTTTCGAAGTAAACTTAAATAATCCGAATGGTCTACCTTTAAATTTTTGCAAGGTTTTGGAAATAGGCACTGTTTGTTTGGACATGCGCCCTTGGTTAATTGTTTGTCACAAGCCGGAGCTCTGAAATTCGCAGTTGGACCTCCTACATCGTGAATATAGCCTTTAAAATCCGGGTCCCAGATCATCTTCCCGGCTTCCGCTAAAATCGATTCATGACTTCTGGTCTGTATAATTCTTCCCTGGTGGAAGGTTAAAGCACAAAAACTACAGCCACCGAAACATCCACGGTTGCTGATGAGTGAGAACTTCACTTCTTCAATTGCAGGGACCCCACCGGCTTCTTCATATGAAGGATGATAGGTCCTCATATAAGGCAGGGCATAAACAGCATCCATTTCGCTTTGAGACAATGGCTTTGAAGGTGGATTCTGTACGACAAATAGTTTATCGTCATAGGTCTCAAACAATCGTTTTCCGGAAAATGGGTCTGTATTACAATACTGGGTATAAAAGCTTCTTGCATAATTTAATTTGTCTTTTTTCAAATCTTCATAAGAAGGAAGCTCGATGGCATCATAAATAATATCTCTATTTCTGGTCTTATACACCGTTCCGTCAATAAAGGTGATATCACGGATATCAAGACCACTGTCTAAGGCATCTGCAATTTCAACAATACTTCGCTCTCCCATTCCGTAAGAGATTAAATCTGCACCGGAATCCAGTAAAATAGAACGTTTCAACTTATCTGACCAGTAATCGTAATGAGCCAGACGACGAAGGCTTGCCTCAATACCGCCAATAATAATCGGTTTCTTTTTATAGGTCTGGCGAATCAGATTACAATAAACGATGGTTGCATAATCCGGTCGTTTTCCCATGACTCCGCCGGGGGTAAATGCATCTGTTGTACGTCTTTTCTTCGATACGGAATAATGATTTACCATGGAATCCATATTTCCCGCAGATACTAAAAAACCAAGACGCGGTTCCCCTAAAATATTGATGGATTCGCTCTTGGTCCAGTCCGGCTGCGCTATGATTCCCACAGTATAACCATGAGACTGTAATACTCTTGAAATGATAGCATGTCCAAACGAAGGATGGTCTACATATGCATCACCGCACACGTAGACAAAGTCTAACTGTGAAATGCCCTGTTCCTTCATATCTTCTTTACTGATTGGTAAAAATCCGTTACTCATAAATCCTCTCGTTCTGCCAATTTAACGGCGTAGTTCTTCTATTTCCTGTTCTGTTAACGGGCGGTATTCACCCGGTTTTAAGTTCTCGTCTAAGATAAGCCTGCCCATTGAAATTCGCTTTAAATAAAGCACTTTTTTATCTAACGCTTCAAACATTCGTTTAACCTGGTGAAATTTTCCTTCGGAAATCGTTAATTCTATTTCTGAAACCGCATCACTTACTAAAACCTTTAGTTCTGCAGGTTTACAAGGCTTTTTCTCACCAATGTCAATCCCTTTTATAAAAAGGTTTACATCCTTTTCTGTCACTTTTCCTTCCACTTTTGCATAATAAGTCTTTGGCACATGCTTTGCCGGACTTAATAATTCATGCGATAACATGCCATCATTTGTAATAAGCAATAATCCCTCCGTATCAATATCCAAACGGCCCACAGGATTTAAGTCCTTACGTGTCAAATCCTTCATATAGTCCATAACTGTTTTATGCACTGCATCGGTAACGGCAGTCACACACCCTGCCGGTTTATAAAACATATAATATTCAAACTGCTGATAACACAAGATTTTTCCCTGATAAGTAACAACGTCTTTTGTTTCATCAATTTGTTGTTCCGGCTTCTTAACCGGGATACCATTTATCATTATTTGTCCGGTTTTAATAATTTTTTTCACTTCGCTTCTGCTTCCGACACCAAGCTCAGTTAAAAATTTATCAATTCTCATCTAATGTACCTTTCTGTCGTTGTTCGCATAAATAAAGTGCCGGGTAAGGATTGATCGCAAATTCCTTTCCGTTCTCATCGTCAAAATATATTCCAAAATGTAGATGCACGTCAAATTGTCCGGTCGTGCCTTCTACCTCACTATATCCCGTGTCCCCCATAAAACCGATAAATTCACCGGCTTTTACTGCTTCACCCGGCTGAAAATCCTTTGCATATTCTGCCAAATGAGCATAGTAATAATAAGCGCCGGATTCGCTTCGTATGCCGATTCGGTAACCACCCAACTTCAACCATCCAATATTTTCTATCACACCGTCTGTAGCACTGTAAATCGGATAAATTCCGCGCTTATTATAGGTTGCCATAATATCACAGCCTTCATGTACCCGTTCCCCGTTATAATTTCTCGCATAGTGCCAGCTGTTCACGTAGGAATACTCTGCATTAGGAAGATTTTTTATTTCTCCCACCGGAAAACATCTCATATCAGTAAAAATTGCTTTTAAATATGCAAAAAGCTGCTCATATTCTTCTTTTTTATAAGTTAATACCATATCCTTTTTGTCCAAAAGTTCTTTGGAATTGGAAGTCAGACAGTCTGTTCCCATATATAGCGTTAAAAGGGAAAGGAAGTCTGACATATCCCCTTCGGAATCTGTATAAAACTGCATTAATTGGTCTGTTCCTATATCGAACGAAACAAGATGGAATTTTCCTATCTCAAAAGAAAAGCAGTTTCTCATTTGTACTTCACTCTCTAAGTAGAAAAATAAAATTACATCAAAACATAAGAGAGACATAAATAGTAACCATTTTTGAAACCGCCCTATCCTCATATATTACTTGCAGCGTTTTAAAAACTCAATTAAAAGCTTCCAGATTTTTTCCGTTGAAGAAATGCTTAAACGTTCTTTTGGTGTATGGATGTCATAATTGTTTGGTCCAAAGGATACACAATCCAAATTTTCAATTTTTCCGGATAAAAGTCCGCATTCCAATCCTGCATGGATTGCCTCAAATACAGGCTCTTCATCAAATAATTCTTTGTATACAGAGCTGATTGTTTCACGGATATCAGAATCAGCCTTATATTCCCATGCAGGATAATCGCCCTCAATGGTAGCATCTCCGCCTAAAAACTCTGCTAAATACACTAACTTATCTGCTAAATCATTTTTTCTGGTAGAAACACTGCTTCGTACAGAAGTCACACAATTTAACGCACCGTCTTTTAACTCCATGATTCCAAGATTTAATGAAGTCTCAACCAATCCCGGCATTACCCGGCTCATATGCTGTACACCGTTTGGAACATTTCTTAAATAGAATATCACTTTTTCCTGAGCACCAATGGTAAGTACCGGAATATCTGTTTCGCCTTTATCTTCAAAAACAACTTTTACCCCTTTATCAGATGCCATAAATTCATTTGCAAATACATTACTCATTGCAGTTAACATTTCTTCTAAGCGGACTGCATCAGCTTCTGCGACTAAAAGTTCGGCTTTACATTCTCTTGGAATCGCATTGTCCTTTAAACCACCTGCTAAGGATACAATCCCGTATTCTACTTCTGTGGCTAAAGCTTTTAAAACACGCCCCATGAGAATATTCGCATTCCCGTGTTCTTTATCAATTTCAGCTCCTGAATGACCGCCTTCTAAGCCTGTAACAGCGATTTCATATAAAATACCGCTGGCATCCTCATAGGCTACCGGAATGACTGTATTTACCTGCATACCTCCTGCACAGCTGGTAAGAAAATGTCCCTCTACGTCAGAGTCGATATTTAACATTTTATGGCCCTTTAACATGGACAAATCAATGCTTTCTGCTCCCAACATACCAATTTCTTCATCAACGGTAATGACAACTTCTAAGCGCGGATGTGCAATTTCATCTGACTCTAAGATAGCCAGCGCATACGCTACAGCAATTCCATCATCACCACCAAGTGTCGTACCTCTGGCCTTTAAAAAGTCACCATCTACATATAAGTCCAGTCCTTCTTTTTCAAAATCAATGTTACAATCATTCTCTTTCTCACAGACCATATCCATGTGACCCTGGATAATAATGGCATCTGAATTTTCATAGCCTTCTGATGCTTCTTTAATAATGATAACATTATGATCTTCGTCTTGATAATGCTCCAGATTATGTTTTTTTGCAAAATCAACTAAATAATCGCTGATTGCCTTTGTGTTTCTGGAACCATGCGGAATGGCTGCCAGTTCTTCAAAATAACGGAATACACTTTCCGGTTGTAAATTGTGTTTTTCTAAAATACTCATAGAAACCTCCTAAAAGAAATATATTATAGTATGAAAAAGAAAATGTTTATTCTCATTATCCTTTTATGCTTGTTTTATATATTAAAATATCCTGCAGTTACTGTAAATGCGGCTGCAAACGGACTTGTGCTCTGGTTTGAACATATCTTACCGGCGCTGCTTCCATTTGCCATTTTATCCAATATTATCATCTCATCAGATATTCTTCCCTCTTTAACAGGAAAAATATTACCAATTTTGAAACATATCATACCGGTTAGTGAATCCGGTGCGTTTGTGCTTCTTTCCGGTTTTCTTTTTGGATTTCCCATGGGAAGTAAAAACTGTGCCGAACTTCTTCGACAGAACAAAATCACAAAAGAAGAAGCAGATATCTTATTTATTATCACAAATAATATGAGTCCTGTATTTATTCAAAGTTACATTTTGGAACAGCAATTGAAACTGCATGGTTACTTTGTGCTTTCCTTGCTGATTTTATATCTGCCACCATTGATTCTTGGTAGTTTCTTACTCAGGAAACAAAAAGCTTCTGATTTTTCTCATAAAAAATCGGCATCAAGATCTAAAATTAACTTTCAAATCGTCGATGCCGGTATTATGAACGGTTTTGAAACATTAACCAAAATTGGCGGATATATCATGATATTTTCCATTCTGGCATCTTGTTTTTCAATGCTTTCGCTTCCTAACCAGGTAAAATTGTGTTTTATCGGCATTACGGAGCTGACAAACGGAATTCATGCCATTAGTCATACATCAATGACGAAAGGAAGTCAATATGTACTTGCTATGATATTCACTGCCTTTGGTGGACTAAGCGGTATTTCTCAGACAAGTGCCATGATAAAAGATACCGGGCTTTCTATCAAAAGATATTGTTTCATAAAAGCGGTTCTTGCTATAATATCAGGGCTGCTTGCTGCCACTATTATCCTAATAAATCCGGTGTAATATCTATTTTAGGTAATTCTTCTGTCGCCTGGGCTGCAGACATATCTTCTTCTACTGTAGGATTTAATTCTGCACGGTTAGAAGATACGATATCATAAAACTCCTGAAGAGAACCCATATAACTGTCATGACGGGTTCTAGAAGCTTCCATTGCCCTTCCAATGGCATTTTCAAGGTTACCTAAAATATCATCTGTGTACTGCATTGCGCTCATGCGGATATTATTTGCATCGTTTGTCGCGTTGTCTAATATCTCCTGTGCCTGTTTGGTAGCTAACATTACCACCTCATTTGCCTGGGCATAAGCACGCTGCATAATCTGATGCTCATTAATTAATTCATCAGTTTTAATCTGAGCCTGAGCAATAATCGCATCCGCTTTTGCCTGTGCATCAGCTAAAATTGCCTCTTTATTGCTGATAATCTTCTGATAACGCTTAATTTCTTCCGGAGTCTTATTTCTTAATTCACTTAATAATTCTTCGATTTCATCTTTATTGACAATGATTTTAGCTGAAGATAACGGATATGTCTTACAACCGTCAATGTACTCTTCAATTTCATCGATAATCTGCTCCATTTTACTTGCCATATTATAAACCATTCCTTTCGATTTGATATTTTGCATATATACGATCTATAAATTCCGGTGGAACAAACTTAGAAATATCGCCACCATAAGAAGCAAATTCTTTTACAATAGTGGAACTAAGGTAAGAATACTCTAAACTTGTGGTTAAAAAAATCGTCTCAACTTCAGGATACTCAACACGGTTGGTCTGGGCAATCTGTAATTCATATTCGAAATCAGTAACCGCACGCAGCCCACGGATGATGAGTGTAGCATCAATTTCCTTCATATAATTAACTAGCAGCCCATCGAAAGATGTCACCGTAACATTTGGAAATTCTTTCGTAACCTCTTTAATCATACTAACACGTTCGTCAGTAGAAAACAACGAATTTTTTGCACTATTATGTAAGACACCTACCACTAATTCGTCCACCATCTTTGCAGAACGGCGGATAATGTCAAGATGTCCTAAAGTCGGTGGATCAAAACTGCCCGGATAGATTGCTTTCTTCATCGAAGAATCCTCCTTTTATGCTTTGCGGATAAATACATGTGCATTTGTTTTGTAGCATTTATGTTTTACTAGATTGTAACCCATTTCGTCTAAATAATCAAAGGAAGTTTCTAAAGAAGATTCCACAACGAGTAACGTATCCTCGTGAATCAGCGTGGAATTCTTTAAGTATTCCAATACAGCCTTTTCATAAAGACAATTATATGGAGGGTCCATAAAAATGACATCAAACTGATATTTACCTTCCATACTGCGCAAGGCTGTTAAAACATCACTTGTAATCAGTTTCGTCCGGTCACCAAACTTTGTAAAACGAATATTATCTTCAATACATGCAGCTGCTTTTTTATTATTCTCTACAAAGACAGCAAATTTTGCACCACGGCTGACAGCCTCTAAGCCAATCTGCCCACTTCCGGCAAATAAATCCAAGAAATAAGAACCGGGTACTTCGCCTTGTAACATATTAAATAAGGTCTCTTTGATACGGTCTGTTGTAGGTCTGGTATCCATGCCTTCAATTGTTTTTAAAGGAAGGCTTCTGGCTGTTCCTGCTATAATTCTCATATTCTTTCATCCTTTCGTGCGCCTACGCATTCAATCAACAGCTCTAAAGCACGTTTCGC
The DNA here is from genome assembly GCA_945787015.1 of uncultured Roseburia sp. Lineage (GTDB taxonomy): Bacteria > Bacillota > Clostridia > Lachnospirales > Lachnospiraceae > Roseburia. The sequence goes on from CALZGM010000004.1 coordinate 94,957, forward strand.
AGCAGCTTTTCTGATTTCCATACGGTTTCCGTTAAAAACATGGTGTTCCACTACTATTTTACCCAAATAATAGCATCCAATATACACAGTTCCCACCGGGCACTCTTTTGTTCCGCCATCCGGCCCTGCAACTCCTGTTACAGACAATGCAGCATCTGTCTCGGCCGTTTTTGCTACGGAAAAAGCCATATTTTCAGCAGTCTCTTTGCTCACGACTCCGAATGTATCAATCACATTACGGTCGACGCCAATCATCTTTATTTTTGCCTCATTTGAATAAGTCACATAGCCTTCCTGAAAAAATTCAGAAATTCCCGGAACATTTACCAGCATCGAAGCTATCATACCACCTGTCGCGGATTCTGCAGTGGATAAGGTAATATTATGTTTTTTTAATAATTCAAAAACCTGCTCTTCTATTGTCTGCATTATTTCTGCTCTTTCAAAACACTAATATTTTTCATAACATAATCCATTAAGGATACAACCGTTAAGATTAAAGCAATCCATACAAAAACGCTTCCTAAAACTTTAAAGAACGTATTCTGGATGTTTAGTAATAACAGAATAACCATAATCATCTGGGAAACTGTTTTAAATTTTCCCCAATAGCTTGCTGCAATCACAATTCCGTTATCGGAAGCAACCAAACGGAAACCACTGATAATAAATTCTCTTGCAATAATGATAATGACTATCCATGCAGGAAGTCTTCCCATCTCAACCAGACAAATCAAAGCAGAACAAACCAACAGCTTATCTGCTAGCGGGTCCATAAATTTGCCGAAATTTGTCACAAGATTATATTTTCTTGCAATTTTACCATCCAGCATATCGGTAAGGCTTGCAATGATAAAAATGGCAACCGCAATATAGTCTATATATTCCATGATTCCATGAAAAATAACCATAAACCATGCCCAGCGATTTACACTGCCAAGTAATAAAATAACAAAAGGAATAATTAAAATAACACGAAAAATTGTTAGTTTGTTTGGTAAATTCATCTTCATATTATCTCTCCAATCAAATCATATTCATAGGCACCGACGACCTTCACTTTTACAATATCTCCGGTCATCAACGTCTCATCCGTATTTATGAAAATATAACCATCCACGTCCGGTGCATCACGATAGGTACGCCCTACATAGGCACCACCGTCTACCTGCCCTTCTATGAACACATATAATTCTCGGTCTTTCATCTCTTCGTTTTTATCGAAAATGACCTCTTCCTGAAGTTCCATAACAGCGTCACGCCAGATTTGCTTTTGTTCTTCGTCAACCTGATCAGGGAATTCAGCAGCCGGTGTTCCTTCTTCCGGTGAATAAGCAAATGCACCCAAACGGTCAAATTCCATGTCATTGATAAACTGCATCAATTCTTCATGCATTTCCTCTGTTTCTCCGGGAAAACCGCAGATTAAAGTTGTTCGAAGTGTAATGTCCGGAATGCGTTCTCTTAAGTTAGTAATAATATTCACTAAATCATCATGGCTGGTTTTTCTTCCCATACGTCGCAGCATGGTATCGTTTGAATGCTGAATCGGAATGTCCAGATAGTGACATACTTTTTCATTTCGAATCATAGAATCGATGAGTTCCTCATAAATTTCTTCCGGATAACAGTACATGATACGAATCCAGAACAAACCTGTGATTTTATTCAATTCATCCAACAACTTATGCAGAGATTTTTCACCATACAAATCAATTCCGTATAAGGTGGTCTCCTGTGCAACAAGAATTAATTCTTTTGCACCATTTTCCACCAATTCTTTCGCCTGAGCTACTAAATCTTCCATTGGAACACTACGGTATCTGCCGCGGATAGATGGAATAATGCAATAAGTACAATGTTTATTACAACCTTCTGCAATTTTTAAATAAGCAAAATGACCGCCAGTGGTCACACTGCGTTTATTTTTTAGAGTCGGAAGCCCTTCTAAGGTACCTAAATTCTTATAATAATGGCCTTCTAAGGCTTCATGTACTGCGTTTACAATATCATCGTAGGAATTGGTTCCCAAAATAGCATCTACTTCCGGGATTTCCTTTTTGATTTCGTCCTGATAACGCTGTGCCAGACAACCAGTTACAATTAATGCCTTTAAGGAACCTGTTTTTTTATATTCAGCCATTTCTAAAATGGTATTAATACTTTCTTCTTTTGCATCATTAATAAAACAACAGCTGTTGACAATGATAATATCTGCTTCCGTCTCATCATTTGTCATTTCAATTCCGTCTGCCTGCAGCATTCCAAGCATATATTCGGTATCAACCAGATTTTTGTCACAGCCTAAAGATACAAATAATAACTTCATCTTATAAAAAACCTTTCTACTATACAAATCGCCCGGATATTACACCGAGCGATACTTTTTTATGCGTTTTCACTTGTAGCGCCTTCTGGAATAATTTTTACCTTGCTTTCAAATACTTCCTCAACAGCAATAGATAATGGCTTTGGACAAGTTTTCTTTTCTGCCAATGGTTCAGCACCGGAAATTAACTGACGTGCTCTTTTAGCGGTAGCGATTACAATCGCATAACGGCTGTTAACAACCGGCTCTTCTCCGATTTCTACACCATTGTTTACTACTGACATTAATTCTACATAAGATGGATGAATCATAATTATACCTCTTTCTTTATTATCTTAATTTTTTGTAAAAGCAGCTAATTGACTGCGCATGTTATCAATATTTTCTTCATTACGTGAAACACGATAGTGCTCATTTGTTACAATACTGTGGAATTGTTCCACACATTCCTCTAAATCATCATTAATGATCAAATAATCGTATTTTTCAATTCCTTCCGCTTCCTGTACTGCGCGGGAGAGTCTGGACTCAATCACGTCCATTGTCTCAGTTCCTCGTCCGATAAGACGATTCTTTAACTCTTCTGCACTTGGCGGTGTCATGAATAATAAAAGTGTATCAGGGAATTTCTCTTTTATTTTTAAAGCTCCCTGAATCTCAATTTCCAGGATGACATCTTTTCCGGCATTCAACTGTTCTTCCACATAAGCTTTCGGTGTACCATAATAATTTGATACATATTGAGCATATTCTATCAGTTCATTATTTGCAATCATTGCTTCAAATTCTTCCCTGGTTTTAAAAAAATATTCGACTCCATCCGTCTCGCCCGGTCTTGGTGCACGTGTGGTCGCAGAAATGGATAAAGCATACCGGTCAGAATATTGTTTCATGATTTCTTTCATAACAGTTCCTTTACCCGAACCCGAAAATCCGGAAAGAACTAATAAAATCCCTTTATTCTTTTGCATCATCTTCTACCTCGCTTACATTTCCGTTAAAACGTCCGGCTAAAGTCTCCGGCTGTAACGCGGATAATATGATTTTATTATTTTCGGTAAAAATTACACTTTTGGTTCTGCGTCCTTGTGTAGCATCAATCAGCGTATCGGAGTCTTTTCCTTTTGCTATCATACGTTTGGCAGGAGCAGAATCGGAAGAGATGATACTGACAATTTTGTCTGTATTCACCATATTTCCAAAACCGATATTCATTAATTTTGCCATATATTCCTCTGTTATTCAATATTCTGAATCTGTTCACGTACTTTTTCGATATCTGTTTTCAAGTTAATACCTGTATCAGAAATCTCTAAGTCATTTGCCTTAGAAAGGATGGTATTCGCTTCGCGATTCATTTCCTGAGCAATGAAATCAAGCTTACGTCCAATACTGCCACCGACTTCTAAAGCAGCTTTTGTACTCTTAATATGGCTTCTTAAACGAACAGTCTCCTCATCTACACAAATCTTATCAGCAAAGATGGTCACTTCTGTAGCGATTCTGGAATCATCAATCTGCTTATCACCTAATAATTCCTTGACTTTATTCTCTAAGCGTTCTCTGTAATCTTTCATGATGATTGGTGAACGTTCTTCAATAAAGTCCACATAAGAAAGCATATTATCAAGCTTCACAAAAAGATCTGTCTTTAAATGTTCCCCTTCTGTGATACGGCTTTCCACGAACTGCTCACATGCACCTCGAATTGCTTTTTCAAGACCTGCCCAAAGTTCCTGTTCATCAACTTCCACCTGCTCCATAGTAAAGACATCAGGATAGCGTGACAAGGTGCTGACACGAATATCATCATCCAATCCAAACTTCTCTGCCATTTCTTTTAAATGAGCCAGATATTCACCTGCTAATTCTTCATTGTATTTCAATGAAAAACGTTCTTCTGAAAAATCCTCATAAGTGATGTAAAGATCAACTTTTCCTCGCTCCATATACTCCTTTAATAACGTACGAATGGTACTTTCAAAGAAGTTTAAAGATTTTGGCATCTTGATATTTACATCCAGATAACGATGGTTTACAGACTTTATCTCAACCGTATATTTTCGATTGCCCTCTGTCACCTCGCACCGGCCAAAACCAGTCATGCTTTTAATCATAGTAATTCTCCTAACCCGAAACTGTTCTGATTCGGTAATGAAATCCTCGCATCTCTTTTTCCATCAAATAACTGTATGCATAGGTAAATTTATTATAAAGCGAAAGTTATGGGAAGTCAATCTTTTTCCGCGTATAATTGAGTCTACAATAAGATACATAATCTTCTATTTTCTGCAAATACTCCTAAAAAAGGAGGACTGCTTATGACGAGCAAAGATACTGTAAAACTATTAGAAGAATGTAATTCCGGTGTACAAATGGCTGTTTTTTCCATGGAAGAGATTTTAGAAGATGTTAAAGATTCTGATTTTAGAAAGATACTCATAGATTCGATTTCTGCCCACAGAAAACTCGGTGATGAAACCCACTCCTATCTTTCTAAATGTGGATGCGAAGCAAATGACCCAAATCCGGTTGCAAAAGGAATGTCCTGGATGAAAACCAATACAAAAATGCTGTTTAATAACAGTGACAAAAACTGCGCGTATTTAATTACAGAAGGCTGCAACATGGGCATCAAGACTCTCTATCGTTATCTGAATGAATATAAGGAAGCTGATGATAAGGCCAAAAATCTCACAGAAGCTATTATTCGAGAGGAAGAAAGCCTAAGACAGAATATCAGATGTTTTTTATAAGAGAAAGCCCGCTCATTTTAACAATAATGAGCGGGTGATTCATCCTAATCTTTATATACAACGTAATCATATGGTATCCAAATACCATTTTCACTATAAGGTCTGCATACACTAATTTCGATGCTTCCATCCGGAAAAGTAATTTTAATGCTACGAGAATCTACGTCACCACTTGTTTCCACTTCCGTTGGCAGATTCCCTTTGTTTCCAATATTAAGCAAATAATAGGCTGCTAATGCAGGATCAAAAAGGTCCTTGTAAAGGTTATTACTTGATAATAATGCATTTTTCTCTAATTGCTCACCAAGAGAATTTACTTCACAATAATTCATAGGTGTCTCCCTAATTCCCATTGGATAAGCTAATAAAAAATCTTCTAACGTAGTGATATTGTCATAGCATACAATGCTTTCTTTACTAACAATATATTCATCATTCGTCGGTGTAAATGTTAGCTGTTCTCTCCATACATAGATATGAGGATCTGAAGTCCATGTATAATAAAGGATATCAACGGTATGATTTATGTCATCTTGTGAAACGATTGTATAAGGAATAATATCATCTGACCAAGGTATAAACATCGGGCTTGAGCCAAGGCTAAATCTAACATTATCGCCAAAACGCTCTAGCACTCCCTCTTTTTGAAACTGTTCGATTACCTCCCCACTTGCCATGGAAATAATGGTCTGTCCATCTCCATTGCTAAAGGCTAGTGCCCATTTTTTCGCAGTTTCGGTTGCAATGTCATCTTTTTTATTCTCTTCTTCAAACGTATGTAGCTCATAATTTTTCACAATCCAACCTTCTGTGTCATCCCAATCGAAGATAAAGCGCACAAATCCAAGTCCATAGTTGACACCAAGCTCACCATAAAAATACTCATCTGCCATGAGATAATCCCTTCCATCCTCTTTTATTACATGCAGATTATAAAAACCACGGCAGTTTGCTCCGGCTTCTCCTCCGGGATACGGTTGCACTAAATAATTTCCGTCTACATCCCTATAGTAATCCTTTTTTATTACATCTGTTCTTCCAAGTGCAGGACAGACAATTTCGTATTCATTTTCTCCTTTACCAAACCAGACATTGATATAAAAACCGGCATCGCCCCACTCTTTTTCTAATCCTGAAAAATCTCCCGGAAGTTCCATTGGTGTAAAACTGTGGTTTTCATACTTTAAAATTCCTTTATGATACGAACCTGAACCGCCATTTCCGCCTGTATTTCCGCTATAAATCAGTTCTGTATTTCCATCATGGTCAATATCACCGGACAAAATATCTACTCCCCAGAATTTTTCAGAAAATGTAATCTGATAGATCGGATCTTCATTCATAAAAATAAGCAGGCTCGATTTTGCTTCATTAGAATCGTAGACATGAACGATAAAATCCTTACTGCCGGAATTATCAAAATCCTGATAAAAACAGTCTAAAACGACGAAATCATTCCCCCGATAGCTGATTCCTTCTTCTATTAATTTCTGCTCATAGCTGTTTAGCACTACCCAAGAAATTCCTGTCTTTTCAGCTTCGTTTTGCAAAAGAGAATCCTTTATATTTGCATTAATAGTTGTGCTATAGGCATCATAAATCGTATTAGTCTGCCTCGTTTCATGTTCGTCCAATAATTCCAACAGTTCTGCCACTTTTTCTGACGAGGTACCAAAATCTTTTATATTTTCAATTTTAAGAATTTCCTGAAGATCTGTTGCATTGACATAATAAGTATAGAGCATATCATTCTCAGTAAATTCCCAACGGAATTCCTCACAGTTTCCTACCAACGCCAGAAATAAGGAAGCCGCCTTCCACATAGCAGTGTCATTCGGTTTTTCAGTAAAACTTATGGTAATCCAATATGGTTCCTCATAGGTCTGTAATTCTGTACCGGCGCTATTTTTTATACCATACTGTTCCCATAAAAGAGACAGAAGCTTTTCATCCGCTGAAATGTCACCGATATACTGATTCTTCGCTTCATATAGTGTTTCTGCAAATGCAAGCAAATTTTCTTCCCTTATTTCAGTATTAGATTCCGGTAACTCTTTTTTAGCATCCGTTAAACAACTGACTGTAACAAGAATGCTTACCGCAAACACTGCCACTATTCCCCAGAAAGTAGGCTTTTTATAATTTAAAATCTGTTTAATTCTGCTCTTTACATCATTTTCACCAAAAGAAAGCGGCGCCGGCAGCGGATAACGCCTGTTACCTGCGAAGCTTAATAGTAGTGTACTGTAAGCTTTTCGTTCTTCTATTCCAATTTCCTTTAGCACCTCTTCATCACAACTCATTTCCATATCTTGGCTCATCAGGTAAAAAGCAATCCATACCAGTGGATGGAACCAATAAATTGCAAGCAATAAAAAAGCCAGAATCTTAATCAGATAATCACGACGTTTGATATGGTAACGTTCATGCAGTAAAATGTAATCCTGTTCCTGCTCATTCAAATGGTATGGCATGTAAATGATAGGTTTCATTATACCAAAGACAAAAGGGGATGCAATTTGGTCACATTCCATGAATCCATTCGGATTTTTGGTTGCAAAACGAAGTTTATGTTTTAATAATCCATAAGATACAATGCCGTATCCAAGCATAATTACCATTCCCACTATCCAAATGATAGGGAGTCCATAACTTGCAAAATTAGAAGATATACTTCGACTTTCAGTGATAAGGGCATCCACAGATACATAATCAGAGATATTCGATGGCAGTCTTTCTTCTTTGTTAACAAAATTACTTTCCATCATGCTATCCGAATGCGATATATTCGCGTCAGGTAATTGATTGTCATAATTGTTTTCTTCATGAAAAAGAGGTACTTCCTGTATTTCTTTTTCTACCATTTCAGTTCTGTTAACAGCATCAGCCTGTATCCAGTTAAAAATACTCACACTCGATGGAAATAAAACAGGGAAAAATAAACGTACTGCAACGACCAGCCATAGCAGATAACAAGCCCTTGTTGAATATTTTTTTATGAATAGGCGACAAACAATGATAAGTAAAATGACAAAGGTCGCCTGCCATGCCATTTCCTGTATGCTATTCCAAATTGTTTGTATCCCTTCAAACAGAATTCTTAAATCAATCATCTTCATTTGATACCTCAAAAAATTTAATTAGCCATTTCTACCCTGATTCCGTTTAACGCGTTATCTGCGCTAAAATCAACCCTTAGAAAAGCAAAAGGCTTCCCATCTTTATATGCCATAAAAACCATTCCAACAGGTGGAATATCTTCTGCTTCTGAAACCATTGCGCTATAAATTGTTACGTCATATATTTCTTGTGAAGCATTGAATAAATAACATAGGTTTGATTCATGGAATGAGTTTGCCGCATAGTCCTTTAATAATGCATATTCCTCTTTGCATTCATAAAGGTCTTTTGTTATTACGTTAATCGTTCTTAAACCATTCTCATCTTGTATATAGAAATTATCACCTATCATATAGCAATTATCATACCACTCGAAAGAACCCTGATAAGAAGTAATTTGGTAATTATCCGGATTATTTGGTGAAAACGTAACCATAAGAAGTCCGGGTTCGCGCGTACTGCTTCCATCTGCATTTACATCAAAATCATTCAAGAAAATATAAATATCATCGTACTTATTATAACTATGATAAATACCCATTATCTCCCATTCATAAGTCTTAGATGCTTCCAGTTCATTACTAAGGTCTATAGAATAGACTTCATTCTCTATGGAAAGTGTAAGGGTTTGATTTTCATAGCTGCCCTTAAGGTTTTTATTTGCATCGCTTAAGTGCCAGTCGTCGTCATAAACAGGCTTTTGGCTCATAGTTTCCCAATTATTTTCGTATGAAAACAGAATGTCATCAAAATACCATGCAACCTGATTCGATATCACATCAAAGGATTCAATTTCCCATTGATTTGAAGAATGATTCCAACTTAGTAAGAACGAAACAGAGCCAATCGTATCATAACCATGAGCGGAATTAGTCGGTTCAATGCAAAGTTCCTCCAATGCTGACAGATAAATTTTTCCGTCAATATTCACCGGAGTCAAACCATAAAAACCATAAAATTCATTTCCGACTTTTGTACCGGCTTTTGGATATGATTGAAATAAATCATCTGCTGATTCATATTCAAGAAAGCAACTTTCCTTGATGAGTGGGCAATATATTTCATACTTATTTTTCTGTTCCGTTGCATATACTTCCAAACCGACTCCGGGATGGTTGTCATCCGTCCATTCCAGATATTCATCTGTTGGCAATGGCATTTCTTCAAATGTCTTATTTTTATACTTTAATATTGCATAATAGGCATTGAAACCATAGCCACCGGTTCCACCAAGAATCACCCGAAAAAATAAATTCCAAATATCCGTCTTCGTCAATATCCGCAGTCTGTAAGCCACAAAATAACGGCTGCATTGCGAAATCATAAATATACGCCGGATCATCGTTCATATAAATATAGAGACTTGAAACAACACCATCTTCACGCTGGTGATCAATAATTGTAATAGCAAAATCCATTATACCATTCTGATCAAAGTCCTGATATTGACATCCCGCAACATAACCTTCCGTATCCCTGTAACCGATGCCATCCTCTCGTAATCTATTTTCCCATGTGATTCGCTCTGTAAAATCAAGTCCTGCCTTTTTTACCTGACGTTCCCAATTAGACGTAGCGACTAAAAAACTCTTATATTCTCCGCTTGCAATAGCAGCATAAGTTCGTTTCTCATCCAGCATGTTCCATAATTCCGCAAGCTTTTCATAAGAAACCGCATAGTCCTTTAACGATTTTCCCTCCAGATATTGATTTACAGAATCAACCGTAACGTAGTAAGTTTTTAACGAATCATATTCATCGTAAAAGGTCCATCGCACTTCTTCTGCATTATCCACAAGAGTCATAAACATGGCAGACGCCTGCCACATGCGATTATCATTTGGTTCTTCATCAAATGAGAAAGAAATCCAATATGGCTCCTCATAGGTCTGAATTTCATTTCCGCTAAATCCTGTAACACCAAGCTCCTCTAAAAGCAATGACATAATTGTTCTATCTGCATACACATCGCCAATATATGGATTTTTTGCATCATATAATTTCTCTAAAAATGCAAGTACTTCATCCTCTGTCATTTCTGTTTCCGGTTCTAAATCTTTTGATTTTGCATCGGTCAAACAGCATACTGCTACTAGGATTGTAATCACAACAACTGCTACGATTCCCCAAAAAGTAGGCTTTTTATAGTTCAAAATTTTTTTGATTCTGCTTTTTACATCATTTTCTCCGAAAGAAAGCGGTGAAGGCAAAGGATAACGCTTATTGCTCGCAAAGCTTAATAATAAGCTACTGTATGCCTTCCGGTCTTCTATTCCAAAGTCTTTTAACACCTGTTCGTCACAGCTTGCTTCCATGTCTCTACTCGTCAGATAGAAAGCAACCCAGACAAGTGGATGGAACCAATAAACAGCCAGTAATGCAAAAGCAAAAAGCTTTACCAGATAGTCTCTTCTTCTGATATGATAACGCTCATGACTTAAAATAAATTTTTGTTCCTGTACGGACAAATGATATGGCAGATAAATGACAGGTTTTAAAACACCAAAAACAAAGGGCGATGAAATCTTATCACATTCCATAAAACCATTTGGATTTTTAGTTGCAAACCGTAGCTTATTTTTTAATAATACATAAGAAACGATGCCATAAATAAGCATAAGATTCATACCTGCAATCCATAATATGAAGTCCCAATTCTGTGTTATAACTTTAATAACTGCAGAATTTTCATTTAATGTATTTTTATCTGTTTTCTGTTTATGACTACTATCTTGAAGTGATGCGTCAGGTTCTATTTGATGAATCTTTGAAATATAAACATTGTCAAGTGATTCTTGTTTTGCAGGATCATTTGAACTGGTTTGATTTTCTTTTATATTAATATCAGGTGTATCAACCACTGCTTCTACCGATTCTTTTTCATACATTTGTTCCAACTGTGGTTTTTCCATCCAATTAAAAACGCTAAAACTTGAAGGAATCATAACCGGAACAAGCAACCTGACGGCAACAATAAGCCATAAAAAATAGCAGGCTTGTTTTGAAATTTTTTGAACAAATACACGGCATGATATAACAATTAAAATAACAATACTAATCTGCCATGTCATGTCTTTTATCAAATTCCATATATTATATAATACTTCTGAAACCTCTCCCATGGAATTACTCTCCCATTTATTTCATGTGCGCATCAATCATCTTCTTAATTTCTTCCGCTTCTTCTTCTGTCAGTTTTTTGCTGTTTAAAAAGGCAGCAAGAAATCCCGGTAAAGAACCTCCAAAAGTACGTTCCACAAAATAATCAGATTCAACGGCCTGGCAATCCTCTTTCGCTACAAGTACAGAGACAATCGCATTTTCATTCTTGATAAATCCACGCTCTGTCAGTTTTTTAATTACTGTGTATGTCGTTGATTTTTTCCATCCTAATTGTTCATTACATAAAGCAACCAATTCCCCGGAATTGATTGGTGCATATTCCCAGACAATCGTCATAAATTTATAATCACTGTCACAAAGTTTTAAATCCATAGTTTTGCCTTTCATTTATGGTCTATAGTTATCGACTTCTTATTTAAGTCTATAACAATAGACCTCTTGTGTCAAGGGTATTTCGTTAAGAGTTGTATTTTCTCGTATTGGGTAAATTATTTTTCTGATTTGTTAAAGTTACTATAGAGAAAAATTGAATTTCCAGAAACTTTTTTTATGAAAAAAAGAAAAAAATTCCTTGAATATAAAAGAAAAAGTTACTATACAAAAAAATTGATATTCCAGGAACCTAAAACTCTAAATTTAGGTTCCTAGAAGAAAACTTTTTCTGTATAGTAACTTTTTGAAACAAAATAAGCCCAATATGGTTTACATAACCCTATAAAAAGTTCCTAGAAGGAATAAAAATTTCTATGGATACTTTCTTATATCAATGTCTCCATCTCATCTAAAATTTCGCCCATCGCATTTAATGCCGACTGAATTGGCGCCGGTGTTTCAAGATTTACTCCTGCAATCTTTAATAATTCAACCGGAGCATCGGAACAGCCGCCGGATAAGAACTTCTTATAACGCTCTACCGCAGGCGCTCCTTCTCTTAAAATGCTGCGTGCAATCGCTACTGCTGAAGTAAAGCCTGTTGCGTACTGATATACGTAGAAATTGTAATAAAAATGGGGAATTCTCGCCCATTCATAAGAGATTTCTTTATCTGATATCATGTCCGAACCATAATATTTCTGATTCAATTCCAGGTACAAGGCATTTAAGTTTTCAGCATTTAAGCTTTCACCCGCTTCTACCATAGCATTTGTTCTCATTTCAAACTCTGCAAACTGTGTCTGACGGAATACAGTTCCCTTGAAGCTATCTAAATAGTGATTTAAGAGATAAGCGCGCTCTTTTTTATCAGTTGTATTTTTTAACAGATATTCCATTAAAAGAATTTCATTACAGGTAGAAGCTACTTCTGCCACGAAAATCTTATATTGAGAATAAATATATGGCTGATTCTCATTGGAATAATAAGAATGCATTGCATGTCCCATTTCATGAGCCAGAGTAAACATGTTATCCAAGGTGCCATTATAATTTAATAAAACATATGGGTGTGCTCCATAGGAACCTGCAGAATAAGCTCCGCTACGTTTTCCCTGATTTTCATATACATCAATCCAGCGATTTTCAAATCCTTCTTTTACTTTCGCAACATAGTCTTCCCCTAATGGTGCTAAGGCTTTCAAAACCGTTTCTTTTGCTTCTTCAAACGGAATTTCTTTTGCCATATCTGGAATCATTGGTGTATAAATATCATACATATGCAGTTCATCTACACCAAGGCATTTTTTACGTAATTTGACATAATGATGCATTTTGTCAAGGTTCTCATTAATAGTAGAAACAAGATTTTTATAGACATCCGGCGAAACATTATTTTCATCCACAGCTGCTTCTAAAGTAGAGTTATATTTTCTTGCAGTTGCATGAAAAATCTGCTGTTTTACCTGATTATTATAAATGCTTGCAAGTGTATTTAAAAACTGTTCATAGGTTGCATAATATTTTTCAAAAGCATTCTTTCTTACAGTTCTGTTGGAGGATTCCAGTAAAGAGATAAATCTTCCGTGTGTTAAACGAACCTTCTCTCCATTTTCGTCTTCTGTTTCCGGGAAAGTAAGGTCTGCATTATTAAAGATAGAATAGGTATCAGAAGGTCCCTGACTCATTTCTGATGTTAAGGCTACTAATTTTTCCATTTCTGCTGATAAACGATGCGGTTTCATACGAAGGATTTCATCAATCTGCTTCCGATATAATTCTAACTCAGGAAGCTCCTTAAAATATTTATCCAGAAGTTCTGAAGAAGCAGCTATAATTTCAGGACTGATAAATGCAGTACTTGCAGCATACTTCGCATAAATTGACATTATTTTTGCGGCCATTGACTGATGCTTTGTATTCTTCTGGTCCTGGTCAAAAAGACGCTCTGCATAACTGTATGCCAGTTCAATTTTCTGTGCGCAGGCAGCATCCTTTTCCAATACAGTAAGTAAATTTTTTGCTGAGTCTAAACAGGTTCCTTCCATTCCTGCAATTTCAGCAATCAAAGTTTCAATTTTTTTCAGTTCCTCTTCCCAAGCCTCGTTGGACTCATACATATCTGTTAAGTCCCAAGTGTCTTCCACTTTGACTTCTTCACGTTTAAGTAATTCTTTTGCCATAATATACTCCTTTTATTCAAAAATCTATAAGTCTAATTTAGACGTAAATGAATCTTTTGTAAATAGAAATTTTATGATAGAATAGGAAAAGTGTTGAAATGTCTTGTAGAAAGAGGAAATGAATTATGGCATTAGATGGATTTGTGATTTCAAACCTTGTGAATGAATTAAATAAAGTATTATTAAACGGCCGTATCAGTAAAATAGCTCAGCCGGAATCGGATGAATTACTTTTTACTATAAAAGGCAGGGAAGGACAGTATCGTTTGGCGCTGTCAGCAAGCGCTTCTCTCCCATTTGTATATTTAACGGAACAAAATAAACAAAGCCCGCTTACTGCACCAAATTTTTGTATGGTCCTTCGCAAACATATCGCAAACGGGCGTATCATACGTATCTATCAGCCGGACATGGAACGTGTCATTCATTTTGAAATTGAACATCTGAATGAAATGGGTGATTTGTGTACAAAAACACTGATTATTGAGTTGATGGGCAAGCATAGCAATATCATTTTTTGCAATTCTGAAGGCATTATCATTGATAGTATTAAACGGGTGTCTTCCATGATGAGTTCACTTCGCGAAGTGCTGCCAGGGAAAGAATATCACCTTCCTGCGACACAGGAAGATAAAAAGAATCCGCTTACTATCTCAGAAAAAGAATTTACAGAAATTGTGCTGAAAAAACCTTTATCGATTACCAAAGCGATTTATTCCTCTTTAACAGGGTTTAGTCCGCTTTTAGCATCAGAATTATGCCATCGAGCTTCTATTGACGGGGATATGTCAACAGATTCTTTAAATGAAGACGGTAAAAAGCATTTATACAACCACTTTATGTGGATAATGGAAGACACAGTTTCTGCTTCTTTTCATCCAAACATTGTATATAACGGAAAAGAACCTGTTGATTTCTCCTGCTTTGAACTGACACAATTTTTAGATTATAGTGTACAGCGGTTTGATTCTATCTCAATGGTTTTGGAACAATTCTATGCAAGTAAGAATCAATTTACCCGTATTCGCCAGAAATCTGTAGATTTACGCAAAATTGTGGGTACTGCATTAGAACGTAACCGCAAAAAATATCAGTTACAGGAAAAACAGTTAAAAGATACCGAAAAACGCGAAAAATACAAGGTTTATGGTGAATTGATTCACACCTATGGTTATGGTTTGGAAGAAGGCGCGGAAAAATTGGAAGCCTTAAATTATTATACCAATGAAATGGTGACAATTCCATTAGACAACCAGCTGAATGCAATGGAAAATGCGAAAAAATATTTCGATAAATACAACAAGCTGAAACGTACTTATGAAGCACTTTCCACTCTGATTGAAGAAACGAAAACAGAGATTGCACATTTAGAAAGTATTGCAGCTTCCATGGATATTGCGCAAACCGAGGATGATTTGGTACAGATTAAAGAAGAACTGATTGAATTTGGTTATATTAAACGCAAAAAAACCGATAAAAAAGCGAAAATTAAAAGTAAACCATTTCACTACGTTTCTTCGGATGGCTATGATATTTATGTTGGAAAAAATAACTATCAGAATGATGAACTTACTTTTAAATTTGCAACCGGAAATGACTGGTGGTTTCATGCAAAAGGAATGCCCGGCTCTCATGTTATTGTAAAATCAAATAACGAAGAACTGCCGGACCGTACTTTCGAAGAAGCAGGAATGCTGGCAGCCTACTACTCAAGCGGTCGGGACAACGATAAAGTTGAAATTGACTATTTACAAAAGAAAAACATTAAGAAACCAAATAAAGCTGCACCGGGTTTTGTTGTATACTATACAAACTATTCACTTACCATTTCACCGAATATATCAGGTTTAAAACAGGTAGAATAAAGAAATAAGGTCCTTACTGCCATATTATATGTAGCAGTTGGACCTTTCTTTTAGTAAGATATGCAGCACATATCTATATTTTCCTAAATTCGTTAAAATCTTTAGCAATCTCCTTAAAACACCAGATGACTGTATCAAATGCTCCTGCAAGATACAAATGATACAGAATCATTCCAGCCGGAATTGCAATAATCATTCCCAATACACCTTTTATTTGATAACCAATAAACATAAAAAACAAGGTAGCAAAAGGATCCATACCTACTGAATCTCCAATCAGCTTTGGCTGAACTAACTGATGTGTCACCTGGCATACTGCGTATAAAATCATCATTCCAAGCGCAATCTGATAGTTTCCTGACAATAATTTAATCAATGCCCATGGCCATAAAACAGCTCCTGTTCCAAAAACAGGAAGCATATCTAAAAAAGCAATTCCAAATGCGATTATCCAAGCATATTTCACTTTAAGAATCGCCAGTCCTATCGTTAACAACACATAGGTAACACCCATAATTTTAAACTGAGCTTTAAAATAACCGCCGACTACATGTACCAGTTCATAATAAACACGGGTAAACGTTTCATGAAAGATTATTGGGAACTTTTCTTTCACCAGTTTGATAATCTTATCGTGGTCCGTAGTAAAGAAATAGGTGGCAAGCAGTCCAATAATGACTCCGAACAAAATATCCGGAATTCTTTTTGCAATATCGCTAATAGCTGTTACAGATTCAGCATCTATGGAAGAAAGAATCCCTGTTACAAGATTTCCAAGCATATCTCCCAGTTGTGTAAAGTCTACATCATTTTTTAAAGGTAATTTATTAATCATTGTTTGCAGTTGTCCTGCAGCCTTCGATAATTCAATACTCGCATTCTTGTATAATTCCGGAATATAGTCAACAAATCCACCGATACCGGAAATTAAAGCAGAAACCAATCCATAACAAATTAATACTATGACAGCCACTACACCTGTAATCATAAGTACAGAACCATATTTTCGTTTGATTTTTATGCGCTTTTCTAAAAAATGGACAACCGGATTAGCAATGAGGGATAGAAGAAATCCTATTACAAACGGCATAAAATATACAATTAATTTTGGCAGTACGTACACAATCAGGAAAACACACAAAACTGCAAACAACAGATTACAAAAAATCTTTAAATACTTTGTTGATGTCTTCAACGTATCATTCATCTCCTTACGCTTCTAACAATCCCGCGCGTCGCATTTCTGTGTAGGCAAGTAAAAATGGACCAACACCCTTTGCATCATCCTTTACTATCGGTTCAGATATATAATACCCATAAGTGCCATCACGTTTGTCTTTTCCGCCAAGACCTGCCACTAGGCAAATTCCGTCTAAATGTAATTCTCCGTTTTCATCCGAAGACAATTTATTTTTACAGATACCGTCAAATGCTTTTTTGCCATATTCCGCATAACTTTCAGGAAGAAATCCAAGACGTACTCCTTTTAAAAGTGCATAAGCCATGATAGAACTTCCGCTGGTCTCTAAGTAGTTGCGGTCCATACCGCCTAAATTCACAACCTGATACCACATTCCGCTTTCATCCTGATAACGCAGCATTGCATCCATAAAATCAACAAAAATCTTTTTTAATTTCTCATATGGCTCTGACACAGAAGAGTCAGCCTTATCAAGCGTATCAAGCATTGCCATTGCATACCATCCTAAGGCACGAAGCCAATAATTTGAACTTAATC
Organism: uncultured Roseburia sp.; assembly: GCA_945787015.1. Lineage (GTDB taxonomy): Bacteria > Bacillota > Clostridia > Lachnospirales > Lachnospiraceae > Roseburia. The sequence goes on from CALZGM010000004.1 coordinate 112,443, forward strand.
CGGTCACTTTATCACACCAGAACATTTCTCTTGAATAATCAAATGCATGATAATATAGACCCGTTCTTTCATCTCTCATATTTTTTACTACAAGAAAGAACTGATTATAGATATCATCATAATTCTTATTATCATTGAATCTGGTTTCATATTCCATATAAAAAGGCTGACACATATAAAGACCGTCTAACCATACCTGATTCGGATAAATATTTTTATGCCAGAAACTCCCCTCATTTGTACGCGGCATTAACTGAATCTGACTGTAAATTAAATCAATCGCTTTACGGTATTTCTCTTTACCTGTCAAATCATATAATTCAAATAAGGTCTTTCCTGCATTTACATTATCAATATTTAATTCTTTTACATCATAACCTTCAATGGTTCCGTCTTCTCTTACTTTTGCATCAATAAATGCATCTGCAAACTGAAAATACTTTTCATTTTTTGTGATAACATACATTTCCAAAATTGCTTTGATCATACAACCGTCAATATAATTCCAGGTAGATTTTGCACCTTGCAGAATTTTCTCAATGTTCCAGATTGGGCGATCCGGAGTACTCTTCTCCATCAATTCTTCAATGTATTTTTCAATACGGTCCATACATATCCTCTTTCTTGTGTAACACACATTTATTTATTATCTTCATTTTACTCAAAAGGAATGTCTTTGTAAATATAAAATATGGAAGCGTTTACACAATTTACAAGATTATTATTGTTTTTTCTTCATATACTATTCTCGAACAAACGAAAAGATTTTTTGTTTGCTCAAACACACACTTTTCACAATAAGGAGGAAACCTATATGTCAAGTCGTTCATCTAACAAAGCAGCCGTACCAGAAGCAAAAAGTGCATTGGACAGATTCAAGTATGAAGTAGCCGGCGAACTCGGTGTACCTTTAAAAGATGGTTACAACGGAGACTTAACTTCTAAACAGAATGGTTCTGTTGGCGGTTATATGGTTAAGAAAATGATTGAGGCTCAGGAAAGACAGATGGCAGGTAAATAAATTTACCCCGGGACAAAATTTACCCCGGAAGTAAATTTAACCCGAAAGTAAACTGTCAAACGTAGAAGAAACAGGGTGACCAAAATGGTCCCCTGTTTCTTTATAAATATTCATATAAAGTTTCACTAAGTTTTTTTACATCAATTGGTTTAGAAAGATGTGCATTCATTCCGGCATCCAATGCTTTTTGTTTATCTTCTTCAAATGCATTTGCAGTCATTGCAATAATCGGGATATCAGCAAGGCTTTTGTTATTGAAGGAACGAATTTCACGGGTTGCCTGATAACCATCCATATAAGGCATCTGAATGTCCATCAAAATAAGACTGAAGTAATGCTCTCCCTTATTTTTAATTTTTTGGATGGCATCTGCTCCATCCGTTGCTTCTTCCACTAAAAAGCCCATTTCTTCAAGTAAATCAACTGCAATCTCACGGTTTAAATCATTATCTTCCACTAAAAGAATTCGTTTACCATCAAAAGCACTGTAATCAATATCTGCTCTTTCCTGCTGAGTCATATTCTCTGCAAGTGGTAACTTTACTTTAAATATAAATTCCGTGCCTACTCCTATCTGGCTTTTACAGCTTAATGTAGCACCCATTAATTCTGCAAGTCTTTTAGAAATTGCAAGTCCAAGGCCTGTTCCCTGGATTCCACTTACTGTCTCATTTCTCTCGCGTTCAAAAGCTTCGAAAAGATGTTTCTGATATTCCTCACTCATCCCTATACCGGTATCTTTTACACGTATTTCATAACAGGCATAGTTGTTGATAGTCCAACCAGTCTGAATATAATCAACTGTAATTTTACCACCGGGTTTGGTATATTTTAACGCATTACTGATTAAATTCACTACAATCTGTTTTAATCGTACGGCGTCTCCGAGTACCTCTTTACTTGCAATATCTATGTTTACTTTAAAATCAATGTTCTTTTCTTCCATAGAAGAACGAAACATAGCATCTGTTGCATAGCATTCATCGACAATATTAATAGGTGCTGATTCCAAATCTACTTTTCCACTGTCAATCTTTGCCATATCTAAAATATCGTTTAAAATGTGAAGCATATGTCTGCTTGACATTTCTGCTTTATTTAGACAATCCTCTGCTTTTTCAGGGTTATTTAAATTTTTTCTGGCCATGGTAGTATAACCGATGATTGCATTCATTGGAGTCCGGATATCATGACTCATATTAAATAAAAAAGCTGACTTTGCCTGATTTGCTATTTTTGCCTGTTCTAGTGCCTCAGTCAGTAGTTTTTGCTGCCGTTCTTCTTTTGCCTGGGATTCTGTAATATCCCGTCTTGATAAAAGAACCTTGTAAATACTGTCATCTAACATTTCAACAACAATAAAACTGAGCAAATCCCAACGTTCTTCACCGCAAATATTTATCTTAATAGGAAAGCTTATTGTCTTTTTGCTGTTTGCACTTAGCATTTTCGTTAAATTTTTTAATGGTAAAACGCCCGCCAGTTTACGTCGATCCGCATCATTTACTACTGCCGCCTGCAGGTATGAAACAAATTCATTATATGGTCCTCGTTTCATAACTTGTTCGTTTTCCAAATTTGGATGTAAGAATTCATAAGTATCCTCTAAAACATTGATCAATACAAATCTTTCTTTTAATCCATTCAATCCGTTAAATATATATTTCAAATCTGAAATATTCCTTGTTGCATTTCTTTTTACAAATGCCGCTTTTATCTTTTTCATGATTTCCTCTTATACAAAACTCCGGCAGTATCTGCGTATTATGTCATATTTAAGCATTATAACTGTAATGTATTCTTCCTATTGTGAATATATTTTGACAGATATTCTTTCAAATTTTCGTGTTCCGGTTGTAATAAATCAGGGTCTCTTGCAATCAGTGATGTAACCTCGCCCGCAGCCTGCTGTAATAGTGCAGCGTCCTGATAAATATCAGCCAGCGCAAACTGCATTTCTCCTGACTGTCTGATGCCAAAAAAGTCACCCGGTCCTCTTAATTTCAAGTCTTCATTTGCAATTTCAAATCCATCATTTGAATGATTTAGAATGTCAAGACGTTTTTTTGACTTTTCGGTATCTGCAGTGTTTATCATAATGCAATAAGACTGTGCATTACCACGTCCTACCCTGCCACGCAGCTGATGAAGCTGCGCTAGTCCAAAACGTTCTGCATTTTCTATCAACATAACAGTTGCATTCGGCACGTTCACTCCAACTTCTACAACAGTTGTAGATACTAAAACCTGAATTTCATTTTCCGCAAACTGTTCCATTACTTCGTTTTTTAATTTAGGTTTCATTTGTCCGTGTAAAATACCAACATTTATATTAGGAGACAGAGCTTCCTTTATTTTTTTTGCATAATCAATAACATTTTCACCCTCAGCATTCTCACTTTCTTCTACAAGTGGACATATCACATATGCCTGATGTCCCAAAGAGACTTCCTTTTCGATAAATTCATAAGCCTTCGGGCGGTATTTTGTATTAACCACACAATTCTTGATAGGCAGTCGCCTTGCCGGGACTTCATCCACTACAGAGATGTCTAAATCACCATATAAAATAATAGCAAGAGTTCTTGGTATTGGTGTCGCACTCATAACAAGCACATGTGGAACTTGTCCTTTGTTAAAAAATGCTTCACGCTGTCTGACACCAAAACGGTGCTGCTCATCCGTAATCACCAGTGCAAGCTCCTTGTATACAACTTTTTCCTGAATCAGCGCATGAGTACCGATAATCATTGCATCCTCAAATTGCTGAATCCTTTCATAAGCCTCCCGCTTTTGTTTTGCAGTCATAGAACCGGTAATTAGTACAAGAGGTATATTTAATCCAAATCGTTCACAAAGTCCCTTAAATGACTCATAATGCTGTACTGCCAATACTTCTGTAGGAGCCATTATTGCTGACTGATATCCATTATGTGAACAGTCAGCCATCGCTAAAAATGCAAGAATTGTCTTACCGGAACCAACATCTCCCTGAATCAGTCTTTGCATGGCATAAGGACTTCTCATATCCTGTTGGATTTCTTTTAACACTCTTATTTGCGCGTTCGTAAGTTCATAAGGTAATTTTTTTACCAATTCATCTGCAAAGGTGTCATTTTGGAAAATAAAACTGTTACTATCCTTCTCCTTCTTTTCTTTTTGATACTGTAAATTCAACACAAACAAAAAAAGTTCATTAAAAACAAGTCTTTTTCTTGCTGTAATCACAGCATCCATATCATCCGGAAAATGAATTTGTTTTATTGCATAATTATACTCGCAAAGTTGATATTTATGGCGTATTTCATCCGGAAGATACTCCGGGAATAAAAGTTCCTGTTCAAATGCTCCTTGTATCATTTTTTGCATAAAATGATTGGATACCCCCTTTGGAGTTGTATAAACAGGAAGAAAGCGTAGTTCCATCTGCTGGTATTGCGAAATGGAATACAGTACCGGCTGTTCCATACAAAGTCTTCCGTTTTTATTCTGTATTTTGCCATAAAATACGTAGCTTTCACCTACATTGAGTGAATTTTTGATATATGGCATATGATACCAGACAAGATTTAATTTTTTTGTCGAATCTCCGACATAAGTGACTGTAATTTGCATAGAACGCACTTTTTTAACAACCGGAACTGACAATACTTTTCCTATGATTGCAGCTGTTTCTCCCTCTACTGCTTCACATACCGCTTTCATTTCCGGAAATTGGATATAAGTACGAGGAAAATAAAGCATAGCGTCTTCTACTGTCTCTATTTCAATTTTCTTTAATAATTTAGCTGATTTTTCACCAATTCCTTTTATTTCCGTAATTTGCATGGAAATTGTCTCCTTTATACGCACTACATGCATAAAAAAAGAGTTACCGGATTAACAATTTATGTCAAAAGGATAACTCTTTCACTCTACTTTTATTCTACTGAAACCAGATAGTAGTAAATCGGCTGTCCGCCAAATTGTACCTCTACCTCTACATCCGGATATTCTGCTTCCACTTTTTCTGCGATAGAGGAAGCGCTTTCTTCACTCATATCTGAACCATAGTAAATGGTAACAATTGCAGAATCCTCATCAACTAACTGTGAAATCATATCCAAGGTAGTTGCTTCTAAATCTGTCCCCACCGATAAGATACTCTTATCGCCGATACCCATATAATCATCCTGTTTAATCTCTTTGTCATCAATTACAGTATCACGAACTGCATAAGTTACCTGACCTGTTTTAACAAGAGCTATTTCCTCTTCCATACGAGACGCATTGTCCTCCGGTGAATTATCCGGGATATAATTAATCAATGCTGTAATTCCCTGAGGAACTGTCTTTGTAGGAACAACGATTACATTCTTATCTTCTACCAAAGAAGCAGCTTGGTTTGCTGCAAGAATAATATTTTTATTGTTTGGTAAAATGAAAATATTTTTTGCATTCACATGTTCGATGGCATTTAACATATCCTCTGTACTTGGATTCATCGTTTGACCACCTTCAATGATATAATCCACGCCTAAGCCACGGAAAATTTCATTAATTCCTTCACCAATGCTTACGGAAATAAAGCCCATTTCTTTTGGTTCTTCTGCCGGAACTTCTGTAGCAGAAATGTTTTCTGTAGAACCGGAAGTACTCTGCATCTCTTTTTCTTTCATTGCAGAAACCTTCTCGTCGCGTTCTAACCGCATATTCTCGATAATAATGGTTGTTAACTGACCATAAGTTAATGCTTTCTGCATTGCCTGACCCGGATCGTTGGTATGTACATGTACCTTAACAATCTCGTCATCTGCAACTACTACAATAGAATCACCAATAGATTCCAGATATGATTTGAATTCTACTTCCTGTTTCTCTGTAAACGGTTTTTCAAGCATAATAAGGAACTGTGTACAATAACAGAAAGTGATTTCCTGATTCGCCTGCGCATCAATATAAGAATTAGAACTCTCCGCAGATGCAGGAATAGAACTTCCTGATGTCGGCACATCTAAAGTATAGTCTACTTCTTTGCCCAATAAGACATCAAAAGCACCTTTTAATACCTGCATCAATCCCTGACCGCCGGAGTCAACTACACCTGCCTGTTTTAAAACCGGAAGCATATCAGGAGTCTTACTTAAAACATGATCTCCTTCTTTAATCACTTCCTGACAGAAAAATACCAAATCATCTGTTTCCTCATTTAATAATAAGGCTTTTTCTGAGATTCCTTTTGCGACAGTTAAAATCGTACCTTCCTTCGGTTTCATAACCGCTTTATAAGCAGTCTCGGTTGCTTTCTGTAAAGCATCTGTTAACACCTGGACATTAATCTCATCATATTCCGCAATAACCTTAGTAAATCCACGGAATAACTGTGACAAAATAACTCCGGAGTTTCCTCTTGCACCTCTTAAAGAGCCGGATGAAATTGCTTTTGCTAAAGTTTTCATTTCCGGATTTTTCATTGTCGCAACATCTTTTGCTCCAGACATGATTGTCATTGACATATTTGTACCGGTATCTCCATCCGGAACAGGAAAGACATTCAGTTCATTAATCCATTCTTTTTTTGCTTCTAAGTTTGCAGCTCCGCCTAAAAACATCTTAGCCAGAACTTCAGCATTTATTGTAGTGATTTCCACTGTTTAATCCTCCTTAATCAATTACACGCACACCTTCAACATAGATGTTTATCTTTTCGAGTTCCATACCGGTAAAAGATTCTACTTTATATTTAACAGTTTCAATTAAATTGTCTGTTACAGTAGGAATACTTACACCATAAGAAACAATTACATGAAAATCGATTGTAATTTTATTATCTTCATTTACAGTAACATTAATACCATGTGTAATGTAATCTCTCTTTAATAATTTAACAAGTCCATCTTTCATATTAACCGCAGCCATACCAACAATACCAAAACATTCAACGGCTACAGAACCTGCATATGTTGCAATAACATCGTGGTCAATTGTAACTTTACCCAGATGGGTATCCATGTGTCCATTCATCATAAATATTAAACCATGCCTTTCTATAATATACTTTATTTATTCGCATACTGACGCTAGTTTAAACACTATTATAACCTCTTTTTACTCATATGCCTAGTCATATTTTATATTTTTTTAAAATTTTTATTTTTTACTTGCATTATCTTGTTTTATCTGTTAGAATGAATCATGTTGTGAGTTTACATATTTTAGTGTAAGCTTAGGAATATGCAAGGAGGTGCAAAACAATGGCAAAATGCGCAGTTTGTGGAAAGGCAGCTCATTATGGAAATAATGTCAGCCATTCTAATAGAAAGTCAAGTAGAATGTGGAAGTCTAACATCAGACGTGTTAGTTGTAAAGTAAACGGAACACCAAGAAAATTATATGTATGTGCTTCCTGCTTAAAATCTGGTAAAGTTGAAAGAGCTTAACCTATAGAAATGAGCAAAAATAATAGAAAGTACGCTTTTGCGTACTTTCTTTTTTTTACAGGGTTTAACAATATAAATTATATCCTATCAATAAAGCTAATACAATCAGAACAAAACCGAAGAATTCATTCGATATAATCAGCATAAATAACATTCCAATAGCAAAACAAAATAATCCAAAACCAATGATTCGTTTCATTCTGACACCAAAAAAGCATATATTACTATAATATATGCTTTTCTAAATGATTTTTGATATCAAATTAATCATTCTATGATTCTTCTGATTTATTTACAGATTCTTTTAAAATGCTCTCCATCTCCTCTTTTGCTGCATTTCTTTCCTCCGTAGATGCTTCGTCAGCCACAGAATCCTTACTGTCAGATTTGGAGGTGAAGCGGTTTACAAAATCCGGTACCATGTCCAAAATTTTTGTTACACCATCCTGATTTTTAATATTTACAAGCTTTGTGTTTCCATTCTGAATTACTAAAACTGCAGATGGCATGATTTTTCCACCCATTCCTCCTGCTCCACTGTTTTTTTTGTCTTCAGTAAAAGCTCCGGCTGCAACACCAAAAGAAACATCCACTAACGGTAATATAATGGTATCACCAATGTGAATTGCATCGCCTACCACTGTTTTAGTTGTTATAAAACTATCCATCCCTTTAAATAATGATTCTACTGTTGTATTGAAACTCTCTGCCATACTGCTCCGCCTTTCTGCGTCATTGTGCTTTTTATATTGCTGCTTTCATATTTTTGATTCTTATTCTGACTTCTTCATCAAAAAGTAACCTTAAAACGGTTATTAAAACATGTACCAGACGTATTCTTCCTGCTATCAAAAAGGTTCCTTTTATATATGGAGTATCAGATTCAAAATCTGGAACAAGTTGAAATTCATATTGATATAAAACCGGAATCATACATAGGATTCCAAAAATCTGCCCTGTTAATGCAGGATCGCCAGCTGAAAAAAGAAGATTTGTCTTAATCTTACGAAATTTAAAATGCCTTAATAGATATCGCAGCTCTGCAATCAGTTTATTCAACACACTTTTATTATGTTCATCTGTAAGCTGCTGTTTCCAATATGCAAATCTATCCTTTGAAATCCGTTTTTTCTGTTTCTTAATCTTTTCAGTTTTTAAAGGCTTTTCCTCTAAGGATTCCTTTGTGTTTTTTGTTTGCGCAGAGGATGGTTCCTTTTTATATTCTGTGTTCGTCGTTTCTCGTTCAATGTCCGCTCTGTCCTCTTCTTCGACTGTAATCTCTTCTTCCAATTGTTTTTTCTTTTTTTGAAATCCTAACACAAAAAAAGAAACATCAAATGCCTCGTCCTGATAGGTAAACAATATTTTTATGATAGAAAAACAGTAACGAAGGCTTCCCTTTAGTTCAAGTTCGTGATTCTCCTGAATCTCCCCTGCCAACTGATATCGAATTGGAAGAAATAAAACCATCACAAGAAGCAACAGAATAATTCCTAAAGCGGCCAAAAGTACAATAAGAATTACTTTTAAGATAAATAATAATAGCTCCATCAATAATTAACAGAATCCTTTTTTTCATTTATATAAGACGAGACATCAAATCCGCCTGTACTATGATAAACTTCATCCACAATTTGTTTCACAAGTTCTAACGCTTCGTCATATCCATTTGCCAAACCGATGATAAATAAATTCTTTTTGGGATACCCCTTCTGCATCAGTTCCCAAGCCGGAATAACATCTAACAGATTCTGTGGATTGGAAGCAAGTGTAATCACATAAATATTAATCTGACCTGCATTGTGACGTATTTTCCATTTGATTTTTTCAGCTTTGTGGGCTATGCTGCTTCCCACATATAAATTTTCATACCATCTCATGAAAAATCCTCACAGCTCTAAAAATACTTATGATTACCCCATAAATTACTTTTTTTTAATTCTAAATACTCATTATATGCTTTCTCTAAGATTTGTTTTTCATTTGCAAACTTTAGCAAATGATATGCCTCATGATACTTATAAAATCCTGAGTCAACAAAATATTCTTCGCGTTGTGGTTTGCTGTAATAACTATCTGCCATCATCAAATACCAGTGAACGTCTTTCTCTACTGTATCCTCCGGCACGGTAAATGTATACTGGCTTTTCCCAATATACTTAATAATGCTTGCATGCGCACCTGTCTCTTCTAATACCTCACGGGTCGCAGTATCTTTGTACTCTTCCCCTTCTTCAACGGTACCCTTAGGCAACACCCATCCTTCATACTTATTCTTGTAATTCTTGTACAAAAGCAATATTTTACCACGAAAGATTACCACACCACCACAACTTGTTGCTTCAATCATTGCAATACCTCCTGATGTGGTTAAAATAATATTGTATTTAGTATAACTCTTTTCGAAGTAGCATGCAACTATTCCGCGAAATAGGTATCAAAAATTTTTTTAGCCATAGGTACTGCAACAGAACTTCCTGATCCAGCCTCCTCAACCAAAATTGCTACAGCAATATCCTGTTTTTCATCCTGATGTGCATATCCCACAAACCAGGAGTGACAATGCTCCGCTAAGGATGAAAATTCTGCAGAACCGGTTTTTCCATAAGCCTCATAGGATTTGCTCTTTAATTTCGTTCCTGTCCCATACTCTACAACCGCACGCATATATTTCTGTAATAGTGTTGCTTCTTCCTTTGTCATCAGCCTCTGATATGTTGCCGGTTGATATTGTTTTACAATTTCTCCTGTATGACTTTCTATATGGTCAATGAAATAAGGGGTCATTAAAATACCATCATTTGCTACAGCACTTGTAAGTAAGGCCATATGAAATGGTGTCACTAAAGTAGTACCTTGTCCAATTGCACTCTGCAGAATATCGGAATCTGTAGACTCCTCTGTTAAAGAAAACCTGCTTTTTGAATAAGAAAGCTTTGTCGGAAGCTCCTGATTAAACAACAGGCCGTCGCATACCTTCTGGTAAGAATTAACATCCAGAGAAAGACCGATGTTAGCAAAGGAAGAATTACAGGATTCCGCAAAGGACTCTTCAAGATTTACCGTCCCGTGCTTTTTATTCTGATAACAATGAATCACCGCATCTTCGGTTGTAAATTTTCCATTACATTGAAAGGTATAGGCACCCGGATCTCCATTTTCACGTAGATAAGCTAATGTTGTTACTATTTTAAAAGTCGACCCCGGCGGATATAATCCCTGCATGGCCCGATTAAGCAATACAGTAGATGTATTCTCTTCCGAAATCAAATATTCCCAGTCTGCTTCCACATCATTCGGATTAAAATCCGGTTTTGAAACCATTGCCAGAATTTTACCGGTAGACGGTTCCATTACTACAATTGCTCCCTCGTAAAATGAAAGCGCATCATATGCCGTCTGCTGAAGTTCATAATTTAAAGTAGTAATGACATTGTCACCTACATATTTCTCAGAGCCTAACTCTGTTTCTACTTTTTCATCAATCGAAACATGTGATTTTAATAAATTATAGTTTTCTAATTTTTCAATTCCATATTTTCCATTCGTAGAATATCCAACTACATGTGCAAATAAATTATTATATGGATAATAACGTTCCTCTTCACCCTCTTCGTTGGTGACAGTTGTTGCCAGAACCATCCCATCTGCAGATTGAATTTTTCCTCTTGTAACCCGTTCTGCAAACAGTTCTTCTCTACTGTTATAGTCGTTATTTATGAAATCTGCACTGTCATTTATCATAAAATCAGCAAAATGAATGATTAATGCTATAAAAAGAGCGATAAATACATACTTAACGACTGCAAACTCCCAATTACTTAGAAGTGACTTTTTCTTTTTCTCTTTTTTCAACTCGTTTTCTGTCATCCGATGAACCCTCGTCCTGCTTAATAATATATAGTCCCTGAATAATCGCAAAAATAATAATGGAACTTAAAATAGAGCTTCCACCGTAGCTTACAAGCGGTAATGTTACACCTGTAGATGGAATGAAATTAGTAACACCACCTAAGGTTAAAAATACCTGGAATCCATAAAGAGTTCCCAAACCTAATGCAACTAATTTATGAAAGCGGTCTTTTATCTGCTTTGCAATATTCAAAAACAAAAGAAGGCAGCTTAAACATACTAGAATCAGGCATATAGCAAAAATGCCGCCGAATTCTTCGGCAATTGCTGAAAATATAAAATCCTGTACTACAACCGGGATTTTTTCCGGCTCACCTTTATATAATCCAAGCCCAAGCCATCCTCCGGTTCCGATTGCAAATAAAGATTGTCCAATCTGGTAACCTTCTTTTTCAATTACCTCCAACGGTGAACTCCATGCCAGTACTCGTACTCTTACATGTGAGAATAGTCGATATGCTATCACGGAAGCAACTACTCCGGCGCCTGTTCCTGCAAATAAATAAATAACGTTTTTTGTTGCAACAAAAAGCATAACAAGATATACCACAAAGAAAATCAAAGCAGCTCCCAAATCCTTCGAAAAAACCAGAACAAGAACATGCGCGGCTGCAATGATTGTAGCAATACAAACACGTAAAAAACCGTTATTCTGATATAGCATTCCTGCCACAAAGAAAATGAAACTAATTTTTACAAACTCTGCCGGTTGGAAGGATACACCGCCAATAGAGATGGAAAGTTTTGCACCATAACTAATGGCACCTGCGATTGCTACTGCAAGCAAACACCCAAGCCCGATTACCGCAAATGCAGGATACAGCTTTCTGACAAATCCAACATTTCTGATACAAAGAGGTACAATAAAAGCAAGACAGGCTGCAATCGCTGTAATAATGGTCTGTTTTATTGCTTTTTCCGGTGAAATACGCGTAATGGTAATAAAACCGATTACTAAAAGCATACACATATTATTTGTCAGCAATGCTGAAGCCTTCGTATAAAAAAATAAGTAAAAACATTGAATCACACTAATTAAAACAAACTGTGCAATATACAAAACGACCATACGGGTATCATCTGTAACTATGTAAATCAGATTCGAAGCAATCATATGAATCAGATACATAACAATACGCTGTCTGTTGTATATATGAGTTCTTGTTTCTTTACGAAGCCCATGAATCTGTGATTCAAAGCACTGAAAAGTATATACTCCAAAAAGCAATATCATCAGATACTGTGATGCTTCTATTATGAGGTTTAGCATAGGTTATTCCACTCCTCTTTTATAGTGTCCATAGGTAAAATCTCCTTCAAATACTTCGTTTGGGTTTTCCAATAATTGAAGAATTTCACGGACTTTATGCTCATTTTCAATGGTAAATGACAACCGATACGCGGCAAATCCCATTTCTTTTATTTCATCAATCACTTTAAACAATGCAAGCGGCAATGAATTATATATCACATTATAACACTCTTCGCAATTATTTTTAACAGCAAATTGCTTATCATAACGGTCTTTCAAAAAGGAAACACCCGATTTCTTCAGACACCCTGCAGTACTTCGCATGATGCATTGTGCAGATGTCATTAGCGGAATTCTTCCGTAAATAACAACCTCACTATTGTAATTATCACGGTGAAGAAGTTCTTTTTTATTTAGCTCAAATGGAGCCGTAATACGAATCGGCGAATATGAATTTAACACCTCAATTGCTTTTGAATTATAACTATAAAGATTATGATCTATCACGATTTTCGCATTAGGCAATTGCTCTTTTAGAAACCAGAGTGCGTCATAACTTTTTATAACAAATCCCTCAATACCGATTTCTGCCATCTTATCCATTAAGTTTCTGTAAAAGTCTAAGGTATGTTTACGTAAAACAGAAGGCATTATAAAGTATACCTTTTTCCCTTTTGCTTTAGTCAGTATGCAATCCTCTTTTAATTCATCTAATAATGCATCTCTGGTATAACAGCTGCTATCAAGATATATTTCAGAAACAGCTTTACTTTCCAATAGCGGAAATAACTGACTGCGCGTCTCAATAGACGCTGTAATCAGAGGTCTTTCTTCTTTCACTGACAATTGTTTTAAAGCAAGCGTTTCTTTAGGCAATACCGGATCAACGCGACGATATTTCTTTACCAGAAGTTCCTCTAACTGTAATAATGCATCTCTACGCAGCTGGTTTACTGATTTCATTGGCATAAAAACGGCTTGATCCATATTGATGTTTAAAGTTTCAAACTCGAAAGGTGTATTTCCCGTCTTTTGGATATTTTCTTTCACTTTTTCATAAGAAAGGGGCTGCTTTTGAGCTGCCTGTACAATATCTCCCTCTACAGTTACAGCAACATCATCATAAGCTACTGTTATTTTAGCAGGTAAATCTTGCGATAACATTAAGGTTCCTTTGATTTTTTCTTTTATTTCATCAGATATAACCGTATGATTCTCGCCTTTTTTGTGGCTCGGCTGTTCAAAGGTAATCATATCCGCACCATTGTGCTTCTTATAATAGCCTTCTGTGAAACCACATCGGTTACCAAGTTCTAACAGTCTTTGCTCATCATCTTTTTTTACAGAGAATCCATTCTCACCCTTTTCCAAATATAAATCAATATATTTACGATAAATTTCTACTACACCGGCAGCATATTCTGTTTGTTTCATTCTTCCTTCAATTTTAAAAGAATAAACCCCTGCTTTTACCAGCTGTGGAATCAGTTTTACTGTACATAAGTCCTTAGGACTTAAAATGTAGGGTTTCTTAGGATTACTCATCACTTTTTGTTTCTCATCAAACGCTTCATATGGCAGTCTGCAAGGCTGCGCACATCGTCCTCTGTTTCCGCTTCGACCTCCGATCATGCTGCTAAACAGACATTGTCCTGAAAAACAATAGCACAAAGCTCCATGCACAAAGCTCTCAATTTCCACATCAACATGTTTCGCGATATCTTCAATTTCTACAAAAGACATTTCTCTGGCAGTAACAATACGGCTCGCCCCCAGTTCTTTCATCATTTGCGCACCATATCGGTTTGTAACTGTCATCTGTGTACTGGTGTGTATTTCCAGTTCCGGAAAATATTCCCGGATAAATTGCATAGCACCAATATCCTGTACAATGACAGCATCCAATCCCTGTTTATAATAAGGAAGTAAATAAGAATAAAGCTGCTTTGTCAGCTCATTTTCCTTAAATAAAGTATTAACCGTTAAATAAAGCTTTCTGTTGTGAATATGCGCATAATCGATTGCTTTTAATAATTCTTCTTCTGAAAAATTATTTGCGTATGCTCTTGCTCCAAAAGCATTTCCACCTACATAAACAGCATCTGCTCCTGCTGAAACGACTGCACAGAAAGTCTCATAGGAGCCTGCCGGTGCCAGTAATTCTATTTTCTCTTTTCTTTGATTCTCCATGTCATCTCTCCTATAAAATAGAATGTGCTGTGGAAACGAAGTTTCCTATAGAGTGAAAAAAAGGGACGAAAATACGTCCCTTGATTGCTAATCCCTTTTTTTACTGTTAGAAGCAGATTTTTCTAAATGTGCATCGTCCAATGCCGCTTCTAATCTTGCCTTTTGTAATAGAAGCTCTTTATTCTCGGCCTCTAACTGCTTTAAGGACTCTTCATCACTTTCTGCTTTTATCTGATTAGAAATCAAATCATGCTTCAAGTCATAAATTTCCTTTTCTTTCATCTCAACTTCTTTTTCCAGCTTTTCAATATATGCCTTGGCCTTAAAATAATCATCTGCAATATTTATCTGCAGCAAAGTAGCCTTCATATCAGCCGGGAAGCGACGAAATGCCTCCATTGCATCAAGTTCGTTCATTCTATTATTGATATAAGTGGCAACCTTCTGTAAATACTCTTCCCCTTCATATCCGCTTAAAGTATATACTTTTCCTCCAATAATCACTTCAGCACAGGTCTTCTCAGCCATAATGCTTCCTCCTATGTAACGATTTACCAATAGCCCTGTAAGAACCCAAGATATAGTATATTATAATGGTATAGTATAGGAAAAGCAACTATTTCTTGATATCAATTCCAAAATGTCCATAAGCAAAATCTGTTACCATTCTACCTTTCGGTGTACGAATAATAAAACCATTTTTTACCAGGTATGGTTCATATACATCTTCGATGGTTCCGGCATCCTCGCCAATGGCAGCTGCTAATGTATCTAACCCCACCGGTCCTCCCGAAAACTTTTCAATCATTGTCATTAGAATATTTCTATCATTCTGATCTAAACCTAACTTATCCACTTCTAACAAATCAAGTGCAAAGGCTGCCACTTCCTTGGAAATCTTTCCATCATATTTTACCTCTGCAAAATCCCGCACACGCTTTAATAAACGGTTTGCCAGTCTTGGTGTACCGCGTGAACGTCTTGCAAGTTCATACGCTCCCTCTTCGTCTATTTCGACATCAAGTTTCTGAGCTGATTTCATAATAATCGTCTTTAATTCATCCACAGTATAATATTCCAAATGATGAATGACACCAAAACGGTCTCGTAATGGCGCTGACAAAAGCCCTGCTCTCGTTGTTGCTCCAACTAACGTAAATTTCGGTAAATCCAATCGAATGGAGCGGGCTGAAGAGCCTTTTCCAATCATAATATCGATAGCATAATCCTCCATTGCCGGATATAGTACTTCTTCCACCTGCCGATTTAATCGATGGATTTCATCTACAAATAAAATGTCACCTTCGGAAAGATTACTTAAAATAGCCGCCATTTCACCGGGTTTTGCAATAGCAGGACCGGAGGTTACTTTCATGTGTGTCCCCATCTCATTTGCAATAATTCCGGCAAGTGTTGTTTTCCCTAATCCAGGAGGTCCAAAAAAAAGAACATGGTCTAAGGATTCCCCACGAGCCTTTGCCGCCTCAATATAGACTTTCAAATTCTCTTTTGCCTTTTTTTGGCCAATATAGTTTTCTAAGGTCTGCGGTCTTAAATTTTTTTCATTTTTAATATCTTCTTCCATTATCTGTGTAGAAATTACACGTTTTTCCATGGATTTCCTCCCGCTTTACATAAATGCCATGTTTTTCAAAGCCGCTTTTAAAATATCCTCTACATCAGAGTCTTCCGTAATTTCAACTGCATTTACTGTTTTTAATGCTTCTGTAGAGGAGTAACCAAGGGCCACCAAAGCCTGTATGGCATCATTTTTTATTCCGTTTGCCTGATTTGGCAGCTTTTTCTCATTCTGATTCGTCAATTTCTGTTCAAAGGCTTCTTCTAAACTTAACTTATCCTTCAGTTCTAAAATCAGTCTTTGTGCAGTTTTAGATCCAATTCCCGGTGCCTTTGCAATCATCTTTGCATCTTCTCCAAGAACAGCAAAACGTAAGTCATCCGTAGACATTACCGATAATATGGCAAGAGCTCCTTTAGGCCCAATGCCACTTACTCCCAATAATAGTTTAAAAACCCTTAAATCATCCTTTGTCAAAAATCCATATAACTGCATGGCATCTTCCCGCACCTGCAGATAAGTATAAAGTTTGAGTTCCTCCCCAATTGTTGGCAGATAATCCAGTGTCTGGCCTGTTGTATATATGTTATATCCAACTCCGCCAGCTTCAATCACAACCAGATTTTCTTCTACATCTGCTAAAATTCCCCTAATATATGAATACATGCTAGGACACTACCTTTCCCATATAATAAAAGCCTTTGCACTCTTCTAAATAAACATTCTGAATCGTTCCAATCATATCTTTGGAACCCTCAAAATGAACTGTCGAATTATTGCTTAATTTTCCTGTTACCAGACGGGTATCCTGCTCATTGCGTTCTTCTACCAATACAGGCAGTGTCTGACCTGTTAAGGCACCCGCTTTCTTTGCAGAAATATCCTGCACCAGTTTCAGCAAACGATCAAAACGCTCTTTTACAACATCCTCCGGAACCTGATTTTCCATTGTTGCAGCCGGTGTTCCCATACGTTTTGAATATATGAAAGTAAATGCGCTGTCATATTCTACCTGGCGCACCACATCCATTGTCTCTTCAAAATCTTCCTCTGTTTCCCCGGGAAATCCCACAATAATATCCGTCGTAATCGCAATATCCGGCATTGCTGCACGTATTTTACGAACCAATTCCAAATAATGCTCTTTATCATAACGCCGATTCATAATTTTTAAGATACGACTACTACCTGACTGTAATGGCAAATGGATATGATTGCAAATCTTTTTAGAATTTTTCATGGTTTCGATTAACTCATCCGACAAATCCTTTGGATGGGATGTCATGAAACGAATGCGCTCTATTCCATCTATTTTTTCAATTTCCTGTAAAAGTTCGGCAAATGTCATCGGTGTTTCTAAATTTTTGCCATAGGAATTAACATTCTGCCCTAACAGCATAATTTCTTTGACACCATCCGTTGCCAAACGTTCAATTTCACGGACAATTTCTTTTGCCTCACGGCTTCGTTCACGTCCACGCACATATGGTACGATACAATAACTGCAGAAATTATTGCAGCCAAACATGATATTAACTCCTGATTTGAAGGAATATTTTCGTTCTACCGGCAAATCTTCAACGATTTTATCGGTATCCTTCCAGATATCAATCGTTAAACGCTCGGATTCCAATGCATTTACAATCAATTCTGCAAATTTATAAATGTTATGTGTTCCAAAAACCAAATTAACAAAGGAATAACTGGTTCTTATTTTTTCAACTACCGTTGGTTCCTGCATCATGCATCCGCATAAACCAATCATCATAAATGGATTTTTCTTCTTATAACCACTTAAATATCCAAGACGCCCGTATACCTTGTTATTAGCATTTTCTCTGACAGTACAGGTATTATAAATAACAAAATCAGCCTTTTCATCTTCTGCTTCCACATAACCGATACGTTCTAAAATACCGGTTAATTTTTCAGAATCTCTCGCATTCATCTGACAACCAAAAGTTGTTACATGAAAGGTAAGTGGCGCACCTTTTTTTTCAGCAAGCTGAGCTACATAATTTTTTGCAATGTCCATAAAATAGTACTGTCTTTCCGGCTCTTCTGTCGGTATATTTTGTTTATCGATTAATTTTAGTTCAAAATTCTGTTTCATAAGCTTCCTTTTCTATCGTGTTTGTCCATTTCCATAAATTATATATTTTGTACTGGTTAGTGCTTCTAAGCCCATTGGTCCTCTGGCATGCAGCTTTTGTGTACTGATACCTATTTCTGCACCAAAGCCAAACTCAAACCCATCCGTAAAACGAGTAGAGGCATTTACATAAACACATGCCGCATCAATTTCATTTAAAAATTTTTCTGCATGATTATAGTCATTTGTAATAATTGCTTCCGAATGACCGGTGTTGTACCGGTTAATGTGTGCAATCGCTTCTTCAATGGAAGAAACGGTTTTTGCTGAAAGAATATAATCTAAATATTCTGTGCCCCAGTCCTCCTCAGTCGCAGGCTTTACCAATTCTGCTTTGATGTCACTCTGTATATCCGCACAGGCTTTGATTCTTTCATCGCAGCGAACCTCAACCGACTTTGTCTGCAAGCTTGGAAGCAATTTTGGAACCAGATTATCAATTACTTTTTCATGTATTACCAGGGATTCGCAGGCATTGCATACTCCGATACGCTGTGTTTTTGCATTCATTATAATATTTACTGCCATCTCTAAATCAGCAGTTTCATCAACATATATATGGCAGTTTCCGGTTCCGGTTTCAATTACCGGAATCGTTGCCTGATTTACTACCGTCTTTATTAACCCTGCTCCGCCTCTTGGTATCAGGACATCTACATAGTCATTCATTTTCATAAAAGCAGCCGCTGTTTCTCTGGAGGTATCTTCAATCAGGCTAATTGCTTCTTTCGCAACATTCACTTCTTCTAATACTCTTCGAATGACATTAACAATAGCAATATTGGAATAGATTGCATCACTGCCACCCTTTAAAATCACTACATTTCCTGTTTTAAAACAAAGTCCAAAGGCATCTGCCGTAACATTTGGTCTGGCTTCATAAATGATTCCTACCACACCAAGGGGCACACGCTTTTTTCCAATTTTTAAACCATTAGGCCGTACCTTCATAGAAAGTACCTCCCCAATCGGATCATCAAGCGCTGCAATCTGACGAAGGCCTTCTGCCATTTGAACAATCCTTTCATCTGTCAGCATTAAGCGGTCTAGAAGGCCTTCCGGCATATGGTTTAATCTTCCGTTTTTTAAATCTTTTTCATTTTCAGTTAATATATAACTGCTGTCCTTAATGAACGCATCTGCAATTTTACGAAGCACACTATTCTTTGTATTGGTATCTAAAATACCAATGTTTCCTTTGACTTCCTTCGCTTGTTTACAAATTTCTAATAATTCCATCTTTTTCACCTATTATTCACATCAATTTTTTCATCTTCGGTTATAATCACATTCATTTTTACATCTGTAGGAAGGCATTCCAAAGTCTTTTCAGATATTTGCTTTTTATAAGCCAATGCCATACGCTTCATATCTGGATACTTTTCAAAATAACGGTCATAATATCCACCGCCGTAACCATACCGGTTACCTTCCCTGTCGAAAACAATTCCCGGAACAAGTACTAATATCTTCTGCTGATATGTTTCGGGTTCGATTCTTATACAGACACTTTTGGGTTCCATAATATGAAAGCTGCCCGCTTTCAAATCGGACAAACTAGTTATCTCATAAAAGTCCATCAGATTGTTTTCTTCTGTTTTGGGAAGCGCAACCTTTTTATCTGCTTTTAATGAATGTTCAATCACTTCGCGGCAATCCACCTCATTTCCAAGAGGATAGTATGCCATAATTAAATCGGCAGTTTGATATGCTTTATCAGCAAGCAGTTTTTCGCAAATCCGTTTACTATTATCTCGTACTTCCTCCTTGGACATGGCATTCCTTATTTCTTTAAAATGCTTACGACAAACCGCTCTTTTTTCCATACTTTTCACCGAGGTTTTCAACGGTACCATCTGCGTTTACCATATCAATATTGTTAAGCTGGGCAGTCAGGTTTCCTTTTACATCAGCAATAAAGCGTTTACGTAATAACTCCTGCTCTTTTCTCTCTTCCTCAGTTAAGCCTTCTGCCTTTGACTTTCTATATAATTCATTAATACGGTTAATTTCTTCCTTTTTCATCTTTCTTCCTTTTCTCAGTCAATCTTTTCTATTCGCTTTGAAAATCGTTCCGGTAAAACTGTCATCTAAAATGTGGTGAAGAATACATACATCCTCTCCGTTTGCTATTATCATATCTGCTCCAGAACTGGTTGCAATTTGTGCTGCAGCAAGTTTTGTAGCCATACCGCCTGTTCCCACATCACTACCGGTTGAATCTTTTGCCATTGCAAATAGGGAATCATCCATCTGTTCTACTACATCAATTAATTTCGCATTCGGATTCTTATGTGGATCATCTGTGTACAATCCATCAATATCAGATAATAGAATCAATAAATCTGCTTCAACTAAAGATGCTACAATTGCTGACAACGTATCATTATCACCAAACTGCATTTCATAAGTAGAAACTGTATCATTTTCGTTTACAATCGGAATCACTCCTAAATGGAACAACTCATTAAATGTGTTTTTCGCATTTTCTCTGGAAACTGGATTTTCCATCGTATTTTTCGTCATCAGAACCTGGGCCATAACCTGATTATATTCTGAAAATATTTTTTCATAAGTCATCATGAGTCTTGCCTGTCCAATTGCAGCACAAGCCTGCTTCATTGAAATGGCCCTTGGACGTTCTGTCAAACCAATCGTTTTTCTTCCTACAGCAATGGCTCCAGAACTTACCAGACATACATCCATACCGCGGTTTCTCATATCACATAACTCGCGTACCAGATGCATCATTTTTATAAAATCAAGGTTTCCGGTCTCAGGATGTGTCAGGGATGACGAACCTATCTTTATAACTACCCTTTTTTTCTTATTAAACTTAAAATTCTTTTGTTCCATTTCATATGACTCCTCTGTATCTACATATACCATATTACTCTATCATATCTTAGATAAAATTTCAAAAAAAGTTTTTGGAAACATGAAAACCGCAAACAGCTAATTAAAAGCTGCCTGCGGCATCCTATCAAAATTACATTTCCTCTACAATATTATTCACCCATACCCGTTTATGCACAAGAATCGTTCCTACCACTGCTTTAAAAATTTCGGCGCACTGGCAGATAAAAAACATAGGAATTAACGGGATATTGGTAAAACGACTTACAAAAAATGCTACTGGAACAATAATCACCCACAAATATCCGCTGTCAAAAAGAAACGTAACGACAGTTTTTCCACCGGAACGTAAAGTAAAATATGTGGCATGATAATACGAATAAAGCGGCATAAATGCTGCTGCGATACATATCAACTTTGTCGCATAATCCTTCACGATATCTGTTGTGTTGTAAATCGCCGGGAATAATGGGGCAAAAAGCATCATTGCAGCTCCCATAACAACACAGGCTGCAACAGAAAAGAAAATCATTTTTCTATCGGTATCGACAGCACGCTCCAGTTCACCGGCACCAAGCTGCTGTCCTACAATAATAGAAATCGCATTTCCTAATGCCAAAAATACAACATTAAACAAATTAGAAACCGTTGATGAGATATTAATTGCAGCAACCGCATCTAAGCCTCTCATAGAATAGCACTGTGTTAATATGGCCATTCCTGCTGACCAAAGAGTCTCGTTGATAAGCAAAGGCGTTCCCTTTATCAAAATCTGTTTTACCAGATTCATCGGTATTCGGAAATGACGATAAACTCCCTGTATAAATTTGTTCTTAGCAGCATGTAGATGTGTCCATGTAACAACTATTATGGTCTCAACAATTCTGGAAATCGTCGTTGCAACTGCAGCACCTGCTACCCCCCACTTTGGGAATCCAAAGTGTCCAAAAATAAGTAAATAATTAAAAAGTAAATTCACAAATACTGCAATTACACCTGCAATCATTGGAATGACTGTTTCTCCTGTTTCTCGTAGCGTACTTGCATATACCTGAGATATCATAAATGGTATCATTCCACCTAGCATGACAAAAAGATACTGCATTCCATAACTATGTGTCAGTGTAATACCTTCCAAACTTCCATCATTTAAAAATAAATGAATTAAGGAAGAACCACCTGAAAGAAAAATAGCAATGCCACAGAAAGCAATCAATGTACAACTTACCAGTTTAAATCGAAATGCATTTCGAACTCCATCATGATTTCCTTTTCCATAAAATTGTGCACTAAAAATAGACGCACCGGAAATGCATCCAAAAATACAGATATTAAATACAAACATTAACTGGTTTACAATCGCAACACCGGACATTTGCTCTGTTCCAAGCTGTCCAACCATAATATTATCCAAGAGGCTTACAAAGTTTGTAATACCATTCTGTATAATCATTGGTGTGGCTACCATCAGAACTAATTTATAAAAATCTCTGTCACCAATATATCTTTCTTTTAACTTACGAAACATAGATAACCTCATATAAAAATACCAAATTCAAAATGCTTTTAGCGTAAAATAAGAAGAAAGCAACCGCCTTCTTCTTATTAATCGTTAATATTAATCAATCTTTCTTATGCCTCTGCCGGAACATCCTTGATAGAGAAACTCATACGTCCCATCTTATCCTTACCCATGCAGATTACTTTTACAGTATCACCTAACGTAAGAACATCTTCTACGCGGTTAATTCTTTCCTTGGAAATTTTTGAAATATGAACCATTCCTTCTTTTCCAGGAGCAAATTCAACAAATGCGCCGAATTCTTTAATACTTACTACTTTACCTGTGAAAAGCTGTCCTTCTTCAAAGTCTGTTGCAATGGTCTTAATCATATCAACAGCAGTTTCCATCATCTTAAGGTCTGTACCGCATACAGATACACTACCATCATCTGTAATGTCAATCTTAACACCTGTACGTGCAATAATTTCATTAATGGTCTTGCCCTTCTGTCCAACAACATCACCGATTTTTTCCGGATCAATGGTAATCTGGATAATCTTTGGTGCATACTTAGAAACTTCTTTTCTCGGTTCAGCAATTGCTTTTGACATTACTTCATCCATAATGTAGATTCTTGCTTCTCTTGTACGAGCAATTGCTTCTTCTACGATTGGTCGTGTTAAACCATGAATCTTAATATCCATCTGAATTGCAGTGATACCCTTATGAGTACCAGTTACCTTAAAGTCCATATCTCCAAAGAAATCTTCAAGACCCTGAATATCTGTTAATACGATATAATCATCATCTGTTTCACCAGTTACAAGTCCACAGGAAATACCGGCAACCATTGCTTTAATTGGCACACCTGCAGCCATTAATGACATACAGGATGCACAGGTAGAAGCCATGGATGTAGATCCATTTGACTCAAAAGTCTCGGATACGGCACGAATAGCATATGGGAATTCTTCTTCAGAAGGAAGAACTGCCATTAATGCTTTCTCAGCAAGTGCACCATGTCCGATTTCACGACGTCCCGGACCTCTTGAAACCTTTGTTTCACCAACAGAATATGCCGGGAAATTGTAGTGATGCATATATCTCTTTGTAGTAACATGTTCATCTAATCCGTCAATCTTCTGTACTTCTGACAGTGGAGCTAATGTTACGACATCACAAATCTGTGTTTGTCCACGTGTAAACATAGAAGAACCATGTACTCTTGGAATCAAATCTACTTCAGCTGCAAGTGGACGAATCTGATTGATAGCACGGCCATCCGGACGTTTATGATCTTTTAAAATCATCTTACGAACCGTCTTTTTCTGATACTGATAAACTGCTTCACCTAAAATAGCCAGCCATTCTTCATTATCAGCAAAGGCCTCTGCCAGCTTATCAGTAATCTCACGAATATTCTCTTCACGAACCTGTTTTTCATCTGTAAAAACTGCTTCTTCCATTGCTTCCGTTGGAACGATTTCCTTAATTGCTGCAAACATTTCTTCCGGAATTGCACAGCTTGTATACTCGTGTTTTGCCTTACCGCATTCTGCTGTAATTTTATCAAAAAATTCAATAATTGTCTGGTTTACATCATGACATTTGTAAATAGCTTCAATCATTTTAGCTTCCGGAATTTCATTTGCTCCGGCTTCAATCATGATAACCTTTGTTCTGGTAGAAGCAACTGTCAACTGTAAATCACCGTTATCCCAAACTTCCTGAGATGGATTCACGATAAATTCACCATTTACCATACCCATCTGAGTCGTAGCACACGGACCGTCAAATGGAATATCTGAAATTGTAGTAACTAATGCAGAACCAATCATAGCGGTTAATTCCGGACGGCATTCTGTATCAACAGACATTACCATATTATTAATGGTTACATCGTTACGATAATCCTTCGGGAATAATGGTCTCATCGGACGGTCAATCACACGTGAGGTAAGGATAGCATTTTCAGATGCTTTTCCTTCTCTCTTATTAAAGCCACCCGGGATTTTTCCAACTGCATACATTTTCTCTTCATATTCAACACTAAGTGGGAAGAAATCCACACCATCTCGTGGTTTTACAGAAGCTGTAACAGTTGATAAAACGGTTGTATCACCGTATTTTACTAATGCAGCGCCATTTGCCTGTGCACAAACTCTACCGATATCTACTGTAAGAGTTCTGCCTGCAAGTTCCATTGAAAAACTTTTAAACATAATTTTCTCCTTTTTGTTGAAAACTCTGGAATACACTTTCCAAAGCTTTCTCAATATAAAATTTTTTAACAGAAGTCCGAAACTACTGAAACACACACGAAATATTCATATCCATTTCAGTGGTCTCGGGATTTACTTCTGCTTTGAGCTCTTAGCATTTCTATTTATCTTAAAATAGAGCGGCTATTCACCGCTCTATTCTAAAATAACCTATCGTGAATTATTTTCTTAAACCTAATCCTTCAACGATTGCACGGTATCTTTCGATATCAACCTTCTTTAAGTAAGCTAATAAACCACGTCTCTGACCTACCATTTTAAGAAGACCTCTTCTTGAATGATGATCATTCTTATTTGCTTTTAAATGCTCTGTTAACTCATTGATACGCTCTGTTAAAAGTGCGATCTGAACTTCTGGTGAACCTGTATCATTTGGGGTTCTGCCATATTTGTTAATAAGTTCCTGTTTTCTTTCCTTTGTAATCATTTTCATGATCCTCCATATATTTTAATAATCGCCCTAAAAGTATGATACTCAGTAAAAGGTCGGAGTGTCCAAAAACCGAATATGGGCTAAACTCATACTCTCGCATTATAACATAGTAAATTGGTATTGTAAATGCTTATTTCAAATTATTTAATATAAGGTTGTTTTCTAACGCATGAAAAAGGCGCCATAAAAAGATGACGCCTTATTTTCTAATCATTAATAATACGAACATATTTAACAGGAGTACGATATTTGTAACTTGAAATACGAATGCCTGTCTTAGGATTGCTCGCATGAACAACCTGTCCACCACCAATATAGATAGCAACATGGTTAATACGAGAACCATTACTATAAAATACTAAATCACCAGGCAATAGCTCCGACTCTGAAATCTTTGTTCCGCTCTGTGCTTGTGAACCGGAATGATGCGGCAAAGTATAACCATATTCTTTAAAAACGCTTAATACAAAACCGGAACAATCTGCACCTTTCGTTAAGCTGGTACCACCCCATACATATGGATTACCTACGAACTGACAAGCAAAATCTACCAGAGCGACACGAACATCTGATACACCGATTCCATATCTTGCTTCTGTCATAGTCAGTGCTCTCGGCAGTACATCCTTTACTTCTACAAATTCAGCAGAAACATAACCCTCATCACTGTCAATTGCTACTTTTACCCAGCCATCCATTACTTCTACAAACTCTAATTCTTCACCTGTTGATACGGTTGTTATGATGGAACAGTCTGTATTTGGTTCTGTTCTTATATTTAAAGAATCTGTAAGAGAAATAGCAACTCTTCTGACTAATGTTTCAGCTAAAGCCTTTGCTTCATCACCTGTAATAATATATTCTGATTTTACATATCCCAAAATTTCTCCTGAAGAAATGTAATACCAGTCTCCCTCTGTCGCAAGGATTTCACAAGCTGCATTACGCGGCATTTTGCCTACCATTTTTGAGTCTGTGGTTGGCGCTTCACGTACATTTAAATTTCCACTTTCCACTTGGGCAATACCTAAATTTTTAAATCCAAAAACTTCCTGTTCTTCTAAAGCCGCTGCTCTAACCTCTGAAACAGTCTCAGATATAGTAGCAGCAACAACTTTATTATTCATATTATCTGCAAATACGCTCATAACGCCGGCCGTTACTTCATCATTTGTAACTTCCGTATCAATACTTGCACAGACACCGGCTCTTACACCATTTGCGATGACTGCCTTTTCTTCTGTTTCTTTCTTATTTAAAAATGCAATCGAAAAAATTCCAAGTACGATTACAATAATTCCCAATGTACGAATATATTTTGATTTCATGTGACCTCCTGTTATGTCAACAAACCCCTTTTTTAACCATATACGAGTATATCAATCATTTTTAACATTGTCAACACATTTTCGTAATATTTTCGTAATATTTAGTCTGTTTGACTCTTAATTAATTAAGAGAAAAATAATATTTTGCAGTATTTACATCCTTCCTCATCTGCTCAGACAATGCATCCATATTTGGAAACTTGAACTCTTTTCGAATTTTTTTTAGGAAAGTGACACATACGTTTTTTCCATAAACATCCTGATTAAAATCTAAAATATAGGTTTCTATACCAATCGGATTTTTACCTTTAACAGTAGGCTTGCATCCTACATTTGTCACTCCCTGATAAGATTTTCCATCAATCGTAACTTTTGTAATATAAACGCCAAAATCAGGAAGCAGTTTATTTGCTGGTGGAATGATATTAATCGTAGGGAATCCGATTGTTCTCCCCAATCTATTTCCATGTTCCACGATTCCTGAAACAAAGTACGGATATCCAAGCAGTTTATTTGCCTTTTCAATTCGTCCTTCCGCAATTTCCTCACGCACATAAGTACTGCTTATGTCACGCTCGTCCTCCTTTATCTTTGGAAGAATGATTGCTTCATATGACAAAAGTTTTGCATACTCCTTTAGCATCTGATAATTTCCTCTACGATTGTGTCCAAAACAGAAATCCTCGCCTGCTACAATGCATTTCACAGAAAGCTTATTAACTAACATACGGATAAAATCCTCCGGCTCCATTGACATCACTTCCTGTGTAAAGGGGCACTCTATAAGATAATCTATCCCAAAAGAGTCAAACATATGCATTTTTTCTTCATTAGTAGTCAGAACTTTTACATCTTCCTCTTCCAACTTCTTTTTGGGTGGAATATCAAAGGTAAATATTACCGTTGACAAGCCTTCTTTCTTTTTCTTTAAAAGCTGTTCCAACAGCAATTCATGACCTCTGTGTATACCATCGAATTTACCAAGCGAAATAACCGTAGGTTCTTCAATCAGAAAATCTGTTGTATTTTTTATATATTTCATTCTCCTAAAAACAATTTCACCGGCTTATAATTACTCTGTTTTTCGTCAAACTCATAAATTCCGATAAAACGCCCTTCTTCATCATAGATTCTAACCGGTTGGCTCCTTAACAGGATGCTTTCTTCATTCAGCATAATAGGTTCCAAGCGGTTTCCATTATATATGAACTTTTCATACTTTTTTCCTGCAGTCGTCTTAGGATATTTCAAAAAAACCGAATCCACAGAATTTACAAAAGAGAAATCTTCTTCAGCTACAAGCTTTTCCACTTCTTTTAGCGTTAAAGCATTTTCTATTTTAAATTCAGAAACTCTGGTACGAATCAATTTTTCCATACAGGCACCACAGCCTAATTTTATTCCGATATCTTCGCATAGTGTTCTGATATACGTTCCTTTCGAACACCTTATATGCATGGTCACTCTTGGCAGTTCTATTTTAAGGATTTGAATATCATAAATAACAACCGGTCTTGCTTTGCGCTCTACAGTCTTTCCTTCTCTAGCCAAATCACATAATTTTCTGCCATTCACCTTTAATGCAGAATACATTGGTGGGATCTGCATATAGTCTCCAACAAAACCTAATACAGCATCAGTAACTTCCTGCTCTGTCACATTCACTTCCTGTTCTTTTAGCACCGCACCGGAAATATCCTGTGTATCCGTTATTTTCCCAAGAAGCATAACTGCCTCATATTCTTTTTCCTTCTCTGTCAATAAATCACAGACCCTTGTAGCTTTTCCAAGGCATACCGGAAGTACTCCTTCCGCATCCGGATCTAGAGTCCCTGTATGTCCAATTTTCTTTTGTTTAAAAATCCCTCTGCACTTTGCTACAACATCGAAGGATGTAAACCCTTTTTCTTTGTATACATTAATAATGCCATTTATCATGTCATTCTCCACTAATCATACATACAACAAGAGGCGAATCAGCATTCGCCTCCCTTTCGTTGTTCTGAAATCTCATTTACAAGCATTTCTATCAGTTCTTCCGGATTTCCTGTTAATGTACATCCGGCAGCCCTTACATGTCCACCGCCACCATGCTTTACTGCAATTGCTGCCACATCCAGATACTGTGCCGAACGCATACTTACTTTGTACTGGTTCTCGCCATTCTCATATAAAAAAACAGAGGTTTCAACTCCCTTTGTAGAGCGCAGCATACTTGATATTCCGTCTAAATGCTTTGGAAGAACATGATACTGGTCCATTTCTTCCTTTGTAATAAAACAAGAAATACATAACCCGTTCAAATGCAGCCGGCTCTTTAGCAATGCTAAACCAATAATTTTCTGTTGTTCAAATGTTTTCACAAAATATGTCTCATCCACTATTTTAGAGTAGTTAATCCCAAGTTCCATTAAAAAACCTGCTGCCTCCATTGTGGATTTTGATGTACAAGAATATTGGAATACTCCTGTGTCATGTACCATTCCTACATAAAGGCACTCTGCAATGAAGCGGTTAATTTTTTCCTTTGGTAACAAATTATAAATCAGTTCCGAAGTAGAACTTGCTGTAGGAATTACATAATGATGCTGTCCAAAGCACTCATTACTAATATGGTGGTCGATATTAACCGTCACCTTTGCAGAATCAAAATACTTTTTTGATTCTCCAAGCCGTTCTACATCTCCGCAATCCTGAACAATCATTAAATCATAGCAAATGTTTTCCGGACGCTCTGATTTAATTTCTTCTGAGAATCTTAAAAATTTAAAAATGTTTGGAATTGGATCCAAATACAAATCTGCTTTTTTCCCGGGATAGTATTCTTTTATATAATTATAAGTTGCAAGGCAGGAACCTACACAATCGCCATCCGGGTTAATATGCCCGGCAATGGCAATCGTGTCTGCTTCTTCCAGTAATAAATCCAAGTTTATCATATTATTCCTCTGTATCATCCTCACTACGCTCTGGCATGTCTTTGGTGACATCCTCAATCATCTTAGACATTTTTACACCATATTCGATGGACTGATCTAAAATGAATGTAATCTGAGGAGTGTTTCTGAGATTTATGCTGTGTGCTAATTCTCTACGAATATAGCCTTCTGCACTTTTTAAACCTGCAATTGTATTTTTCTGTGATTCTTCATCACCTAATACACTAATATATGCCTTACAGGTTTTTAAATCAGGAGCCACTTCAACCGCAACCACACTTGTCATTGGATTGATACGTGGATCCTTGATTTCTCCACGGATGATATTCGAAAGTTCACGTAATACTTCGCCATTAATACGAGTATTTTTAATACTGTTCTTTCTCAATGCATGCTCTCCTTTTCCTATTCCTAGCGAGGCACTTCTACCATTGTATATGCCTCTACAATATCCAATTCTGCAATATCATTAAAGCCTTCAAATACAAGACCACACTCGTAACCTGTCCGGACTTCTTTTACATCATCCTTAAATCTCTTAAGTGATGCCAAGTTTCCTTCAAAAATCTGCGTTCCTTCACGAGTAATACGAACTTTACATCCTCTTTGGAAAACACCATCCAGGATATAAGAACCTGCGATATTACCAACACCGGAAGCCTTGAAAATCTGGCGAACTTCTGCATGACCAAGTACTTTTTCTTCAAATACCGGATCTAACATACCCTTCATAGCAGCTTCCACATCTTCGATTGCCTGATAAATAACTTTGTACAATCTTACGTCTACGCCTTCCTTTTCAGCGGAAACCTTAGCGGTCGGGTCCGGACGAACATTAAAGCCTATAATAATTGCATTTGATGCAGATGCAAGTGTGATATCTGATTCATTGATTGCGCCTACGCCGCCATGAATCACCTTAACCACAACCTCTTCGTTTGAAAGCTTTACAAGACTCTGTTTTACTGCTTCCACAGAACCCTGAACGTCTGCTTTTACAATAATATTTAATTCCTTTACATTTCCTGACTGAATCTGTGAGAACAAATCATCTAAGGACATTCTGGATTTGGTCTCTTCAATCAGACGGTTCTTACTCTCTGAAATATAAGTTTCGGCGAATGCACGAGCTTCCTTTTCTGTTTCAGTAGAAACAAATGTTTCTCCAGCCTCAGGAACAGAAGATAAACCAAGGATTTCCACCGGCATAGATGGACCTGCCTCTTTTACTCTGCGTCCCTGATCATCAATCATAGCACGTACTTTACCATAGCAGCTGCCGCAGGCAACCGGCTGACCAACTTTTAATGTACCTTTCTGTACCAATACAGTTGCAACCGCACCACGTCCCTTGTCAAGCTGTGCTTCAATAACAAGACCTCTCGCATTACGATTCGGATTTGCTTTTAACTCTAATACATCTGCTGTCAATAAAACCATCTCAAGTAAGTTTTCAATACCTTCCTTGGTATGAGCAGAAACCGGGCAGAAAATAGTACTGCCGCCCCAGTCTTCCGGAATCAATTCATGCTCTGCCAATTCCTGTTTTACACGATCAATATTAGCGCTTGGCTTATCAATCTTGTTGATTGCAACAATAATTTCTACTCCCGCTGCTTTTGCGTGATTAATTGCTTCAACAGTCTGAGGCATAACACCATCATCAGCAGCCACAACCAAAATTGCGATGTCGGTAGAATTTGCTCCACGCATACGCATAGCGGTAAATGCTTCATGTCCAGGTGTGTCTAAGAAAGTAATCTTCTGTCCGTTAATGGATACGACAGACGCACCAATATGCTGTGTAATACCACCAGCTTCACGATCCGTGACACGTGTAGAGCGAATTGCATCCAATAAAGATGTTTTACCATGATCGACATGACCCATTACACAGACTACCGGCGGACGAGAAACTAAGGTTTCCTCTGCGTCATCTTCCTCTTTTAACAGTTCAGCAATTACGTCAATCTTTTCTTCCGGTTCGCAGATACAGTTGAATTCTAAAGCGATTTCTTCTGCCTGTTCATAATCGATTTCCTGATTTACCGTTACCATTGTTCCTTTTAAGAATAACTTCTTAACGATTGCAGCAGGCTGAATCTTCATTTTATCGGCAAGGTCTTTAATTGTCAGCTTCTCAGGTAATACTAAAGTCTTAATTGTATCTTCTTCCTGTTTTGCCTGCTGAGGCTGCTGAGGTTTCTTTTTACCACCGTTTTTTTCTAGGTTTACAAAACGTTCCTGTTTCTTTCCACCTAAAACATCGTAATCATTTCTCTTGTTATTTTTCTTATTGTCACGCTCTCTTTCACGTGTTTCTTTTCCGCGAAGTTCCTCTGCTCCTAAGGATGCAGATTCTTTATTAAATTTATCAATTTCACGGTCTAATCTGCCATTTCCACCATCTTTACGACGATTATTTCCACGATCGCCGCGGTCATTACGTTCATCCTTATTAAATCCCTGGCCCGGTCTTCCATTATTCTGGAATTGACGTCTATCACCTTGAGGTCTGTCTCCCTGTGGACGTCTGTCTCCTTGAGGTCTGTCTCCCTGTAGGCGTCTGTCTCCCTGTGGTCTGTCTCCCTGCGGACGTCTGTCTCCCTGTGGTCTGTCTCCCTGTGGTCTGTCTCCCTGCGGACGTCTGTCTCCCTGTGGACGCTCTTTCCGCTGTTCCATCTGGGCATACACGTTTTCTACCGGCTTTTTAAATACACGTTCCTGTGACGTTACAACTGTAGCTGTTTCAGATACAGACTCTTTTGCTACAGGAGCCTCTGTGGCAGCCGGTGTCGTTTCTGTCTGCTTTGCATTTGGATTAATCAAGCTGTCAAAGTATTTTCTCATATCATTTCCTGACATGGTCTTTGGCTGTGCCTCATTATTCTGCGGACGTCTGTCTCCCTGTGGTCTGTCATTTTGTGGACGTCGCTCACCCTGCGGTCTTTCAGGTCTTCCCTGTCCCGGGCGTCTGTTTCCATTTCTCATCCCGCCTTGTTTGCTATACTGTGCATTAAATACTGCTGTAATATTTTTCTTTTTCGGTTTTGGGGCTTCCTCTACAGGGATTTCAGCCTTTTCAGGTTCCACTTTTGGAGCTTCCTTAACAGGTTCTTCCTTTGGTGTAACAGCTTTTTGAAATTTCTTGCGCACAATTTCCTGTGCTGCATCTTCCACATTGCTTTGCGCTGCTTTTACTGCATATTCTGTATTTGCTAATGTTTCTATTATATCCTTTGAATTTATTTCTAATTCTTTTGCAAGTTCATGAACTTTCATTTTTGCCATATATTCTGACTCCTCCATTATTCAGTTGTTTTGCTTTTTATCTTGTCTTCGATATTTTTTGCGAAGCTTTCATTATTTACTGCTAAGGAAGCGCGAAACTCTTTTCCGATTGCATGACCTATCATCTCTTTTTCAGAATAAACATACATTGGCACTTCATAAAAAGTTGTCATGTCACGAAAATGTTTTTTCGTATTTTCCGAAGCATCTCCTGCTACAATGACAAGAAAAGCCTTGCCTTCTTTGACCGATTTTTCTGTAGAAAACTCACCACTCGCAATCGCTCCTGCTTTTGCCGCAAGTCCTAACATAGATAGTACTTTATCTGGTTTCAAGTTCTCCCATCTCCTTTGCTAACATTTCATAAACCTCTTTTGGAATTGGCATTTTAAAGGAGCGTTCTAATCCTCTGCTTTTGATTGCCTTTTCTAAGCAGCTGCTATTAGGACAAATATATGCACCACGTCCGTTCATCCGTCCGGTTGCATCTAATAAAATTGCTCCTTCTGCGTTCTTGATAATACGAGTCATTTCCTTTTTAGCCTTCATTTCACCGCAGCCAATACACTGTCGCATCGGTATTTTTTTATTGGTCATCTGTTTCGCCTCAATCTTTTAACTATTTTTATTCGCCATCTTCCTCGTATCCGTCATAATCCTCATCATAGTATTCACCATCATAATCTTCTTCATAATCAAAGAAATCTCCGGATTCTCTGGCTTGTGTTTCACTCTTAATATCAATCTTAAATCCTGTTAATCTGGCTGCAAGTCTTGCATTCTGTCCTTCTTTACCGATTGCAAGTGATAACTGATAATCAGGAACTACAACCTTTGCAGACTTCTCATCTGCATCTGCAATAACCGAAATTACCTTTGCCGGACTTAAAGCATTTTCTATTAACATTGCCGGATTTTCGTTCCAGGTAATGATATCAATTTTTTCACCGCGAAGTTCATTCACGATTGCATTTACTCTTGCTCCATTCATACCGACACATGCACCTACCGGATCAACATCCGGATCATTTGACCATACAGCAATTTTGGTTCTGCTTCCTGCTTCACGAGCAATTGCTTTAATTTCAACAATTCCTTCACGAACCTCAGTTACTTCTGATTCAAATAAACGTTTAACCAATTCAGGGTGTGTTCTTGAAACTAAAATCTTTGGTCCTTTAGAGGTTGATTTTACTTCAAGAATATATAACTTAATACGTTCTGTTGGCTTAAATACCTCGCCCTTTACCTGTTCATTTTCAGTAAGCATCGCATCTACCTTACCAAGATTTATACTTACGTTTTTTCCAATATAGCGTTGCACGATACCTGTTACAATATCTTTTTCTTTGCTATAATATTCATCAAATAAGACTTTACGCTCTTCCTCTCGAATTTTTTGTAAAATCACATTTTTAGCATTTTGTGTTGCGATACGTCCAAAGTCCTTTGAAATCACTTCCACATTTACGATATCGCCGATTTCATACTTAGAGTCAATCATTTTTGCATTTACTAAGCTGATTTCTTCTACCGGATTTTCTACAGTCTCTACTACTGTTTTCTTCTGGAATACCTGATATTCACAAGTATCCGGATTAATCAATACCTCTACATTATCAGCTGAGCCAAAATGATTTTTACATGCAGTCATAAGGGAATCCCCAATTGCCTGCAGTAATGTCTCTTTACTGATATTTTTCTCTTTCTCCAATATTGTTAACGCTTCTAATAACTCATTATTCTTTGCCATTTTAATATTCCTCCTATTTTTTATTTGTTATTTTCACGCGGATTAAAAATCAAATGCTAATCGGATAAGTGCAATATCTGATTTATTAAATGTTATTTCACATCCATCCTCTTGCTCTATTGTTACAGTCTTTTCGTCATATGCTTTCAAAAGTCCATAAAATTCTTTTTGATGATTGATTGACCGGTAAGTACGAATTTCTAATTCCTTCCCCATACTGCGGACATAATCTTTTTCTTTCTTTAGCGGCCTTCCAAGGCCCGGTGAGCTTACTTCAAAGACATAAGAATCTTCTACATAATCTTCTCTGTCAAGGATTTCATTCATCTCTCTGGAAACATCTACGCAGTCATTGGATGTAATACCACCTTCTTTGTCGATATAACATCTTAAATACCACGTGCCGCCTTCTTTCACATATTCAACATCTACTAATTCGAAGTGAAGTCGTTCCAGAATTGGAGTAATGAGTTCCTCGGTTCGTGCCTCATACATCTCTTTTTTTGACATGTGTACACCTCATTTCCTTCCATATTCAGTTTTATACAGCCTTATAACGTGAATTGAGAGAGGGCTTTCGCTCTCTCTCAATCTAGTCAACGTGTTTACATAAGTTAATGTATCATTAAAATGCTTAAAAATCAAGGGTTTTTCGAAATTTTCTTTATTTAAATTCGAAATTTTCTTCAAATCCAAAACCCTCCCCAATTCCACTTTTCCTGATAACTTAATATGTCACGTCTTTTAATGAAAAAAATCCTTAAAACCTATTACAAATAAGGTTTAAGGATTTCTCGGGTTGGGCTGTTTAAATTTACATTTAACAGTTAGCAGCTCGTAGGGGAATCGAACCCCTGATTCCGCCGTGAGAGGGCGGCGTCTTAAC
>CALZGM010000005.1 GCA_945787015.1 uncultured Roseburia sp.
TTCATGTATAGATAATAGAACTTCTTATATGTGTACATCCGAATAGAAAAAAGTCCGTCTCTTTCTCTCTTCTGCAATATACGAAACAATAACTCTAAATTCTGAGCTAAATATCTATTTCCTATCTTTATATTTTCTTAATACTTTTTCCAAGATTTTAACACAATATTTAGACAAAAGAAGCCATAATCTAGTTATTAAGATAAGTTAGAGGTGTGTATGAAGGGACACTGGACATCTTTTCGAATTATTATTGTAGGATTTTTGGCCGTAATTATAACTGGCAGTTTATTATTGATGCTTCCGATTGCCACAAGAGATGGGCAGGGGGCATCTTTTTGCGAGGCGCTGTTTACAGCCACGTCCGCAACCTGTGTAACAGGACTGGTAGTGCAGGATACAGCAACCTATTGGTCGGTGTTTGGCCAGAGTGTGATACTGCTTTTGATACAGATTGGCGGAATGGGTGTCGTGACGCTGGCAGTATTAGTGGCACTTATCTCGGGAAGAAGAATTGGATTACAGCAGAGAAGCACGATGCAGGAAGCGATTGCTGCTCCAAGCGTTGGCGGAATTGTAAAATTGACCGGATTTATTGTGAGGACCACTGCAATTATTGAAGGAATCGGTGCACTGCTCTTATTCCCTGTATTTTATAAGGATTTTGGAATTGGAAAAGGACTTTGGTATGCCGTCTTTCATGCTATTTCTGCATTTTGCAATGCCGGATTTGATCTGATGGGGGAACATGAAAAATATTCCTCACTGACCGGATATGCGAACAACCCTGCCTTGAATGTGATTGTTATGAGTTTGATTGTGATTGGCGGAATCGGATTTGTAACATGGGATGATATCAGGCATAACGGGGTATATTTAAAGAAATACCGGATGCAAAGTAAAGTGATTTTGATGACAACTTTGTTGTTGCTTGCCGTACCGTTTCTGTTTTTCTATTTCCTGGAACTGGGAGGCGATAAGTGGCAGGAAATGTCGCAGGGGGAAAGAATTCTTGCAGCGCTTTTCCAGACAGTGACACCCAGAACGGCAGGATTTAATACCATTGATTTGACAAAACTTAGTGAAGCCGGGCAGTCATTGATGATGCTATTAATGCTGACGGGCGGAGCACCGGGCTCTACCGCAGGAGGTATGAAAGTTACTACCATTGCTGTTTTGTTTATGACGATGCTGTCGGTGTTTCAGAGAAAAGCAGATGCCTGTTGTTTTGGAAGAAGACTGCCGGAGGATACAATAAAGTATGCGGCAACCATTCTTTTGATGTATTTCCTCTTGTTTTTAACAGGAGGGATTTTAATCAGTATATTGGAAGACCTTCCTATGCTGACCTGTCTGTTTGAAACTGCATCTGCCATTGGTACAGTTGGACTGACATTGGGAATTACGCCGGGACTTGGGCTTGTGTCCAGAGGTGTTTTAATTTTACTTATGTTCTTTGGAAGAGTAGGCTGCCTAACCCTGGTATTTGCAGCCTTTTCGGGAACGAAATATAATCCGGCAAAACTGCCGAAGGAAAAAATTACAGTAGGATAGGAAAAAAGAGATGAAATCAATTTTATTAATAGGACTTGGAAGATTTGGAAAACATATTGCTGTGAAACTGCACGAATTAAATCATGAGGTTATGGCAATTGATAAGAATGAAGAACGTGTAGATGAGGTTTTGCCTTATGTGACAAATGCCCAGATTGGAGACAGCATGAAAGAGGAATTTTTACGGTCACTGGGTGTGGGAAATTATGATGTATGTATTGTTGCAATCGGAAATGACTTTCAAGGTTCTCTGGAAACAACCTCTCTCTTAAAGGAACTTGGTGCAAAGAAAGTAGTAGCAAGGGCAGCAAGGGATATTCAGGCAAAATTTTTACTGCGTAATGGTGCAGATGAGATTGTCTATCCGGAGAAACAGCTGGCTAATTGGACTGCTATTCGTTATACTTCAGACCACATATTTGATTATATTGAGTTGGGAGATGAACATGCTATTTTCGAAATTGAAGTGCCAATGAACTGGATAGGAAAGTCCATTGGCGAAATTGACATTCGTAGAAGATATAATATTAATATTATGGCAATTAAGAAGAAGGGAAAACTGGAAATGGCAATTTCACCGGACACAAGACTGGAAGAGGATGAAGCGCTTTTGGTATTGGGACGCCATAAAGACATTCAGAAGTGTTTTCACATCTAGGGTTATTACTGGGGAGGTGCTATAATGGAAGCATTCATAATAATGGCGGCATTTGGGGTATTGATTGTTATGGGTTTTTTTGTTATGAATAAAATTGATAAATATATAAGAGAAAGAAATCGGGAAAAAGAAATACCGACAGATGAAGAGGAATGAGTCAGAAAGGATTAACAAGGCAGTGGTGAACAGGGGGCACTTAAAAATATTTTTTGGTTATGCATCAGGTGTGGGGAAAACCTATGCGATGCTTCAGGCAGCCCATATCGCAAAGCTAAGAGGAATAGATGTGGTTGCCGGATATGTGGAAACGCATGCCAGACCGGAGACTGCAGAACTGTTGCATGGATTGGAGCAACTTCCAAGTCTTACAATCAGTGAAAATGGAATCACGCGGAAAGAATTTCATCTGGATGCTGCCATGAAAAGAAAACCAACATTGCTCCTTGTGGATGAACTCGCACATACAAATGCAAGAGGCTGCCGACATGCAAAGCGCTATCAGGATGTAGAGGAACTGTTAAAAGCAGGGATTGATGTTTACACAACAGTAAATGTGCAGCATATTGAAAGCCTGAATGATATGGTAGCTGCTATTACCGGAATGATGGTCAAAGAGCGTGTGCCTGATGAAGTATTTGATAATGCTTTCGGGGTAGAACTGATTGATATCGAACCGCAGGAACTGCTTGAACGGCTGCAAATGAATGTTACTGAGAAGCAGTTTGAAAATCTGGTTGCATTAAGGGAAATTGCACTGAGAAGATGTGCAGACCGGATTAATACGCTTTCAGAAGAGGCGAGAATCAGAAATGGGGGTGACTATCATACAGATGAGCATATTTTAGTATGTTTGTCACCGGCACCATCAAATATGAAAATTATCCGTACGGCAGCACGTATGGCGAAGGCTTTTCGCGGCTCCTTTACAGCACTTTATGTAGAAACCTCGGATTTTGCGGTGATGGATGAGGGAGATAAAGAGAGACTTCGTAATAATATGCGGCTTGCTGAGCAGCTTGGAGCAAAAATTGAAACGGTATATGGCGAAGATGTATCCTACCAGATTGCGGAATTTTCACGTTTATCCGGTGTCTCAAAGATTGTAATCGGAAGAAGTACAGCAACAAAAAGAACGTTATTTGGAAAACCTTCATTAACAGAAAAGTTGATTTCGCAGGCGCCCAATGTGGATATCCACATTATTCCGGACAGTACAAATGAAATGGCATATAGGTTGAAAAAGGCGAGACGAAAATCGAAACATATATTTAATGCAGCGGACATTATCAAGAGTCTCGGAATGCTGCTTTTAGCATCTGCAGTAGGGTATGGATTTTGGCAACGGGGAATGAGTGAATCCAACATTATTATGATGTATATTCTTGGAGTTTTAATTACATCAGTGATAACCACACATCAGATTTACAGCTTAATATCTTCTGTCATAAGCGTTTTTGTATTCAATTTTCTTTTCACAGAACCACGCTACACGCTGGCAGCATATGAAAAAGAATATCCGGTTACTTTTATTACCATGTTTGTAGCAGCATTTTTAACAGGTTCACTTGCAATCCGGTTAAAGAGGCAGGCGGCGCAGGCAGCACAGGCAGCATACCGAACGAAAATACTGTTTGATACGAACCAACTGCTGGAGCGTGTGAACGAAAAGGAACAAATTGTTACGGTAACCGCAACGCAGCTTATGAAGCTGTTAAATAAGGATATGGTAATTTATCTTTCAGAAAAGGACTCCTTGGCGGCACCTAAATTTTTCACAGCGGAAGGGGAAACGGAAAGTGAGGAGTATCTATCCGAAAGCGAAAAAGCAGTTGCTCTCTGGGTGCTAAAAAATAATAAGCATGCCGGTGCAACAACAGATACCTTTTCTGACGCGAAGTGCTTATACTTATCAATACGGACAAGCAACGAGGTATACGGTGTAATTGGGATTGTCATTGATGAAAAACCAATGGATTCCTTTGAAAAAAGTGTGCTGCTGTCTATTCTGGGAGAATGCGCGTTAGCATTGGAAAACGACCGGAATGCAAGAGAAAAAGAAGAGGCGGCGTTATTAGCACAAAAAGAGCAGCTAAGAGCGAATCTGCTCCGTTCCATCTCGCATGATTTACGTACACCATTAACTTCCATATCCGGTAACGCCAGCAACCTGCTGTCTGATGAGGATAAATTTGACGCAGGGACAAAAAAGCAGCTGTATGAGGATATTTATGATGATTCTATGTGGCTGATTAATCTGGTAGAAAACCTGCTTTCTGTAACAAAAATTGAAGAAGGAAAATTAAATATCCGTTTGCAGGTGGAACTTTTAGACGAAGTAATCGCGGAAGCACTACAGCATATCAATAGAAAAAAGGAAGAACACAGTATTCTATTTAAACCATCGGAAGAATTCATCCTTGTGAAAATAGATGCAAGAATGATTATGCAGGTCATCATAAATATTGTAGATAACGCTATCAAATATACACAGAAAGAATCAGAGATTGTGATAGCGGTCGAGAAGAAGAACAAGAGGGCTATTGTCTGCATTTCAGATAATGGCCCCGGAATATCGGACGAAATGAAACCGCAGGTGTTCGATATGTTTTATAGCGGAGCGAAGAGCCTGGCGGATAGCAGGAGAAGCTTAGGACTGGGACTGGCTTTATGCAAATCCATTATCAATGCTCATGGAGGAGAATTGGAACTTTCAGATAATATCCCGCATGGAGCGGTATTTACATTTTCACTGCCAATAGAGGAGGTAGATTTATATGAATAAGACGTTGATATTGGTTGTAGAGGATGATAAGCCGGTACAGAACCTGATGACAACGACATTAAAGGCACATGATTACAGATATTTGACAGCGATGAATGGAGAAACCGCAATTTTGGAAGCATCTTCACATAATCCGGACATTATTTTACTGGATTTGGGGCTCCCGGATATGGATGGCATTGAAGTGATTCGCAAAATCCGAACATGGTCAAACGTGCCAATTATCATTATTAGCGCCAGAAGTGAGGATACGGATAAGGTAGAAGCATTGGATGCGGGAGCGGATGATTATCTGACAAAACCATTTTCGGTGGAAGAACTTTTGGCAAGACTGCGTGCCACAGAAAGAAGGATGGCAGTGGGGCAGACGGAACCGATATCCTCTTCGATATTTGTAAATGGGAAACTTCGGATTGATTATTCTGCCGGCTGCGCATTTTTAGAGGATGAAGAACTACATCTGACGCCAATTGAATATAAATTGCTCTGCCTGCTTGCGAAAAATCTTGGCAAAGTGCTGACACATACCTATATTACCCAGAATATCTGGGGACACAGCTGGGAAAATGATGTGGCTTCTCTAAGAGTATTTATGGCAACGCTTAGAAAGAAACTGGACAAGAATACAGATGGAGCGCAATATATTCAGACTCATGTGGGGATTGGATACCGGATGACGAGGATAGAATAATCAAAAAGGTCAAAAGTCCTTAAAAATGTTGTAAAACTGCACAAAATTGAATAGAGTTGATTATATAAACCGATGAAAAACAAGATGAAGTTAATTTAAGAGGACAAAAGTCCTTATGTAGTCTTGAAAAATTCTCTATATTGGATACATAATAAAGAGAGAAAAACATCGGTTTTTTTATTGCTAAAAAGGATTGTCATAAAAGGAGGAATATTATATGCGAATGTACGATTTAATTATGAAAAAAAGAAATGGGGAAGCGTTAACAAAGACGGAAATTGAATATATGATTTCAGAATATGTAGCGGGGAACATTCCGGATTATCAGATGTCCGCATTTTTAATGGCGGTGTACTTCAGAGGAATGACAGAAGAGGAAACTTTGGCGATGACCATGGCTGTCGCACATTCCGGAGATATGGTGGATTTATCCGGCATCGAAGGGAAAAAAGTTGATAAGCATTCCACCGGTGGAGTGGGGGATAAGACATCACTTGTAATCGCCCCAATCGTAGCAGCCTGCGGAGCAAAAGTAGCCAAGATGTCAGGCAGGGGATTAGGACATACAGGTGGAACCGTGGATAAACTGGAATCCATTCCGGGAATGAGAACCTCCTTAACACAGGAAGAGTTTTTCTCAGTCGTAAATAAGACAGGATTAAGTATTATAGGACAGTCCGGTAATCTTGCTCCGGCAGATAAAAAGCTTTATGCACTTCGTGATGTAACCGCAACGGTTGATAATATTTCGCTGATAGCTGTATCCATTATGAGTAAAAAACTGGCAGCAGGAAACGACTGCATTCTTCTCGATGTAAAAACAGGAAGCGGTGCATTTATGAAAACGGTAGAAGATTCTGTTGCCCTTGCAAAAGAGATGGTGACGATTGGAGAAAATGCAGGGAAAAGAACCGTAGCGTTAATTACGAATATGGATATTCCTTTGGGAAATAATATTGGTAACAGCTTAGAAGTGATTGAGGCGGTAGAGACGTTAAATGGTCATGGACCGGCAGACTTTACCGAGGTATGTTTAAATCTTGCAGCGAATATGCTGTATCTTGCAGGAATGGGTGAAGTGGAAATATGCAGAAAAATGGCTGAAAAGGCAATTACAGACGGCAGTGCATTAAAACGTCTGGCTGCTATGGTGGAGGCACAGGGAGGCGATGCTTCTTTTATATTAGACACCGGTAAATTCGCAAGAGCACCATATGCTTATGAGGTGTTAGCGCAAAGAAGCGGTTATATTGCTTCCATGAACACAGAAAGCTGTGGTATTGCTTCTTCCATGCTTGGCGCAGGAAGAGAAACCAAGGAGAGCGAAATTGACTTTTCTGCCGGTATCACCATTAAGAAAAAGATGGGGGACTATGTGGAAAAAGGAGAGGTGCTTGCTATTATGTACACTTCAAAAGAAGAACTGTTTGAAGCAGCTGCAAAGCGATATCAGGAAGCAGTGATAATTACAGATGAAAAACCGGCAGAGGAACCGCTGATTTATGCCCGCGTAACGAAGGATGCGGTTGAGAAATTATATTAGAAACGGATTTTAGCTTATATGAGAAAGAGGATAGAAATTAGAAAATGTTTCCTTGCATTGCTGGGGATTTTGCTGATTGGTGTGGGGGTTTCTTTTAATGCCATGGCAAAGCTTGGAAACGATCCGGTAGGTATTTTTTACGATGGAATCCGGAATGCACTTGGTTTAAATCAGGAGCAGCTTGGAATGGCATCTAATCTGGTGAATATAGTACTGTTAGTTTTTTTGTTTTTTGCCGGCAGAAGATATTTAAATATCGGGACCTTGATTTACATTCTTCCTTACGGAGTCTGTGTAGACATTGGAACTTTTTTGTATTCAAAAATTTTTGCGGTGGAGACACTTACAAGCAGGATTACTGCCAGTGTGGCAGGATGCTTACTGCTATATACAGGAGTAGGGTTCTTTATTGCTGTTGATATCGGAATGGATCCGATGACAGGGGTGGCAATGGTGATAAGAGACTGGCTGAAGTGGGATTTTAAAAAAGCAAAATGGCTGTTTGACGGCAGTATGTCACTAATTGGATTTTTGCTAGGAGGTACACTTGGAGTGGTAACGATACTGGCCGCTATTACAGCTGGACCGGCAATTCAGTTTATTGCAGAGAAGGTTACGGGGGTAGGAAAGTGGAAGCGAGATACTTAGAACATGCGCTGCCGTTTGTGAAGAAAATGGAGGCAGGCAGAAAAGAACAGTTTATAGCGTATTTTAAAACAGCACCGGTATGGCTTTTGGAAACATTTCAAATGGAAGAAATGGAAAAGGGGACCGTTTTTGTAAGAGAAGGGGAACCGGTGGAGACGATTTTTTTCATTTTAGACGGAACCATTAAAGCGACGGATTATCGTTTTTATGGAATTACCTATGATTTCATGCGGTTTGATAAGGTGTATGCCATGGGCGGTATGGAAATTATTATGGATTTGCCGGTTTACCGGACTACGTTACAGACTGTTACCAGATGTCATGTACTAAAAATACCAAAAGGTAAATTTGAAAAATGGATAAAGACAGATATAGAGGCGCTAAAGCATGAAGCAAAGCTTATGGGAGAATATCTGTTAGAACAGGGAAGAAGCAGCAGAGCTTATCTGTTTTTACAAGGCTCTGACCGTCTGGCGATGCTTTTTGTGGAACGTTATGAAAAGTATGCAAAAAAAGGTGTTCTTAACATGAGGGGCGACAGGCAGAGCCTTTCTGATGCAACCGGACTTTGTGTAAAAACAATTAACCGCGCAGTAAAAAAGTTTTCTGATGAGGGAATCATTACAAAAAACGGACGTCAAATTGTGATTGACCAAAACCAGTACATAAGGTTAAAATCTATTGTAGATACGGTGATTGAACCGGACAGTTAATATGACAGAAAGAAGGTTTTAGTTATGGTAAATCCATCAGATATTATGAAGGTTAT
This sequence comes from uncultured Roseburia sp., assembly GCA_945787015.1. GTDB lineage: Bacteria > Bacillota > Clostridia > Lachnospirales > Lachnospiraceae > Roseburia. The sequence goes on from CALZGM010000005.1 coordinate 8,646, forward strand.
GAATGCACAAAATAAGTTTACTGCAAATCATCCAAAATTTGCGGCATTTTTAAGAGCGGTTTTAGCAGGGGGAATTCCGGAAGGAACCGTTATTGAGATTTCACTAACCAGACCGGGTGAGGAAACGATGACTACGAATCTTAAGGTACAGCAGTCAGATTTAGAATTACTGCATGAACTGCAGACACTTGGTCGATAAGGAGAAAAAGGATGCTTGGGGAAATACGGGATTATCAGGTTGATGGAAATAAAGTCTGCTTTTCTTTTGGGGAAAGGGAAGCATTTGTTGAAGTGCTTCGGGAGGACATTGTAAATATTTTTGTGCCATATGAGTGCAACGAACACCGTTCAAAGGCGATTGAAGTACGCCCGGATGAGAAGGTGGTATTTGAGGTTGCGGAGGCTGGGGATGCGGTTACAATTTGCACCGAAAAGCTTATCGTAAAGGTATACAATGATTTTTATATTGACATCTATAAAAAGGATGGAACATTGCTGTGTGCAGATTATAGAGGTGCGCGTAGAATGCGTCCTCTGTTGTCGGAAAAATCGCTGGCGGTTTTAAAAGCAGAAGGACATGAGGTTTCTGCGGGAAGCGGCACGGAATATAAAGTGCAGGCAGTAAAAGTAATGGACGCAAATGAGAAGTTCTATGGACTGGGGGATAAAACCGGATTTTTAAATAAACGGGATTATGAGTTTGAAAATTGGAATACGGATAACCCACAGGCACATACGGAGGATTTCCGTGCATTGTACAAGTCGATTCCATTTTTTATTACGTTAAAGGATACAGGGGTATATGGAATCTTTTTTGATAATACCTATCACTCCTACATGAATTTCGGAAAGGAATGCAGGGACTATTACTACTTTGGCGCAGAAAATGGGAATCTGGATTATTATTTCTTCAGTGGCGAGAAAATGGCAGATGTAGTATCCGGCTATACTTATTTGACAGGTACGACACCGTTGCCTCAGTTTTGGACACTAGGTTATCAACAGTCCAGATGGGGCTATGATTCTGCCGCAGTCATTCGTGATGTTGCAAAAAAATATCGGGAATACGAAATCCCCTGCGATACCATCCATTTGGACATTGATTATATGGAAGGATACCGGGTTTTTACCTGGAATGAAAAAGATTATGGCAAGCCGGGAAAATTGATAAACGAAATCAAAGATGCCGGTTTTAAGACAGTCTGTATTATTGACCCGGGTGTAAAGGTAGATGAAAACTACGATGTTTACCGGGAAGGAATAGAAAATGGTTACTTTGCCAAGACGCCGGAGGGAGATGTGTATGTGAATGCCGTTTGGCCGGGAGATGCGGTTTATCCGGATTTTGGCAATCCAAAGGTGCGCACATGGTGGGCAGGTAAGCAGAACTATTTAATGGACATGGGAGTTGACGGTGTATGGAATGACATGAATGAACCGGCGAGTTTCCATGGCGAGCTTCCGGCAGATGTGGTATTTACCGATGAAGATTTGCAATCAACGCATGCTGCAATGCACAATGTTTATGGACATAACATGGCAAAAGCGACCTATGAGGGAATCAAGGCAGCGAGTGGAAAGCGCCCATTTGTGATTACCAGAGCGTGCTATGCAGGTTCACAGAAATATACGACCGCCTGGACAGGAGATAATCAGAGCCTGTGGTCGCATTTGCAGATGGCAATTCCACAGCTTTGCAATCTGGGTTTAAGCGGAATGTCATTTGTGGGAACAGATATTGGTGGATTTGGCGCGGACTGTACTCCGGAGCTGCTTTGCCGCTGGATAGAACTGGCAGTTTTCTCTCCACTGTTTCGAAATCATTCCTCTAATGGCTGCATTTATCAGGAACCATGGCAGTTTGGAAAGGAAGTAATGGATATCAATCGTAAGTTTATTAAACTTCGTTACCAGCTGCTGCCATATTTATATGATCTGTTCTTTGAAGGAGAAAAAACAGGACTTCCTGTTATGAGACCGCTCGTGTTACATTACGAGAAAGACCCGGAAGTATGGAATTTGAATGATGAATTTTTAGTGGGTGAGAATTTACTGGCGGCACCGGTGGTAATGCAGGGAGCAACGCGTAGAATGGTATATTTTCCGGTGGGAACCTGGTATGGTCTCTTTGATAAAAAGGAGTATCAGGGCGGCCGGTATTATATGGTAGAAGCACCACTGGATACCTGCCCGATTTTTGCAAAAGAGGGGACCATTCTGCCGGTTTATGAGGTGATGCAGTATGTTGGGGAACGCCCTTATGATGTATTGAAACTGGTGGTATATCCGGGAGAGGGACATTATGTGCATTATCAGGATAATGGGACAGATTTTGCTTACCGTGAGGGATATTATAATGCATATGAATTTGAAAGCAGGGATGGAAAGCTTACAATCGGTATGCGAAAAGATGCTTACGGAAAAACTTATAAGGAGATTGAGACGGTGGACTGGCACGATGCAAAATGGTTTGCATAAGGTATAGTGATGTAGCAGATTAGGAGCATTACGTGGAATATCGTTATCAACCTTATTCGTATATGCCGCAAGGTGATATGGTGAAAATGCCTTTTTATATGAGCTATCCAATGCAGAACCTCTATCTGACGGAGATGGAATATGAGAAGGATATGGACAGAATGAAGGAATTGTATCCAAGAGAAGTAAAAAAGATTCTGGAACTTGTTGAGGAAGAATGTGACAAGATGGAATATGAGGGAAGCCTCATGTTTGACGAATATCCGGACCGCTTCATGATGGAACAGATTACAGACCGCATTTATAAGAAGGCCAGAGAGGATGAAAAGCAATTAGAGACAGAGCAGATTAGCGGACCACCTCCGTTTGGACCGCCAATGGGACCACCACCGCGTTGGAATGGACCCAGAGATGATTTAAGAAGCCTGATTGGGGTTATACTCACAAATGAGATGTATCGTAGAAGGTGCAGACACAGACGATGCAACAGATGGTGGTAGAAGTAGCAAAAGTATTTGCATAAATTGAAAAAAGTGAATACAATGTAGCTTATTGGAAGTTGCAAGTCGGCTTCCAATAGGCTATATTTTATGTTAGAAAAACGATAGGAGACGAAGCGATGCAAAAAGGAATCATCAAAGCAATTGCGTTATCTGTGGTATTCTTCGCAGCAGTTGCCGTTTTCAGTATTATGACGAATCAGGTGAATAAAGATTTGACAACTGAAATGGCAGAAGCGTCGCTGCCGATTTTAACTTTATATACTGATAATATTGAAATTAATACGCTGCACGGCTATACCGGGGAAATGGATGCGGCATATATGCGCGATTCTATTACGCCGATTTCACAGAACCGTATTCTGCCGATTAAAATCCAGACTTATCAGAAAGTGATAGATGGCATATCTTTTGAAATTCGAAGCCTGGATGCCAGCCGTCTGATTGCCAATTCGGATGTGGAAGAATATGCACAGGAGAAGGGAGCAATTCGTGCAAATTTAGGAATTCAGAATCTGCTGGAAGAAGGGGAAGAATATCTTCTTATCATCTGTTTAGAAAGCGGCGGGGAAAAGATTTATTACTATACCAGAATTATAGAACCGGTACAGTGCTATGTGACGGAATGCCTTGCGTTTGTGAAGGAATTTCATGACGCAACTTTTGATAAGGAAAATGCCGGCTCATTAAGTATGTATTTGGAACGTGCTACAGCGGATAATACGACGCTGCAGTATACAACGTTGAATTCCTCTTTAAAACAGATTACATGGGCGGATTTTGGCGGTGAGCGTTTAAGAGAAGCAGTTCCTTCTATTAAAGAAATTATGCCCACCTATAATGTCATTACCTTAAATTATGTGATGACCAGAATAGGGGAAGGCGGAATCAGTGAGTATTATAATGTTGAGGAAAGCTACCGGGTACGTTATACAAAACAGCGGATGTATCTGCTTAACTTTGAGCGATTTGTAAACGAAATTTTCCGTGGAGAGAATGAGACTGTAAAAGCAAATGCAATTGAAATGGGAATTCGTTCTTCTGAGGTTGAGTTTAAAACGAGCGATATGGGAAATATTGCAGCGTTTGTGCAGGAAGGTGAACTTTGGAGTTATGATCAGACACAAAACACACTTGCAAAGGTATTCAGCTTCCGCGGTTATGAGGGGATTGATGAACGTGAAAATTATGGAGCACATGATATAAAAATTGTCAACATAGATGAGGCAGGAAGCATTACCTATATTGTATATGGATATATGAATCGGGGAATTCACGAAGGAAAAGTAGGAATCGCAATCTATCGTTATGACAGCCTGGCAAATACGAATGAAGAGGTTTTGTTTATACCGTCAAATCAATCTTATGAGGTAATGAAATCAGACCTTGGCCAGCTTATGTATGTCAATGATGGTGGCATTTTCTTCCTTATGATGGGAGACTCAGTTTATGGAATTGACTTAGCAACCTTTGAGACGGAGGAAATAATAAGCGATGTAGAGGAAGGCGAGTTTGCAGTATCAGAATCAAATCGCCTGTTTGCCTGGATTGCTCCGGGAAAGGAACTGGGAAGCAATATCATTACGATTATGGACTTTATGACGGAACAAAAAGAAACCTTGGAAGGGCGCAAGGATGAGTATTTAAAGCCGCTTGGTTTCATGGAAGAGGATTTGATTTATGGTATTGCAAAGATGGAAGATGTACAGGTGGATGTAACCGGGAATGTAATATACCCCATGAATCAGATTAACATTGCACAGATTGTATCCGGCAATGTGGAGATTTTAAAGACTTATAAAAAAGAGGGATATTATGTAGCGGATATTCATATTGATGGATTTACAATTTACCTGAATCGTGTGCAGTATAATGGAAGCGCTTATGTAGATGCGAATCAGGATATGATTATGAATCGGGAAGGAAATACGAACGAACTGGTAACAGTAGAAAGTGTGCAGGAGGGAGCGAAGCAGACACAGCTTGAGCTTGTGTTTAAGAAGTCAGGCGGAAATGGTACACCAAAGCTTCTGACACCAAAGGAAACGATTTTTGAGGAGAAGCGAGAAGTTGCTTTAGAAGAGAAACAGACTTTACAGCAGTATTATGTATATGCAAAAGGTAAAGTCCTTTTGTCTACAGATTGTGTTGCAGATGCAGTAAAAATGGCAAATGAGAATATGGGGGTAGTAGTTGATCAGAAACAACGCTATGTATGGAAACGTTCCAGAAAAACGGTTCAGAGTGCATTTAAAGGCATGATAGTCGGAGAAGAGGATAAAAGTGCCGGAAGCATTGCACAGTGTATCAATGCAATGCTTGAGAGAGAGAACGTTAATATTAGTGTGAGTGCATTATTGGAGCAGGGAGAGACACCAAAGGAGATTTTAAGTAATGCATTGAAGGAGGCAACGATATTGGATTTATCAGGCTGCACAATTGATGAGGTTCTCTACTATATCAGTAATGGGGCTCCGGTATTTGCAATGGAAGATTTCAATGGTGCAGTTTTACTGATTGGATATGATGCAAGCTATGTGTCAATTTATGACCCGGTGAAAAAGCTTACTTATAGAAAAAATAGGGAAGATGCAGATGAAATGTTTGTTGCTGCCGGAAGTGTCTTTTTTACCTATTTGAAGTAAATTGGGAAAAAAGGATGAGAAAATATTACTAAAAAAAGTACAGTATCTTGCATTCCTTAGTTGAAGTTTAACAGTTTTTCAGGAAACATCTTGCAAATTATAAGTTTATCATGTATATTTCAAGAAGTAAAAATTTACAAAGGGGAACTGAATGGCATGAGCAAAAAAGAAGTAGTAATATCTAACGTTGCTGAGGAACATAGTAATCCGGTTGCTGAACTAGTTCAGGTAGCTTGTCGTTTTGATAGTGAGATTATTTTGGAAAGCAATAATCGAAGAATTAATGCCAAGAGCATTATGGGAATTATGGCATTCAATCCATCTAAGGGAATGACAGTAAATATTGAGGCTACAGGAAGCGACGAGGAAGAAGCAATCGTTGCAATGGAAAAGTTTTTAGTTTGTGAGTAACATTTTTAGGAGGAAAATGAATCATGGAAAAGAAGACAACAAAGACAGTTGCAAAAGAAGTAGAAAAGAAAGAAACAGTAAAAGTAGAACCTGTTAAGGCTGAGACAAAAAAAGTAGAAGTTAAGAAGGCAGAAGTTAAGAAAGCAGAACCTGTAAAGGCAGAAGCTAAGAAAGCTCCGGCTAAGAAAGCAGCTGCAAAGCCAGCAGCAGTAAAAACAGAAGCTAAGAAAGAAGTTAGCGCTTCTGTAGTAGTTCAGTTTGGCGGACACGAAGCTGCAATGGATACGGTAGTTGAAAATGTTAAGAAGGCTTTTGAAGCTGAAGGACATAAAGCATCTACAATCAAAGAACTTCAGGTTTATGTTAAACCGGAAGAATACGCAGCATATTATGTAATTAATCAGAAATATACTGGCAAAGTTAATTTATTCTAAGAGCCTACATACTTACTTGAATGATAAAAAAACCGCGATGCAGATGCATCGCGGTTTTTAAGTGCGTCTAGCGGCTTAAGTCTTCACCGGCTTTATATCTATTCACGAGTTTCTGAATCCTATCATATGGATTTAATAAATCGCTGATGGAAGAATCGTGATTTAAGGTATCAATGATATAGGCGATGTATTTACTCATATCGCAACTGATATAGTATGATTTAGAAAGTAATTCAGGCGTCTGATAGGTAAGGTTCGTCGTAACAACACGATAGATAATACCGTCTTCTACTGCCTTATCAAATTTCTCTAAACCATTTGTAAAGAGACCGAAAGTTGCAACAACAAAGATACGGTTTGCTTTTCGTTTTTTTAATTCGGTAGCAACATCAATCATACTTTCTCCGGAAGAAATCATGTCATCAATAATGATAACATCTTTTCCCTCTAAGTCTGTACCTAAGAATTCATGTGCGACAATTGGATTACGTCCGTCAACGATACGGCTGTAATCACGGCGCTTATAGAACATACCCATATTAACCCCAAGAACAGTAGCGAGGTATACGGCACGATTGGTACCGCCTTCGTCCGGGCTGATAATCATGAGATGGTCACTGTCAAGCTTTAAGTCTTTTACGTTCTTTAAGATACCTTTGATAAACTGGTATGCCGGCTGAACTGTTTCAAATCCTTTTAATGGAATTGCATTCTGAACACGCGGGTCATGCGCATCAAAGGTAATAATATTATCTACGCCCATAGCAGTCAATTCCTGTAAAGCAATAGCACAATCTAAAGATTCACGAGAGGTACGCTTATGCTGACGGCTTTCATATAAGAAAGGAATGATTGCGGTAATACGTTTTGCTTTTCCGCCTGCTGCGGCAATGACACGTTTTAAATCTGCATAGTGGTCATCCGGAGACATATGGTTTACATGTCCGGATACGGTATAAGTAATGCTGTGATTTGTTACATCTACCATGAGATATAAGTCATATCCGCGAACGGAGTCTTTAATCATAGCTTTGGCTTCACCGGTACCGAAACGTGGTACAGAGGTAGAGATGATATAAGAATCACGGCGGTAATCTTTGAAAGCGGCATCATTCTGATGCTCATGCTCTCTCTTTTCTCGCCAGGAAACAAGGTACTCATCAACTTTAGCACCGAGTTCTTTGCAGCTTTGCAAAGGAATCAGTCCGAGAGTACCATCTGGAATAGTGTCTAAAATTCTTTCATCGTTAGGCATTGGGTGGGTTCCTCCATAAATATATATTAATGTATCCGCTTTTTCATACGGATATCATCGCCAAACATTTTGATAATTGTGTAGCAGCTGGAAATACGGGAAAGTACTCGCTCTGAATAGATATCAGCGATTTGTCCCATATTTAAGTTTGTTGATATAATTGTTGCCCGCTTTCGCAGAATTCTTTCGTTGAGACATAAAAATAATTGCGAAGTGGTAAAAGAATTGGCAAGTTCTGTGCCCAGGTCATCAATAATCAGCAAATCACAATCGAAAATATTTTGATGTGCGTCCATTGCTTTATTATCTTTGTCAAAAATCCCCTTACTTAATATATCAAATAATTGAAAAGCCGTAAAGTAGATAACCGAATGTCCCTGATCTAATAATTCTTTGGCAATACAGTTGGAAAGGAAGGTTTTTCCGGTTCCGGTATCGCCATAGAAGTATAAATTGGAAAAGCTGTTGTCAAAATTTTGGATGAAACTTTGACAGGTACTATAGGCGGCTTTTGCAGTCTCTAAAGAAGTAAGACCTGTTGCGGGATTGACTTCAATGTCAGAGTAATAGTCAAAGGAGAAATTTGAAAAATTCTCCGTGGCTAGAATGTCTTTGATATTAGATTGTGTATAAATCATGTCAATCGCCTGCTGTGTAAAACAGTGGCAGCGTCTGCCATCTACATAGCCGGTATCCTTACAGTCAGGACAACTGTAAATAGGAGACAGATAATCCGCAGAATAACCAAGCTTTTCTAAAATCTGCGCTTTTCTGGTGCGAAGTACGGCAAGTTGTTGCTTTAAGGTATCAATTGCTGCAGCATCACCATCAAAAAGTTTTCTCGCTGAATTCACAGAGTATTCTGCTATGGAATGGTCAATTTCTAAAAGCTCCGGACACCGTTTATAAGCTTCTCTTGTACGGGCTTCTAAAAGATCCTTGTTTCGCAGCTGCTTTGCATCATAGCTGCGTAGGATTTCATCATATTGCATATTTGTTAAGGCCATAGTTGTACTTCCTTTTCTTTTTTACTGAACAGAAGTGGTTAATAACATTTTTTCAAGCTGGTCATAATCATAAGAGCGCTGATCAAAGTTATTGAATTTATTTTTTGCGGCTGCCCGTGAAACAGTTGTGGCAGTTTTTTGGCGTTTTTGGTGTGCGCTGTCAACTTTTGCTACATCGTCTAATGTAGCAACACCATTTGCTTTCCAGTTACTTAGAATACGGTCTGCATATTCAAAGCTTGGCTCATGAATCGCCTGAATCGTTTTCTCACAGGCGGTCTGGATTAGCTGGATGGAAAAGCCGAAATCATTTTTCCATTTATCAATATAAGCAGTCTCGGAAGAAACGAGAATGCGGCCGGTGATGCCCATCGCTTTCATAACAGTATGATAAAGCTGATTATACTGACCATTTATAAGCTTCGCTTCTTCTACGGTCCGACAGTGGCTCTCTGCCCATGCCAGGGCAACTTTTTCTATGTAACGGATGCTGGAATGACCTTTCGATACACAGTATTCGATAAGATATTCGATTAATTCCGGTGAAAACTTCAATTCATCAAACCAGTAAATAATGGCATTTAAATCGGAGGCTGTCAGCGTTCTCCCAAGATATTGCTCAGCAATAAATAAAAGCTCTTCGATGGCTTCCTGCTCTCTAAATTGTTTTAATTCATCTGATGAATAGGATTTCTTTTTCGGAGCTTCCAAGGCAGCCGGTGTAACTTTTGGCTCCTCGGTTGAAGGTGCCAAAGCAGCTGATGTTGGCTGTTCTTTAGACTGAGCATCTAAAAGCTGGATACCGGTAAGATTTTCATTGCCGTCATATTCTAAATGAAGAAGCTGCATGCGTTCCCAGTAGTTCAGAGCACGTTTAATATCCTTTTCCGTATGTTCGAACTTGTCTGCAATTTCTGAAATGGAAAACTTCGCATCAGAAGAATTCAGTTGGCGCAATAAGTATAAATAGATTTTTACGAACTCGCCATTTGCATCAGACATATATTCATCAATAAAAATATTTGAAACGCTCGTAGCGGAAACCTGCTTATCACTATATAAGTTTATTTTTGCCATAAAACCATCATACCTTTCCATAATCTGTTCCAAATTATATCACAGGATTTTCGAAAAGAGAAGAAGAAAAAAATGTGAAAAGCCAGTAAAATCAAGGGTTTGAAGATTTGTGGATAATGTGGATAACTTCTTGAAAAAACCCAAAAATTTTTTTATGGTAACCTGTAAAATGGTTAAGAATGTTTGAGATATAGGCATTTTTAAGAAAAACTTAATAAATATTATGTAAACATAAAAATCCACATTCAAAAGTTGATTTTTTCAACAATTTGAATGTGGATAATGTGGACAACTTACTTTTTTAACAGGTTTTCACCAATATTTACGACATCTCCGGCTCCCATAGTTATCAACAAGTCGCCGTTCATACATTTTTTTTCAAGAAATGTTTCAATTTCTCCAAAAGTAGGGAAATAGTAGCAGTCGGTTCCCTGTTCTTTTAATTTCTTTAATAAGTCGGTAGAATGAATGCCATAAGTATTTTTCTCACGGGCTGCATAAATGTCTGCCAATACAACCGTGTCAGCCATGGAGAGGACTTTGGCAAAGTCATCTAAAAAGGCTTTGGTACGGGAGTAGGTATGTGGCTGGAAGACTAATATCAGGCGCTTGTGTGGATAGTTTGCAGCGGAAGTCAAGGTTGCACGGATTTCAGTCGGATGATGTGCATAATCGTCAATAATGGTAACCCCGTTTCTTTCCCCTTTATACTGAAATCTGCGGTCTGCACCGCCGAAAGCGTTTAAGCCGGCCAAAATAGCTTCTTTAGAAAGACCTAATTCCAAAGAAAGGGCGATGGCGGCAAGGGAATTAGACACGTTGTGCATACCTGGAACATTTAAGCTTACTTCCATAACAGCTTCACCTTTATGCATTACCGTATAGGAAGCGCAAGCTTTTTCGTTAAAACGAATGTCGGCAGGATAGTAGTCAAAGCCCTCTTTGGTGCCATAGGTAAGAATGGAAGCGGATAAGCCTTCGGTTAATTCCTGATAGTTTTCAATTTCACCGTTGATGATAATAACGCCATCTGCTCTTGTATTAGATGCAAAAGAACGGAAAGAATGACGTACATCCGCTAAATCTTTAAAGAAATCCAGATGCTCTGCTTCTACATTTAAAATAATGCTGTATTTCGGATAGAAATGTAAAAAACTGTTGGTATATTCGCAGGCTTCTGAGATGAAGTATTCAGACTGTCCTACGCGCAGATTTCCATGAATTGCTTTTAAGATTCCACCCACTGTGATGGTAGGGTCACACTTGGCTGCGAGGAGAATCTGGCTGATCATGGAAGTGGTGGTAGTTTTTCCATGGGTTCCGGAAACAGCAATGGAATTTTGGTAATTGTCCATAATCTGGCCAAGCAGCTCAGCGCGGCTTAGCATAGGGATTCCCATTTCCTTTGCGCAGGCAAATTCAGGATTGTCTGTTGCGATAGCCGCAGTATATACAACGAGATCAATTCCGCTTGTAATATTTGCTGCAGACTGACCATAAGAAATTTGTATGCCCATTTCAGACAGATGACGGGTCAGGTCGGATTCCTTTGCATCGGAACCGGAAACTGTAAAATTCTCTTCGTGCAGAATCTCTGCCAGGCCACTCATACTGATGCCGCCAATGCCGATGAAGTGTACATGAACAGGCTGGTTGAAATTAATTTTATACATAAATATGATTCCTTTCTATTATCATGAATTTGAATATCTACTTATATAGGTAATTATAACTTCATATTCCAAAAATGCAAAGATTTTATCACCTTCAAAATGACAGATAAAATTAGGAACTTTTGTCAAAAATAGTGGAAAAATAAGAAAAATGGAGAAAAATGTATAAAATGACAAAAAATGGAAGGTTTCCTATTTGAAAATTGTGAAAAAACTTGTACAAGAAGGAAGCGGTGTGATATACTTTCCTTATAGGTAAGGAAAATGTATCCTAATAAATGACGAGAGGTGAACGACGTGGTAAGAAAAGAAATGATAGCAATGCTGCTGGCAGGTGGTCAGGGAAGCCGTTTGGGTGTTTTGACTGCTTCTGTTGCAAAACCGGCAGTTGCGTTTGGCGGAAAATATCGTATTATTGACTTCCCGCTTAGCAACTGTATTAATTCCGGTATTGACACGGTAGGTGTGTTGACACAGTATCAGCCATTACGTCTGAATACGCACATTGGAATTGGTATTCCTTGGGATTTGGACCGAAACAATGGCGGGGGAACGGTTCTTCCGCCGTATGAAAAGAGTAATAACAGTGAATGGTATACAGGAACGGCGAATGCAATTTACCAGAACTTAAATTACATGGAGCAGTATAATCCGGAATACGTTCTTATTCTATCCGGTGACCATATTTACAAAATGGATTATGAGGTTATGCTTGACTTCCATAAGGAGAATCAGGCAGATGTAACAATTGCTACGATGCCGGTTCCGTTAGAGGAGGCAAGTCGTTTTGGTATCGTAATTGCAGATGAAAATAAAAAGATTTCCGAATTTGAAGAAAAACCGGAGCATCCACGCAGCAACCTTGCATCTATGGGTATTTATATTTTTAGCTTTAAGGTGCTTAAGGAAGCGTTGCTTGCAATGAAGGATCAAAGCAACTGCGACTTTGGAAAGCACATCATTCCATACTGTCATGAGAAGGGACAGCGCTTATTTGCTTATGAATATAACGGTTATTGGAAGGATGTTGGAACATTAGGCTCCTACTGGGAAGCAAATATGGAATTAATTGATTTGATTCCTGAATTTAACCTTTATGAAGAGTATTGGAAGATTTACACCAAGAGCGACATTATTGAGCCACAGTACCTTTCCGAGGAAGCTGTAGTAGAAAAGAGCATTATCGGCGAAGGAACAGAAGTTTATGGCGAGGTACATAATTGTGTCATCGGTGCAGGCGTATCCATCGGAAAAGGCGCAGTGGTCAGAGATTCCATTATTATGAAGGGAACGAAGATTGGCGATGGTGCAGTTGTTGACAGAGCAATTATTGCGGAAAACTGTGAAATTGGCGATCATGTAAAGCTTGGTGTTGGTGAGGAAGCACCGAACACACTCAATGATAAGATTTATGCATTTGGTCTGGTAACAATTGGGGAAGACTCCGTGGTGCCATCTGATGTATCTGTCGGAAAAAACACTGCAATTTCCGGTGTTACAAAGAAAGAGGACTACCCTGATGGTGCCCTTTTAAGCGGTGGAGTAATTATTAAGGCAGGTGACGCAGAATGAAGGCAATAGGTATTATTTTGGCCGGTGGGAATAACAGCCGGATGCACGAATTATCCAATAAAAGAGCAATTGCTGCAATGCCGATTGGCGGCAGCTATCGAAGCATTGATTTCGCACTTAGCAACATGAGTAATTCCCATGTACATACGGTAGCGGTTCTGACTCAGTATAGTGCGAGATCATTAAATGAGCATTTAAGTTCTTCCAAATGGTGGGATTTTGGCAGAAAGCAGGGCGGACTTTATGTATTCAATCCAACTGTAACAGTAGATAACAGCTGGTGGTATCGTGGTACGGCAGATGCGATGTATCAGAACATCGATTTCCTGAAAAAAAGACATGAGCCATATGTGATTATCTGTAGTGGGGATTGCGTTTACAAGATAGATTTTAATAAGGTCCTGGATTATCATATTGAAAAGAAAGCAGATATAACCGTTGTCTGCAAGGATATGGATCCAAAGGAAGATGTCAGCCGTTTTGGTGTTATTCACATGAATGAAGAATCACGAATCGTCGAGTTTGAAGAGAAACCTATGGTGACGAATTCGAATACAGTGTCCACAGGAATTTATATTATGCGCCGCAGACAGCTGATTGAGATGTTAGAGCGCAGCGCAATAGAGGGCAGATATGATTTTGTGACAGACATTTTGATTCGATACAAAAACATGAAGCGGATGTATGGTTATAAGATAAAGGAATATTGGAGCAATATTTCCACAGTAGAATCTTATTTCAAGACAAATATGGATTTCCTGAAGCCGGAAGTGCGTAAGTATTTCTTCCGTGAGGAGCCTGCAATTTATTCGAAGGTGGATGATTTGCCGCCTGCAAAATACAATACGGGATCCGAAGTACATAACAGCTTGATTTCAAGTGGATGTATTATAAACAGTAAAGTAGAAGACTCCGTTTTATTTAAAAAGGTATTTGTTGGAAAGAATTGTGTGATTAAGAATTCCATTATTTTAAATGATGCGTATATCGGGGACAATTCACATATTGAGAACTGCATTGTAGAGAGCAGATGTACCTTAAATGCAAATACATATTACTGTGGGGAGAACGGTATTAAAATCGTATCCGAGAATAATCAGAGATACGTATTATAAATACAGACGGTATATTTTACAACATGGGCGTTTGACAAACAATAGGCTCAAGAAGGGGGCACGAATTATGAAAATTACAGATGTCAGAATCAGAAAAGTGGAAAAAGAAGGAAAAATGAAGGCTGTTGTTTCCATTACCATCGATGAAGAATTCGTGGTACACGATATTAAAATCATCGAGGGGGAAAAGGGATTGTTTATTGCAATGCCTAGTAGAAAAGCAGCAGACGGTGAGTATCGGGATATTGCTCATCCGATTAACTCCGATACCAGAGACCGTATTCAGAAACTGATTCTGGATAAATATCAGGAAACTGTAGCAGCAGAGGAATAAAATAAAGGGGATGCCGTTTACGGCATCCCCTGTTTTTACGTGACGATGCTTAATAAGGCGTTACACCTTAGTTCATGATAATAGAACTTTATTGCTTGTCGTTTTCTATTTGCTTTCCCAGTTCTTCAATATATTGAAGACGTTCTTCGTCAGTTTCACATGCTTTCAAGTCAATATAAATTCGAGTGCGCTCTAATTTTCTTGCTAAATCTTCAATAGTCTCACTTGCATTTTTTGTTGGCATATATTCAACCATCCTTTCACACTCCCTTCGATAAGTATGTACTTATATTATAGGGATTTTTTTAGAAGGTGTAAAGCCTTATTAAGCTTCTTAAGGATAGCAGATAAAAATAGGATAATTGGAAAAGTTGTCAAAACGCGTGAAATGGGGCAAAATTTTCTTGGTATATGAGAATTACTATTTACATTTAGGTGGAATGCAATAAAAGGGGCATTTAATCCGGAAAATAACTTTTGTTATTGCAAGAACTAAGGAAGATAGAGTATGATAAAAGGCAGGTACGCCAGCAGACTGGCAGAATGAGAGGAAAAGAAAAATGAGCGATTTACGAGCAGTCATCTTAGCAGCAGGAAAAGGAACCAGAATGAATTCCGAACTTCCGAAGGTCGTGCACCGGATTGAAGGTAAATGCCTGGTGGACTACGCCATCGATGCAGCCTATGGAGCAGGTGCGAAGGAAGTATGTTTAGTGGTCGGATATAAGAGTGAAGTAGTAAAGGAAAGCATCAGTCATAAGGATGTGGCATTTGCAATGCAGGAAGAACAGTTAGGAACCGGGCATGCGGTAAAATGTGCCAGTGATTTTCTGAAGGAAGATGGAGAAACCTTAATTTTATTTGGCGATACACCGCTTATTACTGCAGAAACCTTACTGCGCTTACGCGACTATCATAAAAAACATGGCAATACCGTTACGGTACTGTCAGCCATGATTGATGATCCAACCGGCTATGGAAGAATTATTCGTGATGCGGACGGCAGATTTATCAAAAGTGTGGAGCATAAGGATGCAACGGATGCAGAGCGTATTTCACATGAGATTAATTCCGGAATGTACATTTTTGATACCTCGGAATTAAGAGATGCTTTGAAAAAAATCACACCAAACAATGCGCAGGGTGAATATTATCTGCCGGATACATTAACCATAATAAAAGAAAAAGGGCTTAAGGTAGATGCATTTGCTTTGGAGAATCCGGAAGATATTACAGGCGTCAATGATCAGGTGCAGCTTGCCGCAGCAGCTGAGATTATCCGGAGACGACAGAACGCATAAGTAAAATAATAAAGGGCAGAAGAAATGTATTTGATTGTAGGACTTGGAAACCCGACAAAGCAGTATGAAAAAACAAGACACAATATCGGTTTTGATGTCATTGATGCTTTGGCGGACAAATATAATATTAGTGTCACCGAGAAAAAGTACAAGGCACTTTGCGGAAAAGGTACAATAGAAGGAAGAAAGGTCGTGCTGGCAAAGCCGCAGACCTTTATGAACCTAAGCGGCGAGAGTGTTGTGGAATTATTGAATTACTATAAAATGGACCCGGAGAGTGAGATGATTGTTATTTTTGACGATATCAGTCTTGCACCGGGAAGCTTACGCATCCGCAAAAAAGGAAGTGCCGGCGGTCACAATGGAATAAAAAATATCATTGCATTAACCGGAACACAGAATTTTATGCGGATTAAGGTCGGCGTGGGTGAAAAACCAAAGGGCTGGGACCTGGCAGATTATGTGCTGGGACGTTTTGGTGAAGAGGATCGTAAATTAGTAGAAGAAGCCATTAAAGACGCTATTTGTGCCTGCGCGCTCATGGTGCAGGAGGAAGTGGATAAGGCCATGAATGACTTCAACAGCAAAAAGAAAGAATGAAAGGCTGGTAACTACTTTGAAAAGTTTTATGACGCCCCTAAAAGAACTGCAGGGGTTCGAAGAGGCAGAATATGAATTAAAAAAGGGCGGCGGGGTCATACAGATATCAGGTTGTATTGATGCCGCAAAGCCACATATGATATTCGGCATAAACAATGGTTCAGGAAACAGAATCATTGTTACTTTTCATGAGCAGAAAGCAAAAGAACTTTACGAGGAGTGCCTGTTTTTTGATAAAAGGACTGCCTATTATCCGGCGAAGGATATTTTGTTTTATCAGTCGGATATCCGAGGCAATGTGCTGACAGCGGAGCGTATCAATGCGTTAAAAATGCTGGCAGAGGAAGAGGAATGCACCATCATCACTACCTTTGATGGCCTTATGAATCCCATGCCTTCTTTGGAGCGTTTTATAAAAGAGGTAATAACTTTAAAAGCCGGTGATGAAATCGACATGGATGACCTGGTGAAACGTTTGGTAGAACTGGGATATGAGAAAAATTATCAGGCAGGGACCAGAGGAGAATTCTCAGTGCGCGGCGGCATTGTAGATATCTTCCCATTGACAGAAGAAAACCCGTTCCGTGTGGAATTGTGGGGAGATGAAATTGATTCCATTCGTTCCTTTGATCCGGAAAGCCAAAGGTCCATTGAAAATATGGACGAAGTACGAATTTATCCGGCTTGTGAACTGGTGCTTTCCAAAGAGGAAAGACAGGCGGGCGTGGATAAGATATTAGCAGAAGCAAAAAAGGTCTCTGAAAAGTTCCGCAAGGATATGAAAACAGAAGAGGCACACAGAGCGTTATCAATGGCGGAAGAATTTGCGGAGCAGACCATTGAGTATGGCGTAAGCGCCGGGCTGGATGCTTATCTGTCCTATTTTTGTGAAGAAAGAGTTTCTCTTTTAGATTATTTAGAGAAAGAAAAGACCATCGTATTTTTAGATGAAACCATAAGAACGGTAGAACGTGGAGCGGCTACGGAAACGGAATTTTCAGAGAGCATGAAGCAGCGTTTGGAAAAAGGCTATATTTTGCCGGGGCAGATGCGGGAACTGATTCCATATAAAGAAGTGCTTGGAAAAATCAATACCAGAAAATGTATTGCGCTTGTAGCGCTCGATTTAAAAAACAATGAGCTTGCTATCAAAGAACGGATTGCCATTCAGTCAAGAACCATTAACCCTTATAACAACAGCTTTGAACTGTTGGTGAAAGACTTAAATCGTTATAAAAAGAACGGATACCGCGTGATTTTACTTTCCGGGTCTAAGACCAGAGCAAAGCGTCTGGCGGGGGATTTGATGGCGGAAGGACTGAATGCCTTTTATTCAGAGGATTTTGACCGGGAGGTAATGCCGGGAGAAATCATGACCGGATACGGAAAATTGAAAAAAGGATATGAGTATCCGCTTATTAAATTTGTTGTCATTTCTGAAAGTGATATTTTCGGCTCTGAGAAAAAAAAGAAAAAACGCCACCGTACCTATGAGGGAGAAAAAATTGCCAGTTTTACAGACCTTAGCGTTGGCGATTATGTGGTACATGAAAATCATGGTCTGGGTATTTATCGTGGTTTAGAGAAAATCGTGGTAGACCATGTGGAAAAAGATTATATTAAAATCGAATATGCAGGTGGCGGGAACCTGTATATTCTGGCAACCCAGCTGGAACTGATTCAGAAGTATGCAGGCGCAGATGCCAGAAAACCAAAACTGAATAAACTGGGCGGACAGGAATGGAACAAGACGAAAACAAAGGTGCGCGGTGCGGTAAAAGAAATTGCATCCGACCTCGTGGAACTTTATGCAGCAAGACAGAGTCAGAAGGGCTTTGTATACGGACCGGATACCGTGTGGCAGCGGGAGTTTGAAGAGATGTTTCCGTTCGAAGAAACGGAGGATCAGGAGCTTGCTATTGAAGCAACCAAACGGGATATGGAAAGTGATAAAATCATGGACCGTCTGATTTGCGGCGACGTAGGCTATGGAAAAACAGAGATTGCCATCCGGGCAGCTTTTAAGGCGGTACAGGATGGGAAACAGGTCGCGTTTTTGGTGCCGACTACCATATTGGCACAGCAGCATTACAATAATTTCCTGCAGCGTATGAAGGATTTTCCGGTGAATGTCGATTTGCTCTGCCGCTTCCGCAGTACGACGGAACAGAAGAAAACCATCGAAAATCTAAAAAAAGGTCAGGTTGACATTTTGATTGGTACGCACCGCATGTTATCCAAAGATGTGGCATTTAAGGATTTAGGGCTTTTGATTATAGACGAGGAGCAGCGGTTCGGCGTTACCCATAAGGAAAAAATCAAACAGCTGAAAAACAACATTGATGTTCTTACTCTGACTGCTACACCGATACCGCGAACTTTACACATGAGTCTGATAGGTATTCGAGATATGAGCGTGTTAGAAGAGCCGCCGATGGACCGTGTCCCAATCCAGACTTATGTAATGGAGTATAATGAGGAAATGGTACGCGAGGCAATTGCGAGAGAATTAGCCCGGGGAGGACAGGCGTATTATGTATATAACCGCGTGAAGGAAATCGGAGATGTGGCAACAAAACTGGCAAAGCTTTTGCCGGAGGCAAACATTGCCTATGCCCATGGACAGATGAAAGAAACGGAATTGGAAAACATCATGTACCGCTTTATTAACGGGGAGATAGATGTGCTGGTTTCTACTACTATTATTGAAACGGGCTTAGATATTTCTAACGTTAACACCATGATTATTCATGATGCGGATAACATGGGACTGTCACAGCTTTATCAGCTGCGGGGACGTGTAGGCCGCTCCAATCGGACTGCCTATGCATTTTTAATGTATAAACGGGATAAGATGCTAAAGGAGGTTGCGGAAAAACGTCTGGCCGCCATCAAGGAATACACAGAGCTTGGAAGCGGCTTTAAAATTGCCATGCGGGATCTGGAAATTCGTGGAGCAGGAAACCTACTTGGAGCCGAGCAACACGGACATATGGAAGCAATCGGCTATGACCTTTATTGCAAGATGCTAAATGAAGCTGTTAAGGAAGCGAAGGGGATTATCACAGAGGCAAGCTTTGATACCTTTATTGATGTAGAAATTGATGCCTACATTCCGATGTCTTATATTCCAAACGAATATCAGAAACTGGATATTTATAAGCGAATTGCAGACATTGAGACAGAAGAAGAAACGGAAGAGATGCTAGAGGAACTGATCGACCGTTTCGGTGATCTGCCGAGACCGGTGGAAAACCTCCTCTATATTGCACGAATTAAGTCCATGGCACACCAGGTATATCTGACGGAAGTCCAGCAAAAGAGCGATACCTTAAAGTTTGTACTATATGAAAAAGCAAAGCTTGATGTAGCAAAGATTCCGGTATTGATTGCAGCCCATGGCAGCAGTCTGAAATTTACAGCGGATGCAAAAAATCCTTATTTCACGTATTTCTTAAAGAAGAATTCCAGAGAAAAAAACAGAAATCCATTAGATATTCTGGAAGATTTTTTAAAGGAGCTTTATGCTCTGAGGATAAAAGAAATGTGAAAAAACAATGAAAGACCTTGCGGTGCGGGAAAAAAAGCACTATAATACATTAAGATTTCTAAAAAAGAGGAATGAGAAAGGTATAGGAACATAGAATGAAAAAGATGAGAATACCGGCATTACTTTTATGTGGTGCACTTGCAGTATCCATGCTTTCAGGATGCGGCAAAAATATTGATAAAACGGCAGTTGTGGCAACAGCAGGAGAAAAAGAAGTTACACTCGGCCTTGCAAATTTTGCGGCACGTTTTCAGCAGGCACAGTACGATGACTTTTATGTAGCATATATGGGGCAGGATGTTTGGCGTACAGATATGTATGGGAATGGTCAGACTATGGAAGATACCATGAAGGCAAATGTTTTAGAAAGTCTTCATGCAATGTATGCGCTGGAGGCAAATATGGCTGATTATGGTGTGGAAATCACAGAGGATGAGAAGGCAGCCATTGCAGAAGCAGCAGAAAAGTTTATGAGCAGTAACAGCAAAGAAGCGATTGAAGCCTTAGGTGCTACGAATGAAATCGTGGAAGAATATTTGACGTTACTTACCATACAGGCAAAAATGTATGATGAAATTATCAAGGATGTTGATACGAATGTAAGCGATGAGGAAGCGAATACCAGTGCATACAGCTATGTGTATATTTCTAAATCATCTTACACAGATGCAGAGGGAAATACGGCAAGCTACACAGATGAGGAACTGGAGCTTCTTGCAAAAACAGTGGAAGAACTTGAAAAAGATGCAAAAGCTGACAGCTTGGAAACAGCAGCAGAAACACTTGGTTATACAGTAAGTACAGGAACCTACAATGCAGATTCATCTGTAAATGAAGAAGTAGGAACAGCATTAGCAGCTATGAAGGATGGAGAAATCCAGGTAGTTGAATTAGATAATGCATACTACGTACTTCGTATGGACGCAGTCGTGGATGAAGATGCGACCGCTGCAAATCGTGAGGCAATTATTTCTCAGAGAGAATCAGACTTATATATTGAGGTAGTGAAAGCATATCAGGAAGCAGTCACATGGACTGTTGATGAAAAATTATGGGAGAAGGTAAGCTTTGATAATTTATTTACTACTTATCTTCCATCTACTGAAACAGTAGAAGATACTGCAAGCACGCAAGCACAATAAAATCGAACAACGGGAGCCTGGCGATTTGCCGGGCTCTTTTTTTGCCGGAAAGTTATTTATAGATTCGGGACTATCGCACAGTTGAGATTTATTTGAAATTATGATATGCTAAAATTTATGAGACAATTACTTGAAAAATGAGAGGATTAACAGATGCCAAAGAGCAATATCGTATTGATTGGAATGCCGGGGGTGGGGAAGAGCACCATCGGAGTTATTTTAGCCAAGGTATTAGGATATCAGTTCATTGACGCAGATTTAGTGATACAAAAAGAAGAAGGAAAATTATTAAAAGATATTATTGCAGAAGTGGGACCGGAAGGTTTTATTGAAGTAGAGAATCGTATCAATGCTTCGATTGAAGCAGAAAATTCCATTATCGCTACCGGAGGCAGTGTCATTTACGGACAGGAAGCGATGGAGCATCTGAGCGCAATAGGGACGATTATCTATTTAAGCCTTCCGTTTGAGAAACTGGAAAAAAGACTGAGTGATATTAAAGGCCGTGGCGTGGTACTTAAGGATGGACAAACCTTAAAGGATTTATATTGTGAGAGAACACCGCTCTATGAAAAATATGCAGATATCGTAATAGATGAAAATGGTTTAAATGTGGAAGAAACGATAGACATGATTTTAAATTCAAAGGAAAAGGAACAATGGGGAAAATAAAAGTACAGATAATAAGTGTTGGCATTTTACTATTGGGAATGATTTATATAGCATTATCACAACATATCAGCTTGGGACAGCGCTATCAGAGAGTTTTTTTCAATGGGGATTTTGTATGCAACATTAGTCAAAATATAGATGCCAAACTGGTGGAAAAAGAAGTAAGAAGAAGCTTGGCAGCTGAAAGCACAGACAAGCTGGCTATGGACTATGAAATGAAGACGGAAGAAGCAAGAGAGCCATTTGAGATACTCTCTTCACAGGACGAACTGCAGGAACTTTTTGCCGAACAGATGAAAAATGCGGTTGTGCAAATAGGTCAGCGTGCTTATACGGTTGGAATTGAGGGCTACCGCGCAACATTTGCTTCTTTAGACGAAGTTCTGGACTTTTTTACGGGGGTAAAGGCAGAAGTAGATACCGATTTACAGTATGAACCGGTAATCCAAAAAAGAGAAGGTCATATTCAGGGAATTTTGACAGCAGAATTACAGTCGGTTGTTCCAAACGTTTGGGAGGAAGTACTTCCTGAGGAAACTTCAGGGGATGGCTTAGTTGCCGGCGTTAGCGGTAGTATTAGTGATGCACTTGCTTATGCGGTGGCAAATCCGTATAAAAATGTATACCAGACAGGGCTTTTGAATTTGGAATTCATTGAACAGATTGCCATATATGAGGACTATGCACTGCCGGAGGAAATGGCAGATGTGGCAGCGGAAATCTCAGAAGTAACAAAAGAAAAGGAAACGAATAAAATATATGTAGTAAAGAGTGGAGACTGTCTTTCTTTAATTGCATATGAGTTAGATACAACAGTAGCTTCCATTGTGGCTTTGAATGGCTTTAAGGATGCAAACGTTATTATTGATGTAGACGATGAACTGATTGTTGCGGTTCCGGAACCGGATTTGATGCTCCGTGCAACAAGAGGCGAGGTTTATGAAGAGGATTATAACGCGGAGCCGATTATTATTCCGAATGATTCCTGGTATACCACAAAGGAAGTTGTGCATGATCCGGGTACAACCGGGCATCGGGAGAGAAATGACATTGTTGTTTTAGAGAATGGAATTGAAGTAAGCCGTGAGATGATTCATGAAAATATCATGGTGGAATCGCAGCCGGCAGTCATTGAGCGGGGAACTATCATCCCGCCTACCTATATTAAGCCGATTAATGGTGGAAGATTTACGTCCGGTTACGGAAAGAGATGGGGACGGCTTCATAAGGGTGTTGACTGGGCTGTTCCGGTAGGAACAAAGGTATTTGCATCCAGCGCAGGAACGGTTGTCAGAGCAGACTACAATGGTGGATACGGTTTATGTGTTCTGATTCAGCACCCCGATGGAAAAATGACAAGATACGGGCACAATAGTAAACTGTTGGTTAGCAAGGGGCAGTATGTGGAACAGGGAGAAACAATTGCCTTAAGTGGTAACACCGGACGTTCCACTGGTCCGCATGTGCACTTTGAAATTATTGTAAACGGTTCTGCAGTAAATCCGTTAAAGTACCTTAATTAGGTATAAAGGACTAGAAATTTGCGCAATTTAAAGATGTGTGCTATAATTAGAAAAAACTTGACAAAAGCACTTGGAGACTACTATAATTACGTGTTTGTACGAATAGTTCATTGAGGTGTAATATGGAACAGTATGTAATCAAGGGTGGAAATCCACTTGTAGGTGAAGTTGAAATTGGCGGCGCTAAAAATGCAGCGCTTGCAATTCTTTCAGCTGCGGTTATGACAGACGAAACCGTTACGATAGATAATTTACCAAATGTTAGAGATATCAATGTGCTTCTGGATGCAATCAGAGAGATTGGAGCAAAGGTTGACCGTGTAGGGGAACATACCGTTAAGATTAACGGCTCTTTTATTCAGAATCTGACCGTTGATAATGAGTTCATTCGTAAAATCAGAGCTTCTTATTATTTGATGGGAGCATTGCTTGGAAAATATAAAAGAGCAGAGGTTGCGCTTCCGGGTGGATGCAATATCGGAAGCAGACCAATCGACCTTCATATGAAGGGATTCCGCGCATTAGGTGCGACAGTTGATATTGAACATGGAATGTTTCTTGCATCAGCAGAAAAACTACAGGGAACACATATTTATTTGGATAAGGTGTCTGTTGGCGCTACGATTAATATTATGATGGCAGCGTCTATGGCAGAAGGAAAGACAATTATTGAAAATGCAGCAAAGGAACCGCACGTAGTAGATGTTGCGAATTTCTTAAACAGTATGGGTGCTAACATTCGTGGAGCAGGTACGGATGTAATTCGTATTGTAGGTGTAGAGAAGCTGCATAAGACGGAATATTCCGTAATTCCGGATCAGATTGAAGCAGGAACCTTTATGTATGCAGCAGCTGCAACAAAAGGCGATATTATGTTAAAGAATGTGATTCCGAAACATTTAGAGGCGACAACTGCGAAACTTCTTGAAATTGGCTGCGAAGTGGAGGAGTTTGATGATGCAGTACGTGTTGTGGCATCGAAACCACTGCATCATACACAGGTTACTACGTTGCCATATCCGGGATTCCCGACAGATATGCAGCCACAGATGGCCGTTGTCTTAGGAATTGCTTCCGGGACCAGTACTATAACAGAGAGCATTTTTGAAAATCGTTTTAAGTATGTGGATGAGCTCACCAGAATGGGCGCAAACATCAAAGTAGAGAGTAATATTGCTATCATCAATGGAGTAGAGCGTTATACAGGGGCGCGGGTAAATGCGCCGGACCTTCGTGCCGGAGCGGCTCTTGTAATTGCAGGCCTTGCAGCAGAGGGAATTACAGTCGTGGATGATATTTATTATATTGAACGCGGCTATGAAAACTTTGAAGGTAAATTAGCAGCCTTAGGAGCTGTTATTGAGAAGGTTTCTTCTGAAAAAGAAATTAAAAAATTTACTTTGAAAGTATCTTAGTGAATAAAATGCTTGACATAATGCCTATATGGTAGTATGTTATGCAAGGAGATTACAAACTGAATATTGCAAAATTTTCTTATTCAGAGTGATGGAGATACATAGGATCTGTGAAGTCACGGCAACCCCAGCTAGGAAGGTGCCAACCTGAGCGAGCAAGAAAAGCTTGAACAATAAGAGGATTTGATAATCGACGATTACATCATGTCCGCTTGTGTTTTGCAAGCGGATTTTTTACTTTATTCATTCAGCAAAAGAAAGGAAGAAAACAAATGGAAAAATTATTATTTACTTCAGAATCCGTAACAGAAGGACATCCGGACAAAGTATGCGATGCAATTTCCGATGCCATATTGGATGCATGTATGGAACAGGATCCAATGAGCCGTGTAGCATGTGAAACAGCAAGCTGTACCGGTTTTGTACTGGTAACGGGCGAGATTACTACAAAAGCTCAGTTAGACATTCCGGCAATTGTCCGTAAGACCGTAAATGAAATCGGATACGATGATGCGAAGACAGGATTTGACGGACATACCTGTGCAGTTATGGTTGCACTTGACCAGCAGTCCCCTGATATTGCAATGGGTGTTGATAAAGCGTTAGAAGCAAGAGAAAATAAAATGACTGATGAACAGCTAGAAGCAATTGGTGCAGGTGACCAGGGTATGATGTTTGGCTATGCAACAAATGAGACTCCTGAGCTTATGCCATATCCGATTTCCCTTGCACATAAGCTTGCATTGCAGCTTACAAAGGTGCGTAAGGACGGCACTTTAAGTTACTTAAGACCGGATGGAAAAACACAGGTTTCTGTTGAGTATGATGAAAATGGTGTGCCAAAGCGCTTAGAGGCAGTTGTATTATCAACACAGCATGACGAGGATGTAACACAGGAACAGATTCATGCAGATATTAAAAAATATGTATTTGACCCGGTCCTTCCGACAGAGCTGGTTGATGCAGATACGAAATTCTTTGTAAATCCTACCGGACGTTTTGTGATCGGTGGACCACACGGAGATGCCGGCTTAACAGGCAGAAAAATTATTGTTGATACTTATGGCGGTTATGCGCGTCACGGCGGCGGGGCTTTCTCCGGAAAAGACTGTACAAAGGTTGACCGTTCCGCAGCTTACGCAGCCCGTTATGTAGCAAAGAATATTGTGGCTGCAGGTTTAGCTGATAAATGTGAAATTCAGCTTTCTTATGCGATTGGTGTTGCACAGCCAACCTCTGTCATGATTGATACATTTGGAACCGGTAAATTGTCTGACGAAAGATTAGTGGAAATCGTTCGTGAACATTTTGATCTCCGTCCGGCAGGCATTATTAAGATGCTTGATTTAAGAAGACCGATATATCGACCGACAGCAGCATACGGTCATTTCGGACGTACAGACTTAAACCTTCCATGGGAAGCAACGGATAAGGTAGAGGAATTGAAAAAATATTTATAAAAAATTTAGATTGTTTTAGACAAAAGAAATTTGATTTTGCCTGAATCGTGCTATAATAGACCATAGGATAACCGCCTATGGTCTATTATTATGTGCAGTGCGCCTGATGGCGCACGTTTGATGTACATTTGTCAGAGGATAAAATATGAAGTTTCGTAATAAGATTATTATTTCATTTTGCATTATTATTTTTGTGCCAATTGTGTTAGCAACAGGTGTACTTTTCAGTTTTCAGCATATTCAGATGAGAGCGATTGAACAGACATATGGAGTGGATGAAGGAAACTACGGGTATCTGTCTAATTCGGTACAGCTTTTGAATCGTTTTACGAAGGAAATTTATGCGGAATTGCAGGATATTTCGGAAAATAACCCGCAGAAATTTGAAGATGACCGATTCCTGGAAGAAATAAACCAGTGCTTAGAGGGAAAGGCTTCCTATCTAATTGTCAGAAGAGAGGGAGAGCTTTGCTATATTGGAAGGAATGCCTCTACGAGTCTTTTAACACAGCTTCCTGATTATGGCAGCGCAGCTGAAAACGCAAATGCAGGCACTTACATGGATGTGGGAGAACAGTTGCTGATAAAGCAGATTGATTTTGAGTTTCCAAATCGGGAGGAAGGCAGTGCATTTATTGTTACCCGAGTGGAAGAGATGGTTCCGGAGATAAAAAGTCTGTTTATCGATGCACTGATTTCCATTGTTATTATTTTAATATTAACTGCAAGTATGCTTAGTGCATGGATTTATACCAGCCTTATGAATCCAATCAAAAAACTGCAGGTAGCAGCACAGAACATCAAGGATGGGAATCTGGATTTTACGATTGAGGCGGAGAGCACAGATGAAATAGGAGAACTTTGTAAAAGCTTTGAAGAAATGAGGGAACGGCTGAAGGAAAGTACAGAAGAAAAGCTGAAATCGGAAAAAGAAAATAAGACACTTATCAGTAATATTGCCCACGACTTAAAAACACCGATTACGGCGGTAAAGGGATATGCGGAGGGCCTTTTAGACGGAGTGGCAGATACACCTGAGAAACAGGAAAAATACCTGCGCACGATTTATAATAAAGCAAATGAAATGGATACGCTTATTAATGAACTGACACTTTATTCTAAAATTGATACAAACCGTATTCCTTATAACTTTGCAAAAATTAATGTGGCAGAATACTTCAACGACTGTGTGGAGGAAATCGGCCTGGATTTAGAAGCAAAAAATATTGGACTGGCATATTTTAATTACGTGGATGAGCAGACCGTCATTATTGCGGATCCGGAACAGCTTAGGCGTGTTATCAATAATATCGTCGGGAATTCCTGCAAATACTTAGATAAACAAAAGGGACTTATTAATATTCGAATCAAGGATGTGGGAGATTTCATTCAGGTGGAAATCGAGGATAATGGGCGAGGAATCGCGGCGAGAGATTTGCCATATATTTTTGACAGGTTCTATCGTGCTGATGCTTCCAGAAATTCAGCTACGGGCGGAAGCGGCATCGGTTTATCCATTGTGAAAAAGATTATTGAAGATCATGGCGGCAAGATTTGGGCAACAAGTAAGGAGTCCATCGGAACAGTCATGTACTTTGTAATAAGAAAATATCAGGAGGTACCAAATGAGTAAAATTTTAATTATAGAAGATGAGGAAGCAATTGCAGACTTAGAGAAAGATTATTTAGAGTTGAGCGGATTTGAGGTTGCTGTGGAAAACAACGGAACTGACGGATTAGCGAGAGCACTGGCAGAAGATTTTGATATGTTTATTTTGGATTTGATGCTTCCGGGAACAAACGGATTTGAGATTTGTAAACAAATTCGGGAGCAGAAAAACACGCCGATTCTGATGGTGTCTGCAAAAAAAGATGATATTGATAAAATCAGAGGTCTTGGCCTTGGCGCAGATGATTATATTACAAAGCCATTTTCTCCGAGTGAGCTGGTAGCACGTGTAAAGGCACATCTTGCACGTTATGAACGCTTGATTGGAAGCAGTGAAGCAAAAAATAATGTGATTGAGATTCGTGGTATCCGTATTGATAAGACTGCACGCCGGGTATGGGTAAATGAAGAAGAGAAACAGTTTACCACAAAGGAATTTGATTTACTTACTTTTCTTGCAGAACATCCGAATCATGTCTATACAAAGGATGAATTATTCCGTGAAATCTGGGATATGGAATCCATTGGGGATATTGCAACCGTAACGGTGCATATTAAGAAAATCCGTGAGAAGATTGAGATGAACACGAACAAGCCGCAGTATATTGAGACAATTTGGGGTGTAGGATACCGCTTTAAGCTGTAAGCTTGACAACTTCTGTTTTTTATATTATTATCAGAAAAAATGAAACAGGCTATGAAAAGAGATAGTAGGCAGTAGGAAGATTACAGAGAGAAGCCGTTTGGTGTGAGGCTTTATCGGAAGATTGCTGAACCGGTCTTGGAGCTGTGTACCGATATCTGCCGGAACGTATAGCGCAGATGTAGGCTACACTGGGAACGCCCATTATAGCGTAAGAGTATCTGTATAAGGAAAGCAGGTACTTACTGAGGTTTCTATCGTAAGGTAGAAATGAATAAAGGTGGTAACACGAAGCGATAAGCTCTCGTCCTTGAAGAATATTTAAGGAAGGAGGGCTTTTTTTATTTGTTAAACATATTATACGAAGATGATGCCATCATTGTCTGTGTAAAAGAGGCGGGTATTGCCACGCAGACCAGGCAGATTGGGCAGAAAGATATGGAGAGTATGCTGCGTACCTATCGGATGCAAAAAGGGGAACCATCTTACATTGGGGTGGTTCACCGCTTGGACCAGCCGGTAAGTGGTGTGATGGTATTTGCAAAGACAAAGGAAGCGGCAGCAGATTTGAGCAGACAGGTATCCACAAAAGCAGCAGATAAATATTATTATGCGCTGACGGATGGAGTGCCGGAAAAGCCAAGGGGAACCTTAGAGGATTACTTGCTGCGGAATGGAAAAACCAATCTTTCAAGTGTGGTATCTGCAAAAGAACCCGGAGCAAAGCGCGCTGAACTTTCCTATGAAGTCTTGGAAATACAAAACGACAGAGCTCTTTTAAACATTAAACTTGCCACGGGCAGACATCATCAGATTCGCGTGCAGATGGCGCATGCGGGATGGCCCCTTGTGGGGGACAGAAAATATAATTTTAAAGAAAACATAAAACCCGGGAGCAGACCGATGTGTCTGTGCTCTTACAAATTGGGATTTTTACATCCAGTAACAAAAAAGAAAATGGAATTTGAGATTGAAAATCCCTATCATTTCATGTAAAAGGAGAAAATAAACATGGCAAAGGAAAAAAAATTAGTAGAAGCCATTACATCCATGGATGTAGACTTTGCTCAGTGGTACACTGATGTAGTAAAAAAAGCAGAATTAATTGATTATTCAGCTGTAAAGGGATGTATGATTATCAAACCGGCAGGATATGCAATCTGGGAAAATATTCAGAAGGAATTGGACCGTAGATTCAAAGAGACAGGCGTAGAAAATGTGTACATGCCAATGTTCATTCCGGAAAGTTTATTAGAGAAGGAAAAGGATCATGTAGAAGGCTTTGCTCCGGAAGTAGCATGGGTAACCTATGGCGGACTCAATCCATTGCCGGAACGCCTCTGTGTCAGACCAACATCAGAAACTTTATTCTGTGACTTCTATAAAAACATTATCCAGTCTTACCGTGACCTTCCAAAGGTATACAACCAGTGGTGTTCAGTCGTAAGATGGGAAAAAGAAACACGTCCGTTCTTACGTTCCAGAGAATTCTTATGGCAGGAAGGACATACCGCACATGCAACGGCTGAGGAAGCAGAAGAGAGAACCGTGCAGATGCTGAATCTCTATGCAGATTTTTGTGAAGAAGTACTGGCTATGCCGGTTGTACGCGGACGAAAAACAGAAAAGGAAAAATTTGCCGGTGCAGAAGCTACTTACACCATCGAAGCTTTGATGCATGATGGAAAAGCATTACAGTCCGGAACAAGCCATAATTTTGGAAACGGATTTGCAAAAGCCTTTGGCATTCAGTATACAGATAAGGAAAATAAACTACAGTATGTATACCAGACTTCATGGGGAATGACAACACGTTTGATTGGTGCCATTATCATGGTTCACGGAGACGATTCCGGATTAGTACTGCCACCAAGAATTGCTCCGGTTCAGGCAATGGTGATCCCTATTATGCAGCATAAAGAGGGCGTTCTTGAGAAAGCAACAGAGGTTTGCGAGCGTCTTGGAAAAGTATGCCGTGCGAAACTTGATGATTCGGATAAGAGTCCGGGCTGGAAATTCTCTGAACAGGAAATGCGTGGTATACCGGTTCGTATTGAACTTGGACCAAAGGATATTGAAGCAGGCAAGTGTATTGTAGTACGCCGTGATACCAGAGAAAAGATTGAAGTAGCATTGGAGGAACTTGAAACGAAGGTACCTGCACTGTTAGAAACTATCCAGAAGGATATGTTTGAGCGCGCAAAAGCACACCGCGATGCACATATCTGGGATGCACACAATTATGAAGAATTAGCAGATATTGCAGCAAACAAACCGGGATTTATCCGTGGTATGTGGTGTGGGGATCAGGCATGTGAAGATAAGATAAAAGAGGATTTCGCGGTTACTTCACGCTGCATGCCGTTTAACGATCAGGAAAAAATTTCAAATGTTTGTGTTTGTTGTGGAAAACCGGCGCATAAACTGGTATACTGGGGTAAAGCATACTAATAGCATTCGGGTTTTTACAAGGAGTAGGTATGATAGAAAGATACTACAATAACGCAATTGAGCAGGTTTTTAGTGAATGTGGAAAGATTTCTAATAACAGCCTATTAATTCGTTATAGCAATGATTTTTCTGTGTTAAATTTAGAGAGCGTCAACTGCCTGAAAGGGCAGGATGACGTTTTCTTTGCGTGTCACGAATTTTTATATGACGAGATGCCGGGGGCTTATGAACCATATTTGTCTATTATTTATCAAATGTACGAAAAATATGAGACAAGCAGCCTGGAGGAATTCATGGAAGCGTGTGGGGTGTATCAACTGCATCAGCCGATTCTTTCCAGCTATTTTAGAACAGGTGTATGTAGGAGACAGGAGGATATTCTGTTAGAAGAAGCGGCATATGAGCAGGAATGCATGGTGAATGGAATCTGTAATATGCTTCTTGCGCTTGCCAAAAAGCAGAAACTGATGCTGGTTTTAAACAGATTCCAGCTGGCGGCAAGAAGTACTATGCTTTTGACGGAAAAACTACTTCGTGCAGGCAGTGAAAATATCGGAATCATTATTGGAGTGAATGAGGTTCAGACGATACCGGAATTCCTACGCCCGGAGTGGGAAACCATTTTAGAATACATGGAGGATCGCAATAAGGTATATCATATCGGAGACTCTGGCAGAGAGAAAGAAGATCGCAATACAGGCGAGGATGTCTTGGAGTGTAATACTAAGACGGGGCTTCGTAAATTACATAATATGGTAGAACTGTTGGACTATGAACAGGCATTTTATATACTGAGCCGTTTTGAGAGGATGGTTAAGTTCGATAACCTGGATATTTCCAAAGAAAATCATTACTATATGCTGTTTCTTCTGATAAGGGCTTCCATCATGATGCGTGATTTGGCAAAGGCATTGGAGACCTGCGGAGAGTTAGAAAAATACAGTGATGCAGATGACAAGAGCGCATATGAATACCATTATTGTGTGGCAACGATTTATATGTATCTTGGCAAACTTGAGGATGCTCTTACTCATTCGAAAGCTGCATTTTCCTATGCGAAGGCTGCCGGGGATGACTTCCTCGTTTTTAAAACGGAACTGTTAAGTGTGCAGATTCAGATGTCAGGCTGGTACAATATCTTTTTCTGCGCACAGGATACGGAAATTAGTGAGGAACTGATTGAAAAGCTGAATGCTTATCATTATCGGAACCATTTGGGATATATTTATATTTATGCCTATGATAATGATCCAAAGGTTGTTGCAAAGGCATACCGTTCAGAAGAATTGCTGGTTTATTTTAGCAAGGGAGTTGCCATTGCGAAGGAAATAGGAAATGCAAAGCTTCTCGATACCGCCTATCAGAAAAACCTGATGCTTTCATCTACAAATGGAATATATGAAGTGTCACTTTTATATGCGATTCGTATTTATGACAATATGAAGGATAAGAGTGAAGAAATTGTTGCGAGGATTTATTCCAGTATTGCATATAGCCTGTGTGCCATGGAACAGAATAAAATGGCGCAGCCATATTTTGAAAAATCAATTGAAATATTCTATCGACTGCGGAAACCGGAGGATATTGCAGAGGTTCAGTACAACTTGTCCTTAAGCTATATTATGCAGGGCAGATACCAGGAAGCGGAAAACTATCTGACTCAGTGTATTAAGGCAATTGAAAAGCTGCAGCTTAACAGCCTTAGAGTATGTAATTTATCAAAACTTTATGGCTTGCTAGCGCTCTCTTCCATCTTACAGGGAAATGCGTTTAACTGTGAGCGGTATTTATTTAATTGCAAACAGTTTTTAAATTATATTTTGGAAAAAGAGGAAGTGGAGAGTGGACTAATCACGGTGCATGACTATGCAAAGAGTGATGACGATCTCTTTTTATATAATTTTTCCCAGGCACTTCTATGCCAGTATGAAGGGGCAGAGGAAGAAGCTTTAGAATACTTTGAAGAAGCAGATTTTTACTTAAGGCGTGGAGAAGGAAATCTGTTTTTCTGCTATTCCCTATTTCGCAGAAGCCGCAGGGAGATGTTTAAAAGCCTGGGAATGGAGCAGTTATACCGAAAAGAAGATGAATTGTTAAAATCCTATGAAACGTCACACGGCATGATGTACGTGCACTTTGCTGAGGATATGAAAAACGATTTGCCTCCACTCGGAAGGATGATTCAAAAGATTTCTACACATCAGATTGAAGAACTCATTCATAATGAGGGAATAGAGCGTGCATACCGAAGTAAGAAACGACAGTTGGATTTTATTGCTTCCTGGCAGAAGCAGTTTGAGGTGACAGATGTTTCAGAAGAAGATTTGGTTGATACTGCTATGAAGGTCTTTATCAATCACTTTGATGTGGACAGGGCTGTTTATATCCGCTATGTGGAAAGAACCCCCAAAATTCTCTATAATGACACGGAATGCGATGTGACAGAAGATGTCATCAGGAAAATAGAAAAGGCCTTACGAAAAAATACGGAGGGCTTTGCTGTTTCAAAAATCAGCAGTAATTATTCGGAACATCAGGATATTACCAGTATTTTTGGAGATGATAATGTGTGTTCTTTAGTGGCAATTCCGTATTTTGATAATGCAAAAATAGAAAGCATCCTGATTACGTATGTCACAATGAAAGATAATTGGCATTCTTCTGTAAATCGGTATATGTTGAATGACGACGATTTAAATATGTATCGTCTCCTGTTTCGTGAAATGCGCTATGCGCTAAACCGCTTGGAGGCATACGAAAAAATTTATGAAATAAATACAAAATTATATTTGTCGGCAGTTACAGACCAGCTGACGGGTATTTATAACCGTGAGGGCTTCTATCGAAAGCTTACGACACTTTTGGCTGAATTTAAGCATGGCAAACGGGAACCAAAATTAGGCCTGATGTTTGTTGATCTGGATAATTTTAAACCATATAATGACACGTATGGTCATGACATTGGAGACTTGGTGCTGGTGCGAATGTCTGACATTTTTAAAAAACTGTGTAAGGATGAGGGCTTTGTCTGCCGTTATGGTGGGGACGAGTTCCTGCTGGTTTTTTACACGGACAATGTCGGATTTTTGGAGGAAAAAGCAAAGAAAATCTATGAAGAAATTAGACTGACAAATGGCTTTGAAAAAGAAATTTCAGAAAAGCTGGGCGAGGCAGCCTGCATTGATAAATCCAAAAGAATTTCGTGCTCTATCGGTATTACAACGGCTATTGATATTCGCTCGGAAGAAGATCTGAATGCAATGATTAAACGTGCAGATGACTTGCTGTATCGTATTAAAGCATCTACAAAGGGAACTTATAAATTATGAAAATGATATTGCCTGAAAAAGTGAATTTCATAATCAATACATTGCAGGAGCATGGGTTCGAGGGGTATGCAGTCGGCGGCTGTGTCAGGGACGCCATGCTTTCGCGCATGCCAATGGACTGGGATATTACGACTTCGGCAAAACCGGAGCAGGTGAAGGCACTGTTTCGACATACGATTGATACCGGAATCTTGCATGGCACGGTAACGGTCATGTTAGATCATGAAGGTTTTGAAGTGACGACCTACCGGATTGACGGAGAATATGAGGATGCCAGACATCCCAAAGAGGTACAGTTTACTTCGAACCTGTTGGAAGACTTGAAACGAAGAGATTTTACGATTAACGCTATGGCGTATAATGAAAAGGATGGACTGGTGGACGCATTTGACGGCATGGGTGATTTAAAACGTGGAGTTATTCGTTGCGTAGGAAACCCTGTAGAACGTTTTACGGAGGATGCTCTTCGAATGCTGCGGGCAGTTCGCTTTGCTGGACAGTTGGGGTTTGAGATTGAAGCCCATACAAAGAATGCGATTGTGACGCTTGCACAAAATATATCAAAGGTAAGCGCAGAACGGATTCAGGCAGAACTGGTAAAGCTTCTTACTTCGGCACATCCGGATCTGATTCGTGCCGCATATGAGACCGGACTTACAAAAGTATTTATGCCTGAGTTTGATGAGATGATGCATACGGTTCAGAATAACCCACATCACTGTTACACGGTAGGCGAGCATACGATAGAAGCATTACAGAAGGCAGCGCCCGATAAAATTTTACGACTTACAATGCTGCTTCATGATGTGGCAAAACCATCCTGCCGGTCGACAGATGAAAAAGGAATAGATCATTTTTACGGACATGAGCTGCGTGGAAGTGAGATGGCAAGAGAAATTTTGCACAGACTAAAATTTGACAATGATACTACAAAACGGGTATGCAGCCTGATCCTTTGTCACGACGATATGCCTAAACTGGAGGAAAAATATGTGCGCAGAGCCATTTTTAAAAATGGACCGGAACAGTATCCTGCACTGTTTGCGGTAAAACGAGCAGATGCATTGGCACAAAGTGAGTATAAACGTCGGGAGAAGCTTTTGGATATCGAGCGATATGAAGCACTTTATCTGGATATTTTAAACAAGCAGCAGTGTCTTTCTATCAGAGATCTGGCGATAACGGGATCGGATTTGATCGCTCTTGGCATGCAACCGGGAAAAAAACTTGGTGAGACACTAAAGCAGCTGTTGGAACTTGTGTTGGAACAGCCTGAACTGAATACAAAAGAGAAATTAATCGAACAGGTTCATAAATTAGAAAACCCTTTCATATGATGTACTATAGCGTTGTCATGTGGAGGGGTTTTCATGTATAGTAGACCGGAGCAATTATTAGAACAATATCCATTAATAGTGAAATCTTTTTCAAAGGGGAGAGAATGCTATCTTTGCGATACCAACCTCGGAACAGTGGCATTGCATGAATATTATGGTTCGAAGGAACGCGCGGCTTTTTTGGCAAAAATGCTGCAGTATTTAAAAGAAAAGGGCTTGCTTGTAGAGTGCATGATAGAATCCAATGAGGGAGAAGTACTGGTAACGGATGAGGAGGAGCGGAAATATATCTTAACGGAAAGTTATCATGGCGCAGAGTGTGATACGAAAAAAGAAGAGGATATGTTGGCGGCAGTACAGATGCTGGCAGATTTTCACCGGATATCAAATCAGTTTCCGGAGGAAATTCCGGAAATAATAAAACGAAACCAAAACTCATTGCTGGACCTGTATGAAAAACATAACAGAGAATTGAGGCAGGTAAGAAATTTTGTGCGAAGCAGAAAAAAGAAAAATGCCTTTGAGGAATTATTTATCCGTCAGTATGAACCGTTTAGCAGGAAGGCAGATGCAGTAACTGAGGCTCTGCAAAGTATGCGGCTGACTGAAGAAGCCTATGGGTTCTGTCATGGAGATTATAATCAACACAGCATTATTTTTGCAAGACAGGGGATTGCAATTGTGGGATTGGAACGTTTTACCTATGATTTGCAGATCAGAGATCTGGCTAATTTTGTGCGAAAAATGATGGAAAAAAATAACTGGAATGTACATCTGGGAATGAAACTAATCGGGACTTATATGAAAATCCGACCACTTAAGGAGGAGGAAATTCGCTGTCTGTATTTTTTCCTTGCTTATCCGGAAAAGTTTTGGAAATTGGCAAATCATTATTGCAATGGGCATAAATCATGGCTTTATGAGCGAAATGTAGAAAAATTGGAAAAAGTCATTCTTCAGGAAAGGGAAAGAGAACTTTTTTTAGAGGAACTGCAAAAAAGCCTTTTTCCTTTTCATTTTTAACAGAATCAGTTATACTAGGGTTGAAAAACCAGAAAAAGGGACGGAAGATAGTTTGAAAAACAAAAATTGGGTAATGGTGCTGTGCCTGTTTGCGTTGGTATGTCTTGCAGCAGGTTGTGGTACAGACAAAAAAGGAACAGTGACAGGAACAAAATATTATAATCCGCAGACAGAGGAAAATGCGAATACACAAAATACAGAAGATACAAAGAAAGAGGAGAAAGTAGACGCCGTTTTCGGTGCGGATTTGTTTATGGTAGTGAGCAATGATATGACCGCTGAGCATCTGATTCTAAAACAGATGGCTTCCGGAAAACAATATCTGTACTACTATTCTCTTACAACAGGCTTTTTGGATAAGTATGGAAATCCTATTTCTGCAGCAGAATTTAATCCGGGGCGGATTATTACCATTGGAGAAAAGGATTCCCAAGGAAAACTGAAAAAAGCACAAATTTCGGATAAAGTGTGGGAATATGAAAAGGTAGTTCGCTATGAGATAGATGAGGAGAGGGGAATTTTTCAAATTGCAGACACGAAATATTCCTTTGATGAAGATTTATTTGTAGTATCTGATGAAAAAAAGATGAAGCTGTCTGAGATTGGAGAGTTGGACGAACTGCGTGTGATTGGAATGAACAAAGAAATTCTGTCTGTTTCTGTTACGACCGGCCATGGACTGATTTCTGTAAAAAACACCGATGTTTTTGAGGGAAGTTTTATTCAGGTGGGAAGAAAGATTTTTGCGGAAATTAAAGGAGAATTTTCGTTGGAGGTTCCGGAAGGCACCTATGTGGTAACGGTAGCAAATAAAGGCTATGGCGGCAGCAAGGAAATTACGGTAGAGCGGGGCGAAACAACGGTTGTTGATTTGGACGAGCTTAAGGGAGAAGGACCCAAAAAGGGAAAAATAAGCTTTCTTATTTCGGATGAAGAGGAAAATCAGCTGGATGCAACTTTAAAAATTGATGGAAAAGCAGTTTCATATGAGGATGCCCTGGAACTGGACTACGGAATTCACTCTATTCAAGTGTCTGCATCCGGATTTGAGGTTTTTTCTAAAAAACTGTTCGTAAATTCAGAGCAGGCAGAAATTAAAATTGCACTTTCTGAGGAGAAAACGAAACAGGAAGTTACGGCGTCTACGCCTTCTGATGCCGGTACGCAGAACAACACGACAGATTCTGCTGCTGGTACTACATCGGAAAGCAGCTCTTCTTCAGAGCGGACAGAGGAGATGATGTCAGATTATTTAAGTACGCTAACGGAATTACTGGGAAATCTTTACAACTAAAATCTGAATATAGTAGCGAATACTCTTGACAAAATAAGGGAAAACAAGTATAAATATGTTTGTAGGTATTTTGGGTTGTGAACCACAGAATATATATATATTTATTAGTGATAATCCAGAGGAGGAATTATAACATGAACAAAGCAGAATTAGTTGCAGCTATGGCTGAAAAGACTGAATTAAGCAAGAAAGACGCAGAAGCAGCATTAAAGGCTTTCACAGATGTTGTTGCTGAAGAATTAAAAAAAGGTGAGAAAATCCAGTTAGTTGGATTCGGTACTTTCGAAGTTGCTGTTAGAGCAGAAAGAACAGGAAGAAACCCACAGAGCGGTAAAGAAATGGTTATCCCAGCTTCTAAGGCACCAAAATTCAAAGCTGGTAAAGCTTTAAAGGACATGGTTAACGCATAATACACATTTAACCCATATGTTGGATAAGCGGATTCATCTGAATCCGCTTTTTTTACTACATTGAAAGGAAATTTATATGAGACTAGACAAGTTCTTAAAGGTATCCAGAATCATTAAGAGAAGGACGGTTGCCAATGAAGCCTGTGATGCAGGACGCGTTCTGGTAAATGGGAAACCGGCAAAAGCGTCCCTTAACGTGAAGATAGGTGATGTGATTGAAATTGCATTCGGTACGAAAACAGTGAAAGTACGTGTCTTAAATCTTCTTGATACGACAAAGAAGGAAGAAGCTAAGGATTTATTTGAATATATAGCATAAATGGGATGGACCTCTAATATAATGGATTGTAGTCGATTATAGTAGGAGGTCTTTTTTATGGACGAGAAGAGCAGCGTTGGAAAATCACATAAAGTTTTACTGGTAAATCGAAAAACCGGCGCATTTAGCGGCGTGGTAGATGTGCTGTCTTTTGATGTATCGGAAATTTTACTGGAAACGGAGCTTGGAATGCTTTTAATAAAGGGACATGACCTGCATGTGAACCGTTTATCTTTAGAAAAAGGTGAAATTGATGTAGAAGGCAGAATAGATGCATTAACCTATTCAGACGTGAAAACAGCGGGAAAACAGGCAGGAACGTTGTTGGGAAGGCTGTTTAAGTAATGCGGATAAGTGCAGCAATCGGGGCGGAAGCGATGTTTTTTTTAGCTTCTGTACTGGAAGGCGTGGGACTGGTTTTGGTTTACGACATTTTTCGCATTATAAGACGGGTAATCAAACATGGAAATATCTGGATAGGAATGGAGGATATTTTCTACTGGCTATTCTGTACGGTTTCCGTATTTCTGCTGCTTTACCGGGAAAATGATGGTATGATGCGTGCATTTTCTTTTCTGGGAATTATGTTTGGAATTGCAATTTACTATTTCCTTTTTAGCCGCTTTGTGATAAAAATAGGTGTATTGGTATTAACTCCTTTTTCGAAAATTGGGAAGAAAATACTATTTTTTTTCAGGAAAGTATTGAAAAAAGTATATAAAACCATTAGAATGGGATTATGTAAACTATGAATAATAGGAAAGGTATGGTCTTTAGAATGGCAGGAAAACGAAGACGGATACGCCAGAATGATAACCGGGCCGGCAAGTTTTGCATCAGCCTGATTTTGATTGTATTTATGGTCGTTATGACAATTCAGATAAAGAATGTGTATCAGAAGGATCAGGATTATATTGCAAAGCAGGCAGAGTTAGAGCGGCAGCTTGAAGCAGAGCTGGATAGGCAGGAAGAGATAAAAGAATATCAGAATTACATAGAGTCTCAGGATTATGTTGAGGATCAGGCGACAAGTAAGTTGGGACTGCTTTATGAAAACCAAATCATTTTCCGTGAAAAAAAGGACTAGTAAGACAGGGCTTTACGTGAAGACGTAGGGCTCTTTTTATGTAGATGAAGATGATAAAAAGAGGTGAGGTTTAAGAAACACCCTCGAAAAGACAAACCATAAGGAAATTTGACGAACGATTTTTTGAAACGGTTCTTTCCTTTGACAAACATTTTAACACATGTTCGCTATAATCGTTGGCATCGAAAAGAGAACAGCTAGAAAGCGAGGAGTGCGAAAATGAAAACAGGGAAAATAAAACAAATGATACTTTGTGTGCTTAGCGGTGCGCTTTGCAGTATACAGATATTGGAGTGTTATCCGCTTGTGCCGGCGTATTTTGTGGCACTTTATATGGAGGAAGTGAAAACCGGATGGCTTTTTGCTACAACTTATGCGGGAATGCTTTTGTTTATGCCGATAACTGCGGTGGTTAAGTATAGCGTCATCCTGGTTGTGACCGTTGGCATTGTGAAACTGGTACAGTGGGCAACGGATGGATGTCCGGCATATTTGATCGGAATGATGACAGCATTGGCTACAATGATTGTTTCATTTTGCGGCGGGTTGCTGGAATGGAGAAATCAGCCAATCTGGCAGGCAGTTTTATTGGAAGGTGTGTTTGTACTTGGAGCAGTCATTTTGTTAAGTCGGGCAGTACATATGATTATGGAATGGAAGTGGGAACTGCCACATACAGAGATGAAGCTTCCAAAGCAGGAATCAAGACTGCGCGGATATGCGGAGTCTTTTGAAGGACTGTCAAAGGTGTTTTATCATATGAGCGAAAAAAAGACCGGATATTCTGCAGAGGAGTACGGTAGATTCCAAAATGAACTGACCGGAAAAATCTGTATGAATTGTGATTCCTGTGCGATTTGCTGGGAAAAACCAAACGCACCAATATATGATATTCTGCCGCGTCTTATTGCATCAGTAATGGAAAACGGCAGCGTAGAAGAAGAACAGCAGGAGGAATTGAAGCACTATTGTGTGAAAAGTAAGGATATGGTACAAGAGGCAGTTCGCGTTTTCGAACGTGCTTCTTTGAATCGTGCATGGTATAACAGATTGTTAGAGAACAGACAGACCATAGCAGAACAGTTAGATGCCATGGCTTATGTGATGCAGGACTGCGCAAAGGAGGAAATTCTGTTAGATCAGAAGGAAAAAGGAAAACTGCTTGCCATCCGCTATCATGCAAAAGAAAGCGGCATTACAATTGAGCAGCTGCATTTATTCGAGTCGGCAGATGGTCATCTGAAACTTGTAGTACAGATGAGAAGCAGACGGGGAGGATGCATCTCCTTAAAACCATTTATAGCAATGTTGGGACAAGTACTGGAACGCAATATGCGGGGAGCGGCAGATACAAAAATTTTTATTTCCAAAGAAACGGTAGAATACACTTTTTTGGAGGATACCCGTTACAGGAGCGTACAGGGAATTGCCAGACAAAAGAAAGATGGAGCTTATATATCCGGAGATAATTTTTCGATTTTGCAGATGGAAAACGGAAATTTTATGCTGGGCTTATCAGATGGTATGGGCTCGGGAAGTACGGCATGCAAGGAAAGCGAACTGGTACTGGATTTGGTGGAACGCTTTTTGGAGGCGGGCTTTTCTATGGAGACAGCTATCCGTATGATGAATTCTGCTATGGTGTTAAAGGGTGAAGAGGATTTGTTTTCAACGGTAGATTTGTGCAACATTGATTTGTACAGTGGAAAGGCATCTTTTTTTAAAATTGGGGCAGCTGCCAGTTTTATTAAGAGGGGAAATGAAGTGAGCTGCTTTTCTTCTCATTCTCTTCCGGTGGGAGTGGGGAACAACCCGGAAATCGAGCGTCAGGAAATGATGTTACAAAATGGGGATTTTGTTGTAATGGTTACCGATGGTGTGTTAGAATATTTACATGTACCAAAGCCGGAAGAAACCTTAAAAGAGATGATAGAGAGCATTGACAGCAGGCATCCGGGTATATTGGTAAAGAAAATTATGGAACGGGTACTTCTTTTTACAGGAGGCAGGGTGCAGGATGATATGACAATTTTAGCAGCCTGCATTTGGGAGAAATAAATGCTAGAGACAGTATTACAGTATTGCCGGAGGGAAAAACTGATAGAAAAGGGGGATTGTGTGCTGACCGGAGTGTCGGGAGGCGCAGATTCCGTATGCCTTTTGCTGCTTTTATGTAAGCTTAAGGAAAGCTTCCCATTTTCCCTTCAGGTGGTGCATGTGGAACATGGCATTCGCGGAAATGAGAGTGAATCGGACGCATTGTTTGTGAAGACCTTGTGTGATGACTTAAAGCTGCCATTACATCTATATCATGTGGATGCTCCCCGCTTTGCAAAGGAACAAAAAATCGGGGTGGAAGAAGCCGCACGTTGTCTGCGCTATGACTGCTATGAAAAGGCAGCAGAAGAAATAGAAGTCACAGAGGAAGAAAAGGTAAAAATTGCGCTTGCCCATCATGCAGATGATAATGCGGAAACAGTTTTATTTCAAATGGTGCGTGGGAGCGGAATTGATGGTTTATGCGGTATGCAGCCAAAGCGCAAGTTGAAAAACGGTATGGAAGTGATTCGCCCGCTGCTTTGCGTTACAAGGGCGGAAATAGAACAGTATCTTAAGGAGACGGGGCAGTCATATTGCCTGGATAGTACGAATACAGATGAGACCTACAGCAGAAACCGAATCCGAAGGAGTGTGCTGCCGGTACTGAAGGAAGTGAATGCACAGGCGGTGGCACATATCAATCAGAGTGCGGCATTTTTGCGAGAGGTGGGAGATTATTTACAGCAGCAGGTGGCATTGCAGGCGGAGCATATTCTGGTGGAGACAGAGAGGGGCATCTGTGTGCAGGCAGAATCTTTCTTTTTGCTTCCTCCGATTATTAGAAAGGAATTATTGCATTTGGCTTTGACAAAGGCCGCAGGTGTGGCAAAGGACATCAGTGCAGAGCATGTTCGTTTGCTGGAGGAGCTTTTTTCCCTGCAGGTGGGAAGAAGTATTTCACTCCCATATCAGGTTATCGCAAGACGGGTATATGAAGGTGTGTTACTAAACAGGACAGAAAAGAAGGAAGAAGATGAGACCTTTTTTAAAGAGATAGAGCAGGAAAAAATGCAAGAACTGCTGGCCACGGGTAGCTGCCTGATGGAAGTGCCCGGTGGCAGTTTCCATTTTTCTCTATTGGAAGAGAAAGTACAAGAAAGAGAAATTTTGAAAAAGACGTATACGAAATATCTGGATTATGGTAAAATGAAAGATAGCCTTCAGGTAAGAACCAGACGGCCCGGGGATTACCTGGTAATTGATGATGCTGGACATAAAAAGAGTCTGAAGGAATATTTTGTAAATGAGAAAATACCTGCAGAGCAGCGGGACAAAATGTTATTGCTTACGATAGAAGAAAAAGTTTTGTGGGTGGTTGGTGGACGCATCAGCGCGGATGTGAAGATCAGTGACCGGACGAAACAAATTTTAAAAGTACAGATAACAGGAGGAAATTATCATGAAAATTAAAGCAATTCATGAGTATCTATCAGAAGAAAAGATTGCAAAGAGAATTGCAGAAATGGGTACACAGATTAGTGAGGTATATGGGGATGAGCCTGTATGCTTAATCTGCATTTTAAAGGGGTCAGTATTTTTTACAGTGGAACTGGCAAAGAGAATTACTTCCCCGGTGGAACTGGAGTTTATGTGCGTATCAAGTTATGGTGCAGGCACTTCCTCCAGCGGTGTGGTGAAAATAGTAAAGGATTTGGATGTCAGCATTGAAGGAAAGAATGTACTGTTAGTAGAAGACATCATTGATTCGGGACGCACCCTTTCCTACCTTCTGGAAAACTTAAAGACAAGAAATCCAAAAAGCTTAAGACTCTGTACGCTGCTTGATAAGCCGGAACGCCGCGTAGTAGATGTAAAGGTGGATTATGTTGGCTTTGAAATTCCGGATGAGTTCGTGGTCGGTTACGGATTAGACTATGATCAGAAGTACCGAAATCTGCCATATATTGGATAT
The DNA here is from genome assembly GCA_945787015.1 of uncultured Roseburia sp. Classification (GTDB taxonomy): domain Bacteria; phylum Bacillota; class Clostridia; order Lachnospirales; family Lachnospiraceae; genus Roseburia. The sequence continues at coordinate 52,384 of CALZGM010000005.1, forward strand.
GTGGAAATTGAGGAATAAAGGAGAACAGAATTTTGAATACAAAAAAAGGAAATAATGGCGTTCGTGGTTTTGGCGTCTATCTGATGCTTATTTTGATGGTTGTCTTAATGTGGTTTTTCCTGGATGGAAGAACGACTACGAATGCATATACCCGTGCTCAGTTCGAACAGGACCTTGAGGCGGGAAAGATTACGGCATATCATGTGGTTCAGAACCGGGAGACGCCGACAGGCTATGTGGTTGTGACATTTGCGGATGATTCGCAGCAGAGACTGATTGTTTCGGATGTAAATGAGATCACAGAATATATGCGTGAAAAAGGCATTAAGAATTATACGCAGGCGGATGTCCCTGAGGAAAGCTGGATGATGACATTGCTGCCATATTTACTGATTTTTGGCGCCATGTTTATTTTCTTCATGATGATGACAAGCCAGAATGCAGCAAATGCCGGCGGTAATAATAAAATGATGAACTTTGGCAAGAGCCGTGCCAGAATGATCAGACCCGGAGAAAAGGGAATTAAATTTGACAGTGTTGCCGGATTAAAAGAGGAAAAAGAGGAACTGGAAGAGGTTGTGGATTTCCTGCGTTCTCCTCAGAAATATACAGCACTTGGAGCCAGAATTCCGAAAGGCATTTTACTTGTAGGACCGCCGGGAACAGGTAAGACCTTACTCGCAAAAGCAATTGCGGGCGAAGCAGGTGTGCCGTTTTTCAGTATTTCAGGTTCAGACTTTGTAGAGATGTTTGTAGGTGTAGGTGCATCCCGTGTCAGGGACTTATTTGAAGATGCAAAGCATAATGCACCTTGTATTGTTTTTATTGATGAGATTGATGCGGTAGCAAGACGCCGTGGTACCGGTATGGGTGGCGGACATGATGAACGAGAGCAGACCCTGAATCAGATGCTGGTAGAAATGGATGGTTTTGGGGTAAATGAGGGCATCATTGTTATGGCGGCTACAAACCGAGTGGATATATTAGATCCCGCGATTATGCGTCCGGGCCGATTTGACAGAAAAGTGCATGTAGGGAGACCTGATGTCGGAGGCAGAGAAGAGATTCTTGCAGTTCATGCGAAAAACAAGCCGCTTGGCGATGATGTGGACTTAAAACAGATTGCCCAGACAACAGCAGGCTTTACGGGGGCAGATCTTGAGAACCTGTTAAATGAAGCAGCAATAGTAGCGGCCAGGGCCAACCGTGCATATATCAGACAGGATGATATTAAGAAGTCTTTTGTAAAAGTCGGAATCGGTGCAGAAAAGAAGAGCCGTATTATTTCAGAAAAAGAAAAACGGATTACTGCATTTCATGAAGCGGGCCATGCAATTTTATTCCATGTGCTGCCGGATGTGGGACCGGTATATTCCGTATCCATTATCCCTACGGGTGCAAGTGCGGCAGGCTATACGATGCCATTACCGGAGCGGGATGATATGTTTTACACAAAAGGTAAAATGCTTCAGGATATCATTGTATCGCTTGGCGGCCGTGTAGCAGAAGAATTGGTATTTGATGATATTACCACAGGTGCTTCCCAGGATATTAAGCAGGCGACTCAAAAAGCGAAAGCAATGGTGACCCGCTATGGCTTTTCAGATAACATTGGTTTAATCTGTTATGAAAATGATAACGATGAAGTGTTTATTGGCCGAGACCTTGCACATACAAAGGGATATGGCGGTGCCGTTGCAGATGAGATTGATAAGGAAGTAAAAAATATCATTGATGACTGCTATGCAAAAGCAAAAGAGATTATTATGGCACATCGTACCATACTCGATGCCTGCGCGGAACTGCTTTTAGAGAAGGAAAAAATCGGTCGTGCAGAGTTTGAGGCATTATTTGAGGCATCTTTATAAAAATTTACGGGTATTTTTCTTGGGACCTGGAAAAGACATATACAATATGCACAAAAACATTCCTAAAAAATTGTGAAGTTTGTGCACACTTATTTTGGGAGGCATGGTATTATAATTCTCGTAAAACCCCCCAATACATTATATATAGTTTTTGCTATACCCCATAGTAAAAATACCTTCTCCTAAAAAGACAGCAGATCGAATGGCTGTCTTTTTTACTGTCTAAAAATCTTGCTTTTCTATTTCACATAACTTGTATTATGAATACTTCTAATGAGAAATCGTTGCTTTTTTAAAAATAATTTTGCTACCCGTGAAGAAAAACATGAAATGCTACTTCTCTGTCTCTGAAAATATGATGATTTATGTTCGCTAAAGGTTTGACAAAAATAAAATGTCATCCGTATAGATACGGACATCTCCTTTTGCAACTTCCTTAGAAACGCTTGCAGGCTCATTTGGGCAAAACGTAATCCGGCGGACGACACCCATTTTCGGGAGCCGGATTTTATATCGATTTTGTCAAAATGAGCCTGTTAGCGATTCTTAGGAAGCTGCAACGGGATGTTCGTACTATGCGGATGACATTTTCGATTTTTGTCAAAGCCGTTAGCGGACACAAAATATTATTTCAGAGACAGAGAAGAGGATTTCTATGTTTTTTTTCAAGGGTACAAACTATATCTTTAAAAAAGCAACGATTTCTCCTTAAAATTCCGATAATACAAGTTATGTGAAATAGAGACACAAGAATTTTAGACAATAAAAAATACCAGTAATTCCCATGGCAAAAAGTATTCACAAAGAAGCCTTTTTCCTGTAATATTGTGTAACATGTTCGTAATAAATTTGCGGACAAAAAATACAAAAGGGGAAAGAGGATGAAGTGGAGAGAAGTTAAAATTTTATGTGTGGGACTGTGTGCGTGTACAGTGATTGCAGGTGCCGATGCAATGCGTATGAAGAATGTAGGAGCAGCACCGAAAAAAGAGACAGAGAGCGTAGCAAGAACCATTACAGATGCAGTAGAAGAAACAATATCTGAACACGCAACGGCAGAGGTGGAACAGCGTATGACCTACGAGGTGGGAAGTGCGGCGCCGGAGGAAGCTTACGGAGAAGAAGCCGTAGACGCAGCAGAAAATGAAAGTAATCTTATCATTGCAGATGTTACAAACTATGTGAATATCAGAAGTCTGCCGAGCGAAGAAGGCGAGATTTTGGGAAAATTATATGATAATTCTGTGGGAAGAAGATTGGGAGAAGAAAACGGCTGGTATCAGATTGAGTCCGGCCGGGTAAAAGGATATGTTAAGGCAGAATTTGTGCTGACGGGAGAGACAGCCGAAAGGCGTGCCAAGGAAGTCGGAACAAGACTTGCAGAAGTAACTACCACAACCTTAAAGGTGCGGAAGGAAGCAACAACAGAATCAGCAGTACTTGGGCTTGTGCCTATTGAGGAAATACTTACGGTATTAGAGGAAACAGAAGGCTGGGTTAAGGTTGATTTTGAAGATGGAAGCGGTTATGTATCCACGGATTATGTGAAGGTATATACAAAAAACGTAGAGGCGGAATCAAAAGAAGAGGAAGCCGCGCGCTTGAAAAAAGAAGAGGAAGAACGTAAGAAGGCAGAAGAAGCAGCAAAGGCAGCACTTGCAGCCGAACAGGCAGCAAATAAAAAGCCGGCTGGTGGCTCGGGCAGTCCATCTGCGAAACCATCCTCAGGAAGCACTGCAGGAAGCCAGAATGGCTCTGCGGGATCTGCTAATCAGGGAGCAGGCTCTGGCAGCTTGGGCGAAAGTACAAGTACAGAAGCACTTGGCCGGGAGATTGCAGACTATGCCTTAAAATTTGTTGGTAATCCATATGTTTATGGCGGCACAAGCTTAACAGACGGGGCAGACTGTTCCGGGTTTGTGCAGAGCGTATACAAACATTTTGGTATTTCACTTCCAAGAACTTCGGGAGAGCAGGGAAAGGCAGGCCGTGCAGTTGATGGGGTGTCAAATGCGAAACACGGAGATTTGGTCTGGTATTCCGGACACATTGGAATTTACATTGGAAACAGCCAGATTGTGCATGCAAGTAATCCGAAAAATGGAATTATGATTTCGGATGTCAATTACCGAAAAATACTCGGTATTCGCAGAATTGTATAATATATCAGAAAATTTGATTTAAAAAATATATAAATATAAATAAAAAGAGAGAAAATGAAAAATTTTCTCTTTTTTGTTGTATAAATCTACCATTATATGAAGAAGTGTGTTATAATTATCTGTACAAATAGACGAAAACCACTTAGGGGGTAAGAAAAATATGGCAAAAGAAATGATAGCAATGCTTCTTGCTGGTGGACAGGGCTCTAGACTATATGCTCTGACAGAAAAACTGGCAAAACCTGCTGTTCCTTTTGGCGGGAAATATCGTATTATCGATTTCCCATTGTCAAACTGTGTGAACTCAGGGATTGATACCGTAGGAATCCTTACACAGTATCAGCCACTTGTGCTGAATGAGTACATTGGAAATGGTCAACCGTGGGATTTGGACCGTTTATATGGTGGTGTACATGTACTTCCGCCATACCAGAAGGCGACAGGCTCAGACTGGTATAAGGGAACTGCAAACGCAATTTACCAGAATCTTTCCTTTATCGAACGCTATGACCCTGAATATGTCATTATTTTATCCGGAGATCAAATCTGCAAACAGGATTACAGCGATTTTCTACGTTTCCATAAGGAAAAAAATGCAGAATTTTCAGTAGCAGTTATGGAAGTACCTTGGGAAGAAGCTTCCCGTTTTGGATTAATGGTTACAGATGATACAGACCGTATTACAGAATTCCAGGAAAAACCAAAGAATCCGAAATCTAATCTGGCTTCTATGGGTATCTATATTTTTAACTGGGAGATACTGAAACAATACTTGATTGAGGACGAAGCTGATCCGAATTCTGAAAACGATTTTGGTAATAACATTATTCCAAATCTGTTACGTGATAACCGTAGAATGTATGCATATCGCTTTGAAGGATACTGGAAGGATGTAGGAACAATTTCTTCTTTGTGGGAAGCAAACATGGAAGTACTGGATCCGGAACACAGCGGTATTGATCTGTTCGATGAGAACTGGAAAATTTATAGCCGTAACAGCGGTATGACAGGACACCGCATCGTTGGTGATGCAGTTGTAGAGAACTCTCTGATTACAGATGGCTGCTATATTGAAGGTAATGTAAAACATTCCGTACTTTTCGCAGGGGTTAAGGTTGAACCGGGAGCTATAGTAGAAGATGCAGTTATCATGGGAGGCACCGTTATCCACAAGGGTGCGGTTGTAAAACATTGTATCGTTGCAGAGAATGTTGAAATTGGTGAAAATGCAGTTGTAGGTGCTATGCCTTCCGGCGAGGAAAAAGGAGTAGCTACCATCGGTTCTGATGTGAAAGTGGGGGCCAATGCAAAAGTTGGACCAAATGCAATGGTTAGAACAGATGTAAAGGAGGGCGAAGAACAATGCTAAATAAAAATTCAGAAGCACTGGGTATCATTTTCCCGAACAGCTATGATACTTTAATGCCGGAATTGGCAAATGAAAGATTAATGGCTTCCATTCCATTTGCGAGCCGTTATCGTATGATTGACTTTGTGTTGTCGAGCATGGTAAACTCCGGTATTGATAATGTATCTTTGATTGTACGTAAAAATTATCTTTCACTTTTAGATCATCTTGGATCTGGACGCGAATGGGATTTGACAAGAAAAAACGGCGGTTTAAATATTGTTCCACCATTTTCACAGAAAACATCAAAGATGTATGGCGGACGAGTAGATGCATTAATCGGTATTGTGAATTTCTTAAAGAGACAGAAAGAAGAGTATGTGGTTATGTCGGATGCAAATCTGGCAGTAAACTTTGACTTCCGTGCGCTGATAGCTGATCATATTGCAAGTGGCGCAGATGTAACAGTTGCATATCGTAAGGCAGGACTTCCGGTGACAGATGCAGATGCATTTAGTAGTGAGGAAGAACTTTACTACACGTTAAAGATTGAAGATGGAAGAGTAAAGAAAATCAAGATTAATGAAGCAGGAGAAGGTTTATATAATGTTTCCATGAATATGTATGTTCTTCGCAGAGAGTACTTAATTGAGTTGATTGCGGAAGCATACGTAAAAGGAAACTTCTATTTTGAACGTGATATTTTACTCCCTCAGGTGGATAAGATAAACATTCATGCATTTGAGTTCACCGGATATGTAGTGGGCTTCCATGACTTAAGCAGCTACTTCAAGGAGAGCATGAGGCTGTTAGAAGGAGATCATCTGAATGCTTTATTCGGTGGAGCTCCAATCTATACAAAGATTCGTGATGACAATCCAACCAGATATAAGGATGGCGCTAAGGTGAAGAATATCATGGCGGCTGACGGATGTATCATTGAAGGTGAAGCAGAAAACTGTATTTTATTCAGAGGTGTTAAGATAGGGAAAGGCGCTAAGGTGAAGAACTGTATCTTAATGCAGGATACGGTTGTTGAGGATGGCGTTTCTATTGAATACGCAGTATCGGATAAGAATGTTACGATTACAGAAAATACTTCATTAAAGGGTACAGACTCCTTCCCGATTTATATTGGAAAAGGACAGGTTGTGTAGAAGCAACTCAAAGTTGAATCAGGTAAGGCTCTCGGAATGATTCGGTTCCGAGAGCCGTTTTTTATAGTTCGCAGTATAAAAATTAAATTACTGCTTGCACAATGAAAAAGCCTATGTTATAATAAACTCTTGTCAGGACATTTGTTCAGACTTAAAATGGGTAGATTCCCGAGTGGCCAAAGGGGACAGACTGTAAATCTGCTGCAAATTGCTTCGGTGGTTCGAATCCACCTCTGCCCATTCCATACTGTGCTGTAGAGAACGGTTTTAAGTAGTTTTTAACGAAAGTTTCTGAACATAAGACGCAGTATGAATTGAATAGTTGCCGGCGTGGCGGAACTGGCAGACGCGCAGGACTTAAAATCCTGTTGTGGCGACACAGTACCGGTTCGATTCCGGTCGCCGGCATGATGTGCTAACAAATTAGCAGAGAGAAACATTGAATTTTCAATGTTTCTTTTTTTTATGATTTGATTCATTACTTCCGCTGTTTCACAGGTGGATTTTTTTCGCATTTTGTGGTAAGATATGCTGATAATAAAAGTTAGGTAAATTGATTTGCAAAGGCATGTAGAAATGAGGAAATTATGCAGGAAAAAATTCAGATTATCAGCGATGGTTCATTAGATCTTCCAAATGAACTGGTAGAGGAAAAAGGAATAAAAGTGGTTCCGTTTTATGTATCTTTTGATGGAGAGACCTATTTAAAAGAAAAGGAGGAACTGGATGTACGGGAGTTTTACCAGAAGATGGTAGATAACCCGCAGGTTTTTCCAAAGACCTCTATGCCTTCAGTACAGGATTATTATGATGTATTTGAACCATTGGTAAAAGAAGGTATAGCAATCATTTGTATTTGTATCACACAGAAGTTCAGCGGCTCTATGCAGTCTGCAACAACGGCTAAGGATATGATTTTAGAGGAGTATCCGGATGCAAAAATTACAGTCATTGATGCCACGGTTAATACGGTATTACAGGGACTTTTGGTTTTAGAAGCATGCAGATTGCGTGATCAGGGCATGGAATATGACAGAATCATCGAGAATATTTCTAAAATCAGAGAAACAGGAAGAATTTTCTTTACCATTGGAAGCATTGATTATCTGAAACATGGCGGAAGAATCGGAAAGGTTGCCGGAATTGCAGGCAGTGCATTAAAAATCAAACCACTCATCACTTTAAAAGAGGGTGAAATTTTTAATTCCGGAATTACCAGAAATCGAAAAAAATCACTGGAAAAAGTTGCGGACATGCTGAAGGAATATTTGGACGAAGTGGATGCAAAGCCGGGAGAATATAGCTTTTGCATTGGGTTCGGTTATGATAGGAAAGAAGCAGAAGAGTTTAAGGAGATGTTAAAGGACTTGGTGAAGGAACGTCTCGGGATTGATGAAATTGGAATTTATCAGATTGGAGCAACCATTGGTGTACACACAGGACCATATCCGATTGGAGTTGGCATCATAAAGCATGCAGGATAATGAAAAAAGAGATTGATTTTTCACGTGAGAGCGTTAAAATGATAACAAATAGTACGAAAGTATTATGAAATCTGGCTTGTACGGAGGAAAAAAGTATGAAAAAAGAAAAGACAAGAAAGATGGGAATTAAGTTTAAGATTTTAATCCCAACGATTGCTGTGATTGTGCTTACATGTACATTTTTAGGCTTAAACTCATATATCCAAATAAAAAACGGAATGGTCGGAATGGGTGTAGAGCAGGCGAAAATGGCAGCTGCGATTGCTGCGAGGGAAGTAGACGGTGATGCGGTTGCAGATTTAAAGCCGGGGGATGAAGGTACGAAGAATTATGAGGACTTATTAAATAATCTTCGGGATATCCAGCAAACCTGTGGCATTGCGTTTTTATATACCCTATACACAGATGGTGAAAAGGTATTTTATGGTGTAGATACAGATGATTCAGGAAATCAGGGTGCAATCGGAGAAGAATTTGAAGTTTCTTATGAGGATCTGAAGTCTGTTTTTGAAGGGGAAGTTTATATTGAGGATTTTATTGCCGAGACTGAGGATGGTGATTTAATCTCTGCTTATTATCCGATTTATGACAACAATGGAAATGTCGTAGCAATTTTAGGATGCGACTATGACGCTACCAATGTTGTGGCGCGTTTAAACAGCAATGTATCCCGTGTTCTTACAATGGCAGGAATCAGCCTTGTATTCGCAATTTTGGTTTTAAGTCTTACAACCAATGTAATAATAAGAGGACTTCATGTTGTTAATCAGAAAATTTATGATCTTGTACATAATGAAGGAGATTTGACGCAAAAGCTTGATATTCATTCCGGTGACGAAATGGAATTGATAGCCGGAAATATCAATAAATTATTAGAATATATTCGAGGTATTATGCGGAATATTTCTGCGAACTCTGTTCAACTAAACAGTGCTTCAAAATCGATTGCGAGCAATCTTTCCGACGCGGAAATGAGCATTTCAGACGTATCTGCAACGATGCAGGAAATGAGTGCGGCAATGGAAGAAACAAATGCTTCCTTAAATCAGATTAATGAGGCGGTATTTCATGTAAACGAAGCAGTAGATGAAATTGCAGCAAGTGCAGAGGAAGGAAAAACTTCTTCTGATGAAGTAATGCAGAATGCGGTTTTAATTTATCAGAAAGCCGTAGAACAACAGAGTGTAGCAAAAGAGCAGGCGCAGCAGATGTCAGCTTCTGTAAATCGGAAGATTGAACAGTCCAAAGCGGTAGAGCAGATTAGCCAGCTTACGGCAGAGATTATCAGCATCACGGATCAAACCAATTTACTTGCATTAAATGCAAGTATTGAGGCAGCCAGAGCGGGAGAAGCAGGAAGAGGATTTGCTGTTGTTGCAGATGAAATCGGAAAGCTTGCAACAGGTTCTGCAGAAGCGGCAGGAGAAATTCGTCGGGTTAGTGCAGTTGTAATTAATGCGGTGGATGAGCTTGCAAAAGAAGCGGAAGAAATGCTTACGTTCATGGAAGAAACAGCAATGGGTGGCTACGAAAAACTGTTAGAGACGAGTGAAGAGTACCGAAGCAATGTAGGTGAAATGAATAGCATGATGCAGAATTTTGCAGAACAGAGCCAACAGCTGAGGGAGAATGTAGATAATATCAAAGAGGCAATTGAAGCGGTTAATATTGCAGTAGAAGAAAGTACCCGAGGTGTTACAAATGTGGCAGAAACCTCTGTGAATCTTACTTCCAGTGTGTCTGATATTGAAAATGAAGCAGGCATCAATATGGAGATTGCCGGCCAGTTGAATTCAGAAGTGAATAAATTTAAGATAGATTAAAAGAAAAGAGGGTGCTTAGGCACCCTCTTTAATAGTTAAGCACATATAAGAAAAATTCTTTTGTCAGTTCCGGAGAATCTGTACATGCAGAAACGGCAATATAATATCCATCAGAGTAGTATGAATATTCCTGTAACCAACGGTTCCCGGTTAAATCAAAGGCAGAAGGGAAAACTTCACCTGTTTCTGCATCCGTTGTATAGATTAGAATATCCTGATAAGAGGCAAGCTCCTCTTCTGTAAAAACGAGCCTTAAGTCGGCAACATATCCCACAGATGCAAAATCGTTATAGATTTGTTTCGGTGCGGCAAAGACATCTAAATCTCCGGCTGCAAACATGGCTGCAAGTGCCTGGGTAGAATAGTAATCAGACTGAAAACTGCCTTCTTCCAGCGGAAAGCTTAAGGAGGTAGTCAGTGTGATAGTCTGCTTATTTGTATCAAATCCCTGTTCTGTAAGAAATTCATCAAAGTCAACAGGAGTGTCATATGCATTAGAGGCGTTGAGAAAGAGCAAATCTAATACTGAATCCTTAAGGGTAGCATAATGGTGAATCATTGAAATTACAAAAATAGCAAGGACAAGAACAATACCGATATGCAGGCGGTAATAGTCCCAGACATATCCTATTTTTTTCTTAAGAGACATTTCTTTAAAATTTGGTTTTGCTTCCATGTTCATCCCAACTTTCTTAAATAATAATAAAAAAGGAAAGACTTCACCAAATGAAATCTCTCCTCATAGTCAGTGGGGTGTAATCCCCTGCTAAAAAGCGGGTGATGGGAATCGAACCCACGTATCCAGCTTGGAAGGCTGGTGTTCTACCATTGAACTACACCCGCAGAAATAGAAAAGTCGCTTGCTGACTTTTCCGCGCCCGAAGGTGCGCATCTACGGCATTTCGCAGAAATGCCCAGTTCCGGAATCGAACCAGAGACACAGGGATTTTCAGTCCCTTGCTCTACCAACTGAGCTAACTGGGCAGTTACTCACAACAGAATTGATTGTACATGATAGTAAGTAACTTTGTCAAGGAAAATATTTCTATTTCAGATAAGGAAGAATATCCTGTGAGTAACAACGTAATACTTCCCCGACACTCCATGCCTGTGCATAACATCCTCTTGGGTGATGGGGCGCATCACCATCAAAAATTTCGGAGATGGAGCCGATGCAGCCATTATCCGTTAGATGGGCTTTTATAGCGTCTAACATAGAGCATGCTTTTTGTACACTCTCCTCTGAATGGTGATGTACTTTTAAGTAGGCGGTAAAAAAGCCACCAAGCAGGAATCCCCATGCGGTCCCCTGGTGATAAGCACGGTCACGTTTTGGTAAAAGACCGGCATAAATGCCATGATAGTCTTTGTGGTCAGCAGAAAGCGAACGAAGTCCACAGCCTACAAACAGTTCTTTTTGGACGACAGCAACAATTGCCTTTTCCTGCTCCTCGGATAACATAGTAAATGGCAGGGAAACTGCATAAATCTGGTTGGGGCGAAGATGATCATCTTCTTCATCCCCGTCTACTACATCATAAAGCCAGCCGGTGGCAGGATTCCAGAATTTTTTACAGAAGGAGGTCTTTACTTTTTCAGAAAGTACCTGATAGAAGGACGCATCCTCCCCGTATTTTTCAGCAAGTAGTTCCATTACCTTTAGGGCATTGTACCAAAGAGCATTGATTTCTACCGGCTTCCCATGACGCGGGGTGGCAACCCAGTCACCGACGCGCACGTCCATCCATGTAATCTGATCTAAACCGCTTCCGGCATGTATAAGACCATCCTCTTCCATATAAATGCTAAAGTCAGTACCATTTTTATAAGCATGAATGATGTCTTTTAAATGCGGGTAAATTTTCTCCTGTATAAATGCATAATCAGCATCGGTGTTGTTGTACTGCAAATACTGATAAACAGCATAAAAATACCAAAGAGAGGCATCTGCCGTATTGTAAAGCGGAGCAAGATTATTGTCCGGAAACATATTTGGTACGATACCATTACGAATATAGTTTGCAAAGGTGATAAGAATCTCTTTAGCCTCTCGGTTACGACCGGTACATAAAGTGAGACCGGTGAAAGCAATCATCGTATCTCTGCCCCAGTCCGTAAACCAGGGAAGTCCCGCCAGCACGGTCTCTAAACCGGTAGAAGTGCGATAGGATAAAAATTGGTCACAAGCAAGCACCAGTCGGTTCGCAAACTCATCCGTATAGCCTGCCTGCTCATATAAATGATTGACATAAGCTGCGTGTTCTTCCAAAACTTCAAACGCACAGTCAGGTGTAATTCTGCTTTGGGTAGGAACAGCGTCATGCGGCACGACTTCACAAATGACGGAAATCCTCTTTTTGCATCCACCGGGAACAGCAATTGCTATCTTTTTAGGACAGTAGTGGCTGTCGAGCCCCGGCGTCTCTAAATCCACTTCTATTTGAAGCTGCATATCTACATCGAATTTTTCTTCGTTATCCAGATAAGTCCCTTCACTTACTGAAAACTGGATGGCAATATCCTTGTTTGCTTCAGGAATGAGGGAAAAAACCAAACCATTTTGGAAGGTTTCAAACTGTAAAGTCTTTGGGGTACTGTTGGCACTGTGCTCTCTGTAGTTAAATAGCGGTGTCAGATAAAGAGTGGCATCCGCACCTGTGTTTTCCACTTCATAGGCAACAGCACACAAATTTTTTCCGTGCTGTAAACAAATATGCTTCTGAAGATGAAGGTCCCCTGCCTGATACTCATAATGGATACTGCCATCGTAACAGAAGGACTCTAAATATTTCTGCCCCTCCGAATAAAGCGTTTCGCCATTGTGAATGGCTTCACCTGATTTCTCATCTATGGTACATTCTCCTACAAAGTGTTGTGAAGTTTCTAAATCATATATATGGTCAGAGGTGCAGAGCTTTTCATTTATTTTGGAAAACACGAGATAGCGTTCAATCGGGGGGTGAAGACTGGCAATCAGGTAGCCCTGGTGAGTGCGGCTGTGTGCACCGATTAAAGAACTTCCGGCATAGCCGCCAATGCCGTTGGTCAAAGCCCACTCACGTTTGATTCCGGCATGAAAAGTTGGAAAAGCATCTTTTTTGTATTTGTATGTTATCATGAAATCTAACCTTTCTATTAAATATTGGAAAAATCCCTTTTCCTGTTCTATTTTACATGATAAAATAAAAGAAATCTATACAAATGAGGCAGGAGAATCAGAAATGAACGAAAAATTAGTAATTGTACCCAAATTGATAACGCCAGGAAAAAAAATAATGACAATCGTATTGTTTGTGATGGCATGTGTTTTGCTTTTGCTTTCTACCTTTGTATCGCCGTTTTTCTTTTTTATTCCGGCAATTCTCGTTACGGCATTGTGGGTTTGGCAGGGATTCTTTTCCAATGTGGAATTTGAATATACCTATTATGATGGTGATTTGAGGTTTGCGAAAATTAAGAACAAAGCAAAAAGAAAAAAGATGGCAGATATTAACATGGAAGATGTGCTGATTCTTGCACCAAAGGGCGATAGGGGCGTGTATAAGTACGAGAATGATAAAAATTTGAAGTGTATCAATCTTACTTCCGGAAGTGCAGACGTAAAAGTTTATGAGCTGATTGCAAAAAATGGGGAAAGCTTGATGCGTATTGAGTTTGAACCGGATGAAGAAATGCTGAACGCAATAAGAGTGAAGTATCCACGTATTGTTGTAAAATAAGATGATAGTAGAAAAGACTGCTGTAAAATGAAGCCTCAAGCCCCAATTTTACAACAGTCTTTTTATTATATTTTTTTAGAGTCAACTCTTAAGTGGCGCATATTACCGGAATCTTCTGTATGTGATACGACAACAGTGCCGGACTGATGCCGCTGTTTCAGACACTTTTGACACAAGGTGCCAAAGGTGAGCGGAGCACCGCAAGCCTGACAGTGCATAGTTATTTGGCGTTCCGGCGTCTTCTTATATTCAATGCGTCCCTCGCGAATCCATTCCTTGACTTTTGACACGGGAAGGTCAAACTCAGCTGCAACCTGATATTCATTGACATCATTTGCACGAATAAAATCCTTTACACGGTGAAAAAGATTCTGCTCCTTGCAGACAGGACAATAATCTTCTTTATAGGCAAGGGGAAGTGGACGTTTGCATGCCTTGCAGTAAGTGTAGTTTTCAAATAAATGTCTTTGCTGCATATTCGCACCTCCTATATTAATCAGGACTATTCTACCATATAAAAGGAAAATTAGCAATGAAACAGTGAAAACTACTATTGACGATGCCGGCTTGGCGGTTTATGCTAAAGGCAGCAAAGCATTAGCTTGGACAAAGGATGTAGAAATATGATGAAAAAAACAGCACTTCCAATTGGAGTTTTTGACTCCGGAGTGGGCGGTATTAGTGTACTACGTGAATTAGTGGCTCTTATGCCGAATGAAAATTATATATTTTTTGGTGACTCAGCAAATGCTCCTTATGGGACCAAAACCTTAGATGAGGTTGTGGAATTGACCTGCAAGGACGCGGCTTTCCTGTATGAACAGGGTGTGAAAGCAATTGTGGTTGCCTGTAATACAGCAACCAGTGCAGGTGTTAAGATTTTACGGGAACACTATACAACGATTCCTGTAATTGGAATTGAACCGGCACTAAAACCGGCAGTGTTATCTGCTAAACATCCAACCGTCCTTGTGATGGCAACCCCGATGACTCTTCGGGAGGAAAAATTTAAAAATCTGATGCACCGTTTTGAACAGGATGCAAAAATTATACCATTGCCATGCCCGGGACTGGTGGAATTCATTGAACGCGGGGAGTTGGAAAGTGAAGAACTGGAAGCTTTCTTAAGAAAACTGTTTGCACCGTTTAAAGAAGTAGACGCAGTTGTTTTAGGCTGTACGCATTATCCGTTTGCAAAAAAAATGATTGGGAAGATATTGGGCGAAGAGGTGCAGCTTTTTGACGGCGGAGCAGGGACTGCCCGGGAAACAAAACGAAAACTAGAGGAATTTGCACTGATAAATCCTTCGTTAGAAGAGGGGAAAGTTGTGATTTTAAATAGTGCTAAAGATCCGGAAATGATTGCACTGTGTGAGCGATTATTATATTTATGAACAAAAATTATGTAAATCTTAAAGAATTCTAAAAAAACCGACTTGCTTTTTTAGAAAGCTTTATGAAAATCGACACACTTCTGTCACAATTCTTTCGTATACTAAGACCATCGAAGGAGACATCCTTTAGATAGATTAACATTTTCATAACTAAACTCCTCAAAAAATGCTCCGGTTCCCCCGGGGCATTTTTAATGAGAAAGATTTTATAAAAACCAAACCTGTTCATTGGTGGAAGAAATACTGACAACTCCGGCATTAAGTAAAGCCATAACATCTTCCTTATCGGAAACAAGACCACCGGTGATGACGGGAACGGAAGAAATCCGACATACTTTTGCGATGGCTTTTGGCATGAGTGCAGGAAGAACTTCGATGAAATCCGGTTTTGCGGCTTTAATCTGGCAGGTAATATTTTCATAAGCCATGGAATCTAACATGAACAGACGCAGAATGGTAGGAAAACCCAATTCCCTTGCATGCTTAATAAGGGCCGGTTTTGTGGAAATAATTCCATCTGCCTTTGTATATTTTTTGATAAAATCCACGACGATATCCTTAGAACTTAATCCGCCTATTAAATCAATATGAACCATTGCCAGCTTCCCGGAAGATTTTACGGTGTTTACGATATCCGCAATATTGCAGATATCACCATACAGAATAAAGATAATACGGCTGTCGCTTGATAAGCATTTTTTTAGCCCATCATCATCTTTGATGGCAGCGATGATAGGGGAGTCCTCTAATGCTTCTTTAAATTCTTTTTTCATAAAAGTGACCTCACGATACGAATTTTCTACTTTTATTTTAGTATAGGAGAGTGTCAGGTACAACCGATTTTTACAAATAGTTTAGAAATATCATAAATCTTTTACTTTGCTTTTTGCGGGGCATTTCATATAATAGAACTATATTGGAGGGGTTATGCCAAAGTCAGAAAAACAAAAGTTGAAACTGCTGTATATTATGCAGTATCTCATGGAAAAAACAGATGAAAATCATATTGTGACAACGACGGAACTGATTGATTATTTAGCATCAAATGGAATTACAGCGGAGCGTAAAAGTATCTATACTGATATTGATCTGCTGATTGACTATGGTCTCGATATTGTGAAGGTGAAAGGACGACCTGCCGGCTATCAGCTTGTCAGCAGACAGTTTGAACTGGCAGAATTGAAATTATTGGTAGATGCGGTACAGGCATCTAAATTTATTACCAGTAAAAAGTCCCGGGAATTAATCGGAAAATTGGAGACACTATGCAGTAAAAAGGAAGCCAGGCAATTGCACCGTCAGGTCGTGGTAACCAACCGTACCAAGGCGGTTAATGAAAATATATATTACAATGTGGACCAGATTTATAGCGCGATTGCGGAGAATGTAAAAATTCGTTTTTTATATTTTGAGTGGAATGTAAAAAAAGAAATGCAGTTACGGCATGACGGAGCCTATTATGAGGTTAGTCCATGGCTTTTAACCTGGGATGATGATAACTATTATCTGATTGCATATGATGATGAAAGCAGGATGATTAAGCACTATCGTGTGGATAAGATGTTAAAGCTAAGTTTATCGGAGAAAGTGCGCCAAGGAAAGGAGCAGTTTGAAAACTTTGATATCGCTGCGTACTCTAAGAAAACCTTTGGCATGTTTGCAGGAGAAGAAAAGATGGTAACCCTGTCCTGTGAAAAAAATCTGATTGGGGTTATCATTGACCGGTTTGGAAATGAAGTGTCATTAAGAGAGGGAGAGGAAGGCTATATTTTGGCCAGAGTTAAAGTGGCAGTAAGCCGTCAGTTCTTTGGATGGCTGACAGGACTTGGGGATGCAGTAACAATGATTGGCCCCAAAGAGACTGTAGAGGAATACCGGAGCTATTTGGAAGAGATTCTGAGAAACTATTCTAAATAAACTGGTTGGTTTTGACATCATATTCATAATTAAGCATAGCAAGTTTTGCACAGAGGTCTTCTTTTGAAATATGAAAGTTATAACAAAAGGAATCTAAGGTCTCGAAAGTGTCACGAAGCTGGGTATTGGTGAAGCTTAATAAAATCACCGGATCTTTTGGTAAATTGTCGTACATGGACATGGGAATTCTCCTTTACAAAAGTGGTATTTCGTGTAAAAATTCTTATGTAAGATAACACAGGAAAAGAAAAAATGCAATACGATGACAGAAAAGAGGACATCATGGAAAAAATAGATAAAGAAGTTTTTGATAAGTTTTTTACAGAAAATTATTGTGATGTGGATTATACTACAGTAAAAGAAACATTTGAAGAGATTGCAGATGCAGGAAATGATATTTTTGTAGATAGTTATGAAGCCAGGAACTTAAATAGAGAAAATTTTGTTCTGTATTTGAAAAGTGAGGTATATTGCGATTTTGAAGCAGCTGTACAGGAAGCGATGGATGATATAAATCCGGAGATTTTGGATGCGGTGATGGACGTAATGGAATTCCAGGATGATGGAGAAGAAGTAACGGAGAAATACTGGGAGACGCTAAGAGAACTTTTAAAGTCACATTTACTTCAGTTATATGACGAAGTGATTTCAAAATGGTAGAAAAGGAGATACATAATGGCAAGTGCAAGTTGTGATTCCTGCGTATATAATGTATACGACGAAGAAGATGAGTGCTATTATTGTGAGGTAGATATGGACGAGGATGATTTCGCCCGCCTGATGCAGGGTGAGTATCGGGAATGCCCTTACTACCAGCTGGATGATGAATATGCCGTCGTCCGTCATCAAATGTAAAAGGATTGCTTTTAAACCTATTTTTCAATATAATAAAAGTGCTTTTAAGTTGTAACAAAGGAAAGGTATAGAGATGGATAATAACCAAAATAACAATCAGAATAATAATCAGAATGATAACCGGAATAACCGGGGCGGTCAGACCGCCATGGTCTTTGTCATGGTTTCGTTGATTGTCTTGTTTTTTATGACAATGCTGATGAACCGCTTCGCAGCCATGAGTACGGAAGAAATTACGTACACACAGTTCCTTGAAATGGTGGAAGAAGATAAGGTGGAATCGGTAGAGATTGATTCTTACCAGATTAACATTACACCTGTAAAAGAAAAGGCCAGCCTTTATGAACAGCAGGTGACTTATTACTGCGGATTGGTAAATGATGCAGACTTACTTCCGCTTTTAAAGGAAAAGGGCGTTGAGATATCCCGCGTGATTCCGGATAATACATCTACTTGGATCTATAATATATTAAGCATCGTTCTTCCATTGGCGCTGCTTTGGATGCTGATGGGTGTCCTTATGAAACGTATGGGCGGCGGCATGGGAATGGGCGTCGGTAAAAGTAAAGCAAAAGTCTTTAACATGGAGCGTTCGACCGGTGTTACATTTAAGGATGTAGCCGGACAGGATGAGGCGAAGGAATCTTTGCAGGAAGTGGTAGACTTTTTAAATAATCCGTTAAAATATAAGGAAATCGGAGCAAAACTTCCAAAAGGTGCGCTTTTGGTAGGACCTCCGGGAACCGGTAAAACCCTGCTTGCAAAAGCGGTGGCAGGAGAAGCAGGTGTACCGTTTTTCTCTCTGGCGGGCTCAGATTTTGTAGAAATGTTCGTTGGTGTAGGTGCAGCCCGTGTGCGTGATTTGTTCCAGGATGCACAGAAATCAGCACCATGTATTATTTTTATTGATGAAATTGATGCTATCGGTAAAAGCCGTGATTCACGTTATGGCGGTAACGACGAACGTGAACAGACATTAAACCAGCTCCTTGCGGAGATGGATGGTTTCGATACATCGAAAGGACTTTTAATCTTAGCAGCGACTAACAGACCGGAAGTGTTGGATAAAGCATTACTTCGCCCGGGACGTTTCGACAGACGTATTATTGTAGATAAACCGGATTTAAAGGGACGTCTGGATACCTTAAAGGTACATTCCAAAGATGTTATGATGGATGAGACCGTTGATTTGGATGCACTTGCACTTGCTACGGCAGGTCTGGTAGGATCTGATCTTGCGAACATGATTAATGAAGCAGCTATTTGTGCAGTTAAAAAAGGCAGAAAATATGTAAATCAGGCAGATCTTTTTGAAGCTTTTGAACTTGTAGCAGTGGGCGGAAAAGAGAAAAAGGATCGTATTATGAGTGATCAGGAACGTAAAATCGTGGCTTACCATGAAGTGGGTCATGCAATTGTAGCCGCTTTACAAAAGGATACGGAACCTGTTCAGAAAATTACGATTGTGCCGCGTACGATGGGCGCGCTTGGTTATACACTTCAGACACCGGAAGAAGAGAAGTTTTTACAGACAAAGGAAGAACTGCTTGCAAAGATTCGTACCTATATGGCAGGACGTGCAGCAGAAATGCTGGAATTTGATTCTGCAACCAGTGGTGCAGCAAATGATATTGAACATGCAACCAATATTGCAACAGCCATGATTGCCCGATTTGGTATGTCAGAAAAATTTGGTATGATGTGTCTCGCAAGCACAGAGAATCAGTATCTGGATAATCAGGCAGCATATAATGTGGCGAGTGCAACCCGTGCTGAATTAGACAAAGAAGTGTTGTCACTCATTAATAAATGCTATGAGGAAGCAATGCAGATGCTGACAGAAAATCGTGAGTGTCTGGAAAAGATTTCTGAATATCTGTATGAACATGAAACGATCACCGGAAAAGAGTTTATGAAGATTTTCCGTGAAATCAAAGGAATTCCGGAACCGGAAGAAGAAAAAGACAAGAAGAGCTTCATGGAGCAGGCAATGGAAGCCGAGGGAAAATTGCCGAAGGAAGAAGAAAATGTTTAATATTCAGGAAGAATTAAAAAAACTTCCGGATCAACCGGGCGTTTACATTATGCATGATGACCGGGACGCCATTATTTATATTGGAAAGGCGGTAAGCCTCCGGAAACGTGTACACCAGTACTTTCAGGCAAGTCATGATGAGGGAATCAAAAAGGCACAGATGGTAAAACAGATTGCCCGATTTGAATATATTATTACAGATTCCGAGTTGGAAGCACTGGTTTTAGAATGTAACTTAATAAAAGAACATCGACCGAAATATAACACGATGTTAAGGGATGATAAAACATATCCCTATATCAGGGTGACTCTTGGAGAGGATTTTCCAAGGGTCCTCTTTTCACGTCAGCAGAAAAAGGACAAGTCGCGCTACTTTGGACCCTATACCAGCGCAGGTGCAGTAAAAGATACCATCGAGATGATTAATAAGCTCTATGGACTTCGCACATGTAATCGTAATCTTCCAAAAGATACCGGAAAAGAACGTCCATGCCTGAACTATCATATTCATCAGTGCGATGCGCCCTGTCAGGCATATATCAGTAAGGAAGCCTATAGGAAACGCGTAGAGGAAGCCCTGGAGTTTTTAAACGGGAACTATTCCGGCATTATAAAGTCTTTGGAAGAAAAGATGTCAGAGGCTTCTGCCAATATGGAATTCGAGAAGGCAATTGAATACCGTAATCTGCTTGGCAGCGTAAAACAGATTGCGCAGAAACAGAAGATGACCAATACCGATGGAGAAGATAAGGACATTGTGGCATTGGCGCGGGATGAAAATGATGCAGTTGTTCAGGTATTCTTTATCAGAGGCGGAAAGTTAATTGGCAGAGACCATTTTTATATGAGGATTGGGACGGAAGATACGAGAACACAGATATTAACTACTTTTATGAAGCAGTTTTATTCCGGTACGCCGTATATTCCGAGGGAGATTATGCTCCCCCAGGAAATCGAGGAACAGGAGATTTTGGAAAACTGGCTTACCGGCAAACGTGGCAGTAGGGTCTATATCCGTATCCCGCAAAAGGGCATGAAAGAAAAACTGGTGGAACTGGCGAGTAAGAATGCACAGCTGGTTTTATCACAGGATAGAGAAAAACTGAAACGGGAAGAGGGCAGGACCATCGGGGCCGTGAAAGAAATCGAAAAATGGCTCAATATGAGAGAACTGGTCCGGATAGAAGCTTATGATATTTCCAATATAAACGGTTTTGAAACGGTAGGTTCCATGATTGTTTATGAAAAAGGAAAACCAAAACGCAGTGATTACCGGAAGTTTAAGTTGCGTACGGTTACAGGACCGGATGATTATGCTTCCATGCATGAGGTTTTGACCAGACGCTTTACCCATGGTATGGCAGAGCAGAAGGAACTGAAAGAAAAAGAACTGTCTGATGAGTATGGCAGCTTTTCAAGATTTCCGGATTTAATCATGATGGATGGTGGAAGAGGACAGGTGAACATCTGCCTTAAGGTATTAGAAGAACTGCACTTAGATATTCCGGTCTGTGGCATGGTAAAAGATGACAATCATAGAACCAGAGGCTTGTATTATGAAAACGTGGAGATTCCGATTGATACTCACAGTGAAGGATTTAAACTGATTACCCGTATTCAGGATGAGGCGCATCGTTTCGCCATTGAGTATCACCGCTCGCTAAGAAGCAAGGAACAGGTTCATTCCGTACTGGATGATATAGAAGGAATCGGTCCATCGCGTAGGAAAGCACTGATGAAAAAATATCAGTCTTTAGACGCTATCAAAGAAGCAACGATAGAGGATTTAATGGATACGGAAAGCATGAATGAAAAAGCGGCACAGTCCGTTTATGCCTTTTTTCATGAAAGTTGAAGATTTCCCACAAGTGTGTTATATTGAAACTATTCATGATCATAGAAAGTTCGCAGAGCGTACTTTCTATGATTCAAAAAGTCAGAAAGGAACGATAAGTGGTATGGATGCAACAAAGGGTGTTGGAGTATCAAAAATAATACAGATATTAGACCTTTATAATTTTCTTCCGGATATGGATTTGAAGGGACACCGAATTAAGGTAAGTGACGTAAACCGTCCGGCGTTACAGCTGAGTGGATTCTTTAAACATTTTGAACAGTCGCGTGTACAGATTATCGGTAATGTAGAGCATACGTATTTAAAACAATTGGATGCTGAGCGTAAGGAGGCTATTTATAAGGAATTTATGTCTTATGATATTCCGTGCATTATCTTTTGCAGGGACTTACAGCCGGATGAACTGTTTTTACGTATCGCAGAAGAAAATAATGTACCTGTGCTTGGAACACGCCGTAGTACATCAGAATTCATGGCAGAGCTGATTTACTGCCTGAGTGAGCAGCTTGCACCTTGTATTTCTATCCACGGTGTATTAGTAGACGTATATGGTGAAGGGCTCTTAATCATGGGAGAAAGCGGCATTGGTAAGAGTGAGGCTGCCTTAGAGCTGGTCCGCCGTGGACATCGTCTGATTACGGATGATGTGGTTGAAATCCGTAAGATCAATGAGCATATGCTGGTGGGCACTTCGCCGGATATTACCAGATATTTTATTGAGGTTCGTGGTATCGGTATTATTGATGTAAAAACGCTGTTTGGTGTTGAATGTGTAAAAGAAAAACAGCAGATTGATTTAGTAATTAAGCTGGAAGACTGGAAGAAAGAAAACGAGTATGACCGCCTTGGTTTAGAAGAAGAATATACGGAGTTTTTGGGAAATAAGGTGGTATGCCATTCGCTTCCAATCCGGCCGGGCCGTAATCTGGCAGTTATCTGTGAAGCGGCAGCTGCAAACCATCGTCAGAAAAAGATGGGCTATAATGCAGCGCAGGAACTTTATCGCCGTGTGCAGGAGAACCTGACAAAACCGCAAAATGATGATGAATAGTGTGAAAAATGGAAGGAGAAAAATAATGGAGAGAAAAAATGCTTGGGAGAAATACCCGCAGGGAGAAAAAAGAGAAGCAGTATTTCAGTTTGCAGAGGATTATCGTAAGTTTATATCAGAGTGCAAGACAGAGCGCGAGTGTGTGACATATATTGCAAAGGAAGCAGAGGCAGCAGGTTTTGTAAACCTTGATACTGTTATTGCAAATGGGACAACGCTAAAAGCCGGTGATAAGGTATATGCAAATAATATGGGAAAAGGTCTTGCCCTATTTGTAATGGGTAAAAAGGGGTTAGAGGAAGGAATGAGCATTTTAGGTGCACATATCGATTCTCCGCGTTTAGACTTAAAACAGGACCCATTATATGAGAATACAGATTTTGCAATGCTTGACACTCATTATTATGGCGGTATTAAAAAATATCAGTGGGTTACCCTTCCATTGGCACTTCATGGTGTCATCGTAAAAAAAGATGGTACGGTTGTAAAGGTTAATGTGGGGGATAAGCCGGGAGATCCGGTGTTCGGAATTAGCGATTTGTTAATTCATCTGTCCGGTGAGCAAATGGAAAAGAAGGCAGCAAAAGTAATTGAGGGTGAAAATCTTGATTTGCTGATTGGAAGTATTCCGGTAGATGATTCTGACAAAGAGGAAAAAGAGAAAGCAAAAGAAAAGGTAAAAGCGAATATCATGAATCTTTTGTCGGAAGAATATGGTATAGAAGAAGAGGATTTTCTTTCAGCAGAAATTGAGGTAGTGCCTGCCGGTGAAGCAAGAGATTATGGATTTGATCGTAGCATGATTATGGGTTACGGACATGATGACAGAGTATGCGCATATCCGTCTTATAAGGCACTTGCAGCAGTGGAGGATCCAGAATATACAAGTGTCTGCCTACTGGTTGACAAGGAAGAAATCGGAAGTGTTGGTGCAAGCGGTATGCATTCGCGTTTTTTTGAAGACACTGTGGCGGAAGTAATGAATTTAGCAGGAGAGTATTCGGAATTGAAATTGCGTCGTGCATTAAGAAACTCAAAAGTACTTTCTTCTGATGTTTCAGCTGCTTTTGATCCGAACTTCCCATCTGTTATGACAAAAGCGAATACGGCTTATTTTGGAAAGGGGCTTGTATTTAACAAATATACAGGAGCAAGAGGCAAGAGCAGTTCTAATGATGCCAATGCAGAGTATGTAGGCTGGTTAAGAGACATTATGGAACGCAATGGTGTATCCTTCCAGACCGCAGAGCTTGGAAAGGTAGACCAGGGTGGTGGCGGAACCATCGCCTACATCCTTGCAAACTATGGTATGAATGTTATTGACAGCGGTGTGCCGGTGTTAAATATGCATGCACCTTGGGAAATTATCAGCAAAGTGGATTTATATGAAGCATATAAAGGATATGTTGCATTTTTAAAGGAAAAATAAAGTATGAATAACGAGTTTCTTAACGAGTTACGAAAAAAAATAGGAGCCGAGTTTATTTTTGAAAAGGAACCAATGAAGCAGCATACAACCTTTCGTGTAGGTGGTCCGGCAGATGTGCTGGTTACGCCTTCTGCGGAGGAATTGCCGGAAATTGTGACGCTTTGCAGGACATTTGAGGTGCCATACTATATTGTGGGAAACGGAAGCAATCTATTGGTAGGTGACAAGGGAATCCGCGGTGTTGTGATTGCAATGACAAATCGTATGGGAGACATTGTTTGTGATGGTGAGACCATTACAGCAGAAGCCGGCGCATCCCTTGGCCGGGTGGCAGCGAAAGCCGCAGAGGAAGGGCTGACCGGCATGGAGTTTGCAGCGGGTATTCCCGGAACAGTAGGCGGTGCTGTGGTAATGAATGCGGGTGCTTATGGCGGTGAGATGAAGGATATTATTACAAGTGTCCTTGTTATGGATGAATTCGGCGAGAAAAAAGAATTGTCGGTGGAAGAACTGGATTTAAGCTATCGTCATAGCTGTCTTCCGGAAAAACGATATATGATTCTTCAGATAACGATGCAGCTTCAAAAAGGATGTGCAGATGAAATTCGTGCAAAAATGGCGGAACTGAGAGAACTGCGCATTACAAAGCAACCATTGGAGTATCCGAGCGCAGGAAGTACGTTTAAAAGACCGGAAGGGTATTTTGCAGGAAAATTGATTATGGATGCAGGCCTGCGCGGTTTCCAAGTCGGCGGAGCACAGGTTGCAGAAAAACACTGTGGTTTTGTGATCAATAAAGATCATGCGACAGCAATGGATATTTGTCAGCTGATGCAGGAGGTAACTGCAAAGGTTGAGGCAGAATTTGGAGTAACGTTAGAACCGGAAGTAAAGATGCTGGGAGAGTTTTAACTATGAAATTTGTAATCTTAACCGGAATGTCCGGTGCGGGAAAAAGTACTGCATTAAAGATGATGGAGGATATCGGATTTTACTGTGTAGATAATCTCCCGATTCCTCTATTGGAAAAATTTGTTGAATTATCGGAGTTACAGAATGCAGAGCTGCAGAAGGTGGCAGTTGGAATTGATGCCAGAAGCGGACAGGCTCTGGACGAATTAAAGAGCGTATTAGACCATATTAAAGAAGGCGGTGGCTCTTATGAAATTCTGTTTTTAGATTGTGAAGACAGCATACTTGTGAAACGGTACAAAGAAACGAGGAGAAGCCATCCGCTTGCCCCGGGAGAGCGTGTAGACAAGGGAATTGCTTTAGAGAGAGAACGCCTGGCGTTTTTAAAGGAACGGGCGGATTACATACTGGATACGAGCCAGCTATTAACCAGGGAATTGAAAGCAGAAATTGAGAAGATATTTTTGAAGAATCAGGACTATAAAAATCTTTTCATTACGATTTTATCCTTTGGATTTAAGTATGGGATACCGGCAGATTCAGATTTGGTATTCGATGTACGATTTTTGCCAAATCCTTATTATGTAGAAGGACTGCGGGCAAAGACCGGAAACGATAAGGAAATCCAGGAATATGTTTTACAATTTAATGAGGCGCATGAGTTCCTGGATAAGCTGACAGAAATGATTAACTTTTTAATTCCCAATTATATCTCAGAGGGAAAAAATCAACTGGTTATTTCTATCGGATGTACCGGCGGAAAACACCGCTCGGTAACGTTGGCAAATGAATTATACAAACGCCTTTCAAATAAGACTGAATATGGATTAAAGATAGAGCATCGTGATATTGGAAAGGATGCGTTAAGAGGAAAATAGATGTCATTTTCAAGTGAAGTAAAGAAAGAGCTTTCCCTCCATGTAGGGAAGAGCAGACATTGCCAACTTGCGGAACTTGCAGCTTTGCTTGCATGGCAGACGGATAATGAACTTTTAGAAGAGAAAGTGAGGGTATTGCTGCACAGACTTTTCTCTGTTAATTGTTTGGAAGAAGATGAAAAGCGTGTTTATGAAGCTGTGAAGATGTGGGATGATGAAAAAGCCATGCCATATGTGCCAGGTGAAGTCGATGGAATTTTGCTCCAACAGTCCTGCTGTAAACGAGCTTTTATACGAGGAGCTTTTCTGGCAGGAGGTTCGATTAGTAATCCAAACAAATCCTACCACTTTGAAGTAGTCTGTCAGCAAAGAAAGCAGGCAGAGCAGCTACAGGAACTAATTAACAGTTTTGGCATGGATGCAAAAATTGTAGAACGAAAGAAACACTATGTTGTGTATTTAAAAGAGGGCTCACAGATTGTAGATATTTTAAATGTCATGGAAGCTCATGTGGCATTGATGAATTTGGAAAATGTCAGAATTTTAAAAGAAATGAGAAACTCAGTGAACCGCAAGGTCAATTGTGAGACGGCGAATATCAGTAAAACAGTAAATGCAGCAGTAAAGCAGGTGGAAGATATTATTTATCTAAGGGATACTGTGGGCCTTAACAGCCTGCCGGAAAACTTAAGGGAGATGGCAGAGCTGCGTCTGGAGTATCCGGAAGCTCCGCTAAAGGAATTGGGAACGTATCTGAATCCGCCTGTAGGCAAGTCCGGCGTCAATCACAGACTGCGAAAAATCAGCATGATTGCTGAGGCACAGAGACATTAGAGGTTTTGGATGAAGAAATTATTATTTGTATTTAACCCTTTCTCAGGAAAGGCTTTGATTCGCAACTGCTTATTGGAAATTGTAGATACCATGGTAAAAGCAGATTATGAGGTGACAATTTATCCGACACAGTGTGCCGGCGATGCGAAGGAAAAGGTGCAAAGGGAAGCGATAGGGTATGACTTGGTCGTGTGCAGTGGTGGGGATGGAACATTGGACGAAACAGTATCCGGAATCATGAACTGTGGAAAAAGGGTTCCGCTTGGATATATTCCGGCGGGCAGCACCAATGACTTTGCCACTTCCATCGGAATTCCAAAGGATATGGAAGCAGCAGCTTTCGATGCGGTAAACGGAGAACCGTTTCCATGCGATATTGGCAGGTTTAACGATACAAACTTTGTGTATGTAGCAGCGTTTGGACTATTCACAGATGTATCCTATAAAACCAGCCAGGAATGGAAAAACGTGCTTGGCCATGCTGCATATATTCTGGAAGGAATTAAGGGCTTACATGAGATTCCTGCTTTTCTTATGCAGGTAGAGTTTAATAACTGCTGTATTCAGGATGAATTTATTTATGGGATGATTACCAATTCCACATCGGTGGGCGGATTTAAAGGAATGACCGGAACAGATGTACAATTGGACGACGGTGTTTTTGAGGTGACTTTAATAAAGAAACCGAGAAACCCAATAGAGCTGAATGAAATCATTGCTTCTTTGGTGAATCTGGTAGATGACACTAATATGATTTATTCTTTTAAAACGGAACACGTGAAGTTTACAGCGAAAAAAGAAATTCCTTGGACATTGGATGGGGAGTATGGCGGGGACCATGCGGAAGTTGAAATTGAAAATCTAAAACAGGCAGTTGATATTCAGGTTAACAAGCAACAAAAAATATAACTTTATTTTTCAGATAAAGTAAGATATAATACGGAATAGGGAACATATTATTAATTAGGAGGATGACTTATGTTAGTATCTGCAAAAGAAATGTTAGAAAAAGCAAAGGCTGGCCATTATGCTGTAGGACAGTTCAACATCAATAACCTGGAATGGACAAAATCTATTCTTTTAACCGCTCAGGAATTAAAATCACCTGTTATCTTAGGTGTTTCAGAAGGCGCCGGAAAGTACATGACAGGATTTAAGACTGTTGCTGCTATGGTTAAGGCAATGGATGAAGAATTAGGAATTACAGTTCCGGTAGCATTACACTTAGACCATGGTACATACGAAGGATGCTACAAATGTATTAAAGCTGGTTTCACTTCTATTATGTTTGATGGCTCACATTACCCAATCGAAGAGAATGTGGCTAAGACAACCGAATTAGTAAATATTGCGCATGCAATGGGCATGTCCATCGAAGCAGAGGTTGGAGCAATCGGTGGAGAAGAAGATGGTGTTGTAGGAACAGGCGAATGTGCTGATCCTGCAGAATGTAAAATGATTGCAGATCTTGGTGTAGATATGCTTGCAGCAGGTATTGGTAATATTCATGGTAAATATCCGGCAAACTGGGCAGGTCTTAGCTTTGATACTTTAGATGCAATTCAGCAGAAGACCGGTGATATGCCGCTCGTTCTTCATGGAGGTACAGGTATTCCTGCAGATATGATTAAGAAAGCAATTTCTCTTGGTGTTGCTAAGATTAATGTAAATACAGAGTGTCAGTTATCTTTCCAGGAAGCTACACGTAAATATATCGAAGCCGGAAAAGATTTAGAGGGTAAGGGATTTGATCCTCGTAAATTATTAGCTCCGGGTGCAGAAGCAATCAAGGCTACTGTAAAAGAAAAAATGGAATTATTTGGTTCTGTAGGTAAGGCAGAATAAGAAAACGTGCAGGGCGTTCCAAGTGATTTGGGATGCCCTGTTTTAAAAAAATGACTTATTAGTTGACAAGATAAATAATAAATAATATATTAGTAAAATAATAAATGCTTAAAGGAAGGAAACTACAATGAGCGAGAAAGAGTATTGTAATGTAGCGGAAATTTTTGGCGAAAATGTATTCAATGATTCCGTAATGCAGGCTCGTCTGCCCAAAAAGGTTTATAAAAAGCTTCATGAAGTGATGGAAGAAGGTCGCGAGTTGGACCTTGAGACCGCTGACGTGGTGGCACATGAGATGAAAGAATGGGCAATCGAAAAAGGAGCAACACATTATACCCACTGGTTTCAGCCACTTACAGGAGTAACTGCTGAAAAGCATGATTCCTTTATTACAGCACCTATGGAGAATGGAAAAGTATTAATGAGCTTTTCAGGAAAAGAGCTGATAAAGGGAGAATCGGATGCATCTTCATTCCCTTCCGGCGGTCTTCGCGCCACATTCGAGGCAAGGGGATATACGGCATGGGATTGTACGTCACCGGCATTTGTCAGACAGGATGCAGCAGGTGCAGTATTGTGTATCCCTACGGCATTCTGTTCTTATACAGGAGAAGCATTAGACCAGAAAACTCCGCTTTTACGCTCGATGGAAGCAATTAATGAACAGGCTTTGCGCCTCATTCGTTTATTCGGAAATACTACTTCAAAGAGAGTGACTCCGTCTGTCGGCCCGGAGCAGGAATACTTTTTAGTGGATAGAGAAAAATACTTACAGAGAAAAGATTTGATATTTACCGGACGTACTTTGTTTGGCGCGATGCCACCAAAGGGGCAGGAGATGGATGATCACTATTTCGGGAGTATTCGTGAGCGGATCGCAGCCTATATGAAAGATGTGAATGTGGAATTGTGGAAGCTTGGCGTATCCGCAAAGACGCAGCACAACGAAGCAGCTCCGGCACAGCACGAGCTTGCGCCGATTTATGCTCCGGCAAATATCGCAGTGGACCATAACCAACTGATAATGGAAACGCTTAAAAAGGTAGCAGGTCGTCATGGTTTGCAGTGCCTCTTACATGAAAAACCATTTGCAGGTGTGAATGGTTCCGGTAAGCATGACAACTGGTCCATTACAACGGATGATGGAATTAATTTATTGGATCCGGGAAAGACACCACATGAAAATATTCAGTTTCTGCTGGTGCTGACTTGCATCTTAAAGGCAGTAGATATCCATGCAGATTTGTTAAGAGAAGCAGCTGCAGACGTTGGAAATGACCATCGTTTGGGCGCCAACGAAGCACCACCGGCAATTATTTCCGTATTCTTAGGAGAACAGCTTCAGGATGTATTGACACAGTTAATCAGTACCGGTTCTGCAACACATAGTTTAAGTGGGCAGAAATTAGAAACCGGTGTGAAAGCCATTCCTGATTTTATGATGGATGCAGCAGACCGTAACAGAACCTCTCCGTTTGCATTTACAGGAAACAAATTTGAGTTCCGTATGGTTGGTTCACAGGATTCTGTTGCCCAGCCAAATGTTGTCTTAAACACCATCGTGGCAGAGGCATTTGCAGAGGCATGTGACGAATTAGAGAAGGCCGAAGACTTTGATATGGCAGTCCATGATTTAATAAAGAAATACGCAACAAATCATGAACGTATTGTATTTAACGGTGATGGCTATTCAGAAGAATGGGTAGAGGAAGCTGCGCGCCGCGGTCTGCCAAACATGAAAACGATGGTAGACGCGATTCCGGCTTTAAATACGCCAAAGGCAGTTGCCTTGTTTGAAAAATTCGGAGTATTTACCAAGGCCGAATTGGATTCCCGTGTAGAAATTGAATATGAACTTTATGCTAAAGAAATTAATATTGAAGCAAAAGCCATGATTGATATAGCGACAAAGCAGATTATTCCGGCTGTGATTCGCTATACAACGGTTCTTGCAAAGTCTATTAATGAAGTCAGAATGGCATGTGATGCAGACGTCAGTGCACAAACGGATATTTTAAAGGAAGTATCAAAGCTTTTGGCGGAAACAAAAGAGGCATTAGGGAAGCTTGAGAAGGAGACAGCGACAGCAGCTAAGATGAAACAAGGCAGAGAGCAGGCTGTTTACTACCGGGATGAAGTAACAAGTGCTATGACAGCGCTTAGAACGCCGGTTGATAAGCTGGAGATGTTGGTAGATAAATCAATGTGGCCGATGCCGTCTTATGGAGACTTAATTTTTGAAGTGTAAAATTTCCCCATAAGAGGGAGGATGCCAGGTGGAAATCCACCTGGCAGATTATGAAAAAGTTTATAATAATAGTAATCAAATACTGAAAATTATCTTTTCGATGGTTTTATTATATGAAATAGAAATGAAGTTTTCGTGTTAACGTGATGAAAGATTTTTAAATCTTAAATGAACAAATTGTGAACAAAAAAGGAAAGTTGAATTGATTTTCAACTTTCCTTTTTTGCCGGATTTCTATTATTTCATTAATAAGAAGAGGTATCATTGTGCAGTGGACATAGCTCTGTCAATGCAAATGGTCCGTCTTCTGATTCTTTAGAACCGCCCAATATATAGAGACCATATGTGGTGGATGGACATCCGCTGCCGGCTAACATACCGGATTCGTCACACATATATGCGTAGGTGTGATGGTCACAGTATTCTGTCGGCTCTGTTCCTTCTGCAAAGTATTCTGTAATAACGGCACTTCCACGAGGGTCAAGATCACAGACACCTTCAATCGGAAGTTTACCGGATTCCTTACACACGGAAACCTCAATGATATTATCAGGCATTTCGAAATCAGCATAAGGCAAATCTTCGTGAATCCGCTTCATAATGGATTTCCAAATCCGCTTTGGATAAGAAGTCTGGGTTCCGGACTGTTTTGCGTTATCATCATATCCACCCCAGACAACACAGGTATAATATGGAGTGAAACCTGCCCATACTGCATCACGGTTATCTGTAGTAGTTCCGGATTTTCCTGCCTGCGCCATTGAATTTCCAAAATATGCCGCGGTTCCGGTTCCTGCCGTCATAACATCCTTCATGGCACTTGTCAGCAGCCATGCGGTGGATTCCTTTAATACAGTATGTGTCTCAGAAGTCGTATTATCCAATAGGACGTTACCATCATGGTCTAAAACTTTTGTGTAGAATCTTGGCTTATTATAGGTTCCAGCATTTGCAATCGTAGCATATGCTGCTGTAAGCTCAAGGTTTGTAACACCATTTGTCAGACCGCCAAGGCAGAAGGACTGGTTGTCTGCTTCATCGGAACTGATGGTTGTAAAGCCAAAATCCATTGCATAGCTGTGACCAAGCCTTGTGCCAATCTGTGTATAGGTTTTTACGGTTACAACGTTGATAGAGGAAGTGATTGCTTCGCGCAGGGTTGTAAAACCGCGGTATCTTCCGTCATAGTTTGAAACTAAACGTGCTTCTTCACCTGAGTAAGCAAATGGTGCATCATCCTGTACCGAAGCAAGGGTTAATCCACCTGCATCCAGGGCTGCTGCGTAGCAGGCAATAATCTTAAAGGTGGAACCCGGCTGACGGGTCGTATTTGTGGCACGATTTAAGGTCTTGTTGGCAGCCTTATCGCCACGACCGCCGACAATTGCTTTTACCTCTCCGGTATCATTATCAATGACCGTAAGGGAAGCCTGCGGCTGGACGGTAAAAATAACAGATTCCCCTTTTATTTCATCGCCTTCTTCCATGATATCAGCTTTATACTGTTCGATTGCAGCTTCTGCATCTTCCTGTGTGGCGAAATTAATATTGTAATTCTTTTTGCTGCTACGGTAATAAGACAACATGGTCTGATCACTGTAGTTTTTAATGGTTCCGTCCGCCTTCTTGATGGTTAGTCTATAGGAGAAGGATACTTTTGGATCCATTGGATAGTTATCAAGGTTATTGATTTCTTCATCGCAGATAGCCTGAATGTCAGGGTCCTGTGTTGAGTAGATGGTAAGCCCACTCTGATAAAGTGCTTTATATGCTTCAGATTCTGAGAAACCCTTTCGCTCAATTAAGTCTTCGATAATCTGGTCAGTTAATTCGTCGACAAAGTAGCTGTTAACACTTGCTTCGCCGGTCTCAATGTTTACAATCTGAATGCGGTCATAGACATTGTCTGCAAGTGCTTCATCATATTCCGCCTGTGTGATATAGCCCTGCTCTAACATGTTGTTCAGCGTTTTTTCCCGTCTTTTTGCATTGTTCTCCGGATAGCTGATTGGGTTTAAAGAAGACGGATTTTGTGTAGTAGCAGCTAGCACAGCACATTCGGAAAGCGTTAAGTCGGAAACCGATTTGCCGAAATAGCGTTCCGCTGCCACGCTGACACCTAAGGTATTCTGCCCAAGGTTGATTGCATTTAAGTAATTTTCTAAAATCCAGTCCTTATTATTGACCTGCTTTTCCAACTGGACTGCCAGATACTGTTCCTGAACCTTTCGTTCTACCTTTTCAATAAAGGAAGATTCTCCGGCCCATACATCGGATAAAACCGTGTTCTTTAATAACTGCTGTGTAATGGTACTGCCACCCTGATTGAAATGAAAACCATTCATAATACCCTGGACGCCGGCACGGACGATACTCTGTAAGTCAATACCATTATGTTCATAGAAACGTTCATCTTCCAGTGCCACAAAAGCATGTTGCAAATCCAACGGAATTTCATCAATTGTTACATATTTTCGGTTAGAACCACTGGCTACGAGCGTAGCCGTTTTATTTCCTCTGTTATCTAAAACAATCGTCTGATAACCTGTCGGTGTTGCATCTAACTGTTCAATAGAAGGAGCAGAATCAATGATTCCCTTCCATACACCAAAGGCTGTACTTCCGCCTAAAATGAGTACAGCAAAGAAAAATACAAGTAAGCCTTTGAAAAAAGTGACATAAGCCTTTTTCTTATAAACGGTTGACTTGGAGGTCAACTGAGCCGCTCTTTTCTTGGCACCTTTTTTACCATAATTCATAAAATACCATACCTTTCTATCTTAAACTTCAAAGATACCATCTATGTATTATACCAAAGAAATGCATTATAATAAAGTAGAAGTTGATTTTTTAATAAATTCCATGATAGTATTTTGATACAGAGAGAAAAAAATATTCAATAAGAAACGAAAGGAATAGGATGAAAACAGTTTATTGTGGCGGAGAGGGAGAAATTGTTGAAAAAAAATCCCGCTTTATTGCAACTGTCAGACCGGTAAATTCGGAAGAAGAAGCAGTTGCATTTATTAATG
Organism: uncultured Roseburia sp.; assembly: GCA_945787015.1. Lineage (GTDB taxonomy): Bacteria > Bacillota > Clostridia > Lachnospirales > Lachnospiraceae > Roseburia. The sequence goes on from CALZGM010000005.1 coordinate 86,230, forward strand.
AAATGAAAAAGAAATACTGGGATGCCAGACATAACTGCTCTGCGTTTGTCATTGGCGAACATCAGGAAATCACCCGCTGCAGCGATGACGGAGAACCGGCACAGACAGCGGGAAGGCCGATGTTAGATGTATTATTAAAGGAAGAGATTCATAATGCGGCAGTGGTGGTAACACGTTATTTCGGGGGGACTCTGCTTGGAACAGGCGGTTTGGTCCGCGCTTATCAGAAAGCGACACAGGAAGGACTGCTTGCCAGTGTGGTAATTGATAAGAAACCGGGAAGAATACTAAAAGTCGGAACGGATTATGTGGGACTGGGAAAAATCCAGTATCTAATAGGTAAGGAAAATCTTACAATTATGGATACGATTTATACGGACCGGGTAGAAATTACGGTTATGGTGCCGGAGGAATTACAACAAAAGATAGAGAAAGATGTGGTAGAAGCAACCAGTGGGAATGCTAATATTTCCTGGGGGGATGAAGTACTATATGCCATGGTTGAAAAAAACTTGAAAATTTTTGAAAAAATCTCTTGACTTTTTAAGGGCAGCCTTATATAATGGCTATTGTTGACGGCGGAAAAGTCGACAAATCATAAAAATAGGGCTATCGCCAAACGGTAAGGCAACGGACTCTGACTCCGTCATTTCAAGGTTCGAATCCTTGTAGCCCTGCTAGCAAGCACCACGTTTGTGGTGCTATTTTTCTTTATGTACAAATATGTAAAAGGAAGAAGAACATGTATCAGTATAAAAGCAGAGTGAGATATAGTGAAGTAAATAGTAATAGAGTGATGACACTTTCCGCATTAACCGATTATTTTCAGGATTGCTGCACTTTTCAGTCAGAAGATTTGGGAGTGGGAATGGATTATCTTAATACTCTTGGTGGTGCATGGATTTTATCATCATGGGAGATTGTCATAAATGAAATGCCTCTTGTGGCAGAGGAAATTACAGTAGGTACCTGGCCTTGTGCTTTTAAAGGATTTTATGGAACGCGTAATTTTTGCATTCAGAATGAAAAGAAAGAAATGGTTGCTTTTGCAAATTCTTTGTGGGTTTACATGGATCAGAACACAAAGAAACCGGTGAAAATTGCGGAACCGGTTATTGAGGCATATAAGGACAAGGTTGAACCACAGATTGACTTTGCGTGGTCTGATCGCAAGATTAAAGTGGAAGGAAATGGCATAGAAGGCAATCCAGTGGAAGTGCATCAATTTTTTATCGACACGAACCAGCATATGAACAATGGAAAATATATTATGGTGGCAGAGGAATTTTTGCCACAGGACTTTCTGCCACATCGTATTCGGGTGGAATATCGAAAGGCCGCAGTGCTGGGAAATGTATTATTTCCTATTATTTATAAGCAAACAGACCATATTACGGTGGTGCTGGCAGATGAAGAAAAGAAACCATATGCAATTGTGCAGTTTATGAAGGACATGAAATAATTCGGAGGGAAAATGTTGAAATTAGGAGAATATCAGGAACTTACTGTTGTGAAACGCGTAGCGTTTGGTGTGTATCTGGCAGAAGAGAGGGAGACAGAAAGTCGTGTACTGCTGCCGGAAAAACAGGTCCCTGCAGATACAAAAATTGGAGACAGACTGCGGGTATTTTTATATAAGGATTCAAAGGACCGCATGATTGCAACCACCAATGCACCGGCGATTACATTAGGCGGTCTGGCAGTTTTGGAAGTAATTGAAGTAGGGAAAATCGGGGCCTTTTTAAACTGGGGGCTGGAAAAGGATTTATTCCTGCCATTCCATGAAATGACCAGAAAAGTGGAGGTGGGAGATGAAATCCTGGTAACGCTTTATATTGATAAAAGCAGTCGCCTTTGTGCCAGTATGAAGAAATTGTACGATTTACTTTCAAAGGATTCTACATATAAAGAAGGAGATGTTGTGAACGGCAGAATTTATGAATTTAGTGATAATTTTGGAACGTTTCTTGCGGTTGATGACAAATATTCTGCCATGATTCCAAGACACGAGGATTGCAGCAAATTCCGTGTCGGTGATGTAGTGGAGGCGAAGGTTACAAAGGTAAAAGAGGATGGAAAGCTGGATGTTACCCTTCGTGATAAGGCATACATTCAGATGGAAGATGATGCTGAAATGGTTATGAAGGTGATTGAAGAATTTGCAGGGGTACTTCCGTTTAGCGATAAGGCTTCACCGGAGGTAATCAAAAGAGAAACCGGATTAAGCAAGAACGCGTTTAAACGTGCGGTAGGAAGATTATACAAAGAACATCGGGTAGAGATTACAGATAAAAGTATTCGAAAGGTGAAATAGAGAAGGAGGCAGGTTGACAGCCCGGGAATGCTTTGTTATAATATTTAAGCAACAATTTGTAACAAATTTGTAACAAATGCGCGGGAGGCATGAAATTACATTATGAGAAGAGGATGTTTGAGATTCGTTAGTACAATGCTTGTGTGCGGACTTCTTGTAAGTGCGGCACCGGCTTACATATATGCATCAGGAGTAGATGCAGCTGATTCTGAGATGAAGGAGACAAAGACGGAAAGCGGCGTGCCGTTTGCAGGTGTGTCATTGGCATTTTCTGTTTGTGCAGAGGAAGGGAATGCGAAGGAAGTTTCCATGCTTGCAGAGGCTTTGGCGAGAATTAGTGAGAAAGTTGCGCCGGTGGTAGAGGAACCGAAATCAGAGTACGCTGATATCGCAATTGCACAGGTAGATAATTATGTAAATGTCCGTACTGAGGCAAATACTGAAAGCGAAGTAGTAGGAAAGCTTTACAATAATTCGGCAGCGACTGTATTAGAGACGACAGAGAACGGATGGTATAAAATTACTTCCGGAAATGTAACCGGCTATGTGAAGTGTGAATATGTAGTAGTTGGAGATGAGGAACTTGCAAGAAGGGCAAGTACCCGCTATGCAACGGTTACAACCCAGACATTATATGTAAGAATGGAACCGACGACGGAAGCGAAGATTCTTACCATGCTTCCGGAAGGCGACGACTTTGTAGTTGTGGATGAATCGATGCGTGATACAGGCTGGGTTAAGGTAACAACAGTGGAAGGCGAAGGGTATGTTTCGACAGATTATGTAGAGTTATGGACAGATTTTGTGACTGCAGAGTCAAAAGAAGAGGAAGCAGCCCGCTTAAAGAAAGAGGAAGAAGAACGTAAAAAGGCAGCGGCAGCTGCTGAAGCAGCAAGAAAGAAAAAAGAGCAGACAGCTGCAGCAGAAGCACAAACAGCATCAAACGATACCAGCTACGTTGCACCAAGCAGTTCAAACGGACAGGCGGTTGTGGATTATGCATGCCAGTTCATAGGAAATCCATATGTTTATGGCGGAACCAGTCTGACAAATGGGGCAGACTGTTCAGGATTTGTAATGTCAGTATATGCGGCATTTGGTGTATCTTTGCCACATTCTTCAAAATCTATGAGAAGTGTGGGATATGAAGTAAGCACTTCTGAAATGCAACCCGGTGATATTGTCTGCTATAGTGGACACGTGGCTATTTATGTTGGAAATGATACCATTGTACATGCAAGTAATAAGCGGGAAGGAATTAAGCTTACTTCTCCCGTTTCTTATAAAACAGTTATCTGTGTGCGCCGTATTTTCTAATTAGTAAATTGTTTATATAATTGCTTTATACTAAAGAAAACTCGTATAGTGGCACTGCAGAAAGTATAGGGAATAACGGATGGATAAAACAGATTATAAAAAAGAATACATGGAAAGACTGTTGGATTTTTTGGATAAACTTTTATATACAGCCTTTCTGTTAAAGAAAGAAAAGGATTTTGAAAATCTGCCCATGCGCGGTCTGGTGATCACAGAGGGAGAGGTAGATCAGGCTTTTGCTCAGATGCATGAGAGCCTTAAGATACCGGAGGATGCCATGGAACTTCTGGTGCAGAATGAGAGAGAGATTCGTGAAATAGAGAAAAAGGCAGGGGATTCCCTGCCCTTTTTTGTTCTGTGTCAGACCTTTTTACTGACTGGGCTGGAGCGGCTGGCACTGATCCTTAGCGCAGCCCCCTTTTTTAACCGTAAATACGAGAAAATTTACGGTTATCTTCAGGATCGGGTGGATGTTTTAGAACCTACCAGAGGGCTGTGTGTTTCTCTGGCGGAATTGTTGACTGATGGCATTGAGGAGGAAATAGCAGTTTTTTTGTCTGATAGAGGCAATCTGTATTTCATGCTGGAGGTTTCTGGCGGGGAACAAAAGGGGCTGGCTTCTGTCTGTCGGCTAAAACCCAGAGTGATAGATTTCCTGTATGGTTCCTGGGAACTGTCGGAGCGGTTGAAAAGCCGGAGTGTGATATTTAATCCTTTGGAGAAACTGGCACCTATGGAGATTCGGGAGGATTATCTGGAGCGTTTGTGCAGACTCTGGGATCATTTGTTGACAGAAAAGCATGACAATGGCATGGAGATCTCCTATATGATACTGCTGTACGGCAGAAGCGGTATTGGAAAGCAATTTTTGCTGAAACATCTGGCTGCAAAGAAGAATTTACGCTTGTTATTTTTTGATATTTCAGAGCTGATGTATGAAAAAGAAGACGTTCTGGAGAAGGTGCTTGAGGAGCTGTTTGTAGAGAGTATGCTTCAGCAGGCACAGATTGTATTGACAGGCGCAGAACTGGTACAAGAATCTGAGGAAGAGTCACATGAGAAGCGGCAGGACCGCAGGAAGGAGATTTTTTCCTGGATAGAAAAGCATTTCTCCCTGTTTTTTCTCCTAGCGGAAGAAAAAGAAGAACAGACGGGAGATTTTCCGGGGAAGACGGTCAGTATGGAACTGCCTTCCCTGACAGCGGGCGAGAAGGTTCACTTGTGGGAAGTCTGGGGTAGGGAGTATCTGTTGCAGCAGGATGTGGATCTGGAGCAAAATGGCAATAAATATAATTTGACGCCGAAGGGCATCAAAGATGTGCTGGACACGGCAGACCTGGTGGCAGGGATGGAAGGACAGGATCACATTTCACAGGAGCATATCCGGCAGGCAGTAAAACAAAATCAGCAAAATCAGCTGGGGAGCTGTGCAACACTTATCAACAGCCGTTTTCAATGGAAGGATTTGATTTTGGGCGAGGAACTGAAGGCGCAGATGCGTATGGTCTGTGACCAGATGAAATACAGGGCTGTGGTAGCGGAACAGTGGGGGTTTCATAAGAAAACACCCTATGGAAGAGGGCTCTCCGTTATGTTCTATGGCCCCCCGGGAACAGGAAAAACGATGGCAGCCCAGGTTATGGCTAATGAACTGGGACTGGATCTCTACCGTATTGATATTTCTCAGATGGTGAGCAAATATATCGGAGAAACTCAAAAAAATATCAGCCGTCTGTTTGAAGAGGCGAAGGATATCAACGCGATACTCTTTTTTGACGAGGCAGATTCTCTTTTTACCAAGCGTTCCGAGACCAAGGATTCTCATGACCGTAATGCAAATGCGGAGACTGCCCATTTGCTGCAAAAACTGGAGGATTATGAGGGAATTACGATTCTGGCGACCAATTATCTGAATAATATTGACGATGCCTTTAAACGTAGAATAAAATTTATGATACATATTGCGTTCCCGGAGCAGGAGGTGCGGCTGCGCCTGTGGCATTCTATTTTACCAACGGAGGTGAAATGCGAAGAGGAGCTGGATTTGGAATTCTTTGCGGAGCACTTTGAATTGTCAGGGAGCAGCATTAAAGAAATTCTGACCAATGCAGCTTATCTGGCAGCAGCACAGCAAAGAGGTATGATGAATTGTGACCTGGTAGAGGCGGTGAAGCTAAACTACGCAAAGTATGGAAAGATTCTGACAAAGGATGATTTTGGCTATCTGAGTGTATAGAATATATCGTGCGTTTGTGGAAGAAATGTGGTATAATGAGCGCAAGCGGGGAAAATGCAAATAAAGGGAAACAGAAAGGATACACTGATGAGAAGGTCGAAACTCTGTGGGAAAAGGATGGTTTTGCCGCTGCTTGGGACTTCTTTTGAACCGGGAAATGCAGAAGAAGCAATACAGAGGATAGAGGATTCGCAACTGGCCGAAATCGCACGGGCGGAAGCTTATTATTTTTCTGCACGGGCGGAAGAATGTGTAAAGATTGTAAAAAAATATTTGTCTGATGAAGACATCATGCTGCGATTATCGGCAGACATGCTCTACACCTTTGCAAGTCTGACACTGGGAGAAGCAGTTGCGGCGCAGAAAGCAAGAGAGGATGTACACCAGTGTTTTCATAGAGCATTAAAGGATGATTGGCCAATGGAGATGAAAGCGGCTTGTGTATTTGCGCTTTATGTGACAAGTATATTTCTGCATATTCCACCTGAAAAGAATGTACCGTCTTTGGAAAGTTACCTTCCGTATCTCCCTATCGGACAGAGACTGTTTGCAGTCAATTTGTTAGCTCACGGAATGTATCTTCAGGGAGAATATGCAAAAGCACAGGGAATGGTACAATCAGCATTGCTGATGTCAGATAAGATTTATCCGATTCCAATGATTTATCTCGAATGTGTAGCAGCCATGTGCCAGATTAATCAAAAAGACCGGGAAGGTGCATTACATTCGGTTTCCTGTGCGTGGGAGATGGCGAAAAAGGATAAGCTTCTTGAGCCATTTATTGAATATCATGGATTGCTGCAGGGAGTCTTAGAAGTCTGTGTGAGAAAAAGCGAGCCGGAAAATTATAAAAAACTGGTGGATGGCGTGATTGCATTCAGCAGAGGGTGGATGAAGATTCATAATCCACAGATGCAGAAAATGGTTACGGATTTATTGACTCCGTTGGAGTTCTCCATTGCCATGCTAGCCTGCCGTGACTGGACAAATCAGGAAATCGGAGAATATCTGGGATTATCTGTAAACACAGTAAAACATTATGTTTCCGGAATTTTAGAAAAACTGCAGATAGATAAAAGGGAAAAAATAAAAGAATTTGTAAATCAATAAGGAATATGATACGAGGGATACCAAGGTGCCTGCTCCACGACGCAGAAAGTGGAACAGGCACTTTTTTACTGTAAAACGGGCATGTGAAAGGGGGAAAAAAATTGATAGAATTTTATAAAAAGAAGTAGATTTCTGTAAGCAAAAGCCTCAGTATGGAAAACTGATTTGAGGGATGAAAGAGAGTTGATCTATAATGCTAAAAAATCAACATAAATTACTGGAAGCCAAAATACAAATACCGGATGAACAGAATGATTATCAGAGGCGGGAAAAGTTGCTCCTAGAGCTTGAGGCGGAACCGATGAAGCTGGTGATACTGCATGCCACGATTGGATATGGAAAGACAGTTCTGTTGTCCCAGTATGTAAAAAGGCCTGATACAATATGTGCCTGGTATCATCTGGATTCCATGGATAATGATATAAATACCTTTGTGCAGTATCTGGTATTTTCTCTGCAGAGAGCACTGGGAGACTTTGTGTTTGAGGTGGAATCCTACCTGGAACCGGAGGCAGTTCCAATTCCTTTGATGTTCCGGGAATTGGTGATGGAACTGAATGACTATTTGGGAGGAATGCCGGAGCGGAAGCTGTTTCTGGTGCTGGATGATTTTCAGACGTTGAATAATCCGGAGATTTTTTCACTGTTGGAGGAACTTTTGGATCACACAGGCAATCAGGTTAGGCTCTTAGTTGCTACCAAGAGTACAGTGCCGGATTTCTTGACGAAGTATGTGATGCGCGGGACGGGAAAGGTTCTGGATTCTCGAAAGTTAAGCTTTATGGAGGAGGAAGCTTACTGTGTGCTGGAACGTGTGTTGTCTAAAAAAGAGGCTGACGAATATACGGATGTCATATGGAAGAATATGGAGGGGTGGCCTGCAGGTATCATGTTTGCTGCATTATACATCAGACAACTGGGAAATCAGGTTTCCAAAGTAGATTGGGAACACATCTGTCAGGAATCTATGGTGCAGAATTACATTGCGCATGAGCTTTTCAAGAAACTTCCCTATGATATTCAGAATTTTCTCCTGAAGACTTCGTTTTGCGATGAGCTGCAGCCGGAGCTGTGTAATGCAATATGTGGGATTAGGAATGCAGGTGGAATTTTAAAATATCTGCTGCAGGAAAACATGTTTATTCTGCATATGGGAGACCGGAAAGATAGTTACCGCTATCATTCTATCTTCCGCAGCTTTTTGATGACTCAGGCTGGAGAAGAATTGGGAAAGGAAGTCTATGAGAATCTGGCAGAATATTACATGAAGCACCAGAATCCGGCGGTGGCAAGCCGGTATGCGTATAAAGCAGGAAATGAAGAACTTTTGACACTTTTGGGGGAATCTGTCTCGGATGGAGTGCTTGAAACGGTAAAGCCTTGTGAGAATCAAAAACTTCTGTCTGTGTCCTGTTTTGGAAAGTTTCGTGTGAAACTTTTACCGAAAGGAAAAGAGATTTCCTGGCGGACCAGAAAGGCAATGGAGCTTTTTGCTTATCTGGTGGATTTGGAAGGAAAGCCGGTGGAACGAAGGGTTCTTTTGGAACAATTGTGGCCGGAGGATATGCCGAATAACGCGGTTGCCATGCTTCACAATATGATTTACAGCATCCGAAAGGAATTGAGTGACTGTCCTGGATTGGAGAGGGTGATTCAATACAGGAACAGGCAATATTATCTGGATATGTCTCTGGTTGAGAGTGATCTTGCAAGTAAAAAGCAGATTTGTGAGTTGGCGGAACAGGGAAATGTGGAAGAACTCCTAAAATGCAGGGAGCAGGTGGTGAATTTTTGGGGTGTGTATCTGGAGGAAGTGGATGGATCATGGTGTGCGTCGCGCAGGGCATATTTTGAACGCACTTATGGAAAGGTGTGCCGGCTTTTGGCGGGATATGCAGAAAAGGAGAAAGACTATGAGCTTGCTGTGCGTCTTTGGAGAGCTTATATGGAAGCGGACAGATACTCAGAAGAAGCGGTTGCCGGCTTGATTCGTGCTTATGGAGGACTGGGGGAACGGAAACAGGTGAAAAAGGTATTTGAGACTGCAAAGAAGCTTTTTTTAGAGGAACTTGGTCTGGAACTTGGCAGTGAGGTTTTGCAAGCGTACGAAGAAGGTATGGGTAAAATGCAGAAAAAACGGGAAAAGACGGGGTGAGAGATTGGAGCAAAAAAGGTTTGAACCGTTGGAATACCTTGTGAAGGTATTTGGATTGGATGATTTTGAGAGGTATTGCATAGAAGCTGTTTGGGAGCAACCCGGAAAGACCCCAAAAGAACTTGCCGGCGAATATGCCAAAGTGCAGGATGCAGAGCAGTATTTTTGGCCGGAGAGTACTTTAATGCGCTATTTTTTCTTTTGGCAGGGGGACAAAAATAATCGCTGCTTAGGTTTGGATGAGAGGATGGCTGTTTTTTTGCAGGGGGATCTGAAAGGATATGCCCCCTATTCCTTGTTGTGGGAACGTGTAGATCCTTTTGAAGAAAAAAGAGATTTAATCGGAGAAGGACCGGTGCCGGTGATGGAGCGCTTTTTAGCGGAAGCGCCATCAAACAGGCCGGTCTGGTTTCATTTATATGGAAATAGAGGAAGTGGAAGAAAAAGTCGGATACTGGAATTTTGCAGAATCAAGGGGCGCTCCCTTCTGATTCTGGATGGTCGGATTCTGGAAGAGGAGAATCAGGAACTTTTGGGGGCTGCTCTGCGAGAGTGCCGGATCTATGGGGCGTGGCTTATGATTCGGAATTTGTCGGGAAACTGGTTTATTCCTTCTTTGCATCGGGAAAAGCTGTTTGACTGGATGGGAGAGGAAGCTGGCGTAATCTTTACCGTCGGGGAAGAATCCTTACAGCTTGAAGGGTATACGGAAGCCTTTTCATGGTTGGAACTGGAACTGCCACTGCCGGATTATGCAGAAAGTTGCCGACTTTGGAAGCGTGCCTTTGACGAACTTCCCAAAGAGAAAATGCCCGGAGAGGACTCTTTCGAAGGAAAAGGCTTCCATGGACTTTGCCCGGAGGAATGGGCGAATAAATTTGTCTTTACGCCGGGACAGATTAAAGAAGCGGTTAGCCAGGCCCTTAGGTGTGCCAGGTCAGAGGGACGAAGTGCGCCGGAGAGAACAGATCTGCAAAGGGGATGTTATCATCTGCTGCGTGGCGGCATGGGAAAACGGGCGATACGGATTCCTGCCAATTATACCTGGGAGGAATTGGTTTTACCGACCTTGCAGAAGCAGAAGCTTCGGGATGCCTGTAATCAGGCAGCATGCCGAAAATGGGTGTATGAGAACTGGGGATTTGATAAAAAGATTGCCTACGGAAAAGGAATTTCCGTGGTGCTTGCAGGACCGCCTGGAACCGGCAAAACCATGGCAGCACAGGTGATGGCTTCCGAGTTGTGTCTGGATTTGTATCGCATCGAGCTCCCTGCGGTGGTAAGCAAGTATATCGGCGAGACAGAGAAAAATCTGGAGGAAATTTTTGAACAGGCGAAAAAAAGTCAGGTTATCCTCCTTTTTGATGAGGCGGATGTTCTCTTTTCCAAACGGACAGAGATTCGGGATTCCAATGACAAGTACAGCAATATGGAGGCGGCATTCCTATTACAGAAAATGGAGGAATATGAGGGAATTACCGTATTGGCCACCAATTTCCTGCAGAACTTTGATGAAGCATTTAAGCGCCGTATGAAGTTTATTATTGACTTTCCCTTTCCGGATATTGCACAGCGTCTTCAGATATGGAAGCAAGTATTCCCGAAGGAAACACCGATAGAGGAAGAACTGGATTATGAGTTTCTGGCGCAGAGTTTTGAATTATCCGGCAGCAATATCAAGAATGTAGCGTTGCATGCAGCTTTTCTTGCGGCAGCGGAAAATTGCAGGGTAGGTATGCGCCAAATTGTGGCAGGAGTCCGCAATGAATTTATAAAGAGCGGGAAGACGCTGACAAAGGAACAACTGGGACAATACTATATGCTGCTCTAAAAACATTATGTATAGCAAATTGTATAGAGTAGAACAGTATCATAGAAGTAATAAAGGCAGGAATCTCCAAAAAGGAGGAGCATATATATGGGAGGCTATGCGTCAAAACTTAAGGGAAAGATTAAATCGAAATGGAAGGCAAAATTCGGTTCGGGTTCTAAGCCGGTGGAACAGAGTGCTTTGAGTAGAAAGACGGATGTGTCTCGTTCAAATGAGCAAATATTGAAAGAACTGCAGTCTAGGCAGGGGAATGCTGCTGAACCGACTAGTGAAAATGAGGAATTCAATCGAGGATCGATAACGGGAGCTAAAGTCATCAAAGGAGATTCTTTTCTGAATTCTTTTAAAGAAGATCATATTCCGCAATTTGAGAATGACGAAACCTCGGATGATGCAGGGAATGGCTGGAAGAGGGCAAAGCCGACCATTAATCAGGATATAGGAAAAAAAATGGCAGCAGATGCAGATTTTACAAAAGAGCAATTACAAGAAGTAGAGAACGAGGAAACAAAGAGATTTAATGCAGCACACCTGGATGAATTTTTAAGAGAGCATATAGGAGTCGAGGCTTATCAGAAATACTCGACGAACTACTATTATACGATTATGAATAATTTGGCACGTAACCTTGAGCTACCGAAGATGATTAAGGTTAAGCGTGATCTTGTGCTACCTGTGACGGAGGAAGCTGTAAAAGATGCGAAGAAAGCTTTACAGGCCATGTCTGAGGATATGAAGGAAGGTCTCTTTTCCCAATTGGAAGAGGATAGAACTGTATATCGAGGTGTAGGTAGCGATTATATCGGTTACCTGCGTAAGCAGTTTGGAATTGGAGATGAGGTGACAGGGGAAGAGCTGAATCGCAAGCTAAAGGGAAATGTCTATTTTGACAGGGCCTTTACAAGTACCTCCCTGAATCCGAATGTGGCGGGGTCTTTTGCAAAGAATAACATTAAGAAGGACGGGAAGAAAGAAGCCACAATCATACAAATCCGCGCCCCCAAGGGATTGAGAGCGAAATATATCGCTCCAATCAGCGCTTATAAAACGGAAGATGAACTTTTGGTAGACCAGAATACACCACTTAGAATTCTTGATGTGAAGATGACGGTGGATCCCAAAACCAAAATCACATACAGACTTGTGAGAGCAGAGTTTCTGAGCTCTTTTATAGGAGAACATCGGGCCAGAATGTCGAATGATTATGGTTTACAGGAGGAGAAAAGCAATCATTTGAAAAAACAAGGCCCAATTCCCCAGGTGAATAGGAGATTATCATCCGGGGAGGGAAGCGGGCCTGGAACACTGATTAAAGTGGCTGAGAGAAAAGTGAAGTAATATGAAATATGGGGAAAGTTTACAGGAGTCCCCCAAAAAGGAGCATGTATATGGGAGGTTATAAAGAAAGAATAAAGGCAAAATTTCATAAATGGAAGGCAAAATTCAGTTCGGGTCCTAAAGCTGCCCCTCAGTCACCTCCAATCATTGCACCGAATTCTGTTACGAGAGAGCTTTTTACGAAAGATAAATTTGCAGATAATCCGAAGGAACAGCAGGGGCAAAATGAGAATCTGACTCAGGAAGGAAAAATAGGAAATTCCTGGAAGAAGGCAACGTATACCACTAAACAGGGTATGGCAGAAGAAATGGCAGCAGATGCAAATTCTACGCAAGCGGACAAGCTTGAAATAAAGAAAAAGGAAATGGAGGACTTTATGGAGGCGCATCCGAGTGATGACATGGGGGCCGAACATAAAGGAGTTGAGCATTATAAGACATACACGTCGAACTTCCATTATTCAATCATGAATTCCCTTGCGCGTACCGGTAAGCCACCGGAGACGGCTATGGATAATCGGGGTATCGTGCGGCCTGTGACGGAGGAAGATGTAGAAGTTGCGATAGCGGCTATGAAGGGCATGTCTAAGGATATGGGGGAATCACGACTGAAAAGGGATTTGGTTACATATCGGGGGGTAGGTAATGGGTTTACCAAGGTCATTCGTAATCAGTTAGGAATTGGAAATAATGTGACAGAGGAAGAGATGAATCGGAGGCTAAAGGGAGCAGTCCTTTTTGACAAGGCATTTACAAGTACCTCCCTTTCTCCGTATGTGGCGGAGAAGTTTGCGAGGATGAACAGTCATAATGAAGAAGCCACGATATTTCAAATCCATGCCCCCAAGGGATTGAAAGCGACATATCTGGAGCCAATCAGTGCGTTTGGAGGAGAAGATGAACTGCTGGTAGACCAGAATACACCACTTAGAGTTCTTGAAGTGAAGATGGTGGAGGATTCCCAAGGAGTCAATTACAGACTTGTGAGAGCAGAGTTTCTGAACTCTTATTCCGGAGAACATCGGGCCAAAGTGTCGAATGATTATGATTTACAAGAGTGGAGAGGCAATCATTTGAAAAAGCAAGGCCCAATTCCCCAGGTGAAAAAGGGATTATCGTCCGGGGAAGGAAGCTGGTCCGGAACATTGATGAAAGCGGCTGAGAAAGAAGTGGAGTAATTTGAAATATGTGGAAAAAGACTGGCAGCGTTCCGATGGTAAATACCGAAGTCTTGGGAAGGAAAGCCGGGAGAAGGAAAAACAGCTTAGTGCCTATCATCCTGCAGGATGGGAAAATACAAAGGAACGCCGTCCAAATGAGATGATGAAGATGGAAAGCTCCTATGGTGGAGTTGCACTGGGGGCAAATCGCCGTCAGAAGATGACTATGGTAGTGCATGAGAAACGTAGAAGCCGGGGAGAGGGACTTAAGTGGAATAATCGGGAGCTGGAGAGAAGTCATACAGTTCCCATCAGTGAATTACGGGGAGATTTTCGGACGAACAGTCACAGCCGCAGCGACAGTGCATTTGCTTATGAGGAAAGTTTACAGGAGTCGCCTCTTCGCATGATGGAGCGGCTGCAGGAAATGATGGATGAGAATTACCAACTGAGCGGACAGAAAGTCCTGCCGTTTCTGAATCGAAAACAGGATGCGGCCGAGAGAAAAGAAATTCAGGAAAACTTAAGAGAAAGCCTGGAAAAGGAAAATCGGTCGGGATATCTGCTATGGAGTAGGAGGCAGGAAGCTTTTGCACAGGAGCAGTCGGAAAAGAGCGAAATGTACCGGCGCTTTTATCGGGAGCTTCAGTTTGCCAGAGAAAAGTCGAGAAAGCTGATGGGGAAAGGGGATGGATTTTTATCCGGTCTTATGCAGACTGCTAAACAGGAAATAGATGAGGGAACGCAGGAGGAGCATCCCACAGATAATCAGGAAGAGAAAAAGGATTGTAAAAAATCCTAGGACTAAAGTTCCAGCCATGTTTTTATGGTTGGAACTTTTTATGCAATACAAAAAATAATGTTGTACGACAATTTAAAATAAGAATATTTATGATTAAAAAAGTTCAGTTATACAAGATGCACAAAATGTAAAAAAATATCAGTTTGTGTCGGAAAAAATGAAAAGAAATGAAAAAAAGTTATCAACATCAAAAAATACGAAAAATGGGAAAAAATCGAGTTATGCACAGAGTTATCCACGTTATCCACAAAAAAGAAGATAAAAATTAGGTTTACATAGTATTTATTTTCGAATATATGTTTTGTGAAGAAATTATAAAGTTGGCTAAATTTCGTAAAAAAATAAAAAAAGACTTGCATTTTTAAAAGTGAAAAAATGGGAAAAACTATATTGAAATGTCAGACAAATTTGAAAATCGTCTGTCTTGAAATGTGCGCAAGGTGATGCTATACTACTTGCGGAGTTTCTTGCTGTGAAAAAGAGGAAGAAAAGGAAAGAAAAAGATGCAGAAATTTATGAATAAAAGAAGCGTTTTTTGGGACTATGTCCTGATTATAGCAGGAACCGGGCTTTTGGCGGTTTCTATCCAGTGTCTGTATGATCCGGTAAATCTGGTAACGGGAGGTTTCACCGGTCTGGCAATTATTATTAAAGCCTGGACTGCGGGAATTGTAGACGGAGGAATTCCGTTGTGGCTTACGAACTTTTTACTGAACATCCCTGTTTTTCTGATAGCGTTAAAGTTAAAGGGGAAAAAATTCATTTTTCGTACGTTTATAGGAACAATGATGTTGTCAGTATGGTTGTATGTGATTCCGGTCATTGATTTGTCACAGAGGGATCACGTGATTGCGGCTATTTTCGGCGGTTGCTTAAGCGGTGCCGGAATCGGTTTGGTATTGCTTGCAAAAGCGACAACCGGCGGAACAGATATGGTTGCTACTTTAATTCAGCATTATTTGAAACATTATTCGATTGTACAGATTATGCAGATTTTAGATGGACTGATTGTTATTATCGGCTTGTATGTATTCGGACTCCGCTCAGGTCTATATGCAATTGTGGCAATTTTTATTACGACGAAGGTCTCTGATGCTATTATGGAAGGATTTAAATTTTCCAAAGCAGCATTTATTATTACTGATAAGTATGAAGAGGTGGCGGAACGCATTTTAAAGGAATTAGACAGGGGAGTAACAGGGCTCTACGCGAAGGGAATGTATTCAGGAGAAGATAAGTGCATGCTTTATTGTGTGGTTTCCCAAAAGGAGATAGTAGGGGTAAAAGAAATTGTTGCACAGATGGACCCAAATGCTTTTGTAATTGTAACAGATGCAAGAGAAGTACTGGGAGAGGGCTTCTTGGAATATTCTAACGAGGAGAAAAAAAAGGAATAAATCATTAAAATTGAGGAAATGCATAAAAAAATGTGCATTTCCTCTTTATTTTTTTGTAGTTTTGCATTAAAATATAATTTAGGTATTTATAGATTCATAAAAATATGGGAAATTTTTTGTGAAAGTTGCCAATAGCATGACTTAAAAGGAGTGTAGCACATGATATCAAACCAAATTCTTCAGAATACAATTGATGGATTAAAAGGAATTACAAGGATTGACTTATGCATTATTGATGTGGAGGGTAAGGTCCTTGCTGCGACTTTTCCTGATGCAGAAGCTTATGCGGAACCAGCCCGTACATTTGCTGCTTCTCCCGCAGACAGCCAGGTGGTGAATGGATTCCAGTTCTTTAAGGTTTTTGATGAGCATCAGTTGGAGTATATTCTGCTGGCAAGCGGTGATAGCGACGATGTTTATATGGTGGGTAAAATTGCCAGTTTCCAAATCCAAAATCTTTTGGTAGCATATAAAGAGCGGTTCGATAAAGATAACTTTATCAAGAATCTTCTTTTGGACAACCTTTTGTTGGTTGATATATATAATCGTGCGAAGAAACTTCATATCGACACAGAAGTACGCCGTGTAGTATTTATTGTGGAGACGAACCGTGACAAAGATGGCAATGAGTTAGAAAAAATACGCGGAATCTTTGGCGGGAAATCCAAAGATTTTGTGACTGCTGTTGATGAAAAGAATATCATCGTGGTCCGCGAGGTGGCTGATAACGAGGATTATGCCGATTTAAATAAGACAGCGGAGAGTATTGTAAATCTGTTCCGGCAGGATGCAGAAGCGAATGTGCATGTAGCATATGGAACGATTGTCAATGAAATCAAGGAGGTATCACGTTCTTATAAAGAAGCCAGAATGGCACTTGACGTAGGCAAGATTTTCTTTGAACAAAATGACGTGATTGCCTATTCAACACTTGGCATCGGACGTTTGATTTACCAGCTTCCGATTCCTTTATGCAAGATGTTTATTAAAGAAATATTTGACGGCAAGTCACCGGATGACTTCGATGAAGAGACGCTTACAACTATTAATAAATTTTTCGAAAATAGCCTGAATGTATCAGAAACGTCCAGACAGCTTTACATCCATAGAAATACATTAGTGTATCGTTTGGACAAACTACAAAAATCTACCGGGCTGGATTTGCGTGTTTTTGAGGATGCAATTACCTTTAAGATTGCACTTATGGTTGTAAAATATATGAAATATATGGAGTCATTGGATTACTAGAAATTAGGAGGTAGCAATGATTAGCTTAGAACATGTAAGTAAATCATATGCAGCCGGGATCCCGGCATTAAATGATGTTTGTATTAATATTGATGGAGGAGAGTTCGTTTTTATCGTCGGTGACAGTGGTTCAGGAAAGTCAACCCTGATTAAACTTTTGCTAAAAGAGCTGGACCCGACGGAAGGTACCATTTCGGTTAACGGTTATAGATTAAATAAGCTTAGAAGACGTCAGGTTCCAAAATTTCGCAGAAATATTGGCGTGGTTTTTCAAGATTTTCGTTTGTTAAAGGATAGGAATATTTACGAGAATATTGCATTTGCACAGCGTGTAATTGGTGAATCAAATCGCACAATTAGGAAAAATGTGCCACAGATGCTTTCTATGGTAGGGCTTGCAGCAAAGTATCGTTCCCTGCCAAGGCAACTTTCCGGTGGAGAACAGCAGCGAGTGGCAATTGCAAGAGCACTGATTAACGAACCAAAGATTTTGTTGGCAGACGAACCAACCGGTAATCTGGATAATAAGAATGCATGGGAGATTATGAAGCTCTTAGAAGAGATTAACAGCAGAGGAACAACGGTTATCGTTGTAACTCATAATATGGAAATTGTGAAGGCGATGAATAAGCGCGTAATCACGATACAGAAAGGCGTTGTTGTCAGCGACGAAAAGGGTGAGATGCGCGATGAGGATTAGTACGTTTTTTTATACGATTAAGCAGGGGATTGTAAACATTTGGAAAAATAAGATGTTTTCACTGGCATCCATTGCAACGATGACGGCTTGCATTTTTCTATTTGGCTTATTTTATATTATTGTAACAAACTTTCAGTCTATGGTAAAAGAAGCTGAATCAGGTGTAGCGGTTACGGTTTTGTTTGATGAAGGAATTTCGCAGGAACGAATTGATGAAATTGGGGAATTGATTCGGGCAAGAGTAGAAGTTTCCCGTTTTGAGTATACTTCACCGGAAGAAGCGTGGGAAAGCTTCAAGGATATCTATTTTAAGGGGAATGAAAAGGTGGCAGAGAGCTTTGCAAATGATAATCCGCTTGCAAATTCAGCCAGCTATTCTATTTATATGAATGATATTTCTATGCAGAGCACGCTGGTGACTTATTTAAGCTCACTAGAGGGAGTACGTCAGGTAAACCGTTCGGAGACCGTAGCAAATACTCTGTCCGATTTTAATAAGCTAATCGGCTATATTTCAGCAGGAATTATTTTGATTTTGTTAGGCGTTGCTGTTTTCTTAATCAGCAATACCATTTCTGTTGCAATTTCCGTAAGAAAAGAAGAAATTGCGATTATGAAGCTGGTAGGTGCAACGGATTACATCGTACGTTCTCCTTTCGTAGTGGAGGGTGTAATTATTGGTCTGGTCGGAGCAGCGATTCCACTTGGAATTCTTTATATTTTATATGAAAAAATTATTGAATATATCGGATCAAATTTTACCTTCATCAGTTCTATGATGAAATTTCTTCCTGTTACTGCAGTATTTAATACGCTGGTTCCCGTAGCCCTGATTTTAGGTGTGGGAATCGGATATTTGGGAAGTCACATTACAACAAGAAGACATTTGAAAGTATAATCAGGAGTATATGAGAAAAAGTAGTATTTATAACCGTATTTTTGCAGTGATTCTTGTGCTCGTGTTGAGTATTGGTATGACAGTTCAAGCATCTGCTACATCAGAAAAGAAAGACAATACATCTCTTTCACAAGCCCAGAAGGAACTGGATGAGTTAAAGGATCAATTGAATAAAGCAGAAAATCTGGTAAATAGTCTGGAAAATTCTAAGGATAAAATAGAGGATAAAATATCAGATTTAAATAAAAGCCTGATCAGTATTTCTGCACGAATTACAGAGCTGGAGAATCTTTTGATTGAAAAAAATGAGCAGATTGTTAAAACACAGGCAGATTTAAAGAACGCAGAGGATACTGCAGATAAGCAATATGAAGATATGAAGCTTCGCATCCAATACATGTATGAAAATGGGCAGTTTTCTTATGCGGAGACCTTGCTTGCGGCATCAAATCTTTCGGATTTTTTGAATTCAGCGGAGTATATTAGTCAGATTCAGCAGTACGACAGAGAAAAACTAGAGGATTTTAAACAGACGGTTGCTGAAATTGAGGCATATGAGAACCAATTGCAGGAAGAACGCACAGAGCTTGAAACGTTAAAGAGCGATGTGGAGCGTGAAAAGGAGAATGTTGCAAGTGTAATGGCGAAAAGAGAGTCGGAGCTTGCAACAATCAAAGGAAATTTGAATGACGCTCAGGACGAAGCCGAGCTTATTGCGGCAGAAGTGCAGGCACAGGAGGAAGTAATTGCGGAAATTATCCGTGTTATGATGGAGAACGGCGGTAACCAGGGAGATGCTTATTCCGGAATCTTTAAATGGCCGGTACCTAGCAGTACGCGTGTGACCAGTGATTTTGGACCAAGAAAGTCACCAACAGCCGGAGCATCTTCGGATCATAAAGGAATTGATATTGGAGCCTCTTCGGGCAGTGATATTGTGGCAGCTGCGCCCGGAAAAGTGATTATTTCCAGATATAGCAGCTCAGCCGGATATTACATTTCCATTGATCATGGCGGTGGACTTTGCACAGTGTATATGCATTGCTCTAAATTGCTTGTCGATGTTGGAGATGTGGTTGCCGCAGGCGATGTTATTGCAAAAGTGGGAAGTACTGGTATTTCTACTGGACCTCATCTGCATTTTGGTGTATCATTAAACGGAACTTATGTAAGCCCTTGGGGATATTTGACGAAACCATAAATTCCGTACAACAAGAAAAAAGGAATTTAGAATCCCTGTCATAAATGGCGGGGATTTTTTTCTTTATAAAAAGGCAACCGGAGGTACAAAAATGGACTATCAGAACAATAATATGAATACAAATAATAGGAATGGATTTGATGACTGGAATAATCAGATGAATCAATATGGAATGTGGCAGCCGCCCGAGAAACAAAAGAGCAAAATGGGTCTTGGCATTTTAATTGGTATTGTGTCAACGGTATTTGTGCTGGGAATCGTAGCAGGACTATGCTGTGTGCTGACCAATACACAGATTGTGTTTGCAGACCGGGGTGCAGGAGACAACCTGTTTGCGCAGGGGAAAACCGCAGTACTGGATGAAGCAGCAGTTGAAAAAATAAATGAACTGTCTGCCTATGCAAAGCTTTATTATTATGATGAAATGGAATTAGAGGATATTCAGGACGGTATGTACAAGGGATTGGTGGAAGGCCTTGGCGATAAATATTCCGTTTATTACAATGCAGAAGATTTTGCAGAACTTCAGGTCAGCACGACCGGACAGTATTATGGAATCGGTGCCGGATTGTCCCAGGATCCGAATACGATGATTGTAACAATTACAAAGGTATATAAAGGCACTCCGTCAGAAACAGCAGGTCTGAAAAAAGATGATATTATTCTTTATGTTGATGGTGTTGATGGTGCAAGTATGGAAGTGAGTGAATTGGTAAAATTAATCCGTGGAGAAAAAGGTACCATCGTGCAATTGGATATTTACCGCCCTTCAACAGATGAATATTTGTCCTTTGATGTGGAAAGAGCGGATATAACATTGCCAAGTGTAGAATACGAAATGTTAGAGAACCATATCGGATATATCTGGATTGATTCCTTTGAAACAGATACGGCGCATCAATTTGAAACAGCTGTCGAAGAACTGACAAAACAGGGAATGGAAGCAATGATTATCGATGTTCGTTATAATCCGGGAGGGATGGTTTCTGCTGTTGTACAGATTGCGGATGAAATTTTGCCGGAGGGAACCATTTTTTATATGGAAGATAAGGTCGGAAACCGTGAAACCTATTCTTCCAAAGGTGATACTTATTTGGATATGCCGATTGCTCTGTTAATCAATGAGGACAGCGCAAGCGCATCGGAAATTTTAGCGGGAGCAATTAAGGACCATGACTATGGAACATTAATAGGAACGACTACTTTTGGAAAAGGGATTGTGCAGACAATTTTTCCATTGTCGGATGGAGATGCAATCAAACTGACAACCGCAAAATACTTTACACCGTCAGGAAATTATATTCATAAGGTGGGAATCGAACCGGATATTGAATTAGAGTATGAGTATTTAAATCCGGATGGGGAAACTTATGAGAAACAGTATGATAATCAGATTGTAAAAGCTGTTGAAGTGCTGACAGAACAATTGGGCGCAGAGTAAAAAGGGATTGCGTAAAATGAGGAAAACCCTTAAAATAATTACCAAATATATGTATTAGAAGAAAGAGGTGATTCTGTGGTAGAACTTGATCAATTTAAATCAACGTTAAATATGTATCGGGAACCATTGCAGGAAGTGAGGGATTCACTTTGACCTGGTAAATAAGGAACAGAAAATCCAGGAACTTGAGCGTGAAATGGAAGCGGGAGATTTTTGGAATGACCCGGTCGTTTCACAGAACAAGATGAAAGAGTTAAAGAGCATGAAGGATGAT
Source organism: uncultured Roseburia sp. (assembly GCA_945787015.1). GTDB lineage: Bacteria > Bacillota > Clostridia > Lachnospirales > Lachnospiraceae > Roseburia. Next base: position 107,652 of record CALZGM010000005.1, read on the forward strand.
GTTGCAACTTATGGGCAGCTTGCAACACAGTATGAGGATATAGAAACTTTGATTGAAATGGGATATGAGGAAAATGACGAAAGCCTCATCCCAGAAATCGAAGAAGAGTTAAACAGCTTTATCCAGACGTATGAGGGAATTCGTATCAAAACATTGCTTTCCGGTGAATATGACAAGGATAATGCTATTGTATCGTTACATGCAGGCGCAGGAGGGACAGAATCCTGTGACTGGGCTGCTATGCTTTACCGTATGTACTCACGCTGGGCAGATGCAAAAGGTTTTCAGTTGGAGGTGCTAGATTCTCTTGACGGAGACGAAGCAGGAATCAAATCAATTACATTTCAGGTAAATGGGGAGAATGCCTATGGTTATCTGAAGTCAGAAAAGGGTGTGCACCGTTTGGTACGTATTTCACCGTTTAATGCAGCAGGAAAACGTCAGACCTCCTTTGTATCCTGCGATGTGATGCCGGATATTGAAGATGATATTGATATTGAAATTAAAGACGAGGATATCCGAATTGATACTTATCGTTCCAGTGGCGCCGGAGGACAGCATATTAATAAGACATCTTCTGCCATCCGTATTACACATTTCCCAACAGGAATTGTAGTACAATGTCAGAATGAACGTTCTCAGTTCCAAAATAAAGATAAGGCGATGCAGATGTTAAAGGCGAAGCTTTATTTATTGAAGCAACAGGAAAATTTGGAAAAAGCAGCCGGTATCCGTGGAGAAGTGACAGAAATCGGATGGGGCAACCAGATTCGTTCTTATGTTATGCAGCCATATACCATGGTAAAAGATCATAGAACCGGCGTGGAAAGCGGAAATGTGGATAGCGTGATGGATGGTAAAATAGATCCGTTTATCAATGGATATCTGAAGTGGCTTTCTTTGGGATGTCCGAAGAATATGAGCAATGACGATACAGAGTAAACACGCATAGGGGATGAAGAAATGGACGGTTTCATTACAGCAGCAGTCATTCTTGCCGTGATTTTTGGAGCAGGATATATTGGTTATCGTTATGTAAAAAGGAAGCTTTCAGCTGTTTCAAGATCATTATTTGGAACAGATTCCTTTGTTGAAGGTTGGAACAGGCAGGCAGATGTACTGGCGGCTACCCCGAAATCTGTTTCCGGGATGACAAGGGTGTTTGCACCGCAGATAGAACGGGATTTTCCTGATATTAATTTGACGCAGTTTAAAAATAAAGTAGAAAACATGCTGATTTCTGCTCTGCAGGCAATTGGTGCACAAGATGTTTTTTTACTAAAAGAAGCAACGAAGGAACTGACAACTCAGGTAGAAAATCAAATTGAGAAAAATCGTGCAGAGGGTGTACAGGAAGTTTATGAACGGATTCATATTCATCAGACGGAAATTACGAATTATGTGAAACGGGATGGAACCTGCATGATTGTATTTCAAAGTGCAGTAGAACATTTGCATTATAAAAAGCGTGGTGCCGAGATTATCGAAGGAAATGCAGATCGTCTTACACAGACAAAGTATAATGTGGAGGTTGTTTATATTCAGGATGAACAGCTTACAAAAATTGACAACGCAGTTGGTACTACTTGTCCTAACTGTGGGGCACCGATAAAAAAGCTGGGTGCAATGTACTGTGAATACTGCGGTTTGGCAGTAACACCAATTAATTTAAAGGTTTGGACACTTCACAAGTTTTATGAAGTCTAAAATAATATAAAAAGGAATAACAGGAGGAAATGTTATGGGTATTATTAAAGCAGTAACAGGAGCAGTTGGTCAGGCTTTTGCCGACACATGGCAGGAGGTTGTTGAACCAAACGATATGGGCGAACGCACTGTCTTTACAAATGGTGTTTTAATTCGTAAGGGACAGAATGTAAAGGGAAGCAGTCAGACTGTTTCAAATGGCTCTGTGATTCACGTCTATGACAATCAGATGATGCTGTTAGTAGATGGCGGTAAGGTAGTAGATTATACAGCTGAACCGGGTTATTATACAGTAAGTAACTCATCTATGCCTTCTTTATTTAATGGCGAATTTGGAGAAAGCTTAAAAGAAGCTTTTAATCGTATCAAGTTTGGCGGCGAGACTCCAACGATGCAGAAGGTATTCTACATTAATTTGCAGGAAATCAAGGGTATTAAATTTGGCACCAGAAATCCGATTAACTACTTTGACAGCTTCTATAATGCAGAATTATTCTTAAGAGCGCATGGTACATATTCCATTAAGATTACAAATCCATTACAGTTCTATGCAGAGGTTATTCCTAGAAATGCAGAGCATGTAGATATAGAAGAGATTAATGACCAGTATCTGAACGAGTTTTTACAGGCATTGCAGGCAGCTATTAATCAAATGTCAGCAGACGGCACCAGAATTTCCCATGTAACTTCTAAGGCAGTAGAACTTGGAAAATACATGGCAAACATTCTGGATGAAGAATGGAATAACATGCGTGGTATGGAAATCCAGGCAGTTGGTCTTGGCAGCATTTCTTATGATGAGGCTTCCCAGAAGCTTATTAACATGAGAAACGAAGGTGCAATGCTCGGTTCAGATTTCAATGTTATGCGTGGTATGGCTGTAAAGAATATTACAGAGGGTATCCGCGATGCAGGTTCCAATGAAGGCGGTGCAATGAATGCATTTATGGGTGTTGGCATGGGAATGAATGCCATGAATGCGACACTTTCCGGATTAAATGGTCTGCAGACACCAAATGATATGCAGAATACGCAGGGAAATGCGGCTGCAGGAATGGCACCTGCAGGTCAGACAACAAAAGCCGGATGGACTTGCGAATGCGGTCAGGAGAATACCGGTAAATTCTGCAGTAACTGCGGTAAACCGGCTCCGGCACCAAAGACAGTATGGAAATGCGAATGTGGTGAAGAGAATACCGGTAAGTTCTGCAGCAACTGTGGCAAACCGGCTCCGGCAGCTTCCTGGATTTGTGAATGCGGCGAAGAAAATACCGGTAAGTTCTGCAGTAATTGTGGAAAGGCTAGGGAATAAACATGGCAGTAATCAGTTTTAAATGTCCAAATTGTGACGGAGAACTGATTTTTGATCCGGCAGCGCAGCAATATAAGTGCGAGTATTGTGATTCCACGTTTACACAGGAAGAACTTGATAAGATGACACCGGAAATGTGTACGGAGCAGAAAATAGATGATACTTCTGATGGTACACAGGCTGAAGAAACAGAGACACAGGATGCAGTAGTCTATACCTGCCCAAGCTGTGGTGCACAGATTATTACCGATGCCACAACAGCAGCAACCTTCTGTTATTACTGCCACAATCCGGTTATTTTAGGCGGTCGGTTAGAGGGAGATTTTTTGCCGGATAAGGTGATTCCGTTTGAAATAACGAAGGAAGCTGCAGTAAAACGGTTCTTAGAGTATGTTGGACGAAAAAAGTTTGTGCCGAAGGCTTTTTTCAGTAAACAACAGATTGAAACCATTTCCGGAGTGTACTTTCCGTACTGGAATTATCAGGCAGATGTAGAAAACGTAATGCAGGGAGAGGCAAAAAAAATCCGCAGTTGGACGACGGGAGACATTCGGTATACAGAAACGAAGGTTTATCATGTCAAACGTGAGGGAGTTGTCTCTTTGTCAAATCTGACGGAAAATGCATTACAGAAAGCAAATGCAGACTTGGCAAGAGGGGTTATGCCATATGATTTTGATAAAATGAAGGACTTTCATATGGGCTATCTCTCAGGCTTTTTGGCAGAAAAACGGGATATTGAAAAAGAGACATTAACAGATAAGATGCAGAATCAGGCAAAGCTATTTACGGATAAAATGATGCGAAGCACTATTTCTGATTATAATTCGGTATCCATTGAAGATGCTAAAATCCGATTCCGGGGAGAAAACTGGTCCTATTGCCTGCTTCCGATTTGGACGATTACCTATAAAGGAAGGGATGGTAAGATTTACTACTATTCTATGAATGGGCAGACAGGAGAAATCTGCGGGGAATTGCCGGTTGATAAGAAAAAACTTGGTCTGGTAAGCGGTGCGGTATCTGCAGCAATTTTGATTCTTGGTTTGATAGGAGGATTCCTGTCATGATGAAAAACGTAAAGAAAACGATTGCTTTTTTGATGCTTGTTTTATTGACCATAGCACCAATCAGTATATCTGCTGCATCAGTAGGAGAGGTCTACGATGATGCCGGACTGTTAACAGAAACGCAGATAGAAGAATTGAATGCCCAGATTGCCACATTAAAAGAAAAAACCGGATGGGACATTTTCGCAGTTACGACAAGCAATGCACAGGGAAAATCAGCGATGGCATATGCGGATGATTTTTACGATGCGTTAACAGCAGAGGATTCCAATGGTATTCTTGTCTTGATTGATATGGACAATCGCGAAATTTATCTTTCAACTTGTGGGAAGGCAATCCGGTATTTAACAGACAGCAGGATTGATTCCATTTTAGATGATGGCTTTGATTATGTAAGTGGAGGAGATTATGCAGGATGTTTGTCGGTGATGCTTCGTGGCGTAGAGCACTATTATGAAGCAGGTATTCCTCAAAATCAGTATAACTATGATGTAGAGACCGGTACAATTTCAAAGTATCGTTCCCTTACATGGACGGAAGTGGTCCCTGTATTGCTTTTAGCGATTGGGGCTGGAGCAGCGATTTATTTTGGAGTAACAAAAAGCTATAGCATTAAGGGTGGCCGGTATGACTATCCCTATATGAAATATGGAAAAGTAGAGCTTACAGCGAGGGAGGATCAATTCCTCCGTGAGAGTGTGACTCATCACAGAATTCAGACAGACAGCGGACATAGCACCAGTCGCAGCAGTAGCAGCGGTAGAAGTTCTACGCATCATAGCAGCAGTGGCAGAAGCCATGGCGGCGGTGGAAGAAAATTTTAGAAGATTGAAAAAGAGTGTCTTTTACAATAGAAGTAAGAGGCACTTTTTTGATTCAGAAGAATCTAGCTGTAAAGTCTGTAAAAAATAGTTGATTTGCATATCTCTTTATGTTATTATCTTCCACATGAGAACAAATGTAAGCCGTAGAAAAACAAACAAGGCTTTTTCTATGTGTAAAACAAGGGAGAAAAAAGTTTTATGAAAGAGAAAAATCAGTATTATGTACTGAAAGAAAAAGCAGTTCCGGAGGTGCTTTTAAAAGTTGTAGAGGCAAAGCGATTGTTGGATTCGGGTAAGATGACCTCTGTTTTAGATGCTACCGAAGAGGTAGGAATCAGTAGAAGTTCTTTTTACAAGTATAAAGACGATATTTTCCCATATCATGAGACAGAAAAGGGAAGAACAATTACAATGGTTATTCAGCTGGATGATAAACCGGGATTGTTGTCGGTAGTATCCCGGGTGTTGGCAGATTTTAAGGTGAACGTATTAACCATTCATCAGAGTATTCCAATCAATGGAATTGCATCGCTCACACTAAGCGCGGATTTACTTCCGGAATCAGGTGAGCTAGAAGAACTTGTTGCAAGGATTGAAGCAGAAGAAGGAATTCATTATGTAAGGATTCTTGGTCATGAATAACAGAAAAGAGAGGCTTAACAAAGTATGATTAAGGTAGCGGTTATGGGATTTGGAACCATTGGTTCCGGTGTGGTAGAGGTTCTTTCCATCAATAGAGAAAGTATTGCAAAGCGTGTGGGTGATACCATTGATGTGAAGTATGTGTTAGATTTGCGCGATTTTGAAGGACATCCGATTCAGAAGAAAATTGTGCATGATTACAGGACAATTGTAGAGGATAAAGAGGTATCGATTGTTGTAGAGACGATGGGAGGAGTGGAACCTGCTTATACGTTTGTAAAGGCAATGTTAGAAGCCGGCAAACATGTGACTACTTCAAACAAAGCACTGGTGGCTGAAAAAGGAGCAGAGTTATTGGAGATTGCAAAGGCGCATCAGGTAAATTTCCAGTTTGAAGCCAGTGTAGGCGGCGGTATTCCGATTATCCGTCCTCTAAAAAATTGTTTAACGGCAGATGTGATTGAAGAAATTACAGGTATCATTAACGGAACAACGAATTATATGTTGACGGAGATGTCTGAAAAAGGCGTGGATTTTGATGATGTATTAAAAGATGCACAGGCAAAGGGCTATGCAGAAAAGGATCCGACTGCAGATGTCGAGGGCTATGATGCAGGCAGAAAAATTGCAATCTTAACCTCTCTTGTTGCCGGACAGCAGGTAGATTTTGAAGATATCCACACAGAGGGAATTTCTCATATTACAAGTACAGATATCAAATATGCAAAATCTATGGGGCGTGCTATCAAACTGCTTGCTACAAGTAAACATGTGGGAGACGGTTATGCTGCAATGGTCGCACCATTTTTGCTGAATCCGGAACATCCGTTATTTAGTGTAAATGGTGTCTTTAATGCAATTTTTGTAAAGGGAAATGTGTTGGGAGATGCGATGTTTTATGGAAGCGGGGCAGGAAAACTTCCGACGGCAAGTGCAGTCGTAGCCGATATTGTAGAAATGGCAAAGCATATGGATAAACATATTCCAATCGAGTGGCGCAGGGAAAAATTAGAACTAATAGATTATAAGGATTTTGATAATCGTTTCTTTGTGCGGGTAAATGAGTCGGAAGAGACAGTAAAAGCAGTTTTTGGTGAAGTGGAATTTGTGAAGGCAGAAGGCGTGACAGGCGAGGTTGGGTTTGTGACCGCAGTAATGCCGGAGTCAGAGTTTGAAACGAGAACCGCAAAGCTTGCTGTGATTCAGAAAATTCGTGTAAAGTAGGGAAGAAAAGAGGAAAAGTATGAAGTATCTGGTCATTCTTGGCGACGGTATGGCGGACCGTCCAATAGAAAGCCTTGGAAATCAAACGCCATTAGAATATGCACACACACCAAAGATGGATGAACTTGCCGCAAAAGGTGAAATCGGCATGGTACATACCATTCCGGATGGAATGAAACCGGGAAGTGACACGGCAAATTTATCAGTACTTGGCTATAATCCGAGAAAATTTTATTCCGGACGTTCTCCACTGGAAGCACTCAGCATTGGTGTGCCGATGAGAGATACGGATATTGCACTTCGCTGCAATCTTGTGACACTTTCTGAGGAAGAAGACTGCTACGAGGAACGAACTATTATCGATCATAGCTCCGGTGAAATCAGTACCGAGGATTGTGCTGTTTTATTAGAGGCGGTTCGTAATGAATTAGAAACAGAAGAATTTAAATTTTATGTAGGTACAAGTTACCGTCATTGTCTGATTTGGGATAAGGGTGAAGTGGTGGATTTAGTACAACCACATGACGTATTAGGTCAGAAAATCGGAGATAAATTACCGGAGAACCCGAAACTTCGTGAAATGATGGAGCGAAGCTATGATATATTAGTCAACCATCCAATTAATATAGAACGTAAGAAAAAGGGATTAAACCCGGCAAATTCCTGCTGGTTCTGGGGTGCCGGCACAAAACCTGCACTTTATCCGTTTAAGGAGCGCGCTCATGTGAATGGTGCGATGATTTCAGCCGTGGATTTGTTAAAGGGAATTGCGGTTGGCACTTCCATGAAGGTCATTGAGGTGGAAGGTGCAAACGGTGGACTGGATACGAACTACGCGGGAAAAGCACAGGCAGCCATTGATGTATTGACAAAGGATGGCTATGACTTTGTCTATGTGCATCTGGAAGGACCGGATGAAATGGGACATCAGGGAAGCGTGGAGAAAAAGGTAAAAGCCATTGAGAATTTGGACGAAAAAATTATCCGCCCGATTGTAGAAGGCTTGGAAGCAGCAGGTGAGGAATTCCGTATGGTAGTTCTGCCGGATCATCCGACCCCAATCTGCATTCGTACGCATTCTTCGGAAAATGTACCGTATCTTTTATATGATAGCAGAAAGCCGCAGACAAACAGTTGGCATTATAATGAGAGAGAAGCTGTTGTGACAGGAAAACTTATTGAAGAAGGACACATGCTGATTGAATATTTGCTGGAAATGTAGTACGCTATAAGAAGGGTACGAACATATTTTGTTATCTTGGGATTTGTGCCATCGGTGCAAATCCTTTTTAAATGAAATAGCCGTAAGGCGGAATGTGAGGAAACATGAAGAAAATCGGAATTATTGGAGCGATGGAGCTGGAAGTAGATACCTTAAAATCCAAAATGGAAGTAAAATCAACCACCATAAGGGCTCGTATGGAATTTGTTGAGGGTATTTTAAATGGCGTGGAAGTAGTAATTGTCAGAAGCGGTATCGGTAAAGTAAATGCCGGGATGTGTACACAGATACTGGCAGATTTATTCGGAGTGACGCACATCATTAATACAGGTGTGGCAGGCTCGTTGGATGCAGAAATTAATATCGGAGATATTGTTGTGTCGACAGAGGTACTACAGCATGATGTAGATGCCACAAATTTTGGCTATCAGTTGGGGGAGATTCCACAGATTGGAACCTTAAGCTTTCCGGCAGACGAAAAGATGGCAGCTTTGGCAAAGAACGTCTGTGAAAAAGTAAATTCGGAGATTAAAGTATTTTCCGGTTTAATAGTAAGCGGAGATCAGTTTGTTGCTGATAAAGCGGTAAAGAAACGTATTACAGATAACTTTCACGGACTTTGCACAGAGATGGAAGGAGCAGCCATCGGACAGGCCGCTTATTTAAACGGAATTCCGTTTGTTATTTTACGTGCGATTTCGGATAAAGCAGATGATTCAGCAGAAATGGATTATCCGACTTTTGAGCGCAAAGCTGCAGAGCACTGTGCAAAATTAGTAGAAGCATTTATTGCAGAGTTATAAAATGTATGTTAAAATACAAATAGTTTCATAAAGATAAATCAGAGAGCGGAGATGATTTTATTGTGGTCGGAGGGGCGGCCACAAAATTTATTCTGCTCTTTTTTAATTCACAGGAGGTAAAGTATGGCAAAATACATAATGGCATTGGATGCGGGGACAACCAGTAATCGCTGTATTCTATTTAATCATGCAGGTGAAATCTGTTCAATGGCACAAAAGGAGTTTCGGCAGTTTTTCCCGAATCCGGGCTGGGTGGAACATGATGCAAATGAAATATGGTCTTCCATGTTGGGTGTAACAGTGGAAGCAATGAATATGATTGGAGCAACAGCAGAGGATATCGCAGCAATCGGTATCACAAATCAGCGTGAGACGGCAATCGTCTGGAATAAAGAAACCGGAGAACCGATTTATAACGCAATTGTCTGGCAGTGCCGCCGTACATCAGACATGGCAGATGCATTGAAGAAAAAGGGATTAGAAGATGTCTATCGTCAAAAGACGGGACTGATTATTGATGCCTATTTTTCTGCTACAAAAGTGAAATGGATTCTCGACAATGTAAGCGGGGCAAGACGGTTGGCTGAAGAAGGAAAGCTGTTATTTGGTACCGTTGAAACATGGCTGATCTGGAAATTTACAAAAGGTGCAGTTCACGTAACGGACTATTCAAATGCTTCCAGAACCATGTTATTTAATATTAATGATTTGTGTTGGGACAAAGAGATTCTGGCGGAACTTGATATTCCTGAAAACATGCTTCCCAAAGCAGTGCCATCCAGCCAGATTTACGGATACACAGACCCGTCATTCTTAGGTGCCAAGATTCCGATTGCAGGAGCAGCAGGCGACCAGCAGGCAGCTTTATTCGGACAGACTTGTTTTGAAGCCGGAGATGCGAAGAATACATATGGTACAGGCTGCTTCCTTTTGATGAATACCGGAGAAAAGCCGGTCTTTTCAAAAAATGGACTGGTTACCACGATTGCCTGGGGCCTGGATGGAAAAGTAAACTATGCGTTGGAAGGTTCTATTTTTGTGGCTGGTGCAGCAATCCAGTGGCTTAGGGATAACATGAAGTTGATCGATTCTGCAGTGGATTCCGAATACATGGCAAAGAAGGTACATGGTACCCATGGATGTTACGTGGTTCCTGCGTTTACCGGTCTTGGAGCACCGCATTGGGATCAGTATGCAAGAGGAACGATTGTGGGACTTACCAGAGGCACGAATAAATATCATATTATTCGTGCGACCTTAGAATCCATTGCCTATCAGGTATGCGATGTTATCGATGCCATGCGGGCTGATGCGAGTTTGAATCTTTCCGCTTTAAAGGTTGATGGTGGCGCAAGTGCAAACAATTTCTTAATGCAGTTTCAGGCAGATATGATGGATGCTCCGGTGAAACGTCCACAGTGTGTAGAGTCTACTGCAATTGGCGCTGCTTACCTTGCCGGATTGGCTGTTGGTTATTGGAAGAGTAAAGAAGATGTGATTAACAATCAGAAAATCGACAGCATTTTCTTCCCGGAAATGGAGGAAGAAGAGCGTGACAAGAAGCGTAAGGGCTGGAATAAAGCTGTTAAGTACGCTTATGGCTGGGCGAAGGACGAAGAAGAGGAAGAAGAATAGAGTTTGAAGGAAGAAATATATGTATCGTTGTCCAACGTTTCAATTATATGATTATAAGAATACAAAGTGCAATTTCCATACACATACAACACGATGTAAACATGCCATAGGGACAGAGCGTGAATATATTGAAAAGGCAATCGAAGCAGGGTATCAGGTATTAGGTTTTTCGGACCATTCCCCATATCTCTTTGAGGAGGGGCATGTGCCGCATAACCGTATGGAGATAGGTGAACTGGAAGGGTATATAAAAGCAGTTGAAAATTTAAAGCAGGAATATAAAAAAGAAATTCAGATTTTTACAGGCTTGGAGTTGGAGTACCTTCCAAAGTTTTTTGAGAAAACATTTCGTGAAATACGCAAATATCCGTTGGACTATCTGATTCTGGGACAGCACTATTTTGATGAGGAGTGCCCAGAGGATGGAACCGGGCATGAATGGAAGGACGAAGAGCGTTTGAAAACCTATATAGATAGGGTGATAGAGGCAATTGATACAGGGTACTTTTTGTATGTTGCACATCCGGATATGATTAACTATGCTGGTGATGAGGCAATCTATAATAAATATATGAAAAGACTTACGATAGAGTTAAAAAAACATAACATGCCGATTGAAATCAATGTAAATGGGTGCCGTGAAAGAAGAATTTATCCAAATAAGCGTTTTATCGAACTTGGAATAGAAAACGGAAATGATTTTATTATCGGAGTGGATGCGCATACGCCACAAGACCTTACAGATGGGAATACCTATCAGGAATGTTTGGATTTGGCGCCGGGAGCAATCATGTGGACCGGAGAAAGGCAGATAAAATGAAAAAATGCGGAAGAAAAATACTGCTTGCGCTATTCGTTTTAGCTGTGCTTGGTCTGATAGGAATAATGATTTATGAAACCCGTATGTTTCAAATCACTTCCTCCAAACGCTTGCAGGATTTATATGGAAAACAAATTGAAACCTATGTTAGTAACAGTGATGCCGATGGCGATGGAATCGATGACCGGTCAGATATTTTGGAAAGTGCCATCAAGTATATTGAGACAAAACCAAAATACAAGAGCAAGTATTATATTTCCGGTTATCCGAATGATGGCTATGGAGTTTGTACAGATGTTGTTGCAAATGCTCTGTTGGGAGCAGGATATGATTTAATGACACTTGTGGCTGATGATATTGCGACGAATCCAAATGACTATGACATATTGGAACCGGATAGAAACATTGATTTTAGAAGAGTAAAAAACTTAAAGGTGTTTTTTAGAAATCATGCAATTTCTTTGACACTGGATGTGAATGATATCGAAGAATGGCTGGGAGGAGATATTGTTATTTTTAAACAGCATATCGGAATTGTTTCTGACAGAAGAAATAAAAATGGCATTCCATACGTGATTCATCATAATGACCCGATGCAGAAAAGCTATGAAGAGGATATCCTTGAAAAGCGTTCGGATATTGTAGGACACTATCGAATCTGGTGAAATAAGAAAAGTTTAAGAATTTTGGACTATGCTTCTTTAAAAGAAAGGATTATTATCAATAAGTGACAGCAAAAGAAAAGTTTGGCTTGGAAAATAAGGAGCAGAACAAATGAAACGATTTGATGATGAACTGGAAATGGATGAAAAAACAAACTCTGCTACAGCACGAAAAGAGTATGTGAAATATGGAGTAATGGTAATATTGATTCTGGCGCTGGCGGTTGCATTAGTATTTTTACTTCGCCCCAAAAAAGAAGAAACACTGGGGACAGGACCGGATAAACAGACAGAAGCACCGGAAACAACCACAAATATGGAAAATCAGCAGACGGAAAACTTGGAAACGGAAACAGAAGAACCGGTACAGATTCTAACTGCCGGAACCATCCCGGAAACGAGTGAACAGACGATTGGAATTGATGTGGCAAAGTATCAGGGTGTTATTGACTGGAAAAAAGTAGCCGCCCAGGGAATCGAATTTGCTATGATAAGAGTGGGCTACCGGTCACTGGAACTTGGAACAATGCATGAAGATGAGATGGCCAGATATAATCTGCAGGAGGCTTGTAAGTATGGTATCAAGCTGGGAGCTTATTATTTCTCCTCCGCTGTTACAAAAGAGGAAGCAGAAGAAGAGGCAGACTGGGTGGCAGAACTGATTTCACAGTATCCGATTACGTACCCGGTTGCTTATGACTGCGAAGGATTTGATAATGAGAAAAATCGCCACTTCGGTCTTACAAAAGAGGAACGCTCTGACATAGCAAAGGCTTTTATGGACCGAATCTACGAACATGGCTATACACCGATGCTATATGCAGCAAAAAATGAACTGGCGAATGACACAAAATGGGAAACCGCAGATTTGGAGAAACACTACAGGGTATGGGTGTCACATTATAATACAATAGCAGAGACGGATTATGCAGGTGCCTATGCGATGTGGCAGTACACGAATCAGGGAACCGTGGATGGAATTAGCGGAAATGTGGATTTGAATATAGCCTATTTTGGCTATGAAGGAACTGAGGCGCCCCACAGCAGTATCTTGCCGGAACAGGTGACAGCAAATGTAGAAGCGCTGATGAATTTTGAAGAAGTTAATGAGGAAGTTACCGCCAAGAATAAAACGAATTTGCGTGACAAGCCAAGCCAGGGGGACGACAGTACGGTTGTGCTACAGCTAGTGAACGGGGAGACTGCTGTTCGGACAGGAGTCAGCAAAAGCGGCTGGTCGAGAGTCGAGTATAACGGAGAAACATACTATGCCGTATCTAGCTATCTTACTACAGATTTAAGCGCACCGGCACAGATGGACACTCCGGTGGATGATGATGGAATCAAAACAGAATTTACCGCATGTAATGATGTGGTGACAGCAAAAATTGAAGTAAACCTCAGAACATTGCCAAGTGTGACGATGGAGGAATCACAAATAGCAGCGACTCTGTATCATGGTGAGACGGTTACCAGAACCGGTATTAATACAGATTACGGCTGGTCAAGAGTCGAATACAATGGACAGACACTATATTGCGTAAGCAGTTATTTGCAAGCTGCAGAGTAACAAAAGAAAAAGCGTATCGGGAGAATTCAAAAAGAAATTTCCACGATGCGCTTTTTCTTTATCTTCATATTCTGTTGTCTTTTCATGGGCTTCACTGATTAGTCGATGAATGGAAGAAAGTCGTTACCACTTACCATTGCTAAACCCATTGCGATAGACTCCATATTGTTTTCAAAATATTTTTTAACCTTATTCAACATAATTAGTTCCTCCTTAAAATTGGTTTTTATTGTTTTTATGTATCAGAAGCTTCCCTCCTGACAAGTGTTATAATACAAGGACTCAAGGAAAAATATTAGATGTATTATTAACGAAAAATCAGGCAATATTGACTTTATAAATTGAAAATAAACAGAATATAAATTATAATGAAACTGTAGTTTATAGATAGGAAAGAAATGGAATACGTGTTTTATGATTGATTTAGAAAAGAATTTTGAAAATGTACAATTGGAAGAAGACAGAGGATTTGATATCCGCTTTGTTACCATGCAGCATAACTCCCCCTGCCACTGGCATAGGGAAATGGAAATTTTATATATCTTAAACGGACACGCCACAGTGAACATGGATGGTGAACGCTATGAGGTAAACCCCTTAGAGGCCATAGTCGTTGATTATACCAAAGCCCATGGGGTGCTTTACGCCCTTCCGCAGACTATGGGGATTTGTATTCATGTTTCCAGAAGTCTGCTAAATCGCTATCTTTTGAATCAGGAATTGGTTTCTTTTCATTGTATCAGAAAGCATCTGACAGAAGAAACAAAAGAGGCATATAGCAGAATTTGTGAGACATTAAAGGAGATAACGCTTCTTTACATGAACCAGAAAAAAACTTATCTACTGCGAAATACTTCGCTAATGCTGAATTTACTGGCAGAGCTGGTTGAATATTTTAGTACACCGGTTACTCCGGTGACCACATATACGCGCCTTACTAATATTGAGAGACTGGAGCAGGTTTGCGATTATGTAGAGCATCACTATCAGGAGGAAATCGCCTTGCAGGATGCAGCAGATGAGTTAGGACTAAACAGAGAATACTTCTGCCGTTTTTTTAAACAGAATATGGGAATTCCCTTTGTGAAATACGTAAATCAGGTGCGCATAAACCATATCTATCAGGATTTACTTCACACGGAAGACAGTATTCAGGAAATTATGGAACGGCACGGGTTCTTTAACCAGAAGCTTTTTTACCGGATGTTTAAGGAACATTATGGCTGCACGCCGAGAGAGGTCAGAAATTTGGCAAAAAACAATCCGTATGTATAAATTTGGCATTGTTACCAACGCATGCCATATTGAAAGTAAGGAAGATGTCTGATAAAATAAATGTAATGATATTGTAACAATTTCAAAAGAGGATTATGAATGAAGAAAACATATTTAAAGAGAGCGATTGCATCGATATTGCTGCTCTGCTGTTTGTCTCTTACAACTGTTTATGCAGATGTAACACAAGATGACATCAACGATGCAAAAGAGCAGGTAGACAATTTAGAGGAACAGGTGGAAGACGCTAAGAATACGTTGGATAAGATAAATGATAAAAAAGATGAACTGGAAGGCAATCTAAAAAATCTGAATGGAAACCTGCAGGCGCTTGCAGAGGATATGAATGAACTGGAAGCGGATATTGCTGCAAAGCAGGAAGAGATTGCTACAGCGACAACGGAATTAGAAGCGGCGGAAGCGCGTTCTGCAAAGCAGTATGATGATATGAAGCTTCGGATACAGTATATGTATGAGAACGGAAACATGTCAATGCTTTCCATGCTTGTGGAATCAGATTCCATTTCTGACTTCCTGAATCAGGCAGAATATGTGACCAGTATTAATAATTATGACAGAGAGAAACTGGAAGAATATCAGAAACTACAGGAGGAGATTGAAGAAAAGAAGACGCTGCTTGAGGCAGAGGAAACGGAGCTTTTAGCACTGAAAGAAGAAATGGAGGCTAAGCAGAAGGAAGTAAGTAACCTGATTGCAGCAACGGAGAGCAACATTTCTAAAACAAAGACTGAGATTGCCAGTGCGGAGGAGAATAAAAAAGATTTAGAGGAAAAGCTTAAGTATTGGAAGGAATATGAAAAGGAACTGGAGGCACAAAAGATAAAGGAAGATCTGGCGCGCTGGGAAGAAATTCAGAACATGGAAAAGGAAGACTGGTCCGGTGTCGAGTATATTCCACTGGATGGCGAGGCATATTTACTGGCAGCGATTATTCAGTGTGAGTCAGATGGAGAACCTTATGAAGGGAAAATTGCGGTCGGAAGTGTTGTAATGAACCGGGTGCGCCACTCAAAGTTCCCAAATACAATAACCGGAGTGATATACGCGCCAAACCAGTTTGCCCCGGTAGCCAGCGGACGTTTGGCATATCGTTTAGAGGCAGGCGTGAACGATACATGTAAACGGGCTGCATTAGAAGTGCTAAATGGAAATATTACAAATAACTGCCTGTTTTTCCGGACGGTTGTACCGGGAATTGAAGGAACGATTATTGGAAATCATATTTTTTACTAAAACTTCATAAATATAGTATAAAAAGTAGAAAGACTGTTGAAAATGTTATTTTTTTAACAGTCTTTTTTGCCCTAAAAGACTGATTTTATCAGCATGTAAGCGGTTACAGAAGCGCTACGTGATGCTGAAAAACAGAAGAAATATCTTGCAATTATATTAAAAATATGGTAGCATGAAGGAGTGCAAAAAAGAAAGAAAACCGTTTGGTTCGAGTTTTTTTTTACTCAAGATTGTTAAAAAATTAACAGCAGTATCAGCAGATTTTATGAAAAAGGAGACGAGAAAATGGCACAGAAAGTAGTTTTAGCAGGGGC
Source organism: uncultured Roseburia sp. (assembly GCA_945787015.1). Classification (GTDB taxonomy): domain Bacteria; phylum Bacillota; class Clostridia; order Lachnospirales; family Lachnospiraceae; genus Roseburia. The sequence goes on from CALZGM010000005.1 coordinate 123,986, forward strand.
ATGCCGTACCGCTATCGGCAAAATGGGAGGCGCATTAAGCAACACTCCGGCAGCAGATTTAGGAGCAATCGTTATTAAGGAAGCAATAAAGCGAGCAGGTGTAAAACCGGAACAGGTAGATGAAGTATTAATGGGATGTGTTATCCAGGCTGCTCAGGGTCAGAACGTTGCACGTCAGGCTTCTATTAAGGCAGGTTTACCAATCGAAGTACCTGCAGTTACCTTAAACGTTGTATGCGGTTCCGGCCTTAAATGTGTGAACGAAGCAGCTACCTTAATTATGGCAGGTCAGGCTGATATCGTAGTAGCCGGTGGTATGGAAAACATGTCTATGGCTCCATATGCCATGACAAAAGCTCGTTTTGGATATCGTATGAACAATGCGACCATCATTGATACCATGGTAAATGATGCATTAACAGATGCATTCAATCATTATCATATGATGATTACAGCAGAGAACGTATGTGATAAATATGGTATTACACGTGAGGAATTAGATGAGTTCTCAGCAAACAGCCAGCAGAAATGCGAAAAAGCAATCGCAGAAGGCAAATTTGCAGATGAAATCGTTCCGGTACCAATCAAAGTAAAGAAAGATATTGTTGATTTCGTAACAGATGAAGGTCCACGTGCCGGCACAACCGTAGAATCTCTTGCAAAATTAAAATGTTGCTCAGGCAAGGAAGGCGGACTTATCACAGCTGGTAACGCTTCCGGTATTAATGATGGCGCAGCAGCTATCGTTGTAATGAGCGAAGAAAAAGCAAAAGAACTTGGTGTTACACCAATGGCTACATGGGTAGCAGGAGCACTCGGCGGTGTTGAGCCTGAAATCATGGGTGTAGGTCCTGTTGCATCTACAAGAAAAGTTTTTGCAAAAACAGGCTTAACAATTGATGATATTGATTTAGTAGAAGCAAACGAAGCATTTGCAGCTCAGTCTATCGCTGTTGCTAGAGACTTGAACTTTGATATGTCAAAGGTAAATGTAAACGGTGGTGCAATTGCACTCGGACATCCGGTAGGAGCTTCAGGCTGCCGTATTCTTGTTACACTGTTACATGAGATGAAGAGAAGTAGCGCTAAGAGAGGTCTTGCTACACTTTGTATCGGTGGCGGTATGGGTTGCTCTACAATTGTTGAAAAGTACGAATAAACCATACATAAAAAGAAAATCATCCGGGAGGCTAATGGCTTCCCGGAATTCATCATACGGAAAACAAGGAGGATATTAAAATGAAAGTTGGAGTTATTGGCGCAGGAACAATGGGACAGGGAATTGCAAAAGCATTTGCCCAGGTAGAAGGATATGAAGTAGCACTTTGCGATATTAAGCAGGAGTGGGCAGAAAACGGAAAGGCAAAAATTGAAAAAGGCTATGCCCGTCTTGTAGAAAAAGGAAAAATGACACAGGAAGCAGTAGATGCAATCGTTGCAAAAATTACTCCTGGTTTAAAAGAAGATTTGTGTGCAGATTGCGATTTAATCGTAGAAGCTGCATTTGAAAACATGGAGGTTAAGAAAACGACCTTTGCTGAATTAGACAAATTTGTAAAGCCTGAATGTATTTTCGCATCTAATACTTCAAGCTTATCCATTACAGAAATCGGAAATGGTCTTACCCGTCCAATGATTGGTATGCACTTCTTCAATCCGGCTGACCGTATGAAATTAGTCGAAGTAATTGCAGGTGTAAATACTCCGGAAGAAACTGTTGCAACAATCAAGAAGATTTCGGAAGAAATCGGTAAGACACCGGTACAGGTAAACGAAGCAGCAGGCTTTGTAGTAAACCGTATCTTAATTCCAATGATTAATGAAGCTGCTTTCATTAAGATGGAAGGTGTTTCTGATATTGCAGGTATTGATGCTGCCATGAAATTAGGCGCAAATCATCCAATGGGACCACTTGAGTTAGGTGACTTCATTGGCTTAGACATCTGCCTCGCTATCATGGATGTACTTTACAAAGAAACAGGCGACAGCAAATATCGTGCATGTCCGTTAATCCGCAAGATGGTTCGTGGTGGAAACCTCGGAGCAAAGAGCGGAAGAGGCTTCTATGTATATAATGCAGACCGTACAAAGACACCGGTTGATGCACAGTAATGAATAACAAAGAAAGAAGGAGTAAAAATCATGGATTTTTCTTTAGATAAAAAGCATGAAATGGCCCGTTCTCTTTTCAAAGATTTTGCCGAGAACGAAGTAAAACCTCTTGCACAGGAGGTTGACGAAACAGAGGAATTCCCTTGGGAAACTGTAAAGAAAATGCAGAAGTTAGGTTTCCTTGGAATTCCGGTTCCGAAGGAATACGGCGGACAGGGTTGTGACCCACTTACCTATATCATGTGTGTAGAAGAACTTTCAAAGGTTTGCGGTACAACAGGTGTTATCGTATCTGCACATACTTCTCTTTGTGTAGACCCGATTTTAACCTATGGTACCGAAGAACAGAAACAGAAATATGTAAAACCTCTTGCTAGCGGAGAATTACTTGGTGCGTTTGCATTAACAGAACCGGGTGCAGGTACTGATGCACAGGGTGCTCAGACAAAGGCTGTTTTAGACGGAGATGAATGGGTATTAAATGGTTCAAAATGCTTTATCACAAACGGTAAAGTAGCTGACGTTTACATCGTAATCGCTATTACAAGCATTACAGAAGATAAGAAAGGCAGAAAGAAGAAAAACTTCTCTGCATTTATCGTAGAAAAAGGCGCTCCGGGCTTCTCATTTGGTACAAAAGAAAAGAAAATGGGTATCCGTGGATCTTCTACATATGAATTGATTTTCGAAGATTGCAGAATCCCGAAGGAAAACTTATTGGGACCGGAAGGAAAAGGATTCCCAATTGCTATGCATACACTTGATGGTGGACGTATCGGTATTGCAGCACAGGCACTTGGTATTGCAGAAGGTGCATTAGACAGAGCAGTTGCTTATACAAAAGAAAGAAAACAGTTCGGCCGTTCTATCGCAGCACAGCAGAATACACAGTTCAAGATCGCTGATATGGCAACCAGAATTGAAGCTGCCAAGTTATTGGTTTATAAAGCTGCTATGGCAAAAGCAACACAGAAGAGCTACTCTGTAGAAGCCGCACAGGCAAAATTATTTGCAGCTGAGACAGCAATGGCTGTAACAACAGAAGTGGTTCAGTTATTCGGTGGTTACGGATATATTCGTGAATATGATGTAGAGCGTATGATGCGTGATGCGAAGATTACAGAAATCTACGAAGGAACATCAGAAGTTCAGCGTATGGTTATTTCAGGAGCTGTTCTTAAATAAGAGCGATACAATGAAACAAATATAATAATTAAGGAGTGACAATACCGTGAAGATAGTTGTATGTATTAAACAGGTACCTGACACAAAGGGTGGCGTTAAGTTTAATCCGGATGGTACATTAGACAGAGCTGCAATGCTTTCTATCATGAATCCAGATGATAAAGCTGGTCTTGAAGCAGCACTTAGATTAAAAGAACAGTATGGTGCAGAAGTAACCGTTCTTACCATGGGACTTCCAAAGGCTGACGAAGTACTTCGTGAGGCTATGGCTATGGGAGCTGACAAGGGAATTCTTGTAACAGACAGAGTATTAGGAGGTGCTGATACCTGGGCTACTTCTACTACAATTGCAGGTGCAATCAGAAACTTAGAGTATGATTTAATCATCACAGGTCGTCAGGCGATTGACGGTGATACTGCTCAGGTAGGTCCGCAGATTGCAGAGCATTTAAAACTGCCGGTAATCTCTTATGCACAGGATATTAAAGTAGATGGCGAATACGTAATCGTACAGCGTCAGTATGAAGACAGATACCATGAAGTAAAAGCAAAAATGCCTTGCTTAATCACTGCACTTTCAGAGTTGAACCAGCCACGTTATATGACACCGGGCGGAATCTTTGATGCATATGAAAAAGAAGTGACTGTTTGGGGCAGAGCAGATCTTAAAGATGTAGATGATTCAGACCTTGGTTTAAAAGGATCTCCGACAAAGATTGCAAAGGCATCCGATAAGGTTCGTAAAGGAGCAGGCGAAAAAGTCGCTCTTGATACAGACGAAGCAGTTGCTTACTTAATGGGCAAATTCAAGGAAAAACACATTATCTAAAATCTAAAGGAAATGGTGAAGAAAATGGCATTAGAAGAATTTAAAGGAGTATTTGTCTACGCACAGCAGGTAGATAACGTATTAGATGGTGTTGCATTTGAGCTGTTAGGAAAAGGAAAAGACTTAGCAAACGATTTAGGCACAGATGTAACCGCAGTATTAATCGGTTCTGATGTAAAGGGTCTTGCTGACCAGTTGGCAGAATACGGTGCTGACAGAGTCATCGTTGTAGATGATCCGGAATTAAAAGAATACAGAACAGAGCCATATGCGCATGCATTAGCATCTGTAATTAACGAGTACAAACCGGAAATTATGTTAGTTGGTGCGACAGCAATCGGACGTGATTTAGGTCCTACTGTATCAGCCCGTGTGAAGACAGGTTTAACAGCTGACTGTACCGTTCTTGAGATTGGTGATTTCCCACTCAATCCGACGGCAGGCCAGGAACAGTTACATAACCAGTTATTAATGACACGTCCTGCATTTGGCGGTAATACAATTGCTACTATCGCCTGCCCATATAACCGTCCACAGATGGCAACGGTACGTCCGGGTGTTATGCAGAAAATTGATAAAATTGCCGGAGCAAAAGCAAATGTAGTTGAATTTAACCCGGGCTTTACACCAGACAACCGCTACGTGGAAATCCTTAATATTGTAAAGGCTGTAAAGACAACAGCAAACATTATGGATGCGAAAATCTTAGTATCCGGTGGTCGTGGAGTTGGTTCTAAAGAGAATTTCAAGCTGTTAGAGGATTTGGCAGAAGTACTTGGTGGTACCGTAAGCTGTTCACGTGCAGTTGTAGAAAACGGATGGTTACCGGTTGACTTACAGGTAGGTCAGACAGGTAAGACAGTTCGTCCTCAGATTTATTTTGCGATCGGAATTTCCGGAGCAATCCAGCACGTTGCAGGTATGGAAGAATCTGATCTCATAGTTGCAATTAATAAGGACGCAGATGCTCCAATCTTTGATGTGGCTGATTATGGTTTGGTTGGTGATTTGAATAAAATCGTTCCAGCTTTGACAGAAGCGTTAAGAGCAGAAGTAAAATAATTAAAAGATGATAATAGAAATCCGTCACCAAAGGGTGGCGGATTTCTTCTAAATTCTAATGAAGGATGGACTATTGGAAAAATAAAAAAAACGTTGTATAATGGGTAAATGTGAATTTTGCATATATTATATAGGTAAAGAAAAAAGAATTGGAGGTAGTAATCATGCCGGAAAATAGTAGTTGCAGCAGTGCATCAAGCTGTGGCAGAGAAAGCTGCGAAGGATGCCCAAGCGCAAAAAAAGGCGGAAGCGGTATCGAAAAAGAACCGATGAATGCAGCATCAAATATTAAGAAAGTAATTGGTGTCGTAAGCGGAAAGGGAGGCGTAGGAAAATCTTTCGTTACCTCTTCGCTTGCAAGTGCCATGAATAAAGCGGGATATAAAGTAGGTATTTTGGATGCCGATATCACAGGACCATCCATCCCAAAGATGTTTGGCGTGCATGGACAGGTTTATGGAACCGAAGACGGAATGATTCCGATGGTTGCAGAGGATGGAACAAAGATTATTTCCATCAATCTGCTGCTGGACGATGAAGAAGCACCTGTTATCTGGAGAGGTCCGGTGATTGCAGGTGTCGTAAAACAGTTCTGGAATGAGACAGTGTGGGGAGATATCGACTATTTGTTTGTAGACATGCCCCCGGGAACCGGTGATGTGCCGCTTACCGTATTCCAGTCACTTCCGGTAGACGGAATTGTTGTTGTGACATCTCCACAGGAACTGGTTCAAATGATTGTAAAGAAAGCATACAATATGGCAGACATGATGCATATTCCGGTGCTTGGAGTAGTGGAAAATTTCAGCTACCTGAAATGCCCGGATTGTGGAAAAGAAATCAAGGTATTTGGTGAAAGCCACGTCGATGAGGCTGCTTTGGAATTAAACATTCCGGTACTCGGAAAGATGCCGATTGATCCTGAATACGCTAAGCTGGCAGACGAAGGACGTTTCTTTGAAATGGAGAATCCATACCTTGCAGCGGGCGTTGAGGTGCTGAAAAAGTTATAAAAAACGGTAAAACTTACCACTTACCGCCCAAAAGAAACCACTTGGTGTAAAACTATTTACATCGATGGTTTCTTTTTTTATACTCTTATTAAGCGAGGGGAAAACAATGAAAATAAAAATCGAAATTGATGAAAATTTAATAGAAGACGAAGTTGTAATCCGCTGCGCAGGAATTACAGAAGAAGTAACGAAGGTGCAGCAGGCAGTAAGCGAAGTAGTCAACGCTTCACAAAAGTTCGTTTTCTACAAAGGGGCGACAGAGTATTATTTAACGTTGGATGAAATCCTGTTCTTTGAAACGGATGAAAGCGGCATCAGTGCTCATACAAAAAAAGACGTGTACCAGACAAAGTATAAGCTGTATGAATTGGAAGACATACTTCCGGGCTTTTTTATGAGGGTGTCGAAATCGACGATATTAAATACACGTCATATTTATTCTATCAACCGCAACCTGACTGCATCCAGTGTAGTGGCTTTTGCAGGTACACACAAGCAGGTCTATGTGTCGCGGTATTACTATAAACCGTTAATTAGCAAACTGGAAGAAAAGAGGTTAAAAAAATGAGATTCAGTAAAAACAGTGGAAAGATTTTTTGGGGATTATTATTTATACTTGCAGCAGCATATCTTGTGGCAAGTAAGTTTTGGTCACTGCCAAGTATCAGCATCTTTACGATTCTGTTAACAGTATTCTTAGTGACAATTGTGATAAAAGGTATCAAACATGTGAATTTCTGGGAGATTCTTTTCCCAATAGCGTTCTTATGTATCCTTTATGATGAACCACTTGGCATTACGGCATTGACCCCTTGGACTGTACTTGGCGCCGCTTTATTAGGAAGTATCGGATTGTCAATGATTATTAAACCGAAAAAAGAGATGCATTTTGAAATTGAGTTTGATTCTGATAAACCGAGTGTATCAAGCAGCGAACAGTGTACCGGAGAAAATATTAAATTTGACAATCATTTTGGAGAATCTATAAAATACATCAATTCGGATAATTTCTGCAAGGGGCATTTTGAAAACAACTTTGGCTCGCTTTCTGTTTACTTTGACAATGCAATTATTCAGAATGGCACAGCAACTGTATATGCAGAGAATCATTTCGGAGAGATACAGTTGTATATTCCAAAGGAGTGGAAGGTTCTAAATAATCTGGAGCATACATTCGGCGATATTGAGGAAAGCGGAAGATATGAGGGAAGTAGCGCGAACACTTTAATTATAAATGGTGAGACTACATTTGGATCAATTGAAATACATTATATTTAGAATATTTAGAGACAAGGAGAACATGAACAATGGCAAAATGTGAAAGAAGAGATGAATTTCTGGCAGCAGATATTAACGGATTAAGTCTGGAAATCGGTTATGCAGAGCTTAGAATGGTAGAAGAAGCAACTGACAAGATTGAAGTGATAGCGAATCTGGAAGAGGAAAAAGTAGAAAAATATGTGTGCGAAGTAAACGATGGAACATTAAGAGTTAAGGCAGGAAATATGGAAGTTCGTATTTCAATCTTCGGAGATGATACAAAGTTTCATAAGGGAGATATGGCAAAGGATATCGTTACTATTACGGTGCCATATGGCATGAAGTTTGATGAAATGAAATTAAAACTTGGTGCGGGCGTCGCGAAACTTGCAAACCCTTCTAACAGCTATACACATGTCAAAACAGAGGTTGGAGCAGGCAAGCTAATGACAGAAGGCTTACAGGTAGAAGACCTGATAGAAATAGAAGTAGGTGCGGGAAGTGCAGAACTAAACAATTTCCGTGCGAAGAAAGCAAGCATCGAATGCGGAGTCGGAACCATGCAGATGAGAGGTGCTGTAGACAGCGATATCGATATCAACTGTGGTGTGGGCACAATTGAAATGGATTTGGATGCAGTGGAGAATGATTACAATTACCACATTGACTGTGCAGTTGGATCTGTTGTAATTAACGGTTCTAAGAGAGGCGGCTTGTTTTCTTCCCGCAGCAGCGTGTCCAGCCCGAATGCAAGGGGAACGATAAACTTAGAGTGTGGAGTTGGAATCATTGAGCTGCGGACGAGAAAATTGATAGCAGAGGTGTAAGGGAGATTTCGTTTACTAACTAATAATAAGAGAAGCGCCGGAGAACCGGCGCTTTTTTGTCTTATTGGGTATATACGACTTAAGATTTGTTCTATACCCATTTATTTCTCTTTTATGGGTATTAGCCATCATTTATGCTCCTAATACCCGAGATTTTGAAAAATATCGTCATTTCCAAGAAAAATGCGCTCATTTTTGGGTATAGGATAAATATGTGACTCTCTATACCCAACTACATCCATGAGATGTGATAAAGCCGTTATTTTTAAGTGATACAACTATTACAGGTCAATTTATGTACTAAATACCTATTCCTCAGTATTCTTATAGCTTGTGTCCTCATGTAAGTTTGGACGCATGTCAACACCTCTGTGCTCGTCAGCACTCGGTTTTCCAAAATGATAATCATTACCAGGTAAAATAGCATTTAACACGATACCTGCGATTGCTGCGATAGCAAGAGCTGTTAAGGTAATTGGTGTACCTGCGATTGTGAAGGTAAGACCATTTGAGAAACCAAGGCCACAAACAAAGATGACACCTGCAATAATGAGGTTACGTGATTTTGTGAAGTCTACATGGTTCTCTACGACGTTACGAACACCGATTGCAGAAATCATACCATAAAGCATGAAGCTTACACCACCGATGATTGCAGATGGCATTGAACCGATAACTGCGGATACCTTTGGAATGAAGCTTAAAAGGATTGCATAGAGAGCTGCAAGACGAATTACCTTTGGATCGTATACACGGCTTAACTCTAACACACCGGTATTTTCGCCGTATGTTGTATTAGCAGGACCGCCAACCAATGCAGATAAAGAAGTTGCAAGACCATCGCCGATTAAGGTGCGGTGAAGTCCAGGGTCTTCTACGAAGTTTTCACCTACGGTAGCTGAGATGGCAGAAATATCACCAATATGTTCCATCATTGTTGCAAGTGCGATTGGAGCCATAACAAGAATCGCTGAAATGTTGAACTTGCAAAGTGAGAATGCAGGAATTCCAACCCAGGAAGATGCAGCAATATTTGTGAAGTCTAAAATAGCAGAGCCATCTGCATTTGTCATACCTAAGGCATTGAAGATTAAAGCGGCAACATAAGATACCACCACACCCATCAGGATAGGGATAATCTTGAACATGCCCTTGCCCCAGATGTTGAAGATAATGATGGTTGCTAAAGCAATAATTGCAAGCAGCCAGTTTGTGGATGCGTTAGATACAGCAGAACCTGCAAGGCTTAAACCGATACAGATAATAATTGGTCCGGTTACAACCGGTGGTAAGAAACGCATTACTTTCTTTACGCCAACTAAGCGAATTACTAATGCGAGTACCAGGTATAAAAGACCTGCAACAACAATACCGCCGCAAGCGCAGGCAAGCTTCTCTGCATTTGTCATAGTAGCAAATTCGCCTTCGCTCATACCGGCGATGGTAGCGAAACCACCAAGGAACGCAAAGGAAGAACCCAAGAATGCAGGAACTTTAAATTTTGTACAAAGGTGGAAAAACAAGGTTCCGATACCTGCACAGATTAGGGTAACCTGTACGCTTAGAACATTTTCACCGAAGTAGCTGTTTACTAAAATTGGAACCAAAATTGTAGCACCAAACATAGCAAACATGTGCTGTAAACCTAAGAGTAACATTTTTGGTACGCCAAGCTGTTTGGCGTCGCGGATTGCTCCGTCTTTTTCGTTCATAACAAATCCTCCTTAGTATAAATAGGTTTATGTAAATTTTAATTACATACGAAATATTTTTCCGCAAAAAAAGAGGGCATCAATGGTACTTGCACCTATGAACCCTCGTTGGTTCCGAAGCGATTGAAGATGTTATGCAACATAATCAATATTAGTACCAATCATAAAAGCGGCATCTAAAGATTTCTGATTCTGCTGATACGGATTGGCTTCGTCACTATATTTAATTGTCGTATTGGTGGTTCCACCCGATACATAAGTACGTCCACATTCCGGACAAATGGAAGTGTGAATGGAAACGGAAGCATTGATGACTTTACCATTATTTCCGGCTGCTTTGGAATAAGCATTGGAAACATGTTCTCCCTCATGAGCCCTTACCGCAGCACCGGCGGCATTTGGCGAAATATGGGAAGCGGATTTAAAAGAAACATTTTCGTTAGAACCATCCTGATATTTGCGGTTCTTACAGGTCTGACATTCTTCCGGAGAAGAAGCACGTCCTGCCTTTTTTACGTCATCACCAATAGCTGAATCAGCAGTCGTCGGAGAAACCTGATTATAGGCATTGCCAACGGCCGGATAGATATAAGAGCCTGAAACTGCACCAATTGTCATAATACAAGTACCTCCTTTGTTTTTGTTAAAAGCATTATAGCACAAGTCGGAAAAACATTACAATAGATTTTGACAAAGTAAGTAGAAAACAGTTATACTGTAACTGTTACGGCACACAGAGTGCCGGGTGACACGAATTCATATAGAAAGTTCCCGGAGTGTACTTTCTATTATTGCTAAAAAAGGAAGAAAAAAGTATGGACATTATTGCAAAAATTTCAGAAGAACTTGGGATTAAAAAGAGCCAGACAGACGCAGCGGTGAAGCTTATCGACGAAGGCAACACCATTCCGTTTATTGCCCGTTATCGAAAAGAAGTAACCGGCGCATTAAATGATGAGGTTCTTCGTAATTTATACGACCGTCTCGTATATCTTCGCAACCTTGAGGAGCGAAAAGAGACCGTATTAAACAGTATTGAGGAACAGGGGAAACTGACAGAGGAGTTAAAGGAGCAGATTCTTGCAGCGGAAACTATGGTTGTGGTAGAAGATTTGTACCGCCCATATAAACCAAAGAGAAGAACCCGTGCGACAATTGCGAAAGAAAAAGGCTTAGAGCCATTGGCAAATATTATTTCTGAACAGACGATTTCCACCTCTCTTTTGGAAGAAGCAGCAAACTACATTGATGCAGAAAAGGAAGTAAATTCTGCAGAAGAAGCGATTGCAGGCGCTAAGGACATTCTTGCAGAAGCGATTTCTGATGAAGCAGATTACAGAAGCAAAATCCGTGAGTTGACCGTAAAAAAAGGACGCCTGATTTCTGTTGCAAAGGACCCGGAAGCAGAGTCTGTATATGAAATGTATTACGACTTTAATGAGCCGCTAGAAAAAATGGCTGGGCACCGTGTGCTTGCCGTAAACCGTGGCGAAAATGAGAAAATATTAACAGTTAAAATTGAAGCTCCGGTGGAGGACATTCTTCATTATCTGGAAAGACAAGTGATAAACAATGACAATCCACAAACCACTCCTGTTTTAAAGGAAGTCATTACAGATGCATATGACCGCCTGATTGCACCGGCGATTGAACGTGAAATCAGAAGCGATTTGACAGAAAAAGCGGAAGATGGCGCAATTAAGGTCTTTGGTAAGAACTTAGAGCAGCTGTTAATGCAGCCTCCGATTGCAGGACAGGTTGTGCTTGGCTGGGACCCGGCATTCCGTACCGGCTGTAAACTGGCGGTAGTAGATCCGACCGGTAAGGTACTTGACACAATGGTGATCTACCCGACTGCACCACAGAATAAAGTAGAAGAAGCCAAATTAGTTTTGAAAAAACTGATTTCCAAATATCACATTACCTTGATTTCTCTCGGTAACGGTACTGCGTCCAGAGAATCAGAGCAGGTAATCGTTGACCTGTTAAAAGAGATTCCTGTGAAGGTACAGTACATTATTGTAAACGAGGCGGGAGCTTCTGTTTACTCTGCAAGTAAGCTTGCCACAGAAGAGTTTCCAAATTTTGACGTAGGGCAGCGTAGTGCCACATCCATGGCCAGACGTTTGCAGGACCCATTGGCAGAACTTGTAAAAATCGACCCGAAATCCATCGGTGTCGGTCAGTATCAGCATGATATGAACCAGAAAAAATTAAGTGAAGCTTTGGGCGGTGTCGTAGAAGACTGTGTAAATAAGGTTGGTGTAGATTTAAATACAGCATCTGCATCCTTATTAGAATACATTTCCGGTATCAGTAAAGTGATTGCCAAAAACATCGTAGCTTACCGGGAGGAAAACGGACAGTTTACGGCAAGAGCACAGCTGCTTAAGGTTGCCAAACTGGGACCGAAAGCTTTTGAACAGTGTGCAGGTTTCATGCGTATTAATGATGGAAAACATCCGTTAGATGCGACAGGAGTGCATCCGGAAAGTTATGAAGCAACCGAAAAGCTGCTTACAAAACTGGGATATACCTTAGAGGATGTAAAAAATCGAAAAGTGGAGGGTATTTCCAAAAAGATTTCCGATTATGAGAAACTGGCAGAAGAACTTGGCATCGGTGCCATTACCTTACAGGATATTGTAAAGGAATTGGAAAAACCGGGAAGAGACCCGCGTGAAGATATGCCAAAGCCAATCTTAAGAAGTGATGTCCTTGAAATCAAGGATTTGAAACCGGGTATGATATTAAAAGGAACCGTCCGTAATGTCATTGACTTCGGCGTATTCGTAGATATCGGTGTGCATCAGGACGGTCTGGTTCACATTTCCGAAATCTGTGACCGTTTCATCAAGCATCCGTTAGAGGCTGTCAGCGTAGGAGATATTGTTGATGTACAGGTGCTTTCTGTAGATGAAAAGAAACAGCGTATCCAGCTTACCATGAAAATCGGAGGAGGGACACCTGCGGCACAGAAGAAAGAAGAGCGGAAAAACGAACCTCGAAAAGAAAAAATGGTGAAAAAAGACCAGGCACCTCGCAGAAACGAGAGAGAAAGACGCAAGGGAAACAACTTTTTTGATGGAATCATCATTTAGGTAGAACATGTTGATGAAAATGGCAAGTATTATGAGCTTTGGCATGCACAGGCGCAATACTATTCGGGAAAAAGTGAATAAGCCCTTGACATTATAAGAACACTTGCATAGAATAGGGTATGTAAAATAAATAAGGAATTCTTCGGGGCAGGGTGATGCGAAAGACGCAGATTCCCGACCGACGGTGATTCGAACAGGCTGTATACAGCCTGCGAAAGTCCGTGACCCGCGTAAGCGGCTGATCCGGTGTGATTCCGGAACCGACAGTATAGTCTGGATGAGAGAAGATTGTTAATGTAAGCGATAAGTATGTGACCAGAGTACATATTTATATTACAGAAAATGTAATGATTGCCCCAGATTTTATCTGGGGCTTTTATATTGCTTCAATCAACACCTCGAATTCCGAAAAGAAAAAGGAGACGAGAATATGAACAACAACACAACAAACAGAAACGGAATCAGATACTTAACAGTGACGGCTATGCTGTCCGCGGTAGCGTATGTACTTATGTTTATTGATTTCCCAATCCCATTTTTAATTCCATCTTTCATTCAGATGGATATTTCTGAACTTCCTGCACTGGTCGGAGCTTTTGCATTTGGACCGGTATGCGGAGTATTGATTTGTCTGGTAAAAAATCTGCTTCATTTATTCATCACCTCAACAGGCGGTGTAGGCGAATTGTGTAACTTCTTACTGGGTGCAACCTTTGTACTGGCAGCGGGTCTGGTTTACAAGCACAAAAAATCAAAAAAGAATGCACTTATCGGAGCCTTAGTCGGAGCGGTGCTGATGGGCATTATCAGTGTGCCGCTTAATTATTTCCTGACCTATCCGATTTATTACAACTTTATGTCACAGGAAGCCATTTTGGAGGCATACCGTGCAATTATTCCTTCTATGAAAAACATTCTTCAGTGCCTGATATGCTTTAATATGCCATTTACCATTGCAAAGGGATTGATTTGTACCGGAGTTACGATGCTGATTTATAAGCACTTGTCTCCAATTCTAAAGGGAACACGCTAGTAAAGAAAAAGCTGCGAAGCCTCGTAGAAGAGAGGGGTTCGCAGCATTTTTATCATTAGTTTTATGAAAACGGATTCAAGTCCGTATTTTCATCGATGGTACATAAAAACTCAGCCAGCAGCTCGATACTGTTTTCAATGTCATCGAAATGACAAACTTCACTCGGAGAATGCATATAGCGAAGTGGAAGAGAAAGCAAAGCCGTTACAAAGCCGTCTCCGGCAAAATGAATTTTGTCTGCATCGGTTCCGGTCCGCCCGATAAAGGATTCCATCTGATAAGGAATCTTTTTTGACTCGGCGCAGGATTTCAGCAAGGCATTTACCTTGGCATTTGCCATGGAACTGTTGCAGATGACTGGACCTTTTCCTAAATGAACGTCACCGGATTCCTCCGGATTGGTGCCCGGATAATCCTGGGCATAAGTGACATCCACAGCAATGGCAACATCCGGCTTGATGCGGCTGCCTGCCCAGTGCGCACCACGCATGGTCGTTTCTTCTCCCACAGTTGTAGCAGCATAAACTCCGATTTTACAGCCTCGTTCTTTGGCACGTTTCAACGCTTCTAAAATAATGAAGGCACCGCCTCTGTCATCGATAGCGCGGGCACTTAAGTAACCGTTTAGCATCTCTTCATGATAAGTATTCAGATGAACAGGGTCACCCTCCTGCACATATTTTCTGGCATCCTCTTTGTCTTTTGCCCCAATATCAATGGTTAAATCCGTTGCCTTCATGTCAGCCTTAATCAAATCATGGGTATTAATCACAGCGCCATAAACGGTCTGTTTATAGCCGCAAACGACTACCTGATGTCCCGGATAGACTGCCGGGTAGATACCGCCGGCTTTTTCCACTTTAAGCAGTCCGCTGTCTAAAATGTGTGTCACAATTAAACCGATTTCATCAATGTGGCCGGCTAACATGACTTTAAAGGGTGCATCCGGATTCAGGATGCTTATGACATTTCCAGTGTAATCCGTATCAATACGGTCACAGTAAGGTGTCATTTCTTCAATCACTTTTTTCTGTAAAGGTATTTCGTGACCGGAAACGGACATGTTATCTAATAAAGTATATAAAAATTCTTTCTTCATTTGTGCCTCCTTAAGAGTATTGATAAAGTTCATTATACCACATCTTTTCTTTTTGTGAAAAAAATGATATACTTCTATAATACGAGAAAGTGGAGGATTATGCGATGCCGATAGAATTTGACATAAATTTAAAAGTGAAGGACATGTTCCGTTTTAATATGCACCAGACGTATACAGGATTCAGTGGATTTTTATCCATCTTTTCTTCCGTTTTATTATTTGGAATGGCAATATACACATATGAAAAAGTAACCCTGACCTATACGGTACTGTATGTGTTTTTTGGTGTGATACTTCTTGTGTACCAGCCACTGACACTGTGGCTTCGTGCGAATCAGAGCATCAAGGTGTCGCCGGTGCTTAGTAATACCCTACATTATATGGTGAATGAGGACGGTTTTACGGTGACACAGGGAGAAGCAAACGGGGTGCTTGCATGGAAGCAAATCTATAAAATGGTTGCTACTAAGAAACTGGTGTTGGTGTACAGCAGCCGTATCCATGCTTATGTCATTCCCCGTGAGCAGTTGGGCGAGTATTATGTGCCGTTAGCAAAGCTGGCACGAACAAAGCTGCCAAAGTATCGGTTGAAAATGAAAGTGACGATAAAGGATGTGTAAATAGAAATGATTTATGAAACATTTTCTCCTGAGGAAACGAGAGCCTTAGGACAAAAAATTGGAGCAGAGGCATTACCGGGCTCCGTCTATACACTGGTAGGAGATCTTGGTGTAGGAAAAACTGTTTTTACACAAGGAATCGCAGAGGGGCTTGGAATTAGAGAACCAATCTGCAGCCCGACATTTACGATTGTTCAGGTGTATGAAGAGGGACGCATGCCTTTTTACCATTTTGATGTATATCGTATCGGCGACATTGAAGAAATGGATGAAATCGGGTATGAAGATTATTTTTACGGAGAAGGCGTCTGCATGATTGAGTGGGCAAACCTGATTGAAGAGATTCTGCCTGAAAAGCGATGGGATATTATCATAGAAAAAGATTTAGAAAAAGGTTTTGATTATAGAAAAATTACGATAAATCGGAGAGAAGAATGAGAATACTAGGATTAGACAGTTCGGGACTTGTGGCAAGCGTTGCGGTTGTAGAAGATGAGGAACTTCGCGGCGAGTATACCATCAATTATAAAAAGACACATTCGCAGACACTTCTTCCTATGTTGGATGAAGTGGCAAAAATGATTGAACTGGACTTGGAAACCATTGATGCCATCGCTGTTTCCGGTGGCCCAGGCTCGTTTACAGGACTGCGTATTGGCTCTGCTACGGCAAAGGGCTTGGGATTGGCGTTACAGAAACCATTGGTTCACGTGCCGACAGTAGATGCATTGGCATACAATTTGGTTGGACACAGAGATATGGTCTGTCCTTTGATGGATGCCAGACGAGGCCAGACTTATACCGGCTTATATGAATTTCATGGAAATGAGATGAGGGTTCTGTGTGAACAGTGTGCGGTTGGAATTGACGAAATGATTGCAAAAATTAATGAAATGAACCGCGCAGTCGTGTTCCTTGGGGATGGAGTTCCGGTTTTTAGAGAGTATATCAGGGAAAACTGTAAGGTGCCATTTACCTTTGCACCGGCCCATACGAATAAACAACGTGCAGGTGCAGTGGCTGCATTAGGGATGATTGCCTTTGCAAATGGCAACTATGAGACTGCGGCAGAGCACCGCCCGGATTACTTGCGCTTATCGCAGGCAGAGCGTGAGCGTAATGAGAAACAGGAGTAGACAATGATAGTAATCAGGCCAATGCAGCAGAGTGATTGTAAAGCGGTAAGTGAGTTGGAAAAAGAGGTATTTAGTCAGCCGTGGAGCGAACAGGGATTTCTGGATGCATTGAAGATGAAAGAGAGTATTTTTCTTTTGGCGGAAGAGGAAGGAAACATTGCTGGATACCTTGGAATGTATGTTGCATTGGATGAGGGTGAAATTACAAATGTTGCAGTTGCACCGTCAAAAAGAAACGCGGGTATAGGAGATAGACTGATAAAAGAAATTCTTGCACAGGCAAAGGAAAAGGGTGTCGCACAGGTGGTGTTAGAAGTGCGTGTTTCTAATGCACCGGCAATTCACCTGTATGAAAAAAACGGATTCAGAACCTGTGGTATCCGCAAAGGTTTTTATGAGTTTCCCAAGGAAGATGCGTATATTATGATGTATAACCAGTAAATACCACTATATATAAAAGAAACAGGTGTATATAATGGAGCAGAAGCGGCATAGGAGGTACAAAGGATGCAGCAAAAAGTGATTTACTGTAACAAGTGTGGAAAAGCAATTTGCCTGGAAGAAGCGGTGGAAAAGGCAGATTATGTAAAGATTCAGAAGAACTGGGGATACTTTTCTAATAAGGATGGAATATATCAAGAGGTTAATATCTGTGAAGACTGCTACGATGAAATGATAAAAGGTTTTGAAATTCCACCTGCTGAAAAAGAGAATACAGAGTTACTGTAACAAGGAGGATTTATGCTGGACGTATGTCTGTTGGGAACGGGCGGAATGATGCCACTGCCAAAACGCTGGCTGACCGCTTTATATATGAGATACAATGGCAGCAGCCTGTTGATTGATTGCGGCGAAGGTACACAAATCGCCATGAAGGAGAAAGGCTGGAGCTTTAAGCCGATTGATGTAATCTGTTTTACACATTACCATGCAGATCATATCAGTGGGTTGCCGGGATTGCTTTTGACAATGGGAAATGCAGAAAGACAGGAACCATTAACGATGATTGGTCCAAAGGGATTGGAACGTGTGGTGACTGCACTTCGTACCATTGCTCCGGAGCTACCGTTTGAAATGAAGTTTGTTGAATTGACGGAGGCAGAAGAGGATATCGAGATAAATGGATATCATATTCATGCCTTTAAGGTCAACCATAATATTGCCTGCTATGGATATAGCATAGAGATTAAACGCGCCGGGCGTTTTGATGTAGAGCGTGCAAAAGCAAGTCAGATTCCGCAACGCATGTGGAGCCGTCTGCAGAAGGGCGAAACGATAACAGCAGAGGACGGAAGTGTTTATACACCGGAGATGGTATTGGGAACTGCGCGGAAGGGAATCAAAGTAACCTATTGCACAGACACGAGACCAACGGAGCTTATTGTGAAATCAGCGCTGCATTCGGATTTGTTTATATGTGAAGGAATGTATGCAGAAAAAGAAAAGCTGGCAAAGGCAAAGCAGTACAAGCATATGACGTTTTATGAAGCTGCTGACATGGCACGACGTGCTGAGGTTAAGGAGATGTGGCTGACACATTTTTCGCCATCACTTATTCAGGCGGAGCAATATATGCCTGAGGTGAAAAGCATTTTCTCGAACGCGTTACTGGGAAAAGATGGAAAAACGGTAGAGCTTATGTTTGATGAAAACGAATAAAGAAAAGGAGGTTGCTTATGAAGAACAAACGTGTGATTATCATTGCAGCGGTATGCATTGTTTTAATTGTTGGTGGGTTCCTTATATTTACAAATCGTACACAAAAGAATCCGGAAGATGTGGAACTAACAGCTGTACAGCAGATTATTACAAAGGATTTGGCGGGCAATTATCCGAAAACACCCAGAGAGGTGCTAAAAACTTATAACGAGATTATTTCCTGCTTCTATAATGAAGAATGTACGGATGAAGAAATAGAGAAACTTGCTGATCGAGTGCTTTTATTGTTGGATGAAGAATTGCTTGCAAATAATCCAAAGGATGAGTATTTAAAAAAGGTCAAAGCTGAAATCGCAGATTATAAAGCAAAGGGAAAAACAATTGTTTCTTATAATTTAAGCAGCAGCAATGATGTGGAATTCCGAACGGTTGATGAACGTGAATGCGCATATGTGGATTGTTCCTACTTTATAAAGGATAAGAAAGGCTATTCAAAAAGCTATATGACATATGTAGTTCGAAAAGATGACAAAAATGAATGGAAGATTCTGGTATTCTACCAGAGCGAAGGAGATACTTCCGATGGAGAGTAAGAAAGAGATAAAAATATTGGCGATTGAAAGCTCTTGTGATGAGACAGCAGCTGCCGTTGTTGTCAACGGACGAGAAGTACGGAGCAATGTGATTTCCTCACAGATTGCACTACATACACTATATGGCGGTGTAGTCCCTGAAATTGCGTCTCGTAAACATATCGAAAAAATAAATCAGGTCATTGAGCAGGCGTTGACGGAGGCAGATACTTCTCTGGACGATATTGATGTGGTGGCAGTTACTTACGGACCGGGATTAGTGGGCGCACTTTTGGTTGGTGTTGCTGAGGCTAAGGCTATCAGCTATGCCAAAAAGAAACCACTGGTAGGCGTGCATCACATAGAAGGCCATATCAGTGCTAACTATATTGAAAACAAAGAATTAGAGCCGCCGTTTTTGTGTCTTGTTGTTTCCGGCGGACACACACATCTTGTGCGCGTCAGCGATTATGGTAAGTATGAAATTTTGGGTAAAACAAGAGACGATGCAGCAGGTGAGGCATTTGATAAGGTGGCAAGGGCAATTGACTTAGGTTATCCGGGCGGACCTAAAATAGAGAAAGTAGCACATGAAGGAAACCCACATGCGATTGAGTTCCCACGCGCTAAAATTGATGATGGCCCTTATGATTTTAGTTTTAGTGGTCTGAAATCTGCTGTATTGAATTATATTAATGGCTGTAAAATGAAAGGAATCGAAATCGTGCAGGCGGATATTGCAGCATCCTTCCAAAATGCAGTAATTGATGTGCTGGTTGGAAATGCTATGAAAGCTATTGATGAATTTGGAATGGATAAGTTTGCAATTGCAGGAGGGGTGGCATCAAATGGCACACTTAGAGAAGCGATGCGAAAAGCCTGTGAAGAAAAAGGCGTGGCTTTCTATCACCCATCACCAATTTTTTGTACGGACAATGCGGCAATGATTGGCGTGGCTGCATACTATGATTATCTTGCGGGAAAAAGAGATGGTCTTGATTTGAATGCAGTTCCAAACTTAAAACTTGGAGAACGATAAAAGGAGTAAATTTCTACAATGAAGGCAACTGCAATTGTTTTGGCTGCCGGTTCCGGCAAAAGAATGAATTCAAAAGTACATAAGCAGTATCTTCTTATTAAAGAGAAGCCGGTACTTTACTATTCATTAAAAGCATTTGAAGAAAGTGAAGTGCAGGATATTGTTCTTGTGGTAGGGGCTGGTGAGGCAGACTATTGCAAGACAGAAATTGTAGAACGCTATCATTTGACAAAAGTTAGTGCCATTGTCGAGGGCGGAAAAGAACGGTACCACTCTGTATATGAGGGGTTGAAAGCTGTGGAAGCATCCGACTATGTTCTAATACATGATGGTGCCAGACCGTTTTTGGGGCAGGATGTGATACAAAGAACGCTACACGCAGTTGAAGAGTATAAAGCGTGTGTAACCGGTATGCCGGTTAAGGATACCATTAAGATTGCAGATGAGGAGCAGTTTGCAAAAGAAACTCCAAAACGAAGCGATGTGTGGATGGTACAGACACCACAAGCTTTTTCCTTTGAACTAATATATGAGGCCTATGCAAAGATGCTGCAGAAAGAAGACACCAGCATTACGGATGATGCAATGGTAGTAGAAAAAATGACAAACAAAAAAGTGAAACTGATAGAAGGCAGCTATCGAAACATTAAGATTACTACACCGGAGGACTTACTAATTGCAGAGGCTTATCTACAGTCAAATCAGGAAGACTAGTGTGATAGGAAAAATGTTTAAAAAAATGAAAAAAACTGTTGACATTGTAAATGAATGATGATAATATTAATTCTGCGCTGATTTGAGGCGAGAAAGAAATATATGGAGAGGTATCGAAGTGGTCATAACGAGGCGGTCTTGAAAACCGTTTGTCCGCAAGGGCGCGTGGGTTCGAATCCCACCCTCTCCGTTGAATATGATAATGGAGCTGCATTTGACAGACCGTTATCATATTTTTTCTGTAAAACTATATTGTAAAAAGATTCGGAGAAGTACCCAAGCTGGCCGAAGGGACACCCCTGGAAAGGGTGCAGGTCGTTAATAGCGGCGCGAGGGTTCAAATCCCTCCTTCTCCGCTGACTTTTTTACTAATTAATTAGTTAAAAAAGTCGAAAAAAGTTGTTGACAAAGCGAAACGGATTTGCTATTATAATCTAGCTGTCGCGAAAACGACAACAAAACAAATACAAGT
>CALZGM010000006.1 GCA_945787015.1 uncultured Roseburia sp.
CCTCTTTTTTCTTACAAATTTATATTATGCCTAAAATAATTTACTGAACAAAATACCTCCTTACGCCTCCGGCGGAGTTGTAATATATATACAATTTGGCTTATCAACCGGAATCGGTTTTCCCTTCCATAGAGCATATCCTTTCTCATAATATGCCTGATAGAACATAATCTCATTGGAATTATTGTTTAATACCACGAAGTAATTCTCGTCCGGGAATCCGGATAATACCTTTGGATAATCACTATTTACACGCGTATTAAACTTTGTGGTAAGCATTCCTGTCTCCTGATTGATTTCATAGCAGACAACGGAGTTGGTACCGGCATTGCTGCAGTATAAGTACTTTCCGGAGCGGGACTGTTCCAAGCCTGATGCTGCACATACATCATCATCAATAGCGGACATGGTAGATACAGTCTGAATCTTTTCAAATACCGGCAAATCATCTACAACCGAATACTTATATACTTCTACTTCATTTGATAATTCATATAATATGTAAGCAAATTTTCCGTTTCTTGAGAAACGCATCTGTCTTGGTGCAGATTCCAGACGTCCACGGATTACCTGCACTAGTTTCAATTTTCCAGCTTTATAGTCAACACGATATACTTTTACATGGTCAAGACCATTATCTACTGCGCACAAAAATTTCTGATCCGGTGTCAATTTTACACAGTCAACATGTGGAATAAAATTACGCTGAGCAATGCTTCGACCCATTCCTTTGTGGAAAATTCCCTCTGCAATTCCATCAATGCCGCCATCTTCTCTTAAACGCATCATGGTAACACGACCATCATGATGTCCGCCAACAAACAGGAAACGCTTTTCATCATCTACATCTACGAAACAGCCTCTGATACCACCTATTCCTGCTGTATTAATCGGTTCCAAATCTCCATCCGGTAAAATTTTGAATGCTTCCACACCCTCATCTGCAATGGAATACAAATTCTTTTTATCCCTTGTGACCACGATATCCGATGGATTATTAATCGGAATGACCTTACGTTCTTTAAATGTCACGTTCTCTACATCGACATCATAAATATGAATTCCTACACTATTTTCCTGGGTATAGGTGCCCACATATGCAACGTATTTTTGCTGTTTCATAGTCTTGTTCCTCCGTTTAGTCTACTCTTCTTTTCTACGCAAAATATCGTATTTCTCCAATGGCTGACCCAAATCTATAAAAAGAATCTGCTGCGGATGCGGTGCAGACTCCATATCTGCCCCCTTTTCATCCTTTATTGCTTTCACTGTAACTGTTACGTTCTCTCCGTTTGGCTTCATTACCTCAATTTCTTCCCCAACCGAGAACTTATTACGTTGTTCAATACAGTACAGACCCTCTTCATTCTGCTCTCCGACAATACCAAGGTAGGTATATTCCTTCACGTAGGTATTGCTGTCATATATTTGTGCCTCTTCTGATGGTTTACCATAAAAGAAGCCGGTTGTAAACTGTCTGTAGGTACAATTTGAAATTTGATCTAAATACCATGGCATATTCGCCTGATATTTTTCCGGAGACTCAAAGAAATCATCAATCGCTTTTCGATAGGTTCTTGCCACTGTAGCAACATATAATGCGGTTTTCATCCGACCTTCAATCTTAAAGCTGTCGATTCCTGCATCTACCAAATCCGGAATATGTTCAATCATGCACAAATCCTTGGAGTTAAAAATATATGTCCCCCGATCATTTTCATATACCGGGAAGTATTCATTTGGACGCTTTTCCTCTACAACTGCATATTTCCATCTGCATGGATGCGTGCATGCACCCTGGTTTGCATCTCTTCCTGTAAAATAATTGGACAACAAACATCTTCCGGAATACGAAATACACATTGCTCCATGTATAAATGTCTCAATCTCAAGGTCATTCGGAATATGCTCTCTGATTCCCTTAATCTCCGCCATGGAAAGTTCTCTGGCCGATACTACACGCTTTGCTCCCAAAGAATGCCAAAACTGATAGGTTCCATAATTCGTATTATTCGCCTGTGTGCTGACATGGCGTTCAATCTCCGGGCAAACCTCCTTCGCAATCATAAAAATTGCCGGGTCTGCAATAATCAAAGCATCCGGTCCGATTTTTTTCAATTCTTCGAAATACTCTCGTACGCCCTCTAAATCATCATTATGTGCAAGAATATTCGCCGTCACATACACCTTCACATCATGCTCATGTGCAAAACGAATTCCTTCCGCCATCTCTTCCATGGAAAAGTTCTTTGCCTTTGCACGAAGTCCAAAAGCCTCACCACCGATATAGACTGCGTCTGCCCCAAATATAACTGCAATCCGCAATACCTCAAGACTGCTTGCAGGAACTAATAATTCCGGTTTCTTTCTCATAAATAAAGCCTCTCTACTCATTCTATTGTTTTACACTCACCGTTATTCCATCTCCAATTGGAAGAATAGAAGTCACTAACTTTTCATGATGCGTAAGCTGATACAGATAATCTCTCATACGCTTATGAATCGTCCGGTTTCTCCGCGTCACCACATAACGCGACTCAATAATATCCCCGTCCTGCAATACATTATCTGAAACTAAAATTCCGTCTTTTTTTAAAAGTCTTAACACTTCCGGCATAAAATGAATGTACTGACCCTTTGCTGCATCCATGAATATAAAATCAAACGGCTCTTGGATCTCTTTTAACACTTCTGCCGCGTCGCCCTCTAGAAGTGTAATCTGTTCTTCTTTTCCTGTTCGTTTAAAATTTTCTCTGGCAATCGGAATTCGTTTTTCATAATTTTCAATGGTAACAATCTCACACTTTACCGGATTATACTCCGCCATAAGAATGGCTGAAAATCCAATCGCAGTACCAACTTCTAAAATACGGGCAGGCTTTTTTATTGCCAGTAGTGTTTTTAAGAAGGTCTGCATTTCCTTCCGGATAATCGGCACATAGGTTTCGATTGCTTCTTTTTCTATCTGGTCTAGTTCCTCTGTATTACCGGTATCAAAAGAGTTGATAAACGTCACCAGTCTCTCATCTACAATCACTATTCTTTCTCCACTTCTGTATCTTCCAACGCCGTAGACATTACAATCAGCATTTCCTTGGTGGTCATGGATGTATTCAAGGTATAGGTCCCCGGTAAAAGATCATTTACATATGCAGATAAGTAGTACTGCGCCACATAAAGGGAAGAATCCCTTACAAGACCTTTTTGTTCCAGCATTTTACCGATGGCAAAAGCAGAATCGTCTGCATCTATCTGCACCACGATATCCCTGCCCGGTTCGGATTCCATTGGCTTCTCTGTAAAAATACGATATCCAAAATCATAACAGAATGTACTTGCCTTAAATACGCCGATAAAAATTACCAGAAGTATCAACACAGTAAAACTGATACTTACAAAACGAAATACTACCTTATTTGCACTCTTTGAACTCATTGAATTTAATCCCTCTGTTTCTTTAGACTTCCATAATGATTGGCATAATCATTGGACGACGTTTTGTTTCCTTCCATACAAAATCCCCCAACGCATCCTTTACTTCCGCCTTAATTTTGCTCCAGTCTGTAATATTGCGGTCCATGCACTGCTGCATTTTTTCATCCAGTACATGCTTTGCTTCTTCCATCAGGCTCTCTGAACCTCTGACATAAACAAAGCCTCTTGATACAATATCCGGACCTGCAAGCACCATGCCGCTGCCTGCCTCCAATGTCATAACAACAATAATAATACCGTCTTCTGCAAGATGCTGTCTGTCACGCAATACAATATTGCCTACATCTCCAACGCCAAGGCCGTCTACCATGACAGCCCCCGTCGTCACTCTTCCTTTTACAGCTGCACTCTCACTATCCAGTTCCAACACATCACCGGAAGAAAGAATAAATATATTCTCCTTATCCATGCCAAGGCTCTCTGCAATTCTTGCCTGTGCCATCAGATGACGATACTCGCCATGCACCGGAATTGCATATTTCGGGTGCAGTAACGAATAGATTAACTTAATCTCTTCCTGACAGGCATGTCCTGAAACATGCACATCCTGGAAAATGACATTTGCCCCCTTCATGGACAACTCATTAATAATATTGGAAACTGCCTTTTCATTTCCCGGAATCGGGTTCGAGCTTAGGACAATTGTGTCGTTTGGTTTAATGGAAATCTTTCGGTGCACACCGCTTGCCATACGGGATAAAGCCGCCATCGACTCACCCTGGCTTCCGGTGGTAATAATGACTGTCTGCTCGTCCGGATAATTTTTTAACGCCTCAATATCAATTAGCGTATTCTCCGGAATACTGATATAGCCGAGTTCCGATGCCGTTCCAATGATATTCACCATGCTTCGGCCTTCTACCACTACCTTACGTCCATTTTTATAAGCCGCATTGATAATCTGCTGTACACGGTCCACATTAGATGCAAAGGTTGCAATGATAATTCTTGAAGATGCATGGTCCTCAAAAATCTGATTAATCGTTTTTCCAACCGATTTCTCTGACATGGTAAAACCGGCTCTCTCTGCATTGGTACTATCACACATCAATGCAAGCACGCCTTTTTTACCGATTTCACCAAAGCGTTGCAAATCAATGGCATCTCCAAATACCGGTGTATAATCCACCTTAAAGTCTCCCGTATGCACAACAATACCTGTCGGCGAATAAATTGCCAGCGCTGCTGCATCCTGAATACTATGATTGGTCTTAATAAATTCTACACGGAAGCATCCTAAGTTAATGTGCTGTCCGTACTTTACCACTTTTCGCTTTACCATGTTAAGCATATTGTGTTCTTTTAACTTATTATCAATAATACCGATTGTCAGCTTTGTGGCATAAATCGGTACATTAATATCTTTTAAAACATAAGGAATCGCACCGATGTGGTCCTCATGTCCGTGTGTAATAAAAAATCCTTTTACTCTGTCAATATTCTCCTTTAAATAGGTGACATCCGGGATTACAAGGTCGATTCCATACATATCATCTTCCGGGAATGAGAGCCCGCAATCCACGACAATAATACTGTCTTCATACTCGAAGGCAGTAATGTTCATACCAATCTGCTCTAATCCTCCTAATGGAATGATTTTGAGCTTTGAAGTTGTTTCCTGCTGTTTCAAATTGTTACCTCCACTATAATTTGTAACTTTTCCGTTTCTTAATATTTAATATCCGCATCGTCGATTAATTCAGCAAATACTTTTCCAAGAGCTGCAAGCGTCGCATCGTCATCTACCATACCGTACACGATGTCATCCTTATCTTTTTCCAGTTCTTCTAAAATATATGCATCGCTATCGCCGTCTTCTTCCTCTGTTACCAAAAGGTATTTTTTACCGTTTATCTGAGTCTCTTCTACGACAAAAAAATCAATTTCCTCTTTTGTTTCCGGGTCTACAAATACTACTTTTTCCATACTTCCACCGTTTCTTATTTTTCTCTTGGACTATCAGTCCTTATGCAGATTCAGGTAATCTAAATATCCCTGTAAGATAAAGATTGCCGCAATTTCATCCACATATTTCTTACGATCCTCCCTGCGTATTCCGCTCTCCATCATATAATTGTCTGCAGATACAGTTGTTAATCGTTCATCCCATAAAATAACGGAAAGACCTGTCCGTCTTTCCAGCATCTCTTTAAACTCTTTTGTTTTTTCACACCGCTCGCCTTCGGTATTGTTCATATTTTTCGGATAGCCGAGAACAATACGGTCTACCTCATATTCTTTGATGATTGCCTCAATACGAGCCAGTGTCTGACGTAATTTGTTTGGAGACTGTCTTCTGACAATCTCAACCCCTTGCGCAGTTAATAAAAGCGGATCGCTAACCGCAACACCCACTGTTTTAGAGCCAAAATCCAAACCTAAAATTCTCATATTACTCCTTACTGAAAGTTCTCACGGATATAGTACTTCAAAACTTCTTCCACCAGTTCATCACGCTCCACTTTCATAATCAGACTTCTGGCGTTATTATGACTGGTAATATAAGTAGGATCTCCTGACATAATATAGCCCACAATCTGATTGACAGGATTGTAACCCTTTTCACTTAAAGCCTGATATACAATTTTAATTACATCACTGACCTGTAATTCCGGTGCTTTCTCTACTTTAAAAAACTGTGTATTATTGATATCCTGCATAGTTTCCTCTTATCTGCGCTATTATTTTGCAAACTTACTGCTATTCTATATTTTAATATAGTTCGTCCTAAAATTCAACCATAAGATAGACATCCGCAGTCAGACATTTCTTAATTTTTCCTGTCACAAACCGGTTTGTCAAGTCGCCTTTTGCTTGCACCGCAACCTTCACATATTCCGGTGTATATCCGGTAAAATAGGCTTCTCCTTCATACTCCCATGGTTCTTCCATCAAGGCTGTCACTTCTCTGCCCACATAGTATTCCCTGAATTCTTCCGACATTTTTTCTTCCAGTAAAAGCAACTCATTACTGCGTTCTTTCTTTATCGGTTCCGGGACCTGTTCCGGCATAACAGCTGCTTTCGTGCCTTCCCGCTTGGAATACTGGAAAATATGCATTTCGTAAAAATGAATCTCTTCCAGATAATTTTTCGTTACTACAAATTCCTCCTCAGTTTCTCCGGGGAATCCCACAATCACATCCGTTGTAATTGCAGGGTGCGAAAAATATTTACGTAAAATCTCACATCCTTCTTTATACTCTGCCGTGTCATAGCGCCGGTTCATACGCTTTAAGGTTGCATCGCAGCCACTCTGTAAGGACAGATGAAAGTGCGGACATATTTTTTCCATTTTTGCTAAAGCACTCACAAATGTTTCAGTTACAATTCTAGGTTCTAAGCTTCCCAAACGGATACGTTCAATTCCCTCTATCTGATGCACCTCCTGTATCAGGTGAAGCAGATTGTCCTCTGTGTCCACTCCGTAAGAACTTAGATGGATTCCCGTCAGTACTACTTCCTTGAAACCATGTTCCGCCAGTTTCTTCACCTCATTTAACACATCTGAAAGCTTTCTGCTGCGGACCCTTCCCCTTGCAAAAGGAATAATACAATAACTGCAAAATTGGTTACAACCATCCTGCACCTTAATAAAAGCCCTGGTATGCTCCGCCGTACGAGAAAGAAACATTTCTTCATATTCTTGTTTCTCATGATTAATATCTGCAATACTGTGACACTTTTTTTGTGTCTTTTCATATTGCTCAATCAAAGCCACCAGTTCCCCTTTTTTATTGTTGCCAATCAAAATATCAATGCTCTCATCCACAAGTGCCTGTGCTTCTTTTGTCTGTACATAGCAGCCGGCACCTACAATAATGGCATCCGGATTCTGTTTTTTTGCCTTATGAAGCATCTGCCTTGATTTGCGGTCTGCCATATTCGTTACTGAGCATGTATTTATCACATAAACATCTGCATAATCCACAAAGGATACAATCTCATATCCTGCATCCTCTAATAGCTGCTGCATCACTTCTGTCTCGTATGCATTCACCTTACAGCCCAAATTATGCAATGCTGCTTTCTTTCTTTCACTCATTAATACCTGTTACCTTTCTATTTTCCATACTGTATCTAGTACTTTTTGTTTAATTTTACTCTTTTTTCTCGGAAAATTCCACAAAAATTTGTATTTATTTTTGTTGACTTTTCCAAAAAAATCCATTAATATAAAGACAAACGAAAAAGTACAGAAGGGGGTCTAACCACATGAAGACAGTACAGATTTCTTTAAATTCCATTGACAAAGTAAAATCTTTCGTTAATGCAATCACTCAGTTTGAGTACGATTTTGATTTAATCTCCGGCAGATACGTAATTGATGCAAAATCTATCATGGGTATCTTCAGCTTAGATTTATCAAAACCAATCGACTTAGCTATTCATGCAGAAGCTAATGTTGATGAAATCATGGAAGTATTAAAACCATACTTAGTATAATAGATACTTCCTACCATCATTATAGTAATTTCAAGCCACAGAAAATTCTGTGGCTTTTTTTCTGCGTGTCATCCGACGCACATTGTGCGCCATATGGCGCACTTTTTATCCCTCAATGTGAATTACTTCTACAGAATCAATTGCTTCCTGCATCAACTGATCAATCTTTTCTGCAAGTTTCTTCTCGTCATTATGAATGACATTTAAATTTGGTTTTGTAACCGGATGCTTTGCAACGAAAATCGTACAACAGTCTTCAAATGGTAGAATGGACGTTTCGTAGGCATCTATTTTTTCTGAAATCGCAACAATTTCCTGCTTATCAAAGCCAATCAACGGACGATATACAGGCATGGTACATACCTCATTGGTTGCTGCAAGAGACTGCATGGTCTGACTTGCCACCTGTCCGATACTCTCTCCTGTAATTAATCCCAAGCACTTCTGTTCTTTTGCGAAATGCTCTGCCAGCTTCATCATATAGCGTCTCATGATAATCGTCAGTTCCTCATGCGGACACTGCTCGTAGATATACAACTGAATATCTGTAAAGTTTACAACATGCAGGTTGATTGGACCGGAATACCTTGCCACAATTTTTGCCAAATCCACAACTTTTTGTTTCGCCCGCTCTGAAGTATATGGCGGTGCATGAAAATAAGTCGCATCAATCGCAACACCACGCTTTGCTATCATATATCCGGCAACAGGGCTGTCAATCCCTCCGGAAAGCAGCAGCATCGCCTTACCGTTTGTGCCTACCGGCATACCGCCCGGTCCCGGAATTACTGTGGAATATACATTTATCTTATTTCGGATTTCAATATGAATCATCACATCCGGCTTATGCACATCTACACTGGTATTAGGATAAGCTGCCAGAATACGCTCTCCCATTACTGCATTGATTTCCATGGATTCCATCGGATAATTTTTTCTCGCACGGCGGGCGTTTACCTTAAAGCTAAAGTTCTTGTCCGGATACACCTTATCGATATAAGAAATAACTTCCTCCGCTAATTTGTCGAAGCCCTCATCCTCCAACAGCACTACCGGGCAGATTCCAACAATACCGAATACTTTGGTAAGTGCATCTACTACCTCATCAAAATCATAGTCACTTAAAGTATCCACATAAATACGTCCCTGCTCTTTGCGGACAAGAAATTCTCCATCCACTTTTTTTAAGGAAAGGTTTATCTGGCTTACTAACGCGTCCTCAAATAAATATCTGTTTTTTCCTTTGATTGCGATTTCCGCATACTTTATCAAAAATGATTTGTACATAACTATCTCCTTGTATATTTTTGTAACCTTGGAATCACTTCCTGCATCACGCTTAATGCATAATCAATTTCTTCTTCTGTCGTATTTACACAAAAGCTGAAACGTATCGTGGAATCCAATAAATTTTTCTTTAATCCAATCGCAGTAAGCGTCGCACTGACAGATGGTTTATTGGAAGAACATGCACTTCCGGCTGACACATAAATGCCTCTGTCTTCTAAGGTGTGAAGCATTACCTCACTCCGCACGCCCTCGATGCTGACACTGACAATCTGCGGAGCTGAATCACGGCCGGTTTTCCCGTTCACCGTTACTCCGTCGATTTTTTGTACCCCTTCTACAAAGTGTTGCTTCAATGCATATAAGTGGTCAATTTTCTCATCAAAATCTTCATAGATTTCCGCTGCTGCTTCTGCCAAAGCTGCTACACCCGGTACATTTTCTGTTCCGGAACGCATTCCCTTCTGCTGCCCGCCTCCATAAATCAGCGGTTTTACTTTTACTTTATCGCGGATAAATAAAAAACCGGTTCCTTTCGGTGCATGGATTTTATGACCGCTGACAGATAATAAATCAATACCCAGTTTTTTCGGATAAATCCGATATTTTCCATACGCCTGAATCGCATCCACATGAACAAGGGTATTTGGATTCTTCGCTTTAATTACTTTTACCGCCTCTTCAATCGGCTCTACCGCACCGATTTCGTTATTCACCATCATGAGCGATACTAAAATTGTCTCATCTGTTACTGCTTCCTTTAATTCTTCTAACGAAATAATACCATTCGAATCTACTTTCAAGTAAGTGACGTTAAATCCCAGTTCCTCTAAATAAGCGGTTGTCGCAGATACGGACGCATGTTCAATTGCTGTTGTAATAATGTGGTTTCCCGCACGCTTATTTGCAAGCGCCGTTCCTATCAGAGCCATATTATTAGACTCTGTGCCGCCGGAAGTAAATACCAGTTCCTTTTCCTCTATTTTTAAAGTTTTTGCAATTTTTTCTTTTGCTTCCTTGATATATTTTTCTGCTTCAACACCTTTTAAATGTAAAGAAGACGGATTACCATAATCCTCCGTCAGAAGCTTTACCATCATATCTGTTGCCCGTTTACTGCATCTTGTTGTGGCAGAATTATCTAAATATGTTTCCATATTTTTATATGCCTCCATCATACGCTCCATTCTATCGCTACTTTTCTAACTGATAAATCAGCATGGATAAAGCAGCAAGTCCTGCTGTCTCTGTTCTTAAAATTCGATTTCCCAGTGAAATCAGATGTGCCCCTTCCTGCACCAATTCCACTTCAGAAGGATCAAAACCTCCCTCCGGTCCGATTAAAATTCCAATCGTCTGTCCCGGACCAATGGCTGATATCACTTCTCTGGTAGCCTGCATTCCCCGTTCATTCTCATAGGGAACCAAAACCACATCCAGTTCCTTCGCCATTTCTACTGCTGCCTTATAGGGCATTGGCATTTGAACTTGCGGTATCAGGCTTCTTTTTGACTGCTTTGCCGCACTCTTTGCAATCTCCTGCCAGCGCGAAATCTTTGATGCAGCTTTTTTATCATCCAGCTTTACAACACAATTTTTCATTGCAACCGGAATGACTTCATATACTCCGAGTTCTACTGCCTTTTGAATGATAAGCTCCATCTTATCACTTTTTGGCAAACCCTGGAATAAATAAATCTTATTTGGAAGCTCTGTATTCTCCTCTAATTCTTCTATCACATCTGCTCGCACAAAGTTGTCCGTAATTTCAGCTACACTGCAATAAAAGTTTCTACCACTGTTACTGCTGATGCGGATTTTCTCACCACACTTCATACGGAGCACATTTTTGATATGATTGACATCACTGCCCTCGATTACTACATTTGCCTCTGATATCTGAGCATCTTCTACAAAAAACTGATACATATTTACACCTTCTGAGCCGTGATGTTTACCCACTCACCCTGATGATTAATTTCCACTACCTTAAGTCCTGCTTTTTCAATCGCTTCTTTAACTTCATGTTCCTTAAAATCAATAATTCCGGAAGTAATGAAATAGCCACCTTGTTTTAATCTGGCAGGGATTACCGGTGCCATCGGAATAATGACATCTGCCAGAATATTCGCAACGACGATTTCGTATTCTTCCGTTCCGACTTTCTCCTGTAATGCGGTATCGTCAATCAAATTGCCCTTATAAAAGGTTCCTAATTCTTCCGGCAGATGATTGACTGCCATATTTTCCTGTGAGGAAGTAATGCAATCTGCATCCAAATCGGTTCCGACCACTTCTCTGGCTCCAAGCTTTAACGCCACGATGGATAATATTCCGCTTCCGCAGCCAACGTCTAAAACCTTCGGTGCTTTTAACTCCCCACCGATATATTTCTGCAACTGCTTAATGCAAAGCTGTGTTGTCTCATGTTTTCCCGTACCAAAAGAAACGCCCGGATCAATCTCTATTAAGATTTTGTCCTTATCTTCCACTTTTAAATCTTCCCAGGTCGGTTTGATTAAAATATTATCAATATAGAAGGATTTGAAAAATTCCTTCCAGTTATTAATCCAGTCCAAATCCTCGGTCTGATCAGAGGTAATGGTTCCGGTTCCCACATCAACAAGCTTTCTTAAATCTTCTAATGAGATTTTTACCTGCCGTAACAATTCGGCATCATCCGTTCCGTCATCCTCTACATAAAAGCTCACATAACTTACCCCATCATCCGGTGGCAGTTCCGGCAGAAAATCAATAAACATATCTGCCTGGTCCTCTTTGGAAAGCGGAATCTTATCTTCGATTTCTACCCCTTCAATGCCAAGCTCCATCAGCATAGAACTCATATATTCCTCTGCTGCTGTGGTGGTTTCAATTGTATATTTATTCCATTTCATAGGTTTTCCTCCATTACACATACTGTTGCTTATCATAACATAAAAATGAAGCTTGTGCAATTTTTTCAAACGGACGCATTCAGTTTTTCTTCAAATACTGCCTCTGGTACCGGTTTTGAATAATAATAGCCCTGCGCCACATAAGCCTCAACCTCATTCATCAGGTTTACATCATTCTGCGTCTCTACACCCTCGCATACAATCTGCGCATCCAGTTCTCTTGCCATTCTTACGATTCCGCGCATAATTTTCACCTGACGCACACGTTCCTCATGATTTATCATGAACGAACGGTCAAGTTTCACAACGGAAGCTGGTATCTGTTCAAAAACACCTAAGGAAGAATAGCCTGCGCCAAAATCATCAATGGACAAACGGATTCCCCGGTCTCTTAAGTTGTTAAGCGTCTGCTTAATCATTTGCTGTTGCAATTCTTCTACAACAAGCGTTTCTGTAATCTCCACTTCAATCAGTTCTTTTGCTATCCGGTATTTCTCAAGAACCGTTTCGAAACGTTCCGGGAAGCCCACTCTTGTAAAATGCATTCTGGAAAAATTGCAGGAAATTGGAACAACTGCTTCACCTGCATCTATACGCCTGCGCAGCATTTTGCAAACAGACTCCAGTACAAAAAAGTCTACTTCCATAATCCTTCCCGTCTGCTCATAATATGGTACAAAGTATCCCGGCGCACGGACTGTTTTGTCTGCCATCGGGTCCAAAAATCTTACCAGCGCCTCCGCACCGATAATCTTTTCCGTCCGGATATCCACCTTGCTCTGATAATAAACTACAAAATTACCCTCTATCTCAACAGACTCCAACAATTTTTCCCTTTCGTGACGTTCCTTTAGCATTGCTTCAAAAGGTGCATCATAAATCTTTATTTCGCTAATATTGTTATTTCCAATAACCTCCAGTGCCTGATTTGCATAATTTACTGCCAAATGTAAATCACTGCTGTTCATTGGAATCGCATATACCCCCATATGAAGCAGCATATGATTTTCTGTATAATCAAAAATGGTATCCTCTATAATACCTTGAATATTCTTTAACCTGCCTAAAAACTCTTCCCAATCTTCCCATGCTAACAATAATACAAATCTGTCACCATGACTTCTTGCACAGATTTCCCTTTTTTCATCCACGCACTGCTGTAATACCGTTTTGGCAATCTCCAAAAGCCGTTCTCCTGCGTTCCAGCCATATATGATATTATAACGACGTAACCGCGCAATATTTACACAAACAACAGCATACTGTTCCCTTCTCTCCGGTAGTAACCTGTGCTCTCCCATGTAAATCAGATAGTTCAGATTCCAGATATCCATTGTGGTATCCTTATACATCAGTTTCTGAATTCTGTGGCTGTCCCGAACAATATGTGCAGCCACTATAATGACAGCCAGAATCATTGCAAGCAGTACCAGTACAATCGCAATACTGTGGTTTCTCAAAAAAAGTTGAAAACTTATTAGCGGATACACATTTTCTCTTAATGTATATTCATTTATCGTCTTCACATCGATTGGATATATGGTCTTATTCAGTATGCCTTTCAACACAGAATCTTCCTCATTCCGAATCACCATATGTACCATATGTTCGCCATTTAATACATTCGCAATTGATAAATCACTATACTCCATATGGGTACTTATCATATGTTCTGCAAGATAACCATCGCATAACGCAGCATCCGCCTCACCAGCTGTTACCAACGCAAGGCATTCTTCCAAAGAATCCTCTATGACAAGTGAAGCCGTTTCCAATACACTTTCTGCTTCATTCCTTAACTCCGTTGTCGTCACCAACGTTGCAATATCGTCAAACCCCTTATCCTTTCCCGTAACAAGAACCAATGGAATCTGTGCATATGCGTCAAGCATAATATAATCTTGTGATTTGCGAATCCGCTCTGTATCTACACAATAAGAAAGCAAATCAATCTCGCCGCTTTGCAGTGCAGCTTCTGCCTCCTTTTGGTCTGTCATTTTCTGATAGGCCAGTTCTATTCCGGCAGCTGCCACACTTTCTTCCAGCACCTCCCTTGTCAGGCCTTTAAACACCCCGTCTTCTTCATAGGAAAATGGATAATAATGATCAAAATATCCTACCACTAACTCCTCGGTCTGACTGAGATACTTTTTTTCTTCCGTTGTAAATAACACAGTTTTATCAAACCTGCTCTGATAAAACTCGTTCATCAAATCGGTTTCCACTTCCGGCTGATTCATCTTTAAATCAGCAATTGCCTGATTCAGTTCACGCATGACATCTGTGTTGCCCTTGTATGTGATATAATAAATCGGTTTTGGTGCAAAACGACCGATTAACCGTTGGCCTTCTTCCACTTCCATAAAGGTATGCACCAGCGCATCTATTTCCCCTGCATCAAGTGCTTCCTGAAGCACATGCGTATCTTCATACTCCATAACCTTTGGATTTGAAATTCCATGATCTGCTAAATACTGCAAAAACTCTTCTGCCCGCACATAATTTTTTACCATACCAAAAGTAATATCCTTCATGGCTTCAAAGTCTTCGTAAGCAATACTTTTATCCGCATTGGTTGCAATCACCCCAAAGGTATAACCACTGGAAAGATCTGCATAATCATAAATCGCCGCACGCTCTTTAGAATATTGTGCAGATCCTACTAAATCCACCTGATGCTCGTCTAAATGCTTTAACGCATCTCCCCAGCTTTCACATAGCACATATTCAATTTCCCAGTCTGCATATTTACAGATTTCATTGAGATACTCCACATCCATCCCGCCATAGCTTCCATCCGGCTCTACGGAATGGTATCCGTCCATTGGAAAAAATGCAACTCTTACCTTTCTCTTTTCCTGTGCATATACTGTGCTTATCAAAACCTCCCCCATCAGGCACAGCATCAGCATAAAACTCCATAATTTCTTAAAACAATGTTTCTTCCCCATATTCAACACTCTTCTTCTAGTATTTTTTATCTATAATTTTCTGTAAAATCTCATACACTACTGCTGTATCAACCGGTTTTTCAATATGTCCGTTCATTCCGGCATGAAAAGCCTCACTAATATCCTCCGTAAAGCTGTTTGCCGTCATCGCATAGATTGGAATTGTCTTTGCACTCGGATGATTGGAAGCACGAATGGTCTTAGCCGCTTCATACCCATCCATCTCCGGCATCTGGATATCCATAAAAATAGCTACATATTCATTCTCTGCCGATTTTTCAAACATCTCGCAGGCAATACGGCCATTTTCTGCCCAATCTGTCTGCATATGTACCAGTTCCAATAAATCCTTCATGACATCGGCATTAAATTCCGTATCATCAACCAGCAGTACTTTTTTGTTTTTAAAATCATATCTGGCCGGGTTTACTTTCTGTGCGTCCGTTTTTTGTTCTTTTGGAATTTCAAACGGAATGGAAACGCTAAATGTCGTTCCTTCTCCTTTCTTTGATTCACAGGTAATCGTACCGGACATCAGTTCCACCAGATTTTTTACAATGGATAAACCAAGACCGCTGCCACCATGATTACTTGCCGTTTTTGCACTTTCCTGCTCAAAAGGCACAAATAAACGTGCCAGCATATCCTCAGACATTCCTTCCCCCGTATCTGACACTTTAAAATGATAGAAAACCTTTCCGTCATGTTCAGATACTTCATTTGACTCGATGGTAATCGTTCCCCCCGACGGTGTAAATTTATAGGCATTCGAAACCAAATTCAGGAATATCTGTTTTAAGCGAAGTACATCACCAAGTACTTCCGCTTCTCTTGTGTTTCCCACTTTTACCAGTAATGTCACACCTTTTTGCCTGCACTGTTCCGTGTAGATATCTTCAATTGTTTTTAAAACCTCCTTAAGTGAAAGTTTTTCTGAATCAAGTTTAATCTTATTGCTTTCAATGGCAGACACATCTAAAATATCATTAATAATTCCACTCAATACCTTTGAAGCATTTTCCATCTTGTCCAGGCACTCAAGCATTTTTCTTGGCTCATGCAAATGACTTTTACATATCGTATTCATCCCCACAATGGCATTTAACGGTGTACGAATTTCATGGCTCATACGCGCTAAAAAAGTGCTTTTCGCTTCATTCGCACTATTGGCCTGAGCCAAAGCTTTTCCCAATTCTACATTCTTGGCAGCCACTCTTTGGTAATGTCTGCGCCTCATAATTATGACACCAATCAGCATGCCCATAACAAGCAGCACTAAGCTAATAATGATAGCAGATGCGACACGATACTTATACAAGATATCCCAAAACGTCATATGATATGTATTTTCGATTGTATGAAACATGGTATATTGCGTTAATTCTTTCTCTGTAATCATCGTAATACATTTATCGATAATACTAATCTGTATTCGCCTTATTCCATTGGAATATCCCACAACTACCATTTCTTCCTGCATAAAAAATCCGGGAATCATTGTAAATTTTTCATATTGTGGTTTTTGCATATAAGGTGCCAACACATTGACATTCTGCGCCAAAAAATCCGTTTCTCCACTCTTTACCTTATTAAAGCAATCTTCTGTAGAATCCGCTAAAACCACTTCAAATTCCGGATAATTTTTGTTAATGTATAATTCCAGCGATTTAAAGCTCTTTGGCACCGCTATCGTATACGTTCCCGGTTCTGCATCCATTCTGTATTCTGTCCCCGGCTTACTTACGATGGACACGTTATCCGCGCAAAGATTCTCCGACAATAAGTAGTCAGTGGATGCAAATTGTGGATTCTTCGCTGTAACTCCCGCAATCAGATGATCCGGATGCTGTTTTAAGTAATCTACTGCACTCTGTCCCTGCTCCATCATCACATATTGAAAAGACAAACCACTTTCTTTTTCAATCTGCTTCATGAGATCTACCACAATCCCTGCTATTTCTCCCTCCTCATTCACATAGGAGTATGGTCTTCTGTTTGGGATAAATGCAACGGTAACCCTCTGATTTTGGCTGATATATTCCGCTTCTTCCCTGGTAAAAGTAAGTTTTGCATCTCCTCTGACTCCATAATACTGCTCTGTCAGATTATTTTGGAACTGTGGATTCACCATTCGAATCTGCCCCAAAGCATCATCGAATTCTTCCATCAATGCACCATTTCCTTGCCTTGTTACCGCATAAAACGCTGCTTCACCATAACGGCTGATAATTTTATAGTTTCTGCCAAGGGTCATTGCGCCTGCAACAATAGAATCCACTTCTCCG
Source organism: uncultured Roseburia sp. (assembly GCA_945787015.1). GTDB lineage: Bacteria > Bacillota > Clostridia > Lachnospirales > Lachnospiraceae > Roseburia. The sequence goes on from CALZGM010000006.1 coordinate 17,361, forward strand.
CTATCTAATGCCTGAATGCATTCCTCTGCACTTGCAAATTCATAAAGTACATACTCACTTTTTCTTCGATCCGCCCGTTCTATAAACTGTATTTCCTGATAACTTCCTTTGACACAACCAATCCGCATACCAGCAAAACTTTCAAAATCATTATAATAGTAGCGTGCATCATCACTCCTTGCATAAATCAGATTACCTTCCACTCCCAGAAGGTACTCAGAAAACAGGAATTCCTCCTGCTTTTCCGGAGTTTTTTGCATCTGTAAAATAAAATCTACTGTTCCGTTTCTTAAGTTCTCCATGTGGCTTTCTAACGTTCCATGCACAAACTCATAATTCCAGCCTGTATATTTTGCTATCTCATTCAAATAGTCCACACCATATCCTGAAAAACTTCCATCTTCATTTTCCTCTATAAAGCCATCATTTCCAAAGTAAGCGATGCGAATCGTTTTTCCCTCTTCCGCTGCAAAAACACGTCTGGCGGTCCCAAGAGTAAACACCATACCCAATAAAAACAATACACTAACGCAGATTTTCCATTTTTTCTTCATATGCAAGGCGCCTTCCTTTTGTATCATTAGTACTATTATATCACTAGCTTTCCCTTGACGGAAGTCTCTGAATGATTTAAAGTTTTAGTAGAAAAAAATTTTGGAGGTTTCATATATGGAAAAGATTGCAAGTTTTACCATCGACCATATTAAATTAGAGCCTGGAGTATATGTATCAAGAAAAGATCACATTGGCAGCGAAGTCATTACTACGTTTGATTTGCGAATGACCTCTCCCAACGATGAGCCGGTTATGAATACTGCTGAAGTACACACCATCGAGCATTTGGCAGCTACTTTTTTACGCAATCACCCGGTATACAAGGACAAAACTATTTATTTTGGACCAATGGGATGCCGTACCGGTTTTTATTTATTGTTAGCAGGGGATTACGAATCCAAAGACATTGTGGATTTGATGATTGAAATGTACGAATTTATTCGTGATTACCATGACGAAGTACCCGGTGCCAGTGCAAAAGACTGCGGTAACTATCTGGATATGAATCTTGGTATGGCCAATTATCTGGCGAAACGCTATTTAGAGCATACATTATATGGAATTGATGAGGCACATCTGGTGTATCCATAGACAATAGGGACGCTTCTTCTGTCTCGGTATTCGAGACAGAAGAAGCGTCCCTCTATTCATCTACTCATATAGTGCCTTCAATTTTTCATACTCCGTATTGATCTCCTGCAGGGTACTCTTGTCCCCACCGAGATTGTCCGGATGATAAATCTTAATTAAATCCTTATAACGCTTCTTTAGTGTATCTTCGCTGTCTACACCGCTAAAAAAGATTTCCCCTTTTATAACACTTTGAGAACCAAACCGGGAACCATACTCGAATTCATTCACATACCGGTAGAAATCCCGCTGTCTGGCAACCTGCTCCTTTTCAGCAGCAAGCTTTTTTAATTCGCCTTCCAAAATCTTCCACTTCATGTCAAAAAGTTTTTTATCCTGTTCAAGACGATTTTCTTCCACTTGTTTTTTCAAGTAGAATTCCTGTTTTTCTCTTTCAAACGCTCTGCGTTCAGCATCCAGCTGTCTACGTTCTTCTGTTAGTTCCTGTTTTTTATGTTCAAGCTCTACGGCTTCTTTAAACTGCCACTGGCGATAGGACGTATCACGCTCTTTGGCATATACCATCGACTGACTCATATAAATTCACCTCTACCGCCATCATACACTATTTCTGCAATTTATTCAAACTCTTCTTTAATATCATCAATAGATTCCTTTAATTTATCCATAAACCCTCTTTTTTTCTTTGGTTTTTCGGAATCCTCGGAAGTTTTTCTTAAAGAGTCGCCTGTTACTTCATCAAACTGACGAAGCAGCTCTTTTGCTTCCGCATTCAGTGAAGTCGGTGTCTGTACTACTAAGGTTACATAATGGTCACCACGAATTTCTTTGTTACGCAGAGAAGGAACGCCCTTACCCTTTAAACGAATCTTGGTATCGGTCTGTGTACCCGGTTTTACTTCATATAAAACATCACCATCGACTGTATTGATTCGGATTTCTCCTCCTAAAGCAGCCTGGGCAAATGTAATTGGTGCAGTTGAGTAAATATTCATATCCTGGCGCTGTAAGTTTGGATGTCTGGATACCACTACTTCTACCAGCAAATCGCCTCTTGGTCCGCCATTGATACCCGGTTCTCCTTTTTCGCGAATACGGACACTCTGTCCGTTATCAATTCCCGCCGGAATCGATACCTGAATTTTCTTCTTACTTGCGATATATCCGGTTCCGCGGCAATCCGAGCATTTTTCACGCACAACCTTACCGGAACCATTACAGTCCGGACAAGTCTGTACATTTTGAACGGTGCCAAAGAAAGACTGCTGCGTAAATACAACTTTACCCTTCCCGCCACATTTTGTACAAGTCTCCGGAGAGGTACCCGGCTTTGCCCCGGTTCCATGGCAGGTCTTACAAGTATCTTTAAGTACCATTTCGATTTCTTTTTCACAACCAAAAACAGCCTCTTCAAAGCTAATTCTAACACTGGTGCGAAGATTTGCCCCCTTCATTGGGCCATCATTAGCACGCCTAGAGCGACCACCGCCAAAGAAATCACCAAAAATATCACCAAAAATGTCGCCCATGTCCATGCCTGAAAAATCAAAGCCACCGGCACCGCCACCCATTCCATCAAAAGCTGCATGACCGAACTGGTCATATTGTCTTCTTTTTTCCGGATCGCTTAATACCGCGTAGGCTTCCTGCGCCTCTTTGAATTTCTCTTCGCACTCTTTGTCTCCTGGATGTGCGTCCGGATGATATTTTTTTGCCAGAGCACGGAAAGCTTTTTTTATTTCTGCATCATCTGCGCCCTTGCTTATTCCAAGGACCTCATAATAGTCTCTTTTATCAGCCATAACAATTCTCCACTACGAACGCATAGGGTTCCCGGAAAACTCCGAAAACCCCTGCTTTATTATTTATATATTATTCTTATACTTCTTTGAAATCTGCATCTACAACATCATCTTCCGGTGCGCCGGTATTTCCGCCCATGTTGCTCATATCCGGACCTGCGCCCTGTGCACCCTGCGCGCCCTGTGCCTGTTCATACATCTTAGCAAATACCTTCTGAGCACTCTGAGTTAATTTTTCCTGAGCAGCTTTTAACTCAGTCACATCTGCATCTGTCATATCTTCTGCATTTGGATGAGCCTCTAAGAAAGATTTTACTGCATTGATGTCAGCTTCGACCATTGCCTTGTCGTTTGCATCTAAGGATGCACCAACCTGATCCAATGCCTGCTGTGTCTGGAATACGAAAGAATCTGCATCGTTTCTTGCATCGATTGCCGCTTTTCTCTTCTTATCCTGTGCTTCAAACTCAGCTGCTTCTTTTACAGCCTTTTCGATTTCATCATCAGACATATTAGAACCTGCTGTAATGGTAATATGCTGTTCTTTTCCTGTTCCTAAATCCTTTGCAGATACATTAACGATACCATTTGCATCGATATCGAAGGTTACTTCAATCTGTGGAACACCACGACGTGCTGGTGGAATACCGTCTAAACGGAACTGTCCGAGGGATTTGTTATCTCTTGCAAACTGTCTCTCACCCTGTACAACGTTGATATCAACTGCTGTCTGGTTATCTGCTGCAGTGGAGAAAATCTGGCTCTTCTTTGTAGGAATGGTTGTATTTCTCTCGATTAATCTTGTAGCAACACCACCCATTGTTTCGATAGAAAGTGAAAGTGGAGTTACATCCAATAAAAGAATCTCACCTGCACCTGCATCGCCGGCTAATTTACCACCCTGAATAGAAGCACCGATTGCTACACATTCATCCGGGTTTAAAGACTTACTTGGCTCTTTGCCTGTTAACTGTCTTACTTTATCCTGTACAGCCGGGATACGTGTAGAACCACCGACTAATAATACCTGACCAAGATCTGCATTTGTAAGACCTGCATCACGCATTGCATTCTGAACAGGGATTGCAGTTCTTTCAACTAAGTCATGTGTTAATTCATCAAATTTTGCTCTTGTAAGGTTCATATCAAAGTGCTTTGGACCTTCTGCAGTTGCTGTGATGAATGGTAAGTTAATATTTGTTGTGGTAGCTGATGATAATTCTTTCTTTGCTTTTTCAGCTGCTTCTTTTAATCTCTGAAGTGCCATCTTATCATTTGATAAGTCAACGCCTTCTGCTTTCTTAAACTCATCAATCATCCACTGTGTAATCTTGTTATCAAAATCATCACCACCAAGATGTGTATCACCATTTGTAGATAATACTTCGATAACGCCGTCACCGATTTCGATGATAGATACATCAAATGTACCACCACCTAAGTCGTATACCATGATTTTCTGCTCTTTTTCGTTATCAAGACCATAAGCTAAAGCTGCTGCTGTCGGCTCGTTGATAATACGTTTTACGTCAAGACCGGCAATTTTACCTGCATCCTTTGTTGCCTGACGCTGTGCATCATTGAAGTAAGCAGGAACTGTAATAACAGCTTCTGTTACTTTTTCTCCTAAGTATCCTTCTGCATCTGCTTTTAATTTCTGAAGAATCATAGCAGAAATCTGCTGTGGTGAGTACTGTTTGTCATCAATTGCTTTCTTGTAATCTGTACCCATATGGCGCTTGATAGAAGAAATTGTCTTCTCTGCATTTGTAACAGCCTGACGCTTTGCAGGTTCACCTACTAATCTTTCACCTGTTTTTGTAAAAGCTACGATAGACGGTGTTGTTCTGGCACCTTCCTGGTTTGCGATAACGGTAGGTTTACCACCTTCCATAACTGCTACGCAGCTGTTTGTTGTTCCTAAGTCAATACCAATAATTTTTCCCATGACTGTATCCTCCTAAATATCTAAAAAAATTTGTTAACTTGATTTATGAAAAAGTTGCAAGCAACTTTTTTACTGTTATAAAATCTACTGAACGACCGCCACCATGCTGTGACGTACGACAGTTTCTTTATAGGTGTAACCTTTTAATAATTCCTGAGCAACCACACCGGATTCATATTCTTCACTCGCAACCTGCATGACTGCATTGTGGTATTCCGGATTAAATTCCTGACCAACTGCCTCAATTGGTTTCACACCGATTGCCTCTAATTCCGTCATAAGCTGCTTATAAACCTTATCCATTCCCTGTACAAATGCATCATCTTTATCAGCCTCTTCTACGGTAGTAAATCCTCTTTCAAAATTGTCCACAATCGGAAGAATTTTTTCGATTACAGTTCTCGCACCCATATCAAACATCTGTGACTTTTCTTTTTCGGTACGTTTTCTGAAGTTCTCGAATTCTGCCATCTGACGTTTTACCTGATCGGTTAATTCTTCGATTTTTTCATCTTTTTTATCTTTTTTCTTTTTAAAAAATCCTTTTTTCTCTTCGGAAGTATCTTCTGCTGCATCTTCTGCTTCGGCAACATCCTCTTCCTTTGCTTCTTCCACAGTCTCGGCGGTAATATCCTCTGTCACTTCCGAATCGACTGTATCCTTTGTCTCTTCTGTAAGTTCTTCAAGAATTTCATCCTGTTTTGTTTCCTGCATGTTACTATTCCTTTCTATTCATCATTTGTAACTGTTCAGTACCTTCACGGTCACAATGAAAAAATCCATGAAAATCGTCTTCGACGATGGGATTTTTTCACTCCTGAATCACTTTTTTACGGTCTACGCGGTTCCGCTCCGACCTATTCTGAACAGTTACCTTCATTTTTCGACTTATCTAAAATGCCATCCAATGACTTTTTCAATACCTTCAGGTTATCCATAACCTTTTCATAATCCATTCGTTTTGGTCCAACAATTCCGATTGTTCCACGAACGCCTTCGCCTAATTCATAAGTAGCTGTCACCACACTGCAATCCTTCATTGTCTGAATCGGGCTTTCATTTCCGATATAAACCTGAATGCCGGTATTTTCTTCGTTTAATAGATTTTCTGTTACTAAAGTAGCCAGCTGCTGCTTTTCTTCAAAAGTAGATAACAGCTCGCTTGCCTTTTCCGCTGAGTCTGAAAGCTCGGGATACTTGAATAAATTCGTTGTACCACTTGTGTAGATGCGGATATCTTCATCTGCTCCCATGGTCTCTTCCAGTGTATCTAATACCTCGCTTACAATAGCACCATAGCTTCCGGCCTGCTCCTTAAGCTTTGCAATGGCTGCCAAATTAATTTCTTCCAAGGCAAGACCATTTAAGTTTGAGTTCAATAAGAAATTCAGTTTTAATAAAGTCTCATTATCAATCGGTTCAGAAAGATTAATGATTTTATTCTTTACCAGATTACTCTGTGTCACAATCACTGCCAAAAGCTGGTCGTCATCTACCAGTGAAAGCTGGATGAATTTTACCTTATTTCTGTGATAAGACGGAGCCGATACCATGGTTGCATAATTGGTATTATTTGCTAACACCTTAGCCACCTGCTGCAACACCTGTTCCATCTTTTCCGTGTGCTCAATCACAAACTGCTTCATCTCTGCAACTTCACGATTCTTATCCTCCATCAGATGATCCACATAGAAGCGGTATCCTTTATCAGAAGGAATACGGCCTGCTGAAGTATGTGGCTGTACAATATAGCCAAGCTCTTCCAAATCAGCCATCTCATTTCGAATCGTTGCAGAACTTAAATTCAAATCCGTGTACTTTGAAATCGTTCTGGAGCCGACCGGCTCTCCGGTTTCTAAGTAATTGCGAATGACTGCATTTAATATTTTCGTTTTACGTTCGCTTAATTCGAATTCTTCCATTCGTCTACTCCCGTTTCTCTGAAATCATCCTTTACGGTTAACTTATCATGAATAAAAAAGGTGCTATTCAAGTTTTTTGTTAGCACTCATTTATGTGGAGTGCTAACATCTGTACTTAAAATAGCACCAACAACTGCTTTTGTCAACAGCATTTCTTTATTTTTATAGATTTTATATATTTTTTAGATTCGCCTTTTTATAAGAGCTGCGACACACTATCATGAGAAGGATTCCTACTATACAAAACACAGTAGAGACTGTAACCATTGCAAATAATCCTGCACGCTCCAAAATCATACCGCCGATGACATTTCCAAAGGTTCCGCCAAGACCTATGGTGCATGCGCCAAGCAGTGCCTGTCCCACATTCCGGTCCTCTTCCTTAAGCGCCATATTGATAAAATATACCGATGCCGGTGTAAAAAGAGCAAAACCGCCAAACTGTGAGAATTGTGCCAGATAAACAAGTGCTACATTTCCCGCAAACATGGCTATCGTGCTCTTAATGGCAAAGAAAATTGCACTCCACACTAAAAGCCTGTCTATGGCAATCTTTTTTGACAATCTGACAAAATAGGACATCACAGGAAACTCGACTCCCGCCGCAATAAAAATTGCGATACCAAGCTTGGAGCTGTCACCGCCCGCATTTTCTATAATCTGTGGAAGAAATACACATACTATATTATGTGACATAAACAAAAATACTGCAGATATCAGGAAGTACTTCAAAAAAGAATACTTTTTTAATAAGGAAAAGCCGGCTATTTTCTGTTTCTTTTTTTCTTTGCAGATTTTTCTTATCGGCACTTCCTGCTTATAACATTGCCGGAACAAAATAACGCTTAAAATAACCAATGCACAAATGATTGTATAAAATATCATTAGGCACTTTTCACCCCAGAAGCTTACCGCATATCCATAAAACAAAGAAGATACAGAAAAGCTGGCGGCTCCAAGTCCTCTTGCAATGCCATAATTAATAGGGAGTCCGGCATTCACACCTTCCATCGCGATACTGCTTAATATAGAAGGAAGTGACGCCTCTAATGCAGCAACCATCATAAAAAGTATGGCAACTGTATAAATGCCCGGCAGCTTTAGCATCATCATAGCTGCCATTCCCAAAGCCAAAAGCTGCAAAACCACTACGTTTTTACTGTTATTCATGTGCGGGCTCTTTTCAACTAGGGATGCCAAAACCGGCTGTATAAGTACCGAAATCATAGCGCCGACTCCCGTCACCAGTCCGATGATCTGACTATTATATCCGCATGCTTTCAGATAAACTGAAGTAAAGCTCCATATAATAGCATACCCGCACCAGAACAAGATATGTATCAAATAGTAAAACCATGTTATTTTCTTTCTCATTTTGTCTTCTTCCTTATAAAACCTTTTATAAATAACCAATTTATGGTACAATAAAGCGTATCATTTGGCAAGAGGGGAAGAATATGTATCATACAAAAAAAATTGGGGTTTTTATTTCTCACATTATGGGATTTTACCAGCAGAATGTCTGCCATGGAATTATTGACAAAGCATTAGAATACGGTTATACTGCCGAGATTTTTGCCTCCATGGATGGCGAAAACCTTGGAGACTACAGCATCGGTGAAGAAAGTATCTTAAAAATACCAAACTATGATGATTTTAGCGGCATTATTTTTGCATCCGACACTTATCCACAGGATGCATTGCGTCAGCAGATTGAGACAGCCCTAAAGGAAAAGTGCAGCTGTCCGATCATTGAAATTTCAGAAAAACATGAATCATTTCCTTCTATTTCTTTGGAGAATAACTCTACTACAGCTGACTTGGTCCGACATCTCATTACCAAGCACGGATGTAAACGTATTTGCTATCTCGGTTGTGCGAGTGAAGCTTATTTTTCGGACAGCAGGGAAAATTATTACCGGCACACAATGGCGGATACCGGTCTTACTGTAGGGAAAGAAGATGTCTATGCCGCTGCATATACATCGGATTCCGTTTTAGCTGCTTTAAGACATTTTACCTCATCCGGCAAACCGGATGCGGTTGTCTGCTACAATGATCACATGGCTTTACTCTTCATGGAGGTTGCACTAAAAAACGGATATTGCATTCCAGAAGATTTTGCAATTACAGGCTGTGATAACAGTGAGGAAGGACAAAGTATCAACCCATGCCTTACGACGGTATCCTTCCCTGTTTATGAGTTGGGGCAAACAGCTGTAGAATGTCTCATCCAAAAAATGAGGGGAGACATGCTCCCGGTACATACACAGGTACCTGCAGACATTATAATCGGCCATTCCTGTGGTTGCACGCAAGCCACCTATAAAAATCCATTGTTTTATCAGCGTTCTCTCCTTAACCGCATTGCATCCACAGAAGCCTCCATTTTTACCTCCATGCGGATGACAGCAGCTTTCCAGAACATTACCGACATTGATGACGGCATGGATTTATTAGAGACTTACATTGCGCATATCGACCATTGCCATGAATTCTATCTATGCTTATATGACGGTTGGGATTCCGTTTCTAAGCATATTTTGGAGTTGACGGAACAGAATGAGGACGAGTACGCGGCAGATGACATCCATTTAAAGCTTGCGATTCGTGATGGGAAACGTTTACCGGAATGCAGTTTTACGAAGAACGCCCTGCTTCCGGAGCATATTTACCGTCATTTTGATTCTGCATACCTTTATATGCCGTTGTTCTTTAAAGATAAGGAATTCGGTTATGTTGCTCTGTCTTATGAGTACAATCGCATTGACTATCACTTCCAGTTTGTTCACTGGTTCATGAATATCAACCAGATGCTGCAGCGTATCTGCGATGCAAAAAATACCAATCTCTTAGTATCTCATCTGGAAGATATTTATACAAAAGATGCTCTGACCGGATTATATAACAAACATGGTTATCTGCATTTTGAGGATTTGATGATTGTAGATGCCGTTACCAATAAAAAGACCTTGACAGGTTTCCTTTTTGATATGAATGGTCTAAAATACATCAATGATCACTTCGGGCATAATGAAGGCGATTTCGCCATTCAGGTAATTGGTCATGCTCTATCCAGCATCACACGTCCGGGTGATATCTGTGCCCGCTTCAGCGGTGATGAATTTTATCTGCTTTCTACAAACTATAATGAAACGGAAGCAGAAGACTTCCTTGCACGCATACATAAATACCTGAATAATTACAATAAATTAAGTCACAAGGAATACGAAATCACTACCAGTGGCGGCTTTGCACAGGTCAAACCTGAGACAGGCTTTTCGAAAGAAGATATTAAGGAGCTGTATGCGCAAGCTGATAAAAAAATGTATGCACAGAAACGGGAAATGCATGCGAATCGAGTAGGAGAGAAAATTAAATAATTTTTCCCGACCTCTCACACCACCGTACGTACGGTTCCGTATACGGCGGTTCAATCAACTTAACAAGTAACTCACCTTTCGGTGTAGAAATCTAACATTGGGACTAATCCAAATCGGGTTAGTCTTTCTTTTGTAATTGCACGGTTTACGGTTCCCCTTTGGCATATAAAGGCTATTCTTGCCCCTGTATACGCTGTTGACCATGCATGCTTCTCATCTATTCCCAGTATAATCAGATTATGTGCTCGATTTTGCGGAGTTTTCCAATGTTTCCATATACACATGCGCAAGCGATATCTGATATGCTTATCCATTTCTCTACAGAGACGTTTCATGCTTCCGATTTTGAAGTAGTTAATCCATCCACGGATAAGCTGGTTGAGTTTCTCTACTTTGTAGCTGTTGCTAACGCCCCAGTTGCGGCGAGTGAGTTCTTTCATCCTCTTCTTGAATTTCACTATTGATTTTGTATGTGGCTTTGCCTTGTATTGGTGTGCCATCGAGTCATAGTAAAATCCAAATCCAAGGTATTTAAGTCTTTTTGGTCTATCCACTTTGCTCTTAGTCATGTTGACCTTTAGACCTAGTTCCTCTTCGATGAAACGGGATATGTTTCTCATTACCCGGTTTGCAGACATTTCACTTCCAACCATGATAATACAGTCATCTGCACTATGCCGATTTCGGCATAGTGCAGATGACTGCGTATTGCTTTATTTTATAGTTCGCGCCACCACCTTTGAAAAGGTATTCTGGAATCAGCTTCCCCCTGAAAATCTTATGACACTCTTTTTCCAGCAGGCACTTAGTATGCCAAAAGGCACCTCTTATCTTCATTTTGAAACTGGGGATGACTTCGATATTAAGAATATGATGTTTCGAGTTTGGGAAGAATACCAGCAAAACGATTTGTATGGTTCGCAGATGATGAATGCCCTACTTTCAGAATTCTTCATCCTTTTGCTTCGCAGATATGAAGGGACTGCAAAGCTACCACGAACAGAGGATTTTCATTGGAAGCATGAATTTTCGGCTATTTTCAGTTACATCCAAATTAATTATCAGAATATCACTCAAAAGGATGTGGCGGAGAAGTTTCATTATAGCGAGAGACAGATTACACGTATCATAGAAAACTGTATGGGCATGAATTTTGCGCAGTTGATTTTAAAGCTTAAGATGGAAAAAGCTGCCGGATTGTTGCTTCAGGGAGAGTATTCTATTGAAAATATCTCACAGATTGTTGGATATTCTACTGTCAGCAGTTTTTATCGGGCATTCTGTAAGTATTATGGTTGTACACCACTTGAATATAAAGACAAAAAAGGACCGTCCCAAAACTAATTTGGGCATGATCCTTTTTTATTTAGCATACATCCCATTTACTTCAACTTTTCTAATTCACTCATATCAATGCCCATAATATCAAGAATATCATCAAAGCTCACTGTCTGAAATTCATTTTTATACCTATCAAATATTTCACTTAGTTCTGAGTGAAATTTCTTATAATAAGATTTATTAAGCATAACCTTAAAATACAGTATAGCAACAATAATACGCCTATTGTTATAATTTGTAATCCCGAAATAATTTGCTATATTTACTACTCTTATATTTTTGTAATCCGAATTAAAAAGACGCTCGTCGTGTGCACATTGATTTCTAACTAAATTAAATATCTTTAGTGCGGATTCCATATCTTCACTACTAATTCTAAGTGTGCTCGTTGGTCTGTATTGTTTTGCATACTTCCGACATTATCATGTATAGTTTTGGTTAAAATTGAAATCTGTTTCAAAACTCCTTTAGGATCATCGTCTCTATAATTTGCAATCTCCAAATAAGAATTGGCTTTGGGATATTTTTGTGAAAATTCATATGAAATAACAGTTTTAAATGAATTCTCGAAAATAAGTAAATACTTAAGAAAAAGAAACCTTAATTCACGATCAAATAAAAACAATGCTTTCAATTCATTAAAATGTGTATTAGGTAAATATGTTTCTGGAATAATCGCATTTCCTTGACTATCCTTACACAGAAATAAATCTTTATATCCATTTATGACATTGTAATAATTCTCTTGCTCCAAAAATCGCTTTGGTCTACCATCTGTCGGAACAACCATCCCTCTATTACGTAATATCGTCAATTGTTGATTAAAAGTTTTAAACTCTTTCATCCTCTGCGTCTCCAAAAAAAAACGGCCAGGGCGTCGTACGCTTCCTGACCTAATCTTATGCTACTATTGTATTCGCATATTTATATTATGTCAAGATTATTACACATTATTCCTTAAATTTATAATTTTACATTTTATTAGTTATACCTTATGAAATTATGTATTTTCACTTATTTATCAGTTACAGATAGGCCATCTCTTACTTCCCAACATGCTTCCAGAAGAACTCCCGCAGCTCTTCATTGTTCTCTACATGAAGCATATGAAGCAATACTTTAATCATAATATTTTCTATTTGTATCTATTCAGAACCCTTCCTCATAAATTTGTAAAACCGTGCGTTCCACGCACTTTCACGTTGCTTTGTAGCTAATTTTGCTCATATATGAGCAAAAGGAAAGCTTCGAAGAAGCGACAGAACGGTAAACGGGCTGTTTTTGCGAATGTATGGGTGGGTTTCTGAATAGATACAATTATTTTAATAATTAACAAAAAACCGTAAACCCTTGGCTTATATATCTAGGATTTACGGTTTCTTTCATTTTGCATTAAAATCTATTTTACTAATTTTTTCGCCATACGATATACGCGGGTCGCATTTATCTCAAGCTGTTCTCTGGAAAGAGTTCCATCCTTTAAAGCATCTAATACTTCCTGATAATCCTTGCTGCATCCCGGCATAAACAGATCTCCGCTTGCTGCCGCAACCTTTCCGGCATTTGGTTCTGCATATTTTGCATTTTTTGTAAGGAATCCACCGCCGCTTACCCAGTCTGTCATTATAATACCCTGATAATTCCATTCACAGCGTAAAATATCCTCTGCTAAATCGCGGCGTTCAGAAGTATGTACCCCATTTAGCAGATTGTAAGAGGTCATAACTGCGCATGGCTGTGACTCTTTCACACAGATTTCAAAACCGCGGAGATAGATTTCTCTCATGGCACGTTCACTGACTAAACTATTGTTTGCAAGTCTGTTTGTTTCCTGATTGTTTGCCGCATAGTGCTTAATCGTCGTACCACATCCCGGATGTGCCTGTACTCCATTCGTAATTGCCGCAGCAAATAAACCGCTGATAACCGGATCTTCTGAATAATATTCGAAGTTTCTTCCACAAAGGATACTACGATGAATGTTTAACGCTGGTGCAAGCCACAACTGCACGCCAAAACGTTCCATTTCTGCACCAACAATGTCTCCACAGTCTTTGGCAAAATCCAGATTCCAGCTCTGTGCAATCGCCGTGCCAATCGGAATCGCAGTAGCATACTGCTCTTTTACTTCCACACCCTTTTTCACCTTTGGAGGACGGCTCATAAACCATGCAACCGGCTTTGGCATAAATTCCAAAATACTTGCAGGCATTGTTTCCCCAAGAGAATGAACACCCTTTTCATCTTCGTAATATTTCTGGCTAAGGCGCAGCCCTGCCGGGCCATCCGCCATAACCATAACCGGGAAGCCTTTTTCCTTTAAGGTGCTAGTGGTCTCACCTGCTGCTCCTGCCACAGAAGAGCTTGCATTGCCGATGATGCTAAGCATTCCGCCTTTTGGATTAAATGCCCCTATATTTACATAGGCAAGCTCTTCGTCGCTTAAGCCTTTGATAGCGCTATCAATCTCCGGCTTTGTATCATATACTATCGTTTCAGTAGCAATATCTTCTGGTTTGACGATAAGCGTTTTTACATCCACAGGTACATTCTGTGCCACACATTTTTCCGATTTCCAGTCTGCAAATCCCGGATTTCCGCAAGTGTTTCGTACCTTGCGAACTACAACAGATTCTTCAAGTTTTGCAATGCCACACACACTTGTATCTACGCTACTATTTCCCACACGAATCACGTAATCGCCCTGTTCTAATACCCAAGAAGCCTTTGTAGTATCGTAAGACGCCACGTCCGAAAGTTTAAAGGAAACTTTTACAATTTCCTCCTCGCCAGGAATCAGTTCTCTGGTCTTGGCAAAAGCAACCAACTCCTGATATGGTTTGTCCAGTTCACCTTCCGGCGCAGATACATATACCTGCACGACTTCCTTGCCGGAATATTTGCCTGTATTTCTCACTTTTGCGGTTACAGTGATTTCTTCTCCAACTGCTTCTGCATCCTGAGTATTTATAGAAAATGTAGTGTATCCCATACCGTAACCAAATGGGAACAATGCTCGTTTACCTACGGTATCAAAATAGCGGTAACCAACATAGATACCTTCGCCATAAGCGGTATCATCCTGACCGCCGAACTGTCCGATTGTACAGTAATCCTGCCATGCCGACCATGTAGTGGCTAATTTCCCTGACGGATACGCTTTGCCTAACAGAATATCTGCTAAAACTGCACCTGTTTCTACCCCCAGCTGGGATAACACCAGGATGTTATCCACTTCCTGAACAGAGGATAAATCAACAGCACCGCCTACATTCAGTACCAACATGAATTTTTTATACTTCTTATTCAGTGCTAAAATATCTCTCTGTTCTGTTTCGCTTAAAAGAACATCACCGCCTACTACCCTTCTGTCATTTCCTTCTCCAGAAATGCGTGATACTACATAAATAGCCACATCCCCTTCGCCATCTAACGGCAATTGATATTCCGGTTCCGGCATAACCGCACCCATACCTTCGATTACCGGCTGGGTATGGTTTGCTTTCGCTCTTGCTTTAATTTCTTTATGAAATTCTTTTCTGGCTTCCACACGTACCTGCTCATAAGAGTCTAACCAAGCTTTCGTGGTAAGGGAAAATCCGGCATCTTCCAAACCTTTTTCAATGGTTGTGAAAAAACGGGAATTTACTTCTCCTGAACCGGTTCCTCCTTTTATGGTATTTCGCACTCCACTACCGTAAGCTGCGATTTTTCCTGCACCAACCAATGGAAAATCCCCGTTTGACTTCAGCAAAACTGTACATTCTGCGAGCTGACTACGGAGTCGGGTTAAGTGTTCCTTTTCATAATTGTGTACTTGCATAAAAAATCTCCTTTTATTGTCCATAATATGCATTCGCTCCATGCTTCCGGTAAAAATGCTTATTCTTGATACTGTCCGGAGCAGGCTTCACATTTGGATTAAGTGCCTCTGTATTACGAGCCATTTTTGCAACTTCTTCTAAGACAACTGCATTATGTACTGCCTCTGCTGCATCTTTGCCCCAGGTAAACGGTCCATGGTTTTTACATAATACCGCCGGTGTATACATTGGATTTAAGCCTCTTTCCTCAAAGGTTTCCACAATGACAACGCCTGTGTTTTTCTCGTAGGCTTCTTCAATTTCCTTTTCAGTTAAGTTTCTCGCACAGGGAATTGCTCCAAGAAAATAATCTGCATGCGTGGTTCCATATAGCGGAATATCGCGGCCTGCCTGTGCCCATGCTACTGCCTCCGGAGAATGCGTATGCACGATTCCACCTATCTCTTCATACTTTTTATAAAGTTCTATGTGTGTAGCCGTATCGGAGGATGGTTTGTATTTTCCTTCGATTTTGTTTCCTTCCAAATCCATAACCACCATATCTTCCGGTGTGAGGGCATCATAGTCTACACCGCTTGGTTTGATAACAAAATATCCGGTTTCTCTATCAATTCCGCTGACATTTCCCCAGGTATAAGTAATTAAGCCCCTCTTTGGCAGCTCCATATTTGCTTCATACACCTGCTTTTTTAATTCTTCTAACATATAACGATTCCTCTCTGTTAAAACTACAATACTTCTACCGCTTTTGCTTCTGCTGCAAGGCAGGCTTTATAGCTTTCCATATATCGGTCAAAGCCTGCGACATCTGCAGGGTCAGGATTCATAACAGAACCGCTCTCCCCTGCAAAAACGCGCTCGCTAAGGTAGTGCTCTAAGGATTCCCCTTCTGTTTTATTTACTATGTAAGATGCAAGCAGCGCCATTCCCCATGGACCGCCTTCTCCGGCTGTCTCCATAACTGCTACGGGAGCGTTCATAGCTGCTGCAAGAATTCCCTGACCTACACCTTTTGTTTTAAACAATCCACCGTGCCCATATAATTTATCTACTTTTACATTCTCTTCTTTGAAAAGAATATCACAACCAATCTTTAGGGTTGCAAGGGAGGCATATAAATGTGTAAGCATGAAGTTCGCAAGATGAAAGTTTGCATCCGGTTTACGAACAAATAACGGTCTGCCTTCATTTAATCCTACTACCGGTTCTCCGGAAAAGTAATTGAAGGCTACAAGTCCGCCGCAATCTGCGTCTCCTTCTAATGCTTTATGATAAAGCGTACCGTATAACGTATCTGCGTCAACGGATACTCCAAATGCCCCTAATGTTTCCTTAAAAAGATTTACCCATGCATTTAAATCAGAAGTACAGTTATTGCAGTGCACCATCGCAACATTTTCACCGGAAGGTGTCGTAACAATATCAATCTCTTCGTGCACTGCTTTTAATTCTTCTTCCATAACAACCATCGCAAATACAGAAGTTCCTGCAGATACATTACCGGTACGGACTGCTACAGAGTTGGTAGCTGCCATGCCTGTACCTGCGTCTCCTTCCGGAGGTGCCATTAAAATTCCCGCCTCCAGATTACCGGTGATATCTAAAAGTGCAGCACCTTCCTTTGTAAGCCTTCCTGCTTCTTCCCCCGCAACCAGTACTTTTGGCAAAATCTCCTCCAGCTTCCAGCTATATTGTTGAACTTTCTCCAGCTGATGAAACTTCGCAATCATGGTCTGATTATAATTCTTTGTTTTCGCATCGATAGGGAACATGCCGGATGCTTCTCCGACACCCATCACTTTTTCTCCTGTGAGTTTCCAGTGAATGTAACCTGCAAGCGTCGTAAAATAAGTAATCTCACTTACATGCTCTTCTCCATTTAAAATAGCCTGATACAGATGAGCGATACTCCAACGCTGCGGAATATTGAAAGAAAACACTTCTGTCAGTTCCTTTGCTGCCTCTTTGGTAATGGTATTTCTCCATGTACGGAATGGCACAAGCAGTTCCTCTTTTTCATTAAATGCCATATACCCATGCATCATTCCCGAAAAACCAATGGCTGCTAATCTTTTAATTACAATCCCATATTGTTCCCAGACATCATCGGTCAATTTTTTGTAGCAGTCCTGTAATCCGCTCCAAATCATATCCAGACTGTAACTCCAGATTTTTCCATCCAAAAGCTGATTTTCCCAATCATGTGCTCCTGTAGCGATTGGAGTATGATTTTCATCAATCAATACTGCCTTGATTCTGGTAGAACCGAATTCAATTCCCAGTACTGCCTTTCCATTTTCAATGGTCTGCTTTGCATGTTCCATGGTATCATTCCTCCTTTTTCAAATCTTATCTGTAAAAAATATCACCCAACATTAAATCTTTTTTGAAGTTACGGATGGTGGTATCTTTATCAATATATACTGCTTCGATTCCCATCATGGCAGCCCAGTCACCCATCTGCTCTGCCGTCAAATCATAAGTAAATGCCGTATGATGCGCACCTCCTGCTAAAATCCATGCCTCGGCACCTGTATATAAATCCGGCTGCGGTGTCCAGAAATTGGTTGCTACCGGAAGCTTTGGCATTGGTTTTTCATTTTTCTTACAGTCCACGTCATTAATAATTAAGCGGAATCTGTTTCCAAGGTCAACGAGTGAAGTTGCAATTCCCTTTCCTTCCTTGGATGTAAACACAAGTCTTGCCGGATCTTCTCTATCACCCATAGAAAGCGGCTGGCACTTGATGCTGATTGGACCATCTGCAATTGATGGACAAATCTCTAACATATGTGCCTGCAAGATACCCTCTTTTCCTTTTACAAGGTTATAGGTATAATCTTCCAGCATGGACGTTCCTTTTGCACCCTTCATTCCCTGTGTCATGATTTTCATGAGACGTACCATAGCAGCAACCTTCCAGTCTCCTTCTGCACCAAAGCCATAACCTTTTTCTTCCAAACGTTGAATTGCCAGTCCCGGAAGCTGTTTTAGGGCACCGAGGTCACCAAAATGAGTTACAATGGCGTGATAATCCTTTTCTTCTAAAAACCGCTCAAAACCGAGCTCAATCTGTGCCTGTACTGCAACATGGCGCCTGAATTCTTCCGGGTCTCTTCCTTCTAAAAGAATATCATATTTTTCATAATATTCATCCACTAATGCATTGGTATCGGATGCTGATACTGCATCTACGCATTCCGCAATTTCATTTACCGGATAAGTGTCTACTTCCCATCCGAATTTCAGCTGTGCCTCTACCTTATCGCCTTCTGTTACTGCCACGTTTCTCATATTGTCAGCTACACGCATAACACGGATATGGCTGCTTTCAATGACACCAACTGCTGTACGCATCCAGGATGCAATTCTGTTTTTTACATTGTCATCAGACCAATGTCCAACCACAATCTTTCTTTCCATCCCCATACGGCTGACCATATGGCCCCATTCTCTGTCTCCGTGTGCTGACTGATTTTCGTTCATGAAGTCCATATCGATGGTATCGTATGGAATTTCTTCATTAAACTGTGTGTGGAGATGCAATAATGGTTTTCTAAGTTCCTTCAAGCCCAAAATCCATGATTTTGCCGGAGAAAATGTATGACACCATACAATCACACCTGCGCATTCCTCATCCATGTTCGCTTCATTAAAAGTCTGACGAATCACTGCATTTGTAATTAAAGTTGGTTTCCATACTACTTCGTATGGCAGCAATCCTGATTCATTTAACTTTCCTACAATAACCTTAGAATGCTCTGCTACATGCGCTAAGCATTCCTCCCCATACAAATCCTGTGAACCTGTACAAAACCAAAATTTATAATTTTTTGTCTTTAACATCGCATTTTCCTCGCTTTCCGTAACCGAAATCCTTGTTTTTTACTATTTTACAAAATCCTTCTTCTTTTCACAATTTCATAAGAGAACTAATCCCAATAAAAAGTTACCTATTTCGACTTTAACAATTGCTTTTTTCAAATAAAAAGGTATAATTTTCTTAGAACATCCAAGGAGGTAAACAATTTGAACCTGGTAGAACAATGCAGACAATTCACCTCATCCGACCATAGACAACTGGAAGCTCACCATCCGCTGGGAACACGTCTTGTCTGCCCGGAATATTCAAAATCTGCAAAAGAAGAAAAACATTATCCTTTATTAGCTTCCGAACGCATTTTTTTCTTGTGTTGGGATTTTTATGCTTCTTCACAGCTTCGTTCTACGATGTATCCTTCACCGGAAAAATTCTATTATAACTTTTTCTTTCATGATGGTGAAAAAACACAGCTGCATACCCACGATTATATTGAGCTTGGTTATGTTGCACGGGGTTCCTTTAAACAAAGAATCTGTGAAAAGGATATTACTTTTTACGAGGGTGATTTCTGCCTTATCGATAAAAACTGTATTCATCAGGACTACCTGATGAATCAGGATGCTCTTATCCTGTTTTTTGGTATTGAAAATGAGATGTTCCAGGAAATCATGAACGAAAATGTAACTACGCAGAAAATCATTTCATTCTTACAGACTTCACTCATGAAACAAAAGGATTTTCAGCAATACATTCATTTTCATCCAATAGCAGATGCAAAAGAAAAAATGGAACGCTATATTTCACAGCTTTTATCTGAGCTCTACACCTCAGAAATAGGTTCCTCTCATATCTGCAAGGGACTACTTTTGCGTATTTTTCGGCTTTTAAGCACGGAATACGAATTCTCTCTTACCAGAGAACAGAAAAAAAACATGAACTGGATTGTGTTTGAAGAAGTGTGCACCTATATGGAAACGCATTATAGAACGATAGAAACACAGGATTTGATAGATCACTTTCATTTTCAAAAGGATTACTTTAATCGACTGATTAAAAAGAATACCGGTATGACCTACTCCGAGTTTCTTCAGGATATTCGTCTAAAAAAAGCCGAGCAATTACTGCTTTTGACAGATACGAATGTTTCTGAAATTGCAGAACTGGTCGGCTATCACAATAAAGGTTATTTTTATAAAATTTTTACAGAACGGTATGGAACAACTCCGGCTAAATATCGGAACAGCTAGCGTTCATATTTTTCCGATATTCGCTTGGTGACACACCACAGGTTGCCTTGAATAGTTTCATGAAATGTTTCTCATTATCATAGCCGACTTCCTGACTGATTTCGATAATCTTCATATCCGTTTTCGTAAGAAGCTCTTTCGCCTTCTTCATACGAATGTCTTTCAAAAAATTCACAAAATTACTTCCGGTATACTGTTTAAAGGAATAACTAAACAACGAATAATTCATGGAAATATAGTTGGAAACCACCGCCATGTTCAAGTCACTGGCATAATTTTTCTCAATATAGTCTACTGCCATCTTCATCTTCTGAGAATTCTTATTGGCGTCAAACTGGCTATGTATCTTTTCATGAATGTACACAAGGGTATCCATCAGCTTTTCTTCATAAATATCCAGACAGCTTTCATCCCAGATTATTTTACATTCCGGAATACGTTCCTCTTCATCTCCCAATACATTCCGGTAGGTTTTTTGTGTCTCCTCTAAAAAGCTTCGAATACATTCTTCAAAGTCCTCCGGAGTAATCCTGCCATTCTTTGTCTCAAAGAAAAGCTTTTTCATACTCTTTTCCAATTCTTCCATACGTTCTGTACCAAGCAACTGTACACGTTGTAAATTTGCAGAAGCATCTGTTAATTTGGCTGCGTCCTGTAACAGTTTTTCCGGAATGCGTTCCGTATCTTCGGTATAGTCCATACGTATTCTGTTTCTGACAAAAGCAATACGGCGCATTGCTAATGCCTCTTCATAAGCCTGTTTCAATTCACGGATTCCTTCATGTACGGCACTGATTCCCACATAGCCATCCTGCAGTTCATTCTTTAATAAAAGAGCACACGTTTCTTCCGGTACAATAAACACATCATTTTCATCAATATTATCAAGAAGAATATAATTTTGTTCTCCTTCTACCGACAGATTCCGTTTTCTCACATTCTGGCAGCAGACACAATACGGTTCTCTGTAAAAATGATCTGCATACTGTTTCTCCAATGTCATCAGTTCTTCCTCGGATATTACATCGCTTAAAATAAGATGCTTCATCTGTTGGTAACCAATTTTCTGATTTGCCGCAACTTCTTCCTTTTTAATCTCCAATTCATCATTTAATTTCTGTAAAATCGAAACAATTTTTTCACGCTCGATTGGTTTTAAAATGTATTCCCGCACACCATTCCGTAGCATCTCTACCGCATAGGAAAAATCATCATAACCACTGATTGCCACCGTAAGCGGAATGTGCTCACAGCTTTGCATCTGTTTTACCAGTTCAATTCCGTCCATTTTGGGCATACGGATATCCGTAAACATGACATCAATCTTTTGTTCTTTCAGCACTTCTAACGCCATTTCCCCGTTGTTACACTCCATAATCACTTCAACCGGTACGCCACTTCTTTGCACCATGGTTTTAATACCCTGACGAATCATTTTTTCATCTTCCACAATCAGTAATGTCTTCATATCCGCTATTCCTTCTCTTCTTTTTTTGTTCTTCCAAGGATCCTCCGTGTGTAACAGGAATTCTCACAATCACCTTTGTATAGCAGCCCAGTTTTGAAGCAATCTCAATTCCATAGCTTTCTCCGAATGCAATATGAATACGGTCCTGCACATTTTTTAAGCCGATTCCGTTACCGGAGCCGCCATTGGAATCCAGTTCACCGGCAATTTTAAGGCGCAGCTTTTCTACTTCCTCGTCTGTCATTCCCTTACCAGCATCTGTAATCTCAATGATGCAGTCCCCATTCTCGATATAGCCTTTTATATAAATATTCGTGTCCTCTGCCATCTGCTCAATGCCATGATAAATTGAATTTTCTACAATCGGCTGCAGGGACATTTTTGGGATTTCCTGTTTTAGCACAATCTCCGGCATATTTAAGGACAGATAAATTTCATAATCAAAACGAAGATTAATCAAAGCCATATAGTCCTTGATGTATTCCAACTCCTGTTCTACCAATACATTGCCGGAAACCCACTTCATACTGTAACGTAATAATTTTCCAAGTGAAGTTACCGCATCCGAAATCGCATATTCCTCATCAATCTCCGCCATCATTTTAATGGACTCTAACACATTGTAAATGAAATGTGCATTAATCTGGTTCTGCAACGCACGGATTTCAGAGTTTTTCATCAGCATTTCGCGCTTTAAATTATCCTCCATCAACTGACGGATACGTTCCAGCATCGTATTAATCTGTGTTCCGAGCTCTCCCATCTCATCCTTGCCGCAATTTTCAATCACAACATTAAGGTCTCCCTTTTGCACCTGACGGATGGAGCGTAAAATCTCATAAAACTGCCGTAACAGTCCATGCACAATCTGATTGATAAAGGCAGCAAGCACTCCCATAAAAAGTGCCAACACAATGATAAACACGTTTCGTACTTTATACACTTCCTGTATATTCTGCGTAATATTTTTTACACAGATTAAGGTTCCGGAAAGCTCTTTTACCGGCATATAAGACACAATCAGGTTCTGTTTTTCTATCTTAACGGATTTCGTACATTCTTCTTCTTCCTTTGGCAAACGCGCAACAATCAGTTCCAGCATGGAATCCGACACTTCCAGCGTTTCGTCGCCAAAATAGTTTTCTCCGTTTGTGGTATGGAAAAAGCTCCATTCATTCTCAATACTTTCATACAGACTTGGAAACATATTTTCCATCGTCATAGCAGCTTCAATCGTTCCGATTCTGCCATTAATATCATCCACAACCGGTGTTACAAGAGATACGATTTTTCGATTCTGATTCATGGAATAAGAAGAAAAAATATTATCGTAGTAATTAAACATCCAGCCGGAACGTTCCCTGTCAACTGCCCATATCTGCCTCTCCATTCGGGAATTCTGATAGAGTATCGGCATCATCTCCTGTACTTCATCCGTCTCGGCGTACACACGCACCCCATAAAGCAGCGGGTTGTTATTTACCAGACGTTCCAAAGATGCTACATCATAATTCTTAAATGCCAGCCACTCATCCCTATGTATCTCTTCCCCGCTTTTCGTCTTGTTTAGAATTTCCAGCAAGGTTTCTTCACTCAAAAAAAACTGTGTTGACATATTGATAGAATCAATTTTATTGCTAATGGAATCCCTGCTCCTTTGCATGGTATATTCCATGTAATTTTGATTTTCCTCTACCACATTCTGCTCCATAATGTAAAATAATACAGAGGACATAATACTAATCGGGACAATCGTAAATAAAATAATGATCAGCGTAAATTTTGTATTTAATTTCTGATTTCGAAGAAAATCTGCTATTTTTTTCATCTATTCTATTCCCAATTTTTTCTTTGCTTCTATCATAAGTTCTGTTTTTTCTTCCATTACCGACTCATATCCCAAGGCTTCTCTTTGAGTAACAAACGCTTCCAAAATGATATCAAATTCCTCCTCTGAAGATGCCAGCAACAGTTGTGGCAATGTCACGCTCCATAACCGGGTAATCTGCTCATCCGCTTTTGCATTTTCTGATTCTGACGGCAGGGAAATGTCATACTGTCCATCATAAGTCGGATATTTTTTAGACCAATCCTTTAATTGCTGAATTGCAGGAATGGACTCCTGCTCCCACTGTGCCTGCATTGTATTGTCCTGAAGCATCCAATAGGCATCATCTGCTCCATAGAGTTTATCATAAGCAATACGGTCCGACGCCAACAGTTCTTTTACTTCTTCTTTAAGAACCGGCTTTCCGTCCACCATATCATAGGTGACACCCTCTACTCCCAGATAAATTCTCATTTGTCCCTGTTCACTCATCAGGTAATCCATAAATGCGATTGCTCTCTCCGGGCACTTGCAATTCTTAGAAATCATCGTAACTGTCCATCCATTGATACTAGTCGTCGTCAAAGTCGGATCGTCGCCCTTGGAATTTCTGGGTCCTTCCACTGCAATGTATATGCTCTCCGGATTGTTTTCCAAAAGAATTCTCTGCTGTGTCAACATATCTGTATACTGATAAATCATGCAAAAATACCTGCCATTGGCCACTTTTTCTTCCATCTGCGTTCTGGTATCCACAAAAATATCATTTGCCAGAAGTCCCTCTTCCCCAAGTTCACGAAACATCTTTAACCAGGTAAGATATTCCGGATCTGTATAACGATCGTACATCTTTCCATCTTTTTCCCACGGAACAGCAAGGAAATTCATCAGATACTTATCAAAAGATACACTTCCCTGACTGTCAAAGGTATGTGCTCCAATTGGAATCAATGGACCTCCGTCCACCTCAGGATACAATTCTGCTGCTTTTCGGACTGCATTTGCAAATCCTTCCGGTGTTGACATATCAGGGCTTCCGATCGCCTCATAAATATCTTTTCGTACTAAAAAGGTCTGGTTAGAGCCAATAGCATCATTATCTTCCAGATCCTGCGGTGAAATGGAAGAATTCGGATAAGCATAAATATTTCCGTCCTCTTTTGTATACCAGTTTAAGGCCGCTTCATCCGTCACTTCATAAAAATACACATCATACTCGTCTGCCAGTTCATTCAATGCATACACCATGTTTTTTTCAATCAGGGTATCAATCTTTGGATCCCAGTATCCCAGAGTAATCAAATCCGGCAGTTTTTCCGATGCAATAAGCGCATTCACCTTTTCGTCTTCATTCCCCATCGGTGTTATAAAATTAACGCTGACACCCGTTTCCTCTGTAATCGTATCAGAGACCAGATTTCCTCCCCAAGGTGTGGCATACCAGGAATAGTTAATATACCAATCCAACGTAACCGGTTCATCCGCATATCGTTGCCATGCAGGTATCTCATCTGAATGTGCGTTCTGCTCTGCCGCCAGAGTATCTGCATTCGTATTCTCTTTTATCACCTCAGAAGTCGTATTACATGCACAAACTCCTACTGTAAGTAACACGCTCATACCTATTGTAACCAATTTCTTCATCTTCTGCCTTGTCGCCTTTCCTTTTCGCTTTTTTAAGCACTTAACTATCTATAGTATATCTCAAATAATACCTTTTGTACATGAAGAAAGAGAAACGCATGTCAGGATGCGTTTCTCATCTTTCTGTAATCTATATGAATTACATTTTTAGGGAGGGCAATATAAATAACTTATTCTTTTACAGCACCGGCAGAAATACTGCTGATGATGTATTTTGAAAAGAATGAAAATACAATTAAAATCGGGATGATGGAAACAGCTACTGACAAGTAGATTGCACCCTGGTTTGCATTAATATCCGTAGATGCTTTCAATGTTGCCATCATAACCGGTAAGGTCATCTTTTCATTTTTATTAATAATAATCATTGGTAACAAGTAGTTGTTCCAGTTTCCGATGAATCCCATAATACCCATTGTTGCAAGTCCCGGTGACATAATCGGAATCGCAATTCTGTGGAAGATGTATAACTCGCTTGCTCCGTCAATTCGTGCTGCTTCCACCAACGATGGTGACAGAGAAGATAAAACATACTGTCTTAGGAAAAAGACGGTTCCTGTTGATGCAATTGCCGGAATAATCAGCGGAATATAACTGTTTACTAAATGTAATGCTGTACATAAGTTGTAGAAACCGATTAATCCAAGCTGTCCCGGAATCATCATAAATACCAAGATGGTTCCAAAAATCAATTTATTTCCTTTGAATTTATACATTGCTAATGCAAATGCGGTTAATGCGGAAAAGTAAAGACATAATAGCGTTGCAGGAATTGCTACCTTAACACTGTTCCACATACCTTTAAAAAGGTTAAAAAACTCAAACACGGTATTCCAGTTATCTACCAGTGCATGACCCGGAATGAGTGTAAATGATGTTGCAATCTCATTTCCTGTTCTTGTTGCATTTACAATCATTAGAAGAAATGGCAACAAACAAGTTACTCCAAGCAGGACTAAGAGTATGTAAAGAATGGTTTTCTTTATTCTATATCCAATCGTATTCATGCTTCTTAATCCTCCTTCCTGTTAAATAATTTCACCTGAATGACAGATACGGTCAAAATAATCAAAAACAGCACATATGCAATTGCTGACGCATAACCGGTCTGCGTTGTTCCGGTTGTAAATCCGAATTTATACATATACATAACTACTGTCTGCATATCTTTGTAAGATACACTTGATGCATTTGACATTAAGAATGGCATATCAAATAACTGCAATCCACCAATTAAAGATGTAATTGCAACATACATCATAATTGGTTTGATTAACGGTAAAGTAATCTTACCAAAAATGGTCCATCTTCCTGCTCCGTCAATTGCTGCTGCTTCAAAATAGTCGTTTGAAATTCCCTGCACACCTGCCATCAGCATAATAAAGGAATTACCAAACCACATCCAGGTCTGAATTACAGAGATAACATAAGGTGCTGTCGCTCCGCTTCCCAGCCAGTCTACCGGATTGTACTGCATTCCGAATAGTTTATAAATTTCAAGGATAATACGGTTAAATGTACCATATCTCCAGTCCAGTAATGTCTGGAATAAAAATGCAACCGAGGTAGCTGCAATCAGATTCGGCAAATAGTATACGATACGGAATACTTTTAGTCCTTTCATCTTATACTTTACATCTGAGAATACCATCATAAGAAGGAATGCCAGGCCTAACTGCAATATGATGTTGACGCCCCACATTTTTACGGTATTCCATAACGCTTTCCAGAAAAACTTATCGGTCAGACAGCGAACATAATTATTAAACCCTACCCAGTCCGGCTCTCCAACGCCTACGATTTTGGTATTGGTAAAGCTTAAATATAAGGTTCTTAAAACCGGATATACATTAAAGATCAAAAATACAACAACGAACGGAAGTACAAATACATAACCCATATTGTTATATTTGGTCAAATTACTTTTCTTCCTTTTTTTCATATCAATTCTGTCCTTTCATTTCCCGGACATTGTTTTTCACAAGCAGACATATCATTTCTGTTCATGAAAAACAATGTCCCACCCCTTATTGAAACCCGCATGGCCTGCAAGAGCAGGCCATGTGGAATCATTTCATTCTATTTCTTATTTCAATAAATCTCTGGATACTTCAATTTCACCAGCAAATGTAGATTCAACTAAATCATAGAAGTTAGAAATAGCTTCTTCTTTTGTCATAGCTCCTGACTTGATGTTAGAAATTGCTTCACCCCAAGCATCACCAATCTGTTTGTCATATCTGGTTACTAAAGAGTAGTCGATACCCTTAGCCTGCTCTAACCAGAAGCTGTAAAGTTTCTGTCCGCCATAAACTTCGTTTGTATCATCTGCATGTTTCTCAAGAGCTGAAACTAAAGATACAGTATCGCCCTGTGAGAATTCGATCCACCAGTCAGCTGTCTCTTCATCTAAAGTACAGAATTTAACAAAATCCCAAGCGGTGTCTTTTCTTTCAGAGTTTGAAGAAATACCAATATAAGTACCGCCACCGAAACCATATGCTGGGCCGGCACAAACGCCCCATTTACCTGCTGTTTCACCAACGTTATCTCTCATGGTTAAAACGCCCCATGCAGGAAGACCAAATGCAAATACTTCTGTTGTTTCATAGTCAGCAGTTACTTCTTTAAAGTTTTCAGCATCCCAGATGTTCATTTCATCTGTTCCCCACTGAGTTTCAGCTGTTAAGATAGGTACCTCGCCAGCCATAGCCATATACCATGGTGTAGCCCACTGTGAAGCGTAAGCTGTTAAATCCTGTTTGTATAACTCAACAACAAGGTCCATGTATTCAACACGTCTCTCAGATACATTTAATTTGCCATCAACAACCCAAGCAGAATCACCTGAGAAGTAGTTGATTTCTGAGTCAGAAGCGAAAATTCTGTAACCAGCTGCTTTTAATGTTTTAGCTGCGTCAAGAATTGCATCGTATGTAGCGAAATGTTTTCCGATTTCATCCGGGTCATCTGTTCCGAATACTTCCTGAGCGATGTCACGTCTGTAGTAAATACCTGCCGGTGTAATCTGATAAGAAATTGCTCTCTGAATACCATCAGCATCCTGACCTACTTCCCAAACATAATCAACAATCTGTCCTTCATAGTCTTTTGCTCCAAACTCATCTAAGTTTGCAAATAATCCCATATCATAGAAATCTTCCAACATCTGTGGCTCACCAACTACGATATCCGGTTCTGTCTCGCCACCCTGGAAAGCTGTCTGAACTTTTGTCGGGTAATCTGCAGGCTGAATAATAACTGTCTCAACTTCTACGCCTGTCTTTTCCTGATATCTTTCACCAAAGTCAACCAAGTCCTGTGAAAGAGTCCAAACTACTAATTTCTGATCACCTGTTGCTGCATCTGCGCCTTTTTCTGTGCCTGCATTTGAAACCTCTGTACCAGGTGCACTTGTTCCTGCGTCCTTACCGCCGCATGCTGTCATGGAAAGTGTCATAACACCAACCAGTAACATGGAAACTACTTTTTTCCAATTCATAAAAATATCCTCCTTTTTCCTACAGCTATCTTTTTGCTGCCGGACAACTTGTTGTTGTCCTCTTGATAACTGTATTATAGGAGGATATCTAAAGTGAAAAAATGCTCCCTTTTCAAAAAAGGTGTCATTTTTTTAGTATTCTTTTTTTGAAATAATGCGAACACAGACGAAATATGATGCGAAAATCACCATAATTAACACTAATACACCCATAAGTACCAGAATTTTGGCATCTACCGTTGCTAAGAAGGCGTCAATCCACACAAGATCCGTATCACCAAACACCTTTGCAAGTACAAAAACAACAAGCCCAATCAGTCCAAATGCCGCAAACATTGCCATTCTCCCTTTTTCTGCTCCAAATTTAATCAGCAAGGGAAGCGTAACAGAAAGAATAAACAATACTACTACTATCATAGATGCTCCGGTTACCACTACATCCATCACATCAAAGGTCTTATTCATAATAGTTCCAAGAAGGATTGACAAAACAGTAGATGCAATAGCCGATCCCACTGCCATTAATCCTGCGAAAACATATTTTTCCTGCACATAAGTCTTCCTATAAATAGGAAGGGTCATTAAAAAGGACATTCCGTTATCAAATTCGTCATAGCTTATGGTGTTTAGTGTGAAAATAGTAAGCAACATTGTAATGTATCCAACACCCATACTTGGATTATCATAAGTAATCATAAACAGAACGCCTAATCCAAGTACAATCGTATAAAACCGTTTCTGTCCAAGTAATAGTTTTAAATCCTTGATTAATAGACCTTTCATATTCTTACACCTCTTCCCCACGAATCATCATCATAATAAATTCATCAATTGTTCCCTTTTCAATGGTAAGTTCCGGATTATTTTCTGCATAATACCGTTTCGTTTTAGTCAGGCAGTTGTATCCATAAGGCTCTTTTTTTACTCTTAACAAATACTTTTTCTCAAGTTTTGCATATTGCTCCTCTGTTGCCTTAATCACCCCATAATCGGAAAGCAGCACATCGGTTTCCTCATGCATTACAATCTTACCATTATCAATCATGTACAATTCATCACAGATTCCTTCCAAGTCACTGGAAATATGGGAACTAATCAAAATTCCCTTTGTACCGTCCTCCATATACTCACGCAGCATATCTAAAACCTCTTCCCGCATCACGACATCCAGTCCTGCAGTCGGCTCATCTAATATCAGAAGCTTTGCATTATGAGATAGTGCTAAAAGAACCTTCAGTTTGGCTTTCATACCTGTAGAAAAATCTTTGATCTTCTTATCCAATGGGATGTGGAAACGATTGCACTTTTCCACGAATTCTTCCTTGGAAAAACTTGTATACATCGCTTCCATAATCGGGAGTACATCCTTCACTGTTAAATAACCGCTAAATCCGGCTTCCGCTAATACAACACCAATTTGTTCTTTTTCTTCTGTGCTTAAGCGCACGATTGGTTTGTCAAAAATGGTGCATTCGCCTTCCTCCGGAAAAATCAATCCCAGAATTGATTTAAATGTCGTGCTTTTTCCGGCGCCATTTGCACCAATCAATCCAATTACCTGGCCTTCTTCCAGCTGCAGGGAAACATCCAGTGCAAACTGTCCATACTGTTTTTTAACATGATTCAAACTAAGTAACATCGTTCCTCTTCCTTTCTACAGTTCCTCTATAATAAGAGAAAACAGCTCTTCTAACTCCTCGTTTGACATTCCGCTGCTCTTTCCCATACGGATTGCAGACTCCAATGCCCTCTCAACTTCTTTTCTTCTCTCCTCTGCGGCAACATGAGGATTCATCCCTGCCACAAAGCTTCCTTTTCCATGCACCGTAACAATAAAGCCCTCCTGCTCTAATGCATCGTAAGCCTTCTTTGCTGTAAGAGCACTGATCCGTAAATCTTTTGCCAAGGTCCGCACGGATGGCAACGCAGCGTCCTGCTTTAACTCGCCATTCATAATCTGTTCCTTAATCTGACCTACAATCTGCTCATAAATAGGCTGCATGGATGAATTGTTAATAATAAGATTCATAGGTTAACCTCTCCTTTTCAATAAACAGTATATAACAGTATTTAACTGTTGTCAACTGTTATATAGTGTTTATTTCGAAAATATTTTTGTGAAATTCAAAAAATTTGGTTGCAATCCAAGTTTCCTTATGGTAATATATTTTTTGCTGATAGCAAGCCGGCGTGTCGGAATGGCAGACGATGCAGACTCAAAATCTGTTGTGGGTAACCACGTGTGGGTTCAAGTCCCACTGCCGGCATTAAAAAACCAGTAATTTCAAGGGTTCTTGAATTACTGGTTTTTTATTGTTTTTAAATTTTTTCTAGTCATTCATGTAGTCTCTGTAATCATCTTCGTTTGCAAATAACATATACTGTCCGTCAACATATCCCATATAACCTGCGTCAATTACATATCCCTTCATATTTGCTATCTCCTTTTATCAAAACTGTTTGCTGTTCTTTTGATAATTGGAGTATAGGTGATAAAGTGTACGATATGTTGGACTTTTTGTGCGGTAATGTGTTAACGTGTTAAATCATCCCCCTAAAAATGAATTTTAAATTTTTAAAGCAAATTTTCAAACTCTTAAAACATACTTTTTGCCCAAGCTACAGTTGTTTCATTATCGGCAAGAACTATTTCCTGCCAAATTCCTGAATAATAAATACCTTCCCCCTTTTTAGCCGAATTTTTTCTGGTTGTATTTACTAAATTATTCCATTGGTATGCATCTTCATATTTCCAAGTGGCTTTCGCTTTTCCTTCCATTGTTAATACACGTTTTTTGTCGTAATCGAAAATACCACATCCCGGCATTTCTGGTGCAAATGTCAATTTATCTTTTGCAAGGTAAATGGTATTATTCGATTCCTTATTTCTCTCATCGCAGGAATGTGGATGCCATTTAAGCTTTCTAATCTCCTCCGGATTACAAACAACCTTACCTACCTGCAAATATCCCCATATTGCCTGGATAGGTCTCCCATAATAAGCATCATTGTCATCACTTCTTTTTTTGACATATTGATAAACTCCAGCATCATTCTTAATAACATGTCTGAAATTGCCAAAGAAAAGAAACAAATCTCCCTCATCCACTTCACAATTTTTTAGATATCCTGCTGCTTGATTTATTTGTCCAAACGCAGGACACCAATCCTTAACAGACTCTCTTCTCCTATTTGAAACAAGATCAGGATCTAGATGACAATACTCTGAATTTTTCTTTGAATCATAACCTAAATCATGTAATATCTTATCAAGTCCAATCCCATCACATATCAATTCTTCATACCTAATCAAATCCTTTTTCTCATCTTTAGCTGGAATGGGAAATGATAACATAATTCGGTTGTCAATAATTGGACTTAATATCCCACCATTTGCACTGTCAAAACCTTTTCTACTTAAAATTACTTTCATTTGTTTTCCTTTCTTCGTATAACCTTAAATTTGAGTTTGTTTTTGCTTTGAGTTTTCTTGAATTCAACAAAATTCAAATTCGTATACGCAAGAAAATCCTCTCCTTCACGCAGAGTAATCAATATTTTAGCCAAATCATTTCCCAATATGTCTGTGCGATATTGCACTGCCCCATCATATAAATCAGTTGCAAATTGAACGATACCATTATCAACTAGCAAGTTCACATACTCCATGACGACCTCAATATTTTCTTCCGTTCCATTATCAACCATTCCAACATCAAGTATCGATCCATCGAATGACATCACTTGACAATGCATAGGAACTATATTTGTACCATCATCTAATAATTCACCATCCTTTTCGTCCTCACATCCATCATAGTCAAGTTTCGGAATTATAACTGCCATAGTTAAAATCTCATCTTTTTCAAACAGCTCTGCTTCAAATGGTAATCCATCTACTGTAATTCCTTTGATATATCCAACGTTAATATCTGTTACTCCTTCTGTATGATTACAAACCGGATAATCATATTCGGTCACATAGTACCCTTCGGATTTTTCATCCATATCTGTATCCATCAGAAATACATCCGGACAACCGACTTGCGCTTTATCCTGAAAAACTTCCTTAAAAAATTCGATTTTGTTTTCGTCTCCCAAAATAGCAAATACAACTTTTTCAAAGAATTTATGAAAACCATCTTCACCAAAGAATAAATCATAAAAATAAGTAGCTACTCTTTTTGCATCATTACCGAACGCTCCGCAACCCCAAGCTCCCAAAACAAGATTGCTATATCCCCTTCTTGCAGCTAAAAATAGCATTTTTCTCAATCGCTCCATCATAACTTCATCCAAAACATCCTGCGATATCTTCGATGCCGCTCCACACTTATTTGGTGCCGGAACAGTAACAACAGATGTCCAAAATGGCATTTCCAACAACTCACCTGTAAAACTTCTGTATACATACACGCTTGGACTTATCAACATGTAATCCGAATCACACGGACTTTTATGAGTGTTATTATAATTGTACATCTCTTTTGCTTTATGACTCGAAATCGACTTATATAATGTACTACATCTGCATAGCGATTCTTCCTGTGCCCTAGCTCCAGTCAAAAAACCTCCGCCAGGTGTATGTGCATTTGCAAAATTCATCACTAGCGCTCTGTCCAAGCCACCAGCAGCTTCAAAGGAATCTGCATTCACAATATAAAAAGACGCCCCTTCGGTTCCACAAAAAGATTGTTCAAAAAATTCATCTACATCATTCTCAATATCCTGCAAATGCTCTGGCGAATATACTTCAACATCTGCACATTCATAATATCCGCTCTTTTTTATGAAATCTTCTGTAAACTTCATTGTTTCTTTTGATATTGCAATTAAATCCCCTCTACTCATTTTTATGTCCTCCCATGCTCCAAAAACAGATTCGTGCATCTTGCTAATTCCTATTTACCGAGGTATCATATTTAAGAGAGGTCCTCTGCTAGATAGGCGGGGGCTCTCTTTCATATCGCTACACATTCTCCAAATAATTTACTTTCTTCCCATGTGCCTTCGCATAGGCAATTTCCGATTTTGGAATTGGTCCACCTGTTGCTCTTGATAAATAACCACATTTCCTGCATGATACTTCAAAGCTTCTCGGTTTATCAGAAAATCTATACGAGATTTTCCCCTCACAATTCGGGCAGAATATATTTTCTATTTCAGTTTTCGTGCCATCGTACAAAATATCTTCCAGATCATACCATGTCATAGTCTATCCCTTCTTTTTAACCCTTTACCAAAACTGAACATTCTTTCGTCCAATAATATTACCATTTTCTCTCACTATATGGTATACTAGATTTAGAAGTATTGATTTTGGTGCGAGGCTACTATTCTTAGTAGAAATCTCGTTTGTACCATCAATACTTCTATTTTTTATTTATTGTTCCTTACAAGGTTCTCAAACTCAAATCGAGGTAACAAATAGCCTTCTCGGGTAAAGTGTAACGTGTTTCAAAGTTTTTCAAAATGTTGGTAGTCCTTGCTATTGATCCAATTTCCACCCCATTCAAATCCATGCTGAATAAACAATTGATAACATAAATCCTCCTCATCAATTGCATATGGGTTATCTGCGTTTCGATCCGCATAGGGGGCTGAACCCTCAGGTTGCACCATTGTCTCGCCATTTCTGGTAAATACATACGGATTGTAAAAAGGATTGATGTCAATTGCCTTTCCATAGGAGTGGTTTGACAGACGATTCGTGCCGTAGACTACCCGATAGTTGAAACAGGAAGTGTTGTTGTCCTCCATGGATGCTTCATCATCCGCACCATACTCATCCACCAGACGAATCTTCTCAATAGGATACTTCTGTAAATATAGTTCCTCAAATATCTCCACCAAATCCAATGCAATATCCTGATGGCAGATAATCTCGCCTTCTGTCACTTCTCCGTTAAAATCATAGTGCAAAACATGCACATAGCGCAACTTATCGTAAGAAATTTGCACATTCTCATCATTTGCCGGATAGGAAAATCCGGTAATTTTTATTTTTAATTCTTCATCCAAGGGACGCACGTAAAAATTCTCTTCCAAAGAAATATCCTCTGTCATGGTTTGTGCAGCCAGCTCCGTAGTACTCGTTTCTTCTTGTTGTGTTGTACGTTGTCCTAACTGCTGTCCCTCTTGTTCTATCTTCGCCTTGTTCTGCATTTTCAATAAAAAGATACCTCCAATTCCCCAAATCAAAATGCCCGCCAACACGAAACTCATCCACAAAATTGCTCTTCGCCTTAGCAATTTTCTCTTCCAATACTGCGTCAGCAAAACGATAAGAGAAAGCAGGAGTATGATTCCAAATACAATGTAGCAACTCTGCAAAGCAAAAGAACCACCAAGTGAGCTTTCCCCGGAAGTCATGGCACCTTCTGTTCCCGTATCTTTTACCTCGTTTTTCACCAACGGTATCTTATCAATATCGATACCCTCACTATCTGTATACAAATCATAATTGTTCAGCACCCGAATCACTAACGTCCCCTTACCGTCCTTTGGGATGGGGATATCAAATATGATTGTCTTAGCGTCCTCCGGCCAAAGGCGTCTGGAAGTCATTGTCGCCCCTCCGTCCGTGCTGTACATATAATACATCATTTTGCTGTCCGATTCCATAGCAGAAACCACCGCATGAATCACACCATTTTCCTCATCTCTTCGCAAACTGTCCACCAGCAAATACTCAGGTCCGGTGGCATCGGGCTTTTGTACAGTATCCGGAACCGGCGTAGGGGAAAAATCAGCATTGCTATAATCCACTCCAAGTTCCCTGGAAGACAGTCCAAAATACTGTGCTACCGAAGTGGCATCTAAAATCCCATACTTTGTCAACCATTCCCCATTATCCAGATAGGGTGCATCTGCCGCGTGATCCATATGACAGTGCTCGATGATGCAGGAAGGAATCTCTCGTTCTGTGGAATGCCGGATAATTCCATAGTAGTCCTCACCTTTTTTCCCAATTCTGGTTTTGATTCCCCGGTTGGCAAGTCCAAGTTCCGCGAGATTACGATTGCATATTTTTGCAAAATCATATCCTTTTGCATAATTGGAGCCAAAAGCAGAAATCCAGCATTCTGTTCCATATAATTCATGGTATTCCGACATGTTAAAATGGAGGCTGTATAAAAAATCAGCCCCCACTTTCTTGGCAAAATCCGCCCGCTCCTCTAAAGTCATATCCACATCTGAGTCTCGGGTCAGATAAACGGTAATCCCCTCATATTTTTCCAGTTCTGTTTTCATAGCTTCCGCTACTATAAGCGTCATTTCTTTTTCCAGGTAGACGTCGGTTTTTCCTCCCTCATTTTCTCCGCCGTGGCCTGGGTCAATAACAACTACTACATTGTCTGCACGCACCTGTTCTAAAGAATCAAACATGCATAACCCAAAACCCAAACCGGCAATTCCTATAGCCAGACCTTTTCGCATCTTTTTCCATATTGGGTTTCCTACAATGGTCTTCTTCATTCTAACTTACTCCATTTCTCGTGCACATTTTTTCTTCAGCAAAATATGTTAAGAAAATAGTATCATATTACGACCATTTAATACAAGAGATACCTTCCTCTTTCTTAGAAAGAAACCACGAGCTGCATCTTAAACTGTTCCTCGCCATATACTGCATGTGGAATATCTTTCGGCATGATCAAAGTCTGCCCTGCTTCCAAATAAAAAACTTCATCTGCTACTGTAAATCTTCCCCTACCTTCCAACACAGTAACCATGGCATCACCGCCTGCAGCATGTGTTGAAATTTCTTCACCCTTATCAAAAGAGAAAATGGTCATGCTTACTGCATCGTTTTGTACTAATGTTTTAGATACGACCTGTCCCTTTTGGTATTCCACAAGATCCTTTAACTCAAGTTTTACTTTTTTCTCGATGTTTTTGTACATTCTATGAATCTCCCTTCAATGATATATTTTGCATGTAACATCTTAAAATTTATACATCCAGGATTTCTCCCTCAATGCTGATTGTTACTACCTGCCACGGAATAAATTTGCCACTGTTCTGAAGTGCCTTTTTTGCAGCCATTTCCAAACCACCGCAACAAGGAACCTCCATTCTCACAATCGTCACGCCTGTGATATCATTATTTGCCAAAATTGCGGTCAATTTTTCACTATAATCCACTGCATCTAACTTCGGACAACCAATCAATGTCACTTTTCCTTTGATAAAATCCTGATGAAAAGATGCATAAGCATAAGCGGTACAATCCGCCGCAATCAAAAGCTTTGCTCCCTGGAAATATGGTGCCTGAATCGGTGCCAACTTAATTTCCACCGGCCAGTTGCGAAGCTTGGATATCTGTTTAACAACTGCAGTCTCATCTATGTGCTCTGCTTCCTCTCGGTTTCGATTCATCTCACGCATCCTAGTTCCCGGGCATCCCATATGTGGAGTCTGCATGCCTGACTTCTGCTCTTTCTCTTGTTTTGCCTTTAAAACAGCTTCCTCATCATAAGCCGGTGCCTCTCGCTCCTCAAACGTAATAGCACCCACCGGGCATCCTGGAAGACAGTCTCCTAAACCGTCACAAAAATGCTCGCGTACCAGCTTTGCTTTTCCGTCTATTATTTCAATTGCGCCTTCATGACAGGCTGTTGCACAAATACCGCAACCATTGCACTTTTCTTCATCAATATGAATTATCTTTCTTACCATTCGTTCATTTCCTCCAACAGTTTCTGATAGTATTCCTCAATGAGTTCATATCCCAGGAAGGATATCGCCTTATAAAATCCATCGGGAAGTTCTTTTTTCTCACCGTTTAGGTAACCTTCTGCAATCTCATACAGTTTTTGGGCAATCTGCTGTTTAAAACTACGTATGCTTTCCTCTTCCTGCTCCCATCTACAGATTTCAAAATCCGATGTATTTCCACATGGGTTCATACAGGTCTCGCAATTTGGCGATATAACAAATTTTTCTTTATGGATTGCATCCACTGCCTCATCCGAATCCGGCAAAAGAAGTGCCTCACTTACAATCCGATCCGTGTTTGGTGTCTTACCGTTATTTTGTATCGCTCCTGCAAGCCCAATCAGGGCACTGATGATTCTCTTATTTTTCATAAACTCCCTCGCTTGGCATCATTGATATTTACTTTACGTTTGGATTATACTAAAATAAATCCGGAATTTATGTTGGAATTACAACAAAAGGAGTTTTTATGGGAAAATATGATTCTATTCTAAGAAAAAACGCACTTTTTGAAGGCATTGAAGAACAGCACATTCCTGCCGTACTTAAGTGCCTGGGTGCGCAGATGAAAAAATTTGGAAAAGATGAATTTATTTGTCAAGAAGGTGATAAAGCCGGTTTTATTGGGATTGTCTTAGAAGGTCGGATTCAGATTTTTCATGATGACTATGACGGCAATCGCAATCTAACCGCAAGCTTTGATGCAGGAGCAATGTTTGCCGAGGCTTTTGCATGCGCCAAAGTTCCTGCCATGCCGGTCGACATTCTTTCATATACAGAATCTGTCATTCTGTTTATTGATGTGAATCAAATATTAAAGCACAATGGAGAAAGCTGCCATTTTCACGAGCAAATCGCCGGAAATCTATTGAAAATCATGGCACGCAAAAATATGCTTCTCAACCAAAAGTTGAATTACATTTCTCATAAAACCACCGCTGAAAAGCTCATGGCCTTCCTAAATGATCAGGCAAAACTCCATCATTCACCGGAATTCACAATTCCTTATGATAGACAGAGTCTAGCTGATTATCTTGGTGTAGAACGCAGTGCGATGTCTGCGGAACTTAGCAAGCTTCAGAAAAAAGGTGTGCTTATCACGAAGAAGAATTATTTTAAACTACTGGGGTAACGGTATTTGGACGTTTCATCATCGCCCTAAACCCAATCGCAACCGTCCATACATATGCACAGGTTTTGGGAATCATCAGCATTCCAATCACCGGAATCTTATCTGCAAAGAGGACCACCGGCAGATAAAAGCCAAAGCTGATTACAATGGTCATCCACATATATTTGAACTGCTCATCCTTTTTCTCCTTCGCACTTCTGTAAAACAGAACAATAATAATAAGCCCCAGAATGGTAAAAGGTATATTGCGATAAATGCCCCATGAAAGCGGCGCGTCGGCACTTGTCCATGCATTCTGCGGGAACAAACAAAGGATGATACGAATAGCAGCCAAGGCATACACTGCGATGGTAAGGTTCTGCTGTCCGTTCACCTTGTAGCGAATACGCCATACATAATACAAAATAACATAGAATATCGTCATCGTAATCGAGGTAATAAACTTACCGATTCCTAAAGCAGCTGTAAAATGTTCCAGTCCGGATGTACATAATGCAAAAGCTCTGGGAACAAGGTGAAATGCATCTCCGCATCCCAAAACTACCGCCATAATTCCAAATAAGCGATATTGCTTCTCTCCCTTACACTTTACCATCATAATTATTCCAAGTGTAATCACTCCAACCAGATAAACGGTATCAAAAATAGTTTCAACGATTGCCTGCATACTCTTTCCTCCTAATAAACACAATTTACAATCAATCACAGTCAAATATTGTTTTACTCGCAATATAATCGCCATATTCAGCTTTCCACTGCTTATGGAGTTCTGATTCATCATATTCTATTAAACCTGATGGTGTCAGTTCCATCTCAATCATTAAATCATGCCTGTTAGAACGGTCACTATTTGACAAATGAACGTTTACTTCCTCAACGCCACTTATTGTCTCTGCTTTTTTAAACAACTCTGTAATCGGCTTAACTAACGTCTGTTTATCAACCCCATCCTTGAATTTTACAATAATAAAATGTCTCATACGTTCCCTTCCTTTTCCTATTATTTATAATGATACTGTACTCTTTCTTTCCATTTGTCAACATCCAATCATCCGTTTTCTTTTCTATGAAAACGTTACCAAAGTCCACTTGTGCAAATTTGGGAAAGTAAGGTATAGTAGATTTATCCTCCCAAGGATAAAATCCGCTCACAGATAAAATCCGCTCACGGACAAAATCCGCTCACGGATAAAATCCGCTCACGGATTAGAAAAAGGAGAAAAGGAAAAATGAAAAGAAAACTCAAAGCATTCCTGATGGCGGCGCTCATGTTATTTACAACCATCGCCACCCTCTTAGGAGATGTAACAGTAGTAAGAGCCGATGACCTTGTGTTAAAGCTCCACTACGAACGTGAAGACGGTAACTACACAGACTGGTCTGTCTGGTTCTGGGAAGCCGGTAAAGAAGGCGTAGACACCCCTTTTGCTGAAGAAAATGGGGAAATGGTTGCGACCATTACGGTGACCCCTGGAACCTCTTCTGTCGGTTTCATTGTCCGCACACCGGACTGGACAAAGGATGTGGACATGGATCAGTTTATTGACATTACCGAGTGTTTATCAGGAACCATTCACGTCTATGTAAAATCCGGTGTTGAAGGCTTTACTAAAGAATATGGTGACGACATGGTAATCGGAACCAAGCTTTCTTCTGCTGTTTATGCAGACCAAAAGATTGCTGTCACAATGACGCAAAGTCTTGACGATCCTGCAAATGCCTTTACCGTTTCCGGAAAAGAAGGCGATATCGCTATCGCAGCAGTCACCGGTAATGGTCCGGACTATACGATTGAACTGGTAAATGCGTTAGACTTGTCAAAGGACTATACCATTACCTTTGATGGAAGTACCTACGATATCATTATGCCGGACTTCTATTCCACAGAGGAATTCGAAGCAGAATATACTTATACCGGCAATGACTTAGGTGCCACATGGACCAAAGATGCTACTGCCTTCCGTGTATGGGCTCCTACTGCAGAAGCCGTAAAGGTAAATTTATATGAAAATGGTAAGGAAGGCGTTAATGACTTAATCGAAACCATTCCTATGACGCCGGATGTAAACGGAACATGGATTGCCACAAAAGATGGCGATATCAATGGTGTTTACTATACTTATACCGTTACAATTAATGGTAAAAATACAGAAGCCTGCGACCCGTATGCCCGTACAACCGGTGTAAACGGAAACCGTGCCATGGTCATCGATTTGGATTCTACTGACCCACAGGGCTGGGAAAATGATAAAAATCCAAATGCAGACCTTAGTATCAATGATGCTGTTATTTATGAGCTTCACATCCGCGACTTAAGCTCCAATGAAAGTTCCGGCATCAAAAATGCAGGTAAGTATTTAGGCTTAACCGAACATGGGACAAAAACTTCCGGCGGTGTTTCAACCGGTATTGACTATATCAAGTCTCTTGGCATTACACATTTACACATTATGCCAATGTATGATTTTGGTTCTGTCAAAGAAGGCACCCCGATAGATTTGTTTAACTGGGGTTATGACCCTGTAAACTACAACGTTCCGGAAGGTTCTTACTCTACTGACCCATTTAACGGTGAAGTGCGTGTTAACGAAGTAAAGCAGATGGTACAGTCGCTTCACAATGACGGCATCAGTGTCGTTATGGACGTTGTTTACAACCACGTATACAGCGCAGCCGATTTTTGCTTTAATAAGATTGTTCCGCAGTACTTTTCACGTGTAGATGCAAGTGGGAAATATTCCAACGGTTCCGGATGTGGAAATGACACTGCTACAGAACGTTCTATGGTAAAAAAATATATTGTAGACTCGGTTCTTTACTGGGTAAATGAATATCACATCGATGGTTTCCGTTTTGACCTGGTAGGTCTGATTGACACAGATACCATTAATGAGATTATGGCAGAAGTACATGCAATCCGCCCGGATG
Source organism: uncultured Roseburia sp. (assembly GCA_945787015.1). Lineage (GTDB taxonomy): Bacteria > Bacillota > Clostridia > Lachnospirales > Lachnospiraceae > Roseburia. The sequence goes on from CALZGM010000006.1 coordinate 59,020, forward strand.
TTATTTTCTATGGCGAAGGCTGGACAATGAATACTGCTCTTACAAAAGAAGGCTATACCTTAACCACTCAGGTCAATTCTGAACAGGTTCCTGGTTTTGCATTCTTTAGCGATAATATGCGCGATGCTTTAAAAGGAAATATTTTTAACGATTTAGAAACCGGTTATGTTTCCGGCTATCATGGCTTGTCAGAGACCATTGCAGACTGTTTTATCGGTTCTTCCGGCACCTGGTGCAAGACTCCGTCCCAGTCTGTAAACTATGCTTCCTGCCATGACAATATGACCTTATTTGACAGACTGCAGAATTCCAGACCGGATGCTTCCCTCGAAGATTTGATTAAGATGAATCATCTTACTGCTGCCATCTATATGACTGCTCAGGGAATTCCGTTTATGCAGGCTGGCGAAGAAATGCTCCGTACCAAGGTAACAAAAGATGGAAGCTTTGACCACAACAGCTACTCTTCCGGTGACGAAGTAAACAATTTAAAATGGGATACTTTGGAAGACGGGACTTATATGGATGTTGTAAATTATTACAAAGGCCTGATTGCTTTTCGGAAAGCGCATCCGGTTCTTCGTCTTACCACGGCCGAAGCAGTAAGCGAACACCTTACGGTTTTAGATGGTATGGATAGAGACGTTACTGCCTTCAGCCTTACCGGTGGTATCGAAGGTGAAAGCGCTGATGCAATGTACATCATTTTCAACCCTACTACCGAATCGACGGTTATTACTCTTCCGGAAGGAAAATGGAATGTCTATATCAACGGTGAAAAAGCCGGAACAGAAGTACTTGACACCGTAAGCGGTTCTGTAACCGTAGATGCCATTTCTGCAATGGTATTGGTTCAGGAAGCTTCCAGCTCCTCTCCTATGTTAATTCCGGTTCTTGTAATTGCAGCTATTGCGATTTCTGCTGTGACAGTTGTAGTGGTTGCTGCATTAAAGAAGAAAAAGAAATAATAGATATCCTCGCCACAAAAATGCAGGCACATGGCTCGCTAATGACCATGTGCCTGTATAAGATAAAATTATTTCATTATTTCACACGCTGCTATTAGCTGATAGAACTCACTCTTCCTCCAATGCTGCATAAGTAGCCATACGAATTTTTCTGACAGTCGAAGTCATACCCGCATCGCAACGCTGTATAAAATACAAAATGATCAATTCATCGTTTGGTGCTATAGTCACATAGTTTCCGGTCCAGCCATCCCATCCAAATTCTCCCAGGGGTGGATTGGTAGCTGCCTCTCCCTGATCTAACAATACTCTCATCAGACATCCATAGCCATATCCTTTTACACTATCCCAGATATACGTTATTCTCTGTTCCTTCGTCAAACGATTCTGAGTCATAAATTCCACGGTTTTCTTGCCTATAATTTGTTTTCCCTTATAAACTCCCTTATGTAAAAGCATCGTTGCAAAGTGACTATAGTCGTCAATGGTTGAGGTAAGCCCGGCACCACCTGATTCGAATGCAACATCCTCGTCAAAATATTCTCCCAAATGACTACCTGAAAATGGTCGTAACACACACTCATTTTCATCAAATCTATAGTTCTGTGCAAAGCGATGTTTTTTCCCATTAGGAACAAAAAATTCGGTATCCTTCATTTCGAGCGGCTCAAACAATTCTTTTCTCAAAAACTCGCCAAATTTCATCCTGGATACCACTTCCACAATAGCTCCAAGAATGTCCGCTGAAAAGCCATACATCCAGCGCTCCCCAGGTTGGAAACATAATGGAACCGTCGCAATCGCTTTTGCATAATCTAAGGTATCCACCCATTCCCCATGTTCTCTTCTTTCAATCAGTTCCTTCAAAACATTTCCCATCATTATCCCCGGTTCATGTGTAGGATCCGGATATGGAATTCCAGATGTCATATTTAACAAATCCCAGATGGTATTCTCTCGATTGGATGGAAGAAGTCCTTCTTTTGTCCAAACCTTTTGATATTTAAATTCCTTAATATATTTTGAAATCGGATCACGCAAATCAAGTTCGCCACGCTCTGCCAAAATCATGACTGCTACTGCAGTAATCGGTTTTGACATGGAATACAGACGAATGATGGTATCCCTTTTCATAGGCACACCTTTTTCTTTATCTGCATAGCCATACTCATGATAATAAATTTCCCTGCCTTTATGAAGTACAAGCGCACTTACTCCGTTTACTCTGCCCTCATCTACTTCTTTTTGTAGTAGGTTATCCATCGTCTCTTTAAAGTCAAACATAATCCTTTATACCTCTACTTCTAGTGCAAGCACACTGCGCGCCGGAATCGTAAATATTACTTTATTTCCTTCTACCTTTATCAGTTCAAATGCTACACTATGTACAACATCCGGATTTTCAAAGGTATTATAATCTTTCATTCCACCAGTAAGAATCGTTCCTTTTACTGTTTTTACATTTGTTTCTGCAAAAATAGCTTCAATATCCGTAGCTTCCTCCAAGGAAAGATTGGTCAAGGTAACATGTAATTTACCATCTTTCCCCATTGATACGGATTCTGTTAAGTTTGGAACCTGAATTTCTTCTTCAATACCAATCTGCTTCGTTTCAATATGAGAATCTACTAATTCTGCATCCTGATGTACTTTATACATATGGAATACATGATAAGTAGGTGTCTTTATCATCTTTTCTTTATCTGTTAATAGCACAGACTGGAGCACATTAACCATTTGCGCAATATTTGCCATTTTTACACGATCACAGTTTTTATTAAAGATATTTAAGTTAATACCAGCTACTACTGCATCTCGAACGGTATTCTGTTGATATAAAAATCCTGGATTTGTTCCTGGTTCTACATCATACCAGGTTCCCCATTCGTCTACCATCATACCAATTTTCTTATCTGGATCGAACTGATCCATGATTGCACCATGACGTTGAATCAAGGTTTCCATTTTCAGGGTATTCTTTAAGGTACGATACCAGTCTTTTTCATCGAACTCTGTAGAGGACCCCTTTTTCTCCCAGTTACCAGTAGGTAACGTATAGTGGTGCAGAGATAAGCCACTCATATAACCAAAACCATGGTCAAAGGTCGTTTCTAACACTTTTTCTGTCCAATAATAATCATCCGAATTCGCACCACAGGCAATCTTTTGAATTGGAGCTTCTGGATGATAATTTCTAATATAGGTCTGGTAATGGCGATACAAATCTCCATAATACTGTGGACGCATATTACCACCACATCCCCAGTTTTCATTGCCTACGCCAAAGTAATCTACCTTCCAAGGTTCTTCTCTTCCATTTTCTTTTCTTAACTCTGTCATAGGTGAAATACCATCATAAGTCATATATTCCACCCATTCACTCATTTCCCGTACCGTACCACTTCCGAGATTTCCATTGATGTAAGTCTTACAGCCTAATTGTCTGCATAACTCCATAAATTCATGAGTACCAAAGCTGTTATCTTCTACCACACAACCCCAGTGCGTGTTAATCATTTTCTTTCTTGTTTCCTTTGGACCAATCCCATCCTTCCAATGATATTCATCTGCAAAGCATCCACCTGGCCAACGTAATACCGGTACATTGATTTCTTTTAACGCTTCTACTACATCCACACGCATACTATTTACATTTGGAATATCAGAATGCTCGCCCACATAAATTCCTTCGTAAATGCAGCGTCCTAAGTGCTCTGAGAAATGTCCCTGTAATTCTGGATTAATGTGTCCCTTTTTCACATTTGGATTTACATATAGTTTTGCCATTTTTTCTTCTCCTTTTCTTTTTCCTTTTTCTATTTATGCAATCAGCTTTTTTGTTTTCCACTTACCGGAATAATAACGTACAACCGAAATCACACAACCACAGCCCCATGAGATTGGCGTTGCAATCCAAATGCCTGTTGCTCCTAAATAAGCAGATAAAAGATATGCAAAAATAATGCGTCCTGAAAGCTCCGCAATACCAGCTGCGAAGCAAGTATTTACGTCCCCTGCTCCACGAATTACATTTAAGTAACTATTCATAACACCTGCTATCACATAAGCAATTCCAATAATCGATAGATAGGTAACCCCTGTCTCTATCGTAAGTGCTGTTACTGATTCTCCTAAAAACAAACGAATCAGCTCATATCGAAAGGTAACTACAACCACTGCAATGATGGCACTAGCCCCTACCATGACTGCCATAGTATGATATAGTCCCTGTTCTATTCTCTTAAAATTATTCTGGCCTATGTTTTGTCCGGCAAATACAGAAAGTGCTGTACCAATGGATACAATGACTTGAATTGCTACCGAATCAATTCTGTTTGCTGCTACATAGGCTGCCATAACAGATGCACCAAAGGAATTAATTAAGCGTTGTACTGCCATACCCCCAAGTGAAATCATACTCATTTGTAAGGCAGCTGGAACTCCTGTCTTTATAAATAAAAGCACCATATCGCTTTGTGGCTTTCGTTCGATGGAACGAAGGCCAATTTCTGTTCTCTTCTGATATAAAAATAGAAATGCAAGCACAGCCGATACGCACTGTGCAATAACGGTTGCATAAGCAGCACCCGCTACTCCCATTTTAAACACCACTATAAATACAACATCAAGTACTACATTGACAATCGAAGAAATAACCAACGATAAAAGTGGCGATTTCGAATCTCCTACGCTACGTAAGATTGCAGAAACTCCATTATAAATCACATTGCCAAATACAAAAATGTAGATAATTTTTAAATAAGTAAGGGAATACCCCATAACTTCTTCCGGAACAGCAAGTAACCCTAAAAACAGTCTTGCACCAAAAAGACCAATCAGTGCTACAATGACTGTCACTATACCGCATACCCAAATCATGGCGGATACAGCACATCTTAAGGAGTCGGAATCTTTACATCCAAAGCTTTGTGCGATAATAAGACCACCTGCATTACACATACCAAATACAATAGAAAACAGTAACCCTGTTAAAGTCCCCGTACTCCCAACGCCAGCAAGTGCTACTTCTCCAAGATAGCGACCTACTACGATGGTATCTACCACGTTATAAATTTGCTGAAAGATATTCCCAATTAGCATTGGGATTGCAAAGGAAAGTATTAATTTAATTGGTTTTCCAACTGTCATATCCTTCATCTTGCTGTAATCCTTTCTCATTTCCAGTCGTTTAATCCGCAATATATGTATTGTAAGAAGTCCCCCGCCAAATCCAAACGTTTGCTATTTGCAACAAATACCAGGTAGCACTCCTTTGGATTGATGGAAAACGCTTTTGCTAAATAACTATCGGATAATGCAATGGCTACGGGAATTTCTTTGCCGCTTTCCTCTTGTTTCATGAAAATAATCTGATCTTTTACATGCTCTAGTATCTCAGCCGGCAAACACTCAGAAAGGTTAGCATAGGTATCTCCTCCGGCTAAAATCACTAATGCTTCTTTTGATACAATCATATAGTCTAATTCTTCAGCAGCCATCAGCGTTACTAATTTCATGTGATTATAGTATTTTTCCTGACTAAAATCCTCTTCATCCACACTGATAGTTACCGCTGTGTTTAAAGATACCTTCCGTGATTCTCCTTCTCCTAGATGCGCCAAATAATCTTCGGAAAGATATGTTTCCCCTTCTACTGTAAGAAATGTGTTTACTAAAGCGCCTTCAAAAAGGTTTTCCATTCTTCTATTTAAAACGGTTGTTCTGATAATACTAGTCAATACAATCACAGCTAGAACGATGGCTATCGTAGTCTTAAAATAGTACGTAAAATAGTAAGACAACCGTTGTTTTCCATTCATATTTGCCCATTTCTCTTTTTCAGTTTTCATACTTTTCCTGAACTGATAGCTCATGTTTGTTCTTCTCCATCGCATTCCATAATTCTTCATCCGTCATATGATTATCTAACACCAATTGTGTAAAAATCTGCCTGTCTTCTGGTTTATAACACAGGAATCGGTACCAAGTATCATGCCTGATATTATCTCCACATTCACGAACGGTTCCCATCAGTTTTCGAATCATATAGGCCGTGTGTTTGATATCTGCAAAACAATCGTTTGCAAAAAAGCCCCGGAAAATTCCATACTCACTTTCCCGCATGATTTGATTTGACAATTCATATTGCTTTGCCGCCTTTCCCAACAAATAAAAGGCTTCCATACACTTTAGATTCAAATACAAATTTACACCTTCTGTAAAAAGATACATTCCCTTTTGACAATACTGATGAATTCTTGCATCCAAATATAAGGTACTACCAAAGCATTTTTTCCTATTATCCTCCAACTGGTTATATGCTATCTCACAGTTTTTGACATATTCATTTGTTTTTTCCATACAGACTTTTACAATGGTTTGAATCTGTGTCATCTGCTCTTTTAAAGGCACTTCGCCAGTACACTATTTTAACTCTTCTATGGTAGATTTTTCTCCTCGTATCAAATGCCACGCAACAATTCTTGGGTTTTCTGTGTAAAACTGTTCTCCAGCGTGTTCATCCTCGTTTGGTCCAAAGGAAGGTGTAATCTCCCCATGTGTTTCATATAACTTTGCGATTGCTTTATTTCCATCAAAATACGTTTCACAAAACTGTTTGCTTTGTACTTCATCGGATAGTTCTTCCCCCATCCATTTGCGTCTTACCGCATCCAAATAGTAAACATGCGGCAAAATATTCGAACAATTAATAAGCCAATACCAGTTAGCACCATATTCCTGTACCTCATTTAATTCACGATTTAAAAATGCTACTGTATTTGGTGACATGGTAATATGATTGGCTGCCTGTAAATCATAAAAAGATACATGATAATAAATTCCACTTTTATCCTGCTTATTCTGAGGCAGCGCAACAACTCTTCCAGGATAATTATCTCGTCTTCTTGTTACCATTTTACCAAAGCCATTGTCTGCATAGATTTTGATAATATCCTCATCGATATCCACATAGCCCTTCTCATATAGCTCCATGATTTCTCCATACAAATTGGTACAAAAATAGGGATGCTCAACTTTTTCCTCTACCATTTTTCTTTGTAAGCGAATCAAATCACTGATTAATCTGCCACGCTTTTCATCGGTTTCAAAATCGCCACTATCATCACTACTCCAAAATGGACAGTCACCCTGACCACGAAAGCCTAATGCAAACACTGTTTTTTGATTCTTTTGCTCTTCAATAGCCTGTTTCCAAATCTTTATAAACAGTTCTTTATTTTCCGTAAAATTCGGTTTCTTGTCTGGATATACCCTTGCAAACATTTCCGCTCCCAAAGGCTCTGCATGGTGGTGAGTAATATAAAGACCCATGTCACTTGCCAGCTTTCGCATCTTAAGTCCGACCAGGTCTGTTCCGGGAATCACCATATTTCCGCCACTACGCAGCAATGTTTCATAGGCTCTTTTGAAACTGTTTATACTATCTCCCTCATAGTTCCAATGAGACAATAATACTTCATCATTAAAAAACCAGCCTCGAAATCGAACCGTATAGTTAGGGGAATCAATACTTTGAACTGGAATCTTACGACACTCCATTTTTAAAGGCTTTCGATTCATCCAAAAATCAAAGGGCTCAATGCCCAAAAACCTGCGACTGATTTCAAGTAATCCATAAACAAATCCCAATTCATCCGATGCAAAAACACTGATCTTTTGTTTGCTCACCTCTATTTTAAATGCCTCTTCTAAAATAGCTGCATCAAAAAAGAGTTCAATACTTCCATCATTTATTGCTTTTCCACCTTCTTCTACAGGAAAAAAAGCCTCCTCCATATCTCGTTTTAAGATATCAATGGCATTTTCTACTGCAGTAGATGAGTTTTCAGATAAGATTTTTGTATTACGATGAAATATAAATGTGTATTGCATTCTTTGTCCCCTTATACCAGTTTACGCATAAACGCTAAATCTGCTGCAGCTGTAGCAGGATCCATCTCTTCTCGTAAAACAGGAATATCTGGATGCGTTTTCAACCACTCTGCCAGCACATGATAATCCATAATTCCTTCCCCTAATAATTTTGGAATATATTCCCCATTTTCTCCTATAATAAAATCCTTCAAATGAATAGCTTCAATATCATCACCGATCAAAGAAAAGCACTTTTTCCAATAAGCACTCTGGTTCATTTCTGTTGGTCGTTCTAAGACATTTGCTAAATCAAAAATGACTTTTACATGCTTACTGTTTAATGCATCTAATACTTCTCTTGTAGTTTCAATATCTTCAAGCGGATGCCAGGCTACTGGCTCAATTGCCATCCACACATTCTGCTTTTCTGCTTCTTCTGCAAGGCGTTTTAAACTATCCATCATATATGGAAACCAGACATGTTTTTCTAATTTTGATAAATGGGCATACGAAGTCTCTGAGCCAACCAACCGTGCTCCAACAAGCTTACTATAATACAAACACTTTTTAAAGGCTTCTACCGCAGTTCTTCGAATCTCTTCGTTTGGATTTCCAAGATCCTGATAACAGCTTAATACCGAAATTTCAATGTTTCTTTCTACAAAAGCATTATTTATACGAAGTAATAATTCTTCGTTAATATCTGCAAAATTTTCTACACCCTTAAAAGAACGTGGTATCGCAATCTGCGCTGCCTCATAGCCTTCCTTCTTTAAAATATCAGCAACTACTTCTACTTCATGTTTTCCATAATCATGTGCGCGAACACCTATTTTCATAATCTTTCTCCCAATCTTTCATATTCTTCGTTGGTAATTGCAATCACACCACCGTGGCGTTTTTTAATCATTCCAAGGTGATAGCTTCCTTTTTCCATGATGGTTAACTCTCCATTATCTAAATCATCACACAAAATAGGAAGATAACCCAATTGTTCCATAAAACAATCTACAATTAAGCACCACTTTCCTTTGTCTGAAAGATAAAAACATTCTGGTCCTTCTACACCATAAAGATTCTGTAACGTCTTTGAAGGAATCAATTCGAAGGTTCCCCTCAGATCTTTTCCACGTTCTAACATAATCACCTTTTCTGTCTCATCCTTTGAGAAGCGATAATACCATTCCCCCTTAGAAATAATCGTGGTATCAATGACGTGATTATCTCGTTCAATATAGATTTCTGGTTTACTAAAACTCTTAAAATCTGTCGTATACGTAGCGTATATCTTTTGTTTTTTCTCTACCATGGACGCAAAAAACACCAAATACGCATCCCGCTTCTTATCATAGATTGCTTCCGGCGCCCAGACACATCCTGCACCTTCTACACCAATTTCCACGGCTCGAACCTTAGACCAGTGAATTAAATCATCACTTTCCCAGATAAGCATTTTTTTGCTTCCTTCGTATTGTGCAACCTCCCAACCCTTTCCATTTGCAATGCGAAGATCCGTCGCAATAAGATAGAAATGAGATGGATGATGTACGTCACGAATAATAAAAGGATCTCGTGCTCCCATTTCCCCGATATCAGATACTAAAAAAGGTTGTCCTCCTTTTAAATCCTTATAATGTAATCCATCCTTACTGATTGCAAAATATACCTGTTCTCCATCCTCTCTTCCATCAGTAAAGGTTACAAAAAGATAACCTCCTGCGGTTTCCTTTTTATTTAAAACAGGAACTCCATTCTCATCAAAATGTATTATTTTAACCCTGGCATGTCTACATGGATCAAATAATGGCTGTTCACCAGGTTTTACATACTTACATTTCCCATAATTTCCCTTAGCGTCCTGTCCATTCGAGCAGGCAAAAGGTCTTGCATGATATACTAAGATGTCATTTCCGTTCTCATCTTTTGTAAAAGAATTATGCCCCGGGCCACATTGTCCCTCTAAATCTTCGCTCGTCAAAAATGGATGGTCATACTTTTTCCAACTCTTAGGATTGAGTAAGTTCGCATTACAATCTGCTTCTAACATGCCAATGCAGTAGTTATAATCCGTTGCAGATGCAGAAAAAGCCACAAAGATCTTGTCCCCATGCTTAAGTACTGATGGTCCTTCATCTACCATGACACCGCCACGCATTTCCCAATCATATTCTGGATTGGTAAGCAGGATTGGTTCCGTAATAATCTCCCAAGGCTTTTTCTCATCAATCTGAGCCAAATACAGATTTGATAACATGTCCGGTCCTTTTTGTGCCCAAATGATATACCAGCTTCCTTTATTTTCAAAACAAGTCATATCCAAAGAGAAATCCGTAAAAGAAAAATCATCCTTAGCAGTCATACGATATAAATTTGATTCATCTGCCGTCTTCCAGCTGTTAGGCTCCATCAAATCCGAGCCAACACACTTTAGCATATGTGGACGGATACACCATACATTTTCCGGATCTACACTTCCTGTAAAAAGAACATAGTAACTATCCCCTATCTTATGAAGTTCCGGAGCCCAGATAAAACGGTTCAATTTTTTTGAATCCTTCTGATGCCAAATGGTTACTTCCTCTGCTGTTTTTAATCCTTCTATGGTATCCGCGTGGCGTAATACAATGCGGTCATATCCGATTCCATCCTGATGCTCTTTCATTCCTCGTACTGGGTAAGAAGCGGTAAAGTAATACTTTCCATCCTCAGCAAGAAGGATATATGGATCTGCACGTTCCTCGATAAAAATTGTTCCATCTCCTGTCATTTTCTTCATCGTTTTTTCTCCCCGGCATAAATTTCAGCAAAAAGCAGAAAATGAATAGTATGTTCCCACACTATCCACTCTCTTATTTAACATATCCAATGATTTTTCTTAATCTAAATGGAATAATGGCTTTAAATCAATGGATACGGGGCTATTATCAGGATTTGTCTCCATGATATCTGCCATGAAATCCCACCACTTACGGTTGATTGCGGTATCAGCTCCTTTTGCCCAAAGTCTTTCATCTTCGATTTCAATATAGCCAAATAAAGTCAAGGTTTCTTTATCTAAAAATATCGTATAGTTTTTTCCGCCATATTCATGAATCATGTCTTTCATTTCCTGCCATAATTCATTGTGGCGTTTTTCATATTCTGCTTCCTGACCTTCGTATAATTTCATTTTAAACCCTTTTACCATAATATCGATTCCTTTCTATTCATCAACAATCTGTGTTTCAAATGGTTTTAGAAAAAACTCCTTTGTTCCCTGATTTGTCTGAACGGTTGCAGTAAGTGCTTTATCGCTGTTATTGATAACAACAAGCTTCTTGCTTGCTGGATAGTATGCACATTCTGCATCAGGATGATTGGTAAGGAACTTCTGCTCTGTTTCTGCACCCATTGCATACAGCATTAAATTCAATAACATACGATTGTTTGCATTGTTTTTCTCAAATCTTGAAAGGTACACACCTTTTCCTTTTCCAAAATCATTTACAACTGCTACAGGAATTCCGTCCTCTTCTACAAGTACTTTTGCATTTGGATTGGTAAGGTATAGATTTTCTGCAGCTGGTACATAAGCTCCTTGTGGGAAAATAAGCTCTTTTGCTTTTTCATCCACATCGAACTGCCATCTTCCATGACATACCTTAGCGCCAGTATCTTTATCAATTCCTAAAACATTTGCCATTCTAAAATAGGTGTCATAGCCTTCCACTGCCGATGGCTCCTCTACGCCAAGGAATACGCCACCTTCATATACCCATTTTTGAAGTGCAGCAATTAATGTGGCATCCCTCCATGCATCTCCACCACTCCATGCGGTACCTGCACGTCCTGCATTAATTACAATATCAAAATCTCTTAATTTTCCGTTTTTGACATCGTCAAAATCTGAGAAACAAACATCAACAGGAAGTCCAGATAATGCTTCATTAATATGTATTAAGGTATGCATATAGGTCTCATGGAAATGTCCTGACAAACTCCAGGAACGAAGTTTTCCCCAACTATGAAGAATTGCAACCTTGCATGGCAAGGTATAAACAGAACCATCTTTATGCATTGCCTTTACTTTTCTAAATTCCTTCATCAACTCTTCGATGTAATCCTGGAAATCCGGGAAATTCTCTGTCAAATGTAAATATCCACCAAGTCCAAGTCGATCAACCGGCTGACGAAGCAGTGCTCTTCGAATATTAATCCAATAATTTTTCGCATCCAGGGTAGGATTTCCACCTTCCATAAAGGTTGGTGCTCCACCAAGTCCTACAGGGAATAAATATGGGTGTAAACGCAATTCATGTGTATCTACTTTTGCATTTGCACATAATCTTGCTTCATATCCGCTAAATACACACTTGATTAATCCATCAAATCCAAATTCTTCAAAATGTTCACTATATGGTTCTACACCAATCCAACTATCATCGTAAAATACATATGCTTTTTTACCATACTGATGTACAAGGTCTACCAGCTTTTTGCCAAATTCCACAACAAACTTATTTGTGAATTCCATATAGTCTCTTTGCTTTTTCTTTGCCGGCATATGTGTGACATGAAGCTTACCCTGATTGATAAAGTCTTCTGAAGTAAGTGCATAGCCATATTCTTTTTCAAAATCATCTAATGCCTTTGGACTTACGGTAAAATCGTATGAACCCCAGTCTGAATAGAGGTATCGATTCTTTTCATTACTTCCCCAAATCCATACAAAATTATAGAACATAGAAGTAAAACGAACAACAGTGGTATCCGGGTGACTCTTACACCAATCCTCCATCCACTGATACATATAATTTTGAGCCTCTTTACTTCTTGGATCAATTGGCATCAAATGTTCTTTATTCCAGCTATTGGTCACATGATTGTACATGGAAATTTCTTCCCAAATACGATATGCTAAGAAGTTAACGGTATAATTATGGAAAGGAATCGAACCCTGAATAAATACATTTCCTGCTTCTGGTTCATAGCTCCATTTTTCATTTGGGACTTTTTCATTTGTCGTACGGTCATATACTTCCCAACATTTTACGGAGTCGTCACTACTATTAATGACAAATTGTTCTTCAAAGTATCCATCCATAAGATGAATAGTAAGAATTTCATCCCTGGCCATAACCACATGACTCATAAGAAAACTCTGCTGTAAATCACTCATGTGCTTTTTTGCCCACTCATTGTGATCACGAATAATGCAAATGGTAGAATAAATGCCATATCCGGCTTTTGTGATTTCATCTGATAATACAGTCCCATCACAATCTCGGATGACATCCGCACCCCATTTTTCTGCCATCTTAAGTGTCAGTTGTTCATAACCAGCTTCTCCCGGCAGTGTAAAGCTTCCTTTCTCCTCTACCATAACTATTTCCCTCGTCTTTCTATATTTGAATTTGTTTGCACAAATTTGCAGCATCTATTCTTTTTATTTCTGCGTTTAAAAAAACCTTCTCTTTTAACCTGTTTTGCTCATTCTCATCGATTGTTTTTCTACTTTTATATCCATTGATAAGAATGGTTACAAACTCTTCCCCAGTAATCTTCTTTTGTGGCAAAAATTTATGTTCACAAATCATACTCTCCGGAATTAAACCATTCTGCCATGCACATTCTATCGTTCCCGCATAACTCTCATGACCGATGACATCCGCAAAATAATCATTGTATACATTCGTAGGAAAAAACTTCATGGTCAAAATGACCATTTCAAGAGCTTCTACTCTTGTTAATGCGTCATTTGGTCGTTCAAGATCTAAAAACAATTCTTGGTTGCCTACCATAGTTTTCTTCTCATATTCCTTTGGAACCACCACCTGTGGGAATTCTTTTTCCGGAAGCCAAGATGGATATTCCATTTTCTTACAAAGCTTCGCTTTTACCAGTTCCTCATACACAAAGCCTGCGAATACGTACGCTCCATAATCATTACTATGAGTGTAATCGGATGGAAAAAAGTATCTTTTTGCATTCTCTCTTCCCTGCTTTATTACAAATGCCCTGCTTAAGTCATGTAAATCAACATATGGAATCTTTTGCTCTGTTGCAGTTTCTTTACACACCTTCGCATATTCTTCTAATAAATCATTGTATACGCCAGTTCCTAACCAGGAGTTTCTTGCTAATGGTGAAACAAGCACCGGTATGGCTCCACGCTGCTTCACTTCCTTTATATAGGTAAGAAGGTTGTCTTTATATCCTTCGTATGCTTTCAGTTCCATCAACTTTTGATCATTATGTCCAAACTGGAAAAGACAAATATCATCTTTTTTCAATCGTTTTAATAAAATGTCATAATGACCTTCTGAGCGAAAGCTTAGCGTTGTAAGCCCTGAATGTGCGTGATTTGAAACTGCCATCTCTTCTTTTAAATAATTTGATAGCATCTGTCCCCATCCACAGTAGCTGTTCCATGGGTAGTATGGATAAGCGGCACTTTGATCAGTGACGGTAGAGTCACCAGCAATATAAACAGTACGGCCTTCCCAAGGAACAATTTCCATTTCTTTGATATGTACATCTTTTCCAAATACTGTTACATCGACAGTGGTATCTTCCATAATCGTCGTATGATTTCTTGGAATAATCGGACATACATTTACTAACCCTTGAATAGTTAACGATTCGTTCGCTTTTAGTATTCCTTGATAGATTAATCTTCTTCTACCTAAGAAAACCATTACCTGCTCTTCCTCTTTTGCATACAGCATAATAGAAACCTTATAGTTTCCTTCTACTACCTTCTGTACAAAAGTAAGTGGCATCAGACCATCACCGTCCCACTGTATAGAACACCCATTTTCATCCTGTAATAGAGATGCTAACACTTCGTCCTGACACCAGTAGGAAGGCTCCATTCCATGATTCAGTTCTACAATTTGAAGCTCCTTGTATTCGCTACGATTTTCTTCCGTTAGGAACCCATAAGATTGATCTTCCGACTTTAAATATAAGTTTTTCGATGATACAAACGTATATCCGTCTCTTTTTTCGTCAAATGAAAATTTCATTCTATAATGCTCCATCACTACGGGTATTTGCATAATCAAGTGCTCCAGCAAATAGTGCCAATGCCATTCCCTGACCCCATCCCTGAATCCATTTTTTCGAAATATTGCGATATCCATCACGGTCTTTCATTACTGCTGTACCACCGGAAACATTCATGACTCTTCCATCTGGTGCCACATTATCAAGTACACCCTTGATGGCTTTGTTAATGTATTCAATATGAAGTGGATTTCCTTTATCAATCATTGCTGCCGCAATACCTGCTGATGCGGAAATTTCTTCATAGCTTTCTTCATCATCTAAGATGGTTCTCCACAATCCATTTTCTGTTTGAAGCAATTTAAGAGAACCTAATAATTCATTTAAGGAACCTACGATTTCTAAAAACTGTGGATATAAATATGCTTCCGGTAAAATTCTACCAACCTGAGCCATCGTGTAAGCAGCCCAGCAGTTTGCACGGCCCCAATAAAATCCTGACATATGGTCTTTGTGAATATGATCATATCCGTGATACCACAAACCGGTGTCTTCGTTCTGTAAATACTGAATATGCCAATAATACTGATTTAGCGCATCACCAATAAGCTCTGGATCATTTAACATGACACCAACACGCAGTAAAAATAATGCTGCCATAAATAAGGTGTCACACCAGCACTGTTCCGGGAAATCATTATTTGCAGATACCGTATGTTGTAATACATTGTCTCCAAAACGAAGTGCATCTTTTCGCAGATATGTAACCTTACTCATAATAATATCTAAATAAGTCTGGTCGTTCGTAGCCTTATAAAGAGTAATTAAGCAATGACCCATCGCACAGGTATTTACCGTCCAAACGCTTGGAAGACCAATTTCATGAATGTATTTATCTACTCTTTCCTTCATAACATTTAGATATTTTTCATTACCTGTTACTTCGTATGCTTTACTGATGCCGTAATATGCAACTCCACATGGCCAATCCCATGTAAGGTCCATTTTCATAGTACGTTCGACAATTCTCTCAATTATTTCTTCTACCTGTTTTTGATTAAATGAAAGCTGTGCCATCTCTTTTCTCCTCTTTCTCATTTTTTGGTTTCAATTTTACAACACTTTTTCAAAAATTCACCTGTTATCCTTCACCGTTGCCGGAAAATTTTTGAAAAAACATTGTCCTTTTTTAATTACAGCCCTCCAGCCAAAGCCGGAGGGCTGTAATTGATAATCGTTTTTTGTTTTTACTGTGGAAGCTTTGAGGTATATCCGTTATTGTATGCCTCTCCTCTTTCATCAATAACTGCCTGATAACCAGCATCTAAATATTCCTGACTATACTGTTCATAGAGAGCATCAAACTCATCTGTTGAGCAGGTAGTAAGCTTTGTTCTATACTCAGAATATTTATCAAGAAGTACCTGCTGATAATCTGTTACAGCTGTGATTGCAACTGCAAAGTTACAGTCTGAATTAACATAACCGGAATCTGCCATAGCAACCATTCCATTGTAGTTTTCAAGTAACTGTGTATAGAAATCATCACTATCCGGATAGTTAACCGGTGCGTTTAATTTAACATCTTTTTCAATTTCGCCAAGAGTCTTAGATTCAACTACTATACACCAATAATCCTTATTGTTGTTAGCCATAGCATATTCTGTCTTAGAGAGGTCTCTCATAACTGGAAGTCCATCTACATAGTCGAAAGTCTGCCCTTCAAATCCATACTGGAATGTAAACAGATTTTCCGGCTGCATTAACCATTCCATATACATCATACCGGCTTTCACCTGATCTTCTGTAGCAGTAGCAGAAAATGATACCATCATACCAAATCCATTATTTGGTCTATAAGAGTTTGAAACGCCTTCTTCATCAACTACAAGTCCTGGGCAAACAGCAATTGCAAGCTTTGCATCCTTGTTCTGTTCATAGAAAGAATCAAGAACTGCGATAGATGGAGCAATGTATGCTTTGTATTCGAAACATTTTCCTGCAATGAAATCTGCTTCGTTATCTGTTGTTTCTCTTGTATAGAATTCCGGGTTTAAGTAACCATCGTTAAATAACTGGTTTTCTCTCTGGATTAATTTCTTCTGAGCTTCGGTGGAAAGTGCCGGAATTGCATAATCACCTGTTGTAGCCCATGTGTACTCATCCTGTGGATAGGTTCTGAATGCATAGTTCTGGTCAACGCCTGCTCCGGTAATCTTTGAGCCACCTGCCGGGTATTCACAAAGACCTGCATCTTTGATAGCTTTGTAAACATTAAGTCTGTCCGCAAAGGTCTGTGGATATTCTAAGCCAAGCTGCTCTAACCAGTCTACACGGTAAAAGGTAGCGTAGTTATATGTGTTGTTCCAGTATGGTCTTTCTGCAAGAGCAAAGTAAGTTTTTCCATTAAGAGCTGTGTTCTGGAGATTTCCTTGGTCTACAATCATCTGATAATATGTAGGTGCAATCTGTGCAAGCTGTTCTAAATCAAGTTCCTGAAGATATCCATCATCAGCCCACTGAGCCTGCTTCGGGAAATCATATTCCATAAGAATCGTTGGAAGAGATCCTGAGTTTGCAAGGTTTGCATATGCGTTAAGAACGTCTCCACGTGGAATTGCTACGTACTCAACATTAATGTTATACTGATCTCCGAAGTTCTCCTGAATCCATTTGGTCCAGTAGTTAGAAGTTACGTCAACTTCACCACCTCTGTCATATACAGGCACCTGTAATGTTACTGTTTCATCAAATTTTGTCCAGGAAGCCATTCCTGCTTCCGCCTGTACTTCAACCTGCTCTACTTCTTTGATTGAATCTGTCTCTGTAGAATTGTCAGACGATCCGGAAGCTGTCTTGTTACCACAGCCCGCTAACATACTGATTGCCATAGCACCAACTAAAGATGCAGACAATACTTTTTGAAGAGTATTCTTCTTCATAAAAACTTCCTCCTTTTTTAGCTTTACGCCTTAATAAAATATATAGTGATACCCACCCCTTGCGGGAATACTATCATGATAAATATGTTATATAAGTTTTTGCTTGCCGCCTGTTTTAACCCTTTACCGCACCAACCATAGTGCCTTTTACGAAATACTTCTGAACAAACGGATAAATAATAATGATTGGAATCGTAACAAACATAATGGATGCTGCCTGAAGGACTTCAGGTGTTGACGTTACGTTTGTCGCCTCCGTAAGAGCTGTCTGTGCAGCTTCCTGTGCATTTAATATCATTTCATATAATTTGTACTGAGCCATCTTCAATTTGTTTGAAGTGATGTAGTACATGTTATCTGAGTATGCATTCCAACGTCCAACCGCATAAAACAATGATAATGTTGCAATAATCGGTTTAGAAAGCGGAAGTACGATTTTTCCAAGGATTTGAAAATTCGTTGCTCCGTCAAGGAATGCGGACTCTTCCAGTTCATCCGGAATATTACTCATAAAGTTGTTCTTCATAATCAGCATATTATATGGTGAATAGATAAGTGGTAAAATAAGTACCCACCAGTTATCAATCAAATTTAAGTTAAAATATAAAAGATACGTTGGTAAAAGTCCTGCTGAGAAATACATTGGTATCATCAGAAGGAAAGTAATTACATTTCTTCCCTTTAGCCTCTTTTTTGAAAGAGGATATGCTGCGCAGGTACAAACCAGCATGCCAAGCACAGTAAATACCGCAGTAATAAAAACGCTGTACTTCATGGAGTAGGTAAGGCTACCATCTTCAAACAAGGACCGGTATGCATCAAAAGTTATGCCCTTCGGCCAAAGGAAAACTGCTTTCGCCTGAACAAAGCTGTTTCCTGAAATAGACTTTACAAACACATGCCAGAATGGAATAATGCAAGTCAGACAAAGGAGCGAAATCACAACGATAATTACAATATCGCTGACATGGAATTTCAAAATCGCACCGGAACCGTCATTCATGGTAGCATCCAGTTCTTTTTTCTTCTTAGACATTTTTCGCACCTCCTATAACAATCCATCTTCACCAAGTGATTTGGCAATCCGGTCAGCTATCAAAACAAGTATCAGTCCAACCAGTGACTGGAAAAAGTTCGCTGCTGTACCAAGTGAATAGTGTTGGCTCTTTAAACCGAATTGGTAAACATACATCGCCAGCTGGTAAGAAAAATCTTTTACCATTGCATTATCGAGAGCAGTTAAACGTTCCAGATTAGAGCCCATAATCTTTCCGAGATTCATAATAAGAAGTGTTACAATGGTACCTCTGATACCAGGAAGCGTTACATGAAGCATTCTCTGCCATCTGGTCGCTCCATCAATCATGGCCGCCTCATATAGTTCACCGCTGATGCTTGTAATTGCGGCAAGGTAAAGAATTGTTCCCCACCCCATCGTCTGCCATACGTTAATCAAAAGATAAGTAACAGCCCAGTGCCATTTTTCTGTCAAAAAAGGAATTCCCTGCTCAATCACTCCCCACTTCATCAAAGCCATATTTACAAGTCCTGTAGATGGGCGGAACATTGCGTATGCAATAGAACCGATTACTGCCCATGAGAGGAAATGCGGAAGATAAAGAACCGTCTGTGTCACTTTCTTAAACTTCTTAAAGCGAAGCTCATTTAGCATCAATGCCAAAATAATCGGCATCGGAAATCCCAAAAGCAAATCCAACAAATTAAAGACGATTGTGTTTTTTAATGCTTTCATAAAGTCTGCACTTGTAAATAAAGTAACAAAATTCTTCATTCCAACCCAATCGCTTCCTTCGTAGCCCTTCATAACCTTATAGTTCATGAAAATCATACGAAGTCCCGGATAAGCAGCATAGTTAAATATGATAACCATTGCCAGAGGGAAAAGTAGCATTAAGTATAATTGCCAGTCTCTTTTCATTGCACTTTTCCAGGTTGTGGTTGTTTTAACCCTAGGTCTGCCATTTGCCTTTTTTGCTTTCATAACCCGTCTCTCCTTCTCTTCTAAATCTATTTGTATTATACTGATAACAAAGTTTCATCTCTATTTCATTTCAACTTATACTATGCAATTTTGACCATTTATTTTTTTATTTTATTGCCATGTTGTCTATTATGCATGATTAGGTTTCGTTTTATTTGTGCACTTTTACCATTTAATTTCTGCAAACACTGATTTACACTTAAAAAAAAGCTAATTTTGCACTATTCAATTTCAACTGTAAAGGAGATTTATTTATGGCTAAGCATAAGAAGACAGTTACAGAGTACAGAAACTATAACCTTCCTGCATTATTTCCTGTTCTGCTGTTGTCAGGAGAGGAATGGCGTATTTCTGATGTGCCGTCCGGAAGACTTCACTTTCATAACTGTATGGAAATCGGTCTATGTGAGAGCGACAGTGGAACAATGGAATTCATGTCCTCAACCGTACACTTTACAGAAGGAGATTTTACAATCGTAGGTAGTGATGTTTCCCACACCACCTACTCTACTCCCGGAACTGCAAGTAAATGGTCTTACCTGTTTATTGATTTCGAAGAGCTTTTGGCCCCATATTTTCCCATGAACCTGTTCACCAACCAGGATAACCTGCATCACTTTATACATAACTATTACTCTATCCTCTCCCGTAAAAAACATCCAGATATGTATCAGCTTGTTGCTCAGATTATACACGAACTAAAGCAAAAGGATAATCATTACCAGTTTCTTGTAAGAGGCTTAATCCTGTCCCTGCTTATAAAGCTGCTAAATCTTTCCGATTCCTCAGCTGAAAAAAAAGCGCTTCCTGTTGAGGATACCAGCAATTCTCTTGTCATTTCACCGGCAATAGACTATATTCGTGTGAACTATGCACAGGATTTTCCAATGAATGATCTTGCTACTCTTTGCGACATGAGTCCAACCCATTTTAGGAGAACCTTTACAAGCATTATGGGAGAAGGTCCGCTTTCATACCTGACCCATATACGGATTTCCAAGGCTTCTGTTCTTCTTCGTACAACCGAAATGCCGGTACTCGATATTTCAGAGGAAGTCGGTTTTCACTCCGTCTCAAGTTTTAACCGGCATTTTTTAGAAATCATGGGAGTTCCGCCTCTTAAATGGAGGAAGCAAATGTCCTATATTCACGATCAGTCCGTTTTAAAATACACAGGATGGCTCGTACCGCCAAAATCTTAAATATCGGATAGAAATTGTTTTTCCTTTTTCTTCTCAAAATGCAAAAATACCGGACGATACAAATAAACACTAATATATGCAGGAAGTGAAAATCCAATTAATGCGGTAAAAATACTAACGTACTGGAACAATGCAGCCAGTACCCATGGTAGCGCAGTAATCACAATCATTGCCATTGTACGAAAAATACTGTAAAAACCAAGTGCATATGCACTCTTAAACGTATTTATAATAGAATCCTCATAACGGGCAGTTACGGGAAAAATATAGATTACGCCTATGAAAGCCAATATTGTAATAATCCATATTGTTACCTGAAACGCTAGCGAATAATTACCCGTATCTGCCCGATACATTGCAACATAGTCTCCGCCTAAGATAAATACCATGAATAGGACTATGAACCAACACAGGGTGGATTGTTTGAAATTTTGCACGAATGCCTTTTTGAAGTCATTGAGAATATATCCCTCCTGCTCATGAACCATCAGATATACGACATGGTGCAGTGCACTAAATGCTGCACCTGCGGTAAAAATCGGAAGGCATAAAATGATTACCACCAGATTTAAAATAATCAGATTAGTAAGCGTGTCTATGAATCTCATAAAAGGGCTTTCTAAATTAAATATCTTTCCCATTATTTTAGCTTCTCTTCCTTTCTACAAAGTTGGATATACTGTTTTCGGAAGCGGATAATCTTCTGTTCTTTTCCGATAGTGATATCCGCTTTCCGGTGTTGCTGTAGTAGGATACTCATATAGTGTATCCTGCGGTGTTCCCGGCGCGGGAGCATTTACTTCAATCAGATATACTTCTCCAATATTGGAATTATAAAGTGTAAACTTTTCCACTGAAGTGGTAAAATACGGTTCATCCGGCAGATACTCCAGGTTTGTTGGACGCTTAAAATGATTGGTTACAAGTGCTACACCATTTTTCGCATTCGTCCTAATTGATTCAAAGCAGACATTCTCTGCATCATCTAATACAACAACATGCCGCTCATCCTCTTTTTCTACCGATATCCTTACATCTGAAACATGAAATTCTTTCACATGGCGTGCATAAATACCATATGCCGGCAGGATTCCCCAGTTGCTTGGTTCTGGATATGCATCATTAAGTTCAGGAACATTGTAAGGATCATCTACCCATATACGCTGTTCTTTATCCCAGTCTACACGGGGAAGCAGTCCTTCATTTTTAGCAAAAAACGGATTTACCTGCCATGGCAGCTTTTGCACCAGCTCTCTTGTTCCAAACTGGCTGAATTTCCATGCTGTAAAAATCTGCCGCTGCTCGACTGCCTGTTCCATCGTAATTCCGCCGCGATAAATTACCTCTATATTTTCAATCTCCACATTTTCAATCGGACTATCAATAAGCCCCATAAGAAGAATCGGATACCGGGGATCCACATCCATAATTCTGACATTTTTGATACGGATGTTAGAAACCTTAGCAAGCTTCTCATATCCACAGGCATTCGCATAATAATATTCTTCACGTTTCGCAAGAGGTTCATGATTTAAATCTGCGATATAAGCTTTGTTCGTTGTATCATAGCAAACCGGATAGGTTTTTTCACCCTTTCGCATAAGATTTGCTTCATTTACTGAAGCAGGATTTTTATCATCTACGATGTAGAACTCATGAATTCCATCTATGCAAACCTTTTTTGTCCTATTGTAGGACGGCTTAAAGCGCCTTGCCGGATATTCTTCATAATCATCGCAGGAAGGAAGAATCCAGTTTAGATTATCCAGACGCACGTTCCCGCTTTTTGCCGGAAAATCATCCTCTTTGCAGTTCCCCGTAACCGGAAATCTGCCTCTCTCTCCTACACGAATATAAATGGGTGAACTGCTCACATGCTTCATCGTACAGTCTTCAAAAATAATATCCGTAAGCGGTGAACCATCCACCGCTTCAAGCGCAAATCCTCTGGACCGGTCAAACAATGTTCTTCTTACGGTTACTCGCTCGTATCCACAGGTAGACTCCGTGCCGAGCTTTACTCTCCCGGTCGGTCCACACGCATCATCTGCCACCATTTTTTCTGTAGTATATGTTTTATTATAAACAGTTCCAGCATCATATCCGCTAACCGTACAATCTTCAATCAATATATTCTTCGAAGGGCAGAATCGACCTGCTCCGTAAGATGCCTTTACTACAATGCCATCATCAGTTAAAGAATTAAAGGTAGAGTTTCGTACCGTCACATTCTGGCAACAGTCTAAATCCAGTGCATCTCTGTTTGTATCTATCAGAATACAGTCTATACACAAATCCTCCACGCCTTCTGCAATGATTGCGAAATGTCCTCCAATTACAATAGAAAAATCCGCAAATACAACATGCTTACAATTAACAAATGCAATGCCCTTATTTCCGAACCAGCTTCCCTTCGCAATATCAATTTCAGAATCATTGGCGCTATGCGAAAACAGGCTTTTTTCGGATTCTTCTTTCACATGCGCATCAACAATTTCCGTATCTGTACGGTATCCCGGCATACTTCGCTTTACCGGCTCCATCGGATCTCCTCCCAAAAGCACAAACTCACGCACACCATTCTCTTCATTAAAAGAGCTACCGTCAATCACACCTTCGCCATAAATCATAATATTTTCCTGATTCTTTGCGTAAATCAGGCTATTTGCAAAATACGAATGACCATGATCCTGTAATCCAAGATATTTGTTGACCTCAGGTTCCAGATAATTACCTCCTTCTCCGATTTGTACCACATGCTGGTTAATATATTGCAAATCTACGTCCGTTTTTGCTGCATAAAGGAAGGCATCTTTTTCCAGATACAGATTAACGTTACTAAGAAGTACTATTGTATATACCCGGTATGTTCCTTCCGAAAATACAATGGTTCCACCGCCATCCTCATGAAGCTTATTAATTGCAGCATTAATCAGTTCGGTACATTCCTTTGGCGGCATTCCATCAAAGTATCCCTCCAGTTGCTGTATGTAAAGGCGCTTTTCTTTTTGTTGAAGCGCTTCCTTTGTAATTGTTGCTCCGGTTGCCTCCGGAATAGATATTCTATGCTTCAATTTCTTAGTCTCCCCTTTTTCTAACAGTCTTTTTCTATATATCCGTTTCTAACGCAATATGACTTCCCTTATTCGTCTTAGTAATCACGATTTTCTTTGGCAATTCTTCCCGCAATTCTTCCCTGTGACTGATAATGCCAATCAGTTTATCGCTTGCAGATAACTCGTGAAGCATCGCAATCGCATCGTTTAAGGACTTTTCATCCAGCGTACCAAATCCTTCGTCAATAAAGAGCGTATCGATTTTAATACCGCCTGCATTGGCTGTGACACAGTCAGATAACCCCAGCGCAAGACTTAAGGATGCCATAAAACTTTCTCCGCCGGACAAGGTATTTACCGGACGCTTTTTCCCTGTGTAATTGTCCAGAATATCTAAATTCAATGCAATATTTCCTTTTGCACTCATATCCTCATGGCGATAAAGCTGGTACTGCCCACCGCTGATAGGCAAAAGCCGCCTGTTTGCTGCATGTATGATGCGGTCAAATCCGGACATCTGTACATAGGTTTCAAAGGAAGTCCTGTTTTTTCCGGCTGTTCTTCCGGTAAAAAGATTGGCAAGGTTACTAAACAGGTTCACTTCTTCCAGTTTATCTTCCACTTCCTGCTTTTTGAACGTCAGCTTTGATAACGTTTCTTCATTTCTGTCCCGTCGCTGCAACAGCCTTGTCAATACTGCTCTTTCCCGCTCGGCTGCTTCTTTTGCTTCATCACTAAAAAGCTTTGCCTGCTCTTCATCCAGAAATTCTTTATCCTTAATATCTTCTTCTGCCGTTTTCCGTTTCGCCTGACTTGCAGTTACGGCATTTTCGTATTGTAAAATTGCTGCCTCTGTTCTGCTAATTTCCTCTTTTGATACAAAGCATTGCAGGAGTTCTGACTCATCCAAAAAGGCGTGACTTTTTCTGTTTGTCACATATTCTTCTTCTTTTTGCTTCAATACGGTCGCAAAATGCTCTGCCTGCTCCTTCGCACCAAAAAACGCTGCCTTTTTCCAGGCAACGCTGTCTCTTGCCTGCTGCTTAGCCTTCTGTCCCTGCTCTATGGCCCGGTAGATTTCCTCTGCCTCTTTTGCAAGCCTTGTCCTGACAGTGACGGCGGTATCTAATGAATCATACTTCAAGTCCGGCAGTGCATTTATCTGTCCCTTCAGTTCCGCCAGAACAGTATTCAATGCGTTCCTTTTTTCAACAATTGTTGTAAATTCTTTCTGTGCAGTCTCTAATGCCTGCTCCTCATTCTTTGTTTTTTGCTGCAAGCTTTGGAATTCCTGTTTTTCTTTTGCAAGCCTGTCTCTTTTCTCTTCCATTGTCTCCTTGATAAGAGTAAGTTCTGATGCATACTGTTCTAAGCTTTGGAATACCTCCTCTACTGCTTCTGTTTCCTCTATAACTGTTTCAAGCTGTCTTCCAATTTCCTCCCAAAGACTCTTTTTCTCTGCTTCCAGTTTTGCATGCAATGCAATTGTCTTCTCGTTTGCAGTATTCTTTTGTTGTTCTGCCTGATTACGCTTTTCTTTTCTCTCTTTTAATTCACTTTCTGTAATGCCTTCTTTTGGCAAATGTGCCGGAGTGGGATGTTCTGTTGCACCGCAAACAGGACAGGGCATCCCCACTCTTAACCCCGCTGCCAGTATTCCGGCTCTTGCTTCTTCCAATAATTTTTCATATTGATTATAGCTTTCATCACAAGCATCGTAGACTGCCCGCTTTTCCATAAAATCCTGTTGCTGCCTTCGCAAGAGATTTTCATCCTTCTGATAATCCGGGATTTTTTTCGTCAGAAGCAGCTGCGTTGCTTCCCATTTTTCCGAAAGACGCTTCCATTCCTGTTCTGCCAGAAGATAGGCTTCGCTGCTACCGGAAAGCTCCTCGATACGTGCATGCTCTGCCAAAAGTACTTCTTTCTGCTTCTCTATCGCCTTTTCCCGGCTTGCCTTCTCGACCTCTAATTGCCCGTTCTCTTCTTCACATAAATGAATTCTGCGATGTAACTCTTCCCGCTTTTGATATTGTTCTTCTTCTGCTAATAAACGGTTTGCTTCGTCCTTTTTTTCATCCGCAAGAGGTTGCTTTTTCTGTGCCTCCTCAAATTCCTCTTTTTTTGCCTCCCATAGTTTTTCTGCTTCTTTCCAGGCTTTCTCGGACTGCTCGCACTTTCTGTCTGCAGCTTCACAGTCTTCTTTTGCTTTCATATAGGCATCATAAAAAGCTTTCACCTCATAGACCGCCTTTTTCTGTTTCGAAAGGAGTTCCTTTTTTTCCTCCATTTCCTCCTTTTTTGCCAGAAGCTGTTCCTGTTCCAAAACTGCTGCCTGATACTTTCGGAACAACTCATTGTTTGCATGAATCAGTGTATACGATTTTAACTTTCCAGCCGCTTCCTTCTGCTTTTCTTCCACAACTGTTTCCTGCACTGCTATTGTTTCCGTATCTTCCATTATTACCTGCTGAAATAGTTCTATTTTCCGGTCGACCTGATACTGCTCCCGCTCTGTCTGCATCAATTTCTTCTGCTGCGCAATCTCTGTTGCCAGATGGCTTCGCTCGTCAACCTGTATTTCATCAAAATACTGGTCAATACTCCGGAAAATATTTTTCATTTCTCCATAGGCAGTCTTTGCACGGTCATCCATGTGTCTGCTTAAGTATGCGTAGCGCTCTGTCGAAAAAATTTTTTGCAGAATCTCACCCCTCTTTTTGGAATCTGCGTTTAAAACATCCTTAAATTCTCCCTGCGCCAGCATGGAAATCTGCTTAAACTGCTGGTACTCAATCCGGAGTAAATTTGTAACTGCTTCATCTACCTTATTGGTTCCCTCTACAGGCTCGTCCGGTTCTCTTATAAGACGAGCCTTTGCCGTTTTGGTCGTAAATCCCTTGCCATCTCTTTTGACTTTTTCATATTGTGGAGATCTGTAAATCTGATAGATTCTACCCATATGGGAAAAAGTAAATTCCACATAAGTTTCTTCGTCTGCGCCGGCAAAATCACTTCGAATCGTACTGATACTGCGGTCCATACCGCTGGTTTTATTAAACAATGCAAAGGTAATTGCATCAAAAATCGTTGTTTTTCCGGAGCCGGTATCCCCTGTAATCAGAAACAGCCCGTTTTCTCCAAATGCTGCAAAATCCACCTCTTCTTTGGCGGCATATGGTCCAAATGCATTCATCACAAGTTTGATTGGTCTCATTCTATTATCCCCACTTCTTTTGCTTCCGCTTCAATCAGTTCCCATTCCTTCTCATTTGGTAATCTTCCATTTAACAGCTGATAAAATGCTTCCACCAGCTCCCGGAAGCTTTTTTCCTCTGTTCCAAAGTCAGCATCACTTTCCTGTATGGCACGGGTTGTCGTATTGTCATAGTCCATTTTCATGATATTTGGATACACTTCCCGTAATCTGGCCATTGCATCAAACTGAAACG
Organism: uncultured Roseburia sp.; assembly: GCA_945787015.1. Taxonomy (GTDB): domain Bacteria; phylum Bacillota; class Clostridia; order Lachnospirales; family Lachnospiraceae; genus Roseburia. Next base: position 86,505 of record CALZGM010000006.1, read on the forward strand.
CTTCATTTGTCAGAGTTGCATAAATATAGTCATCGGTGTCCACCGCATTTTCAATCAGATTTTTTAGTTCCCCTTTGATTCTTCGAACCTCGCGCATCGGTTTTAATGGGAATAGCTTCACTTCAACTTTTCCCTTCTCTTCCATCGTAATGACAGGAACACTTTTTTCACTTAAGATTTCTCTCTGATTTAGAGAATATTTTAATGGAGAACCGGCATATCTTATGGTTTCCCGTCCAACACACTGTGCACTGTGGATATGCCCAAGCGCCACATAGTCAAAATCAGCAAAGCTATCTGCACTGATTTTATCAATGGTTCCTATATTTAATACGGCATTTTCGGAACCGGATAATTCCGGGGTACCATTGCTTCCCGCTACAAACTGGTGTACCAGAATGATATTTCTTTCTTCCCTGTTTATCTCACATTTTTCTATCACGGTTCGTATCGCAGCATCATAAGTAGAAGTATCTTCTTTCGGATAATAATGCGCCACGTGGGATGCTTTGATATACGGCATCAGCCAGACATGAAGTACCCCATAGGCATCCCGGGTATCTACACGAGTCAGTTCTCCTTTGTATTTTCCTGAAATGAAGATATCCTTTGCCAAAAACAATCGGCTTCCATAATTTAATCGTTCATCCGAATCATGATTGCCGCTGATGATGAAAACTTTTTTCCCCATTTCAGAAAGCGTTGTCAAAAACTCATCAAACAGCCGAACCGCTTCTTCACTTGGAACAGCCCGGTCATAGATATCTCCTGCAATGAGCACAGCATCTGCTGATTCCTTTTCAATTACTCCAAGGATTTCCTGCAAAATATATTCCTGATCCTTCATCAGGCTGAATTCATTGACGCTTTTTCCCAAATGTAAGTCGCTTAAATGAATGAACTTCATAATAACTCCTCTCGTAGCATTGCTTTTCGCTCTTTATAATCAGGCAGGATGTTCTCTACTTCCTTCCAAAATGCCTTGCTGTGATTCATCTGTTTCAAATGGCAAATTTCATGCACGACCACATAATCAATTGCCTCCGGCGCATATAAAATCAAACGCCAGTTAAAGTTTAAGTTTCGTGCACTACTGCAACTTCCCCAGCGTTTTTTCTGATTCTTTATTGTAATGCGGTTTACCGTTTCTCCCATCATCTGTGCATAAAAACGAACACGTCCGGCAATCCATTTTTTTGCCTGCTTTTTGTACCAGTCAAAAAGTACTTCCTGTACCTTAGCTTCCTCTTCACTCTCTACAAATACAAGAAGCTTCCCATCCGCAATTCCTGCTGTTTTCGCTCTGGCTGCGCTTACACGCACTTCTAGTGGATACGTTTCACCAAGATAAGAAAAAACCTCACCGGTTCTGTAGTGCTTTTGCATTTTGCTTCCTCCCGCACTTCTTACTCTGCCGTTAAGTATACCACATTACGCCAAAATACTACATCTTCTTTCTTAAGCTGCTCATCTGGGAGTACTTGGAAACCGGCTTCTTATAAAGCAGATGCAAAATACCGTTACCAAGCAATGTGCTAAGGAAAATGGTTGCATAGCCAATCAGAATAACAGCAACGGGTCCGAGGTTTAACCTTGCAAGTATATCCATATTGTATGCTATCATATAACTAACCATAAAAGCCGGCATTACAATGCAAAAAACAATCGTAGATACCACAAAATATTTTAAAGATGTCGCCATATAAATCATCAGGATAAATACGAAAACAACCATCTGCAACATCTCAATTACAAACCGTTCCTCACTTACAAATCCACTTTTCCATTTCAACAGTTTCAACACCATAACAAGGGTATAGGTAAGCGTGAAATAAACCACAGCTGAAACAGAAAAGACGGATGTCTGGATTCTTTTTTTCCACGGAGAGGCAGCCACAACTCCCGGTACATTTAAAGAGATTAACATCTGAAGTGGCCACATTGCCGTCATCAGAATAAAATAGCCGCCCACACTTAAGGATGCCACTGCCATTCCGGATGAACCGGAAGAACCAAGTTCCATTAAAATTCCCACCAGTAAAATCAATGCTCCTAAGACAGTATTCGCTACAATTCCATGCGTATAACGCAATAACTTAATTCCCATCTGCAACTGTTTTATCATAGTAACTCTCCTCAATCTTTTTTAATGCAATTTTTACACTTACTATACTAAGTATCACTGCCAGCATGACGGATATCACAATCGTCGGATACCGATACAGTACCAAAAACTGTAATACACTTCCTTCCAAAGCCGCTGCCACAACAGCCAATATATAGTACACATTTAGGCTGTCAAAAAAACGGCCGACTATCACCATACCCATCGTTACTGCATAGGCAGATATCAATAATGCCGCCGGTATCAAAATAGCATCCATCCCTACCACCTGCGCAGGAAATAGCATCTGATAGGAAATGTGGTTTCCCAACATGACCACTGCTAATACCAGAAGCATCTGTATCATACCTCCTACTAAGGCATTTTTCATCACCCATTCACCCCTTACGGAACCTTTCAAATATTCAAGATGAGACACTTCTTTCGCACAGATTCCGCCAAAGACCATATAATCAAGGATTAATTCAAGTGGCATTATAAAAAATATTGTCACAAAATATCCGGGAATCGCAAGCAAAAACGCAACCATATGCCCTAAAGCAATTCCAAAAACCGGAAGCACCAGAAATGCCAGAATCCGATAACCGGTTGAAGTAAATACAAAAAAGCTTTTTATTCTGTCCCTCATATGTTTCTCCTTCCAAACGCCTACTAATGCAGCTTTAAGGTGCTGTTTGCTTTCATCACGGCAACACTGATTTGGAATAGGGTTGGCACTTCTACCTGAATGTCCATACCGGCCAGTTTATCTAAATCTGCTGCAAGGCAGATTCCCTCAAAGCCATAAGCATTTCCACTGAAGCTATACAAAATCTTTTCTGCAGCCTTAGCATCCTTTGCTTCGCCCTTTACCAGCACGTATTTCTCTTTTAAATCCTCAACAAAGCCTTCTTCTACGACATTTCCATGCTCTACAATAATGGCATAATCTGTTACATTTTCCATATCGGAAATATTATGGGTAGAAAACAGTACGCTCTTTTCCCCATTTCCTTCTGTTAAGTATTCACGAATGATTTCACACAGCTTATCGCGCATCAATGGATCCAATGGTGATGCCGGTTCATCTAAAATTAGGCAGTCGGTCTTTCTGGCTAAAACGGCCGCCAGCATCAGTTTTACTTTATTACCGTCAGATAAGTCATTTACTTTTTTCCCATTTACATGACGTTCTGTTGTCACACCAAGTTCCACACAAATATCCCAAAACTTTTCTTCGTCAAAGGTTTCAAATAAGAGGGAGCTGATTTCCTCTACCTGTTTTACATTCCAGTGCGGAAGAAAATAGTTGCCCGGTCCGGTATAACCAATACGCTCCTTTACTTTATCAACATCCTGTTCCTGCTCATCAAAATAGAACAGTTCTCCTTTATAGTCCATACGGATTCCCGTCAGCATATTAATTAATGTGGTTTTACCTGCTCCGTTTTCTCCGATTAAAGCAGTTGCAAATCCCTTTGGAATATGAAGTTCCGGGACATCCAACTGAAATCCCTTATATTTTTTCTTTAAATTATTTCCTTTGATAACATCCTTCATAACAATTCTCTCCTTTTCTACCGACACTCTATTTATGCATCTTCTGACATCGCAATCAATGTTTTTAATGTTTCTACCAGTTCCTGTTCCTGCATTCCTGCAATTTTAGCTGCTGCAATCGCTTCCAACAGAGCAGATTCTACTTTTCTTAAATGCTGTTCCTTAAGCATCTCGGAATCCTGCGCATTTACATAAAAGCCTTTTCCCTGAGCGGCAGTCACTAATCCTTCCTCTGCCAGCTGCTCATATGCTTTCATAGTCGTAATCACGCTGATTTTTAAGTCCTTCGCCAAGCCCCTGATTGACGGGAGATATTCGCCCTGTTTTAACTTCCCTGACAGAATCTCTTCCTTTAGCTGTTCTGCAATCTGCTGATAAATCGGGACTCCGGAATTCTGTAAGATCTTCAAACTACATTCTCCTTCCATAACTGTTCATACTGTTAATATTATCTGTTTATATGTTATATATACACTATTAACAGATAGGTGTCAATACTTTTTTATAAAATAGATATTTAGTACAAAATTTAATTTGAATTCTTTTTCGCTTTCTCGCATTATATCTGCGGAATTTATGCCGTCAAGGTCGAGCAAAAGTGCTACGCAACCTTGACGGCATTAAGTTCCGCAGATACGATATGAACAAGCGAAAAAAGGAATTAGTTTGCCGGCGAAAAGCCGGCATCTGTGCTATTTCATAGAACTACATTTGTGGATTATATTTTTGGCATAGAATGAAGTTATTCTCATCTAATGCCTAAAAAACTCTCCTTTTTAGGCAACAAATACTTCAATTCTCTCTCAGTGCCTAAAAATTTAAACAAAGCTGCTTTTTTTCTAATAAAATTCTGCTTTTTTCGGCACAGAACGCAAAAGAACATCTCCAGTGCCTAAAAAGGCAATAATTTCACTCCTCAGAGGAGAAAATTATACATAACAGGCTGCTATGTCTCGAAAGATATTTTTGGAAAGATAGCTTATAGATTTGGTTGACATAATGTTTCAAACTCTATAAAGTTGAAAAAATGCCGGCTTTCGCCGGCGTTTTGGACCTCTAAAATGCTCAATTCTAGACAAATTATAATAATTTTATTTGTCTATACCCCATATTTTATAAATATTGGGGTATAACTAGTTCAATTTAGTGAAAAATCCCCCAGGCGATTTTATATTATATCCGTACAGAATAGAATATGAATTTTAATATATCTATCAATTATATGGATATCTGTTATCCTAATAATAACAATGCCAGAACAAGCAACTTACTGTTTTACTTAAAAAAGCCGTGATGAAAGCAGTAAAATATTAACTTGAAATTGAAACATTTCAGATTTATTACTGCTCATCAAACAAAAAGGCAATATAAGCAATAAAGTGCAAGAAAACAATTAGAAAAATGGCAAAAAAATACTGCACGGTCTTACAAAAAACGAAGTCAGGCAGTATACGCAATTATATATGAGCAGATGCCGGTTTTCGCCGGCAAACCAATTCCTTTTTTCGCTTGTTTACAATGTATCTGCAGGAATTAATGCCGTCAAGGTTGCGCAGCACTTTTACTTGACCTTGACGGCATTAATTCTGCAGATATAATTTAAGAAAGCGAAAAAGAATTCAAATCAAATTCTGTACTAAATACCTCTTAATACCAATTGTAATTATAAATGCCAACAAACACCCTATTGAAATCACCGCACCCAGTCGTAATCCCGGTGTCTCATAATGTAATGCAATGGTATGCTCTCCCTCTTCCAGGTATGTGGAAATAAAGGCTTCTGCAAAAACATCCGGCTCCCGCTCTTTGCCATCCATATAAAGCGTCCAACCATCCTCGTTGGCAATAGAAATCACAAGATATCCCGGTTCTGTTACTTCTATCGTGCCTTCGATTTTTGTTGTATCATTCTTCGTAAGCTGCATCGTCTGGCGGTTTAAAGTCTGATAGGCCGCTTCAACTGCATCAAGATTTAGTCTGTAAGCCTGCGCCTTCAAGATTGCTTCCGATGTATTCTTAATGGAAACCACATCCCCTGCATGTACATATCCCAAATCCAACACATAATTGTGGGATACTTTACTGAAATCTTTTGTTCTGCCGTCGCTTACTTCTTCTGTCAGACTGCCTATATCCGTTTTTCCATAAGAAGCAAATAAATAACCATCCGTTTCTGCTTCAATCGTTGTCACACCGCTTTCATTCACGCAGGAAATCGGCTCCAACATAGAGCCTGTAGCGCCTAATAAAGTAGCAAGATTATTAATATTGGTAATATCTCCATTGTCCTTATATTCCCAGTTTTCTGCCACATAAGAAGGAACGATATACCCCAATGGTAGAGAATAGGTGTTTTCATATAAATAGACATCACCGCTCTTTGCAACATGCGAACGCAGAGGACTTTCCTCCGATGCGTTATCTGCAAGGATATATTTTACAGATAGCATCGCAGAAAATACCGGTGTGGCACCGTTATAGCAGTAAAAATTCTTACCACCTTCCATTCCCATGCGCTGATAAATATGACTCACATCCAGATTCATAAGAGAAGAAAACTGCGTTGCAGACGGAAATCCGTAAAAAGCCGAATCATTTTTCGTTCTTCGCTCCAACTGCTCTACCCGGTAAAAAACCGCGCCAGTTTTACTTTCTTCCAGTTCCTTTTGCTTCGCGACAGAAAGCAGGTATTCATAATCCTGATACCCTTCCATATAACCGGTACGGCTTGTCGTTCCTAAGCCTTCGATATCAAAATGAACCGTCACTTCCGTCAGCATTAATAGGAAAAGAGAAAAGCTCATCAGCTTACGCATGTTACGGTTTCCCAAAACCATCACAACCATAATCAAGGCATAACAGCATAGAAAAATAGCTGTTATATCAAAACGGTCAAAGCCTGCTCCTAAGAAATGGATTCCGGCGTCTGCCGCCTCCGTTACCATCTCTGCTGCTTCCGCTTCTTCTGCTGCCTCCAACTGACTGCAGGCATAATAGCCTGCAAATAAAAATGCGAAATCCGCTATCAATGCGACACCGACATGCCACAGTTTCGTTTCTTTCCGGTGCAGATATACTTCATAGCAAAGTACCAGCAGTAAAAACATATAAAGGAAGGACTGCCTGCCCGGTAAAGCCTCCGGGAAATGGAAACCGTGCCAGATAAAATCCAGCATATTATTGGCAAAGCTCACCACAAAAAAAGCGACCAACAGTACTCTTTTCACCTTCTTCTTCCAGGAAATACCTCCATTTAAAAGATAGAGCACAAAAAACATAAGTACAAACACACCGCAATAAAGATTCGGCCAGTGGTCACGTCCTGTGGTATAGCTTTCACTAAGCATTAGATGTCTGCTAAGCTCCGCCATAATGTTAAAATACCATTCCATTGTTTTTGGAAAGCTTCCATTTCCTGAACCTGTCACGCCTAAAATCATGGCTTCCGGTATAATTAAAATTGCACCGCATCCACCTGCCAGAAGCGAATACCAGCCAAAGCGAAGAATTGCCTTGCTTTTCCCCTGCCTGCACTCCAAAAACAGAATGATAAAATAAAGAATCAGAAAAATACAAATGGTAATTGCTATATAATAATTTGAAAGAATTGCCACCGCCAGCGTCACAAAATAAAGGCTGCATCTGCCCTCTTTTACCAACCGCTCCAATCCCAGAACAATCAATGGAAGCAGTACAAGACAATCCGTCCACATGATATTCCAGGAATAAGCTGCCATATAGCCGGACAATGCATAAGCCGTCGCAAAAATACTGATGGCCAACCGGTTCACATGATAATGGCACTTCAGATAATAAGCAAAGGTCAGACCACATAACGCAAACTTAAGCAGTGTTAAAATGGTCATAAATTCAATTACAAAGCCTTTCGGGCATAACAAGAGCAGCCAGTTTAACGGACTGGCTAGATAGTAAGCGTATAAGGTTACAAAGTCTGCTCCCAGACCAATATCAAATGAATAAAGCAAGCTTTCGCCACTTTTTATTTTTTCCATCAATTCAGTGAAAAATGGGCAGTATTGATGATACATATCCACCTGTAAAATACTCCGCTCACCGAACGGATACACCCCATGGTCGATGCATACTGCAAGCGCAATCACAAGCGGTATCATAAATGCCATAATAAGCGGCATGTGTTCCTTCCATTTTTCCCGGTTGACACGTTCCTTCCCTTTCAACTCTTTACTCCTCAAACAATTGATAATACTGCAATTTCTGATAGTCAAGCAGTCCTTCTTTTTCATCCTTTACACCGCCTTTTGTTCCATCAGCCTTTTGTACCTGCATCGCTGAAACAATCGGATAAGTTTTACTTAGCTCCATCAAAAAACTCTGGTAAGCCGGAAGCGGAATCTCTGCCAGTTCAAGTACCCTTGCACCCAGATAATTTAAACTGGTGTCTGCCTCTGTTTCTTCAATATCATAATTCGCCCAAATCACATACGGCACCTCATAGCGCATCTGTAATTCTTCCTCTGTCAAATCAGCGGCCCTCTTTCCATTCAGCTTCAGGAGCGGTCCGGCAACCGCATCATTTGGCTGATGGTCGCCAAAAAAGACAATCAGCGTTTTCTCCTCCTGTTCGGCAAAATAAGATACCAGCTTTTCCAAAGCTGCATCCGAACGTTTGATAAGAGACAAATACTGTTCAACCGAAATGTTGGTGGTTCCAGCCACCGTAATATCCGGCTTAAAATTCGTATATTCTTCTGTATAGCCTCCGTGATTCTGCATTGTCACCTGAAAAACAAATAATGGCGTATCTTCCTCTTTTGCTTCATACAATTCGATGATTTTATCCACACAGGCATCATCGCTGATATAGGAACGCAGCTTATTCGTTTTCTCATATTCATCAATAAAAATACTTCTTTCAAATCCCAGCAATGGATAAATTTCATCTCGCTCCCATCCGCTTGCATAATACGGATGTGTAGCAATGGTCTGATAGCCAAGACTCTTTAAATAAGCCGGAATTGCAGACAGTTCTTTTGTAATATACTGTTGGTACGGAATACTTCCCTGTGGCAGAAAAGCCATTGTATTTCCTGTTAAAAACTCAAACTCGGAATTTGCTGTATTACCGCCGCAGACTGACACCTGCAAATTCCCGGTAATCGTATTTTCTTCCCCATTTTGTAATTTATGTACAAATGGCATATAATCTTCACTTGCCTGAAATTCCCCTACAGATGCCATATCTGAAAAGGCTTCATCCATAATGACAATAATATTTGGCCGCTCGTTTGCTACGCTATTTCCTGCCGTGTCACTACTCTCATAACTAGATAGCAGCGCCTCTGCTTCCTCCTTCTCATAGCCCTGCGGAACGTCAATTGACATGTATGCCAGATTCATGGCAAAGGTCACTGCCATCCCATTTACCTTCGTCATATGAGCCGGTGTAAATAAGAATGGATACAAATAATTCTTCGCCTGGAATTCTTCATCCTGTAACTTTCCGACAAAACTATTTAATGCCAACGCTAAAGCCAATACAGGCAATAAACGCTGCAACAGTACTTTTTTATTAATCGGAAATAATGGCAGCTTCCATTTTACAAAATGAAGTCCCGCAAACAATGTCACAAAAAGGATGGTAACCACAATCATCCGAGAATCCGGCGTCATATCATAATTATTGGCAACACTTGCTGCCGTCTTTAAGGAATAAATATCCCACGGCACAATTGGATTGGTTCGAAACTTCACTACGTAGGTATCCGCGATGCCATAAATCATAGCCATAACAAGCTCAATCCTCAGAGCAAAACGAGCACTTCCGATTACAAAAAAGAAGAGCCAGCCAATCAGCTCAAATAACAAAATATTAAACCACAGAGCCTTTGTACGAATCTCTGTAAATGGATTTCTTCTATAAAATTCCATCAGAATAAAAGCCATTGCCGGAACAATAAGTAATGCTAAAATAGCGGTTAACCGGTCCGGTTGTAATTGTTTTTTATCTATTTTCATTAATTTTCTCCACTTAAAAAAGGATGTGCAAAACATTAAGTATTTTAGCACATCCTTCTTCGGTTTTAAATCTCTTTCACATAAAATTCATGAATTCTTAAACAATCTCAATCTCAATTTCTGCGACTGCGCCATTTCTGATGTCCAATGCTGTCTGACCGCCTGCAAATGCTCCATTTTGCGTTGTGACACTGCCGTTTTTATAGAGAAACTTCATTGCTGTAATCCGATATTTTCCCGGAACATAGTCCATCACATCTGCAAACTGATAAGTTACTTTTGTCTTTCCTAAAAGAGTTGCAGATACTCTTCCTGTTTCCGGAATTAAATAAGACGGAATTGCCGGATCCGGTGCAAAAATCAGTTCTCCTTTCTGACATTCAAATACATGAGCGCCAAACATCATCTGTTTCCACATACTGATAAATTCAATCGTAGAACCGCTGAGTCTTGCGACAAACCCTTTTCCATGGTAGGACTCATTCGGATTTTTGCTGCTTGCGATAAAGGAAGAATTTTCATAAATACTTCTTCCATATACCTTTGGATCAAGGAACGGTACTGCTGCCTTGTAGAAATCCCGGAAAAACTCTTCATACAGTCCGCTTTTTATTAACTCTAACAGATACTTGTATTCCATATGAAGCCAGATGGACTCGTTTTCAAGCCAGCCCGGTGTAAATGCTCTTGCACGACCTAGCTCATAAGAAGCATTCGCCAAAGAAGCATTTACCTTATACATATGAAGTTTTTCATCATAGAGGTCACTATGCTTCACCTTTTCGTAAAGCTTAAGCTTTTTCTCTTTGTGGTTCTTTAATTTCAGGTAACGAACCGGACCTTCTAAGAAATAGGGAACCATCTTTATTTCAAAGCGAAGCGGATTGTAACCATCTTCTGTTTCTTCATATTCCGGCACTTCATAAGTAAAATAAGTCGGACAGATACCTTCGCCCAATATGATGGCTTTCTCGATTCCGCATTGTACGATTGCAAGGAAGCTCTCTAATATGGCTGCAACCTGCTCACCGGATATGTTTTTTGTGTGACCGCTTACGCCTGCAAAAACCGTTTCACGATATGCTTCCTTGGCATCATTCACTTGATTCCAAAACGTCAATCGTTCTCCATGTGCTTTCACATCTTCCGGTGAAACGAAGTCTGCGCAGCCTGTAACAGTATCCTTTTGTTCCTCTGTAATCCTCGCTAATTTTTCAAAAAATTCTGCAAATTCCTCTAGCAAAGATAACTCACCAGGATATTTTTTTAGGGCACCAATGGTATATTCTAACATCCGGCAAAGCTCATAGGTTTCTGCCATAGAGGAGCCAAATAAGCCCGGCATGCCGTTTAAGGCATCATACCAGCCCGGCTTACCGCCTTCCATTTCAATTCCCATGCCATATGCATCCAATGCAGCATACTTCGTTGCGCAAAGCAGCACTAATTTCTCCAGAAGTGTCATCATTAGGATGCTGCCCTTTCCATAATCGTTACGAACCAGTTTTTCTGAAGTATTCCGTTTCCCTGCCTCATCCAAAGCATGATACTGTCTCAAGCCATTGGCAGTCACTTCATAACGCTTTCTGCGTGGATTGATGTTCACCTGTGACAGGAAAGTGGTGTACGCTCTCTCATAGAGCATTTCTTTTTCTTTTTCAGGGAATATTTCCAAATAGTCCAGAATCAAATCCAGATTGTAAGTCCAATGGTCACTCCAATAGCCTTCACCAAAATTTGCATTGATTAGACCATCTGCAAAATCCATCATCTGTATAAATACATTTTCCAATGCATCTCCTGTCAAAAGTTCCTCTAAGAAACGGTGAAGCGCTCCGGGTGTAAACGGTTTTTTTGTAAATTCCTTAACTTCTGCTTTCTCCATTTCGGATAATTTACAACCGTCTAAAATTCTGTTTGTTTTTTCTTCCGTAAGCTGGTAGGTTCTTTTTTCAATTCCTAACGGATTGTATCCGTCCAGCTGAATCAGGCTGTAAAACTCTCTGATGTTTTCCCGTTCCACAAATGGAGCAAAAAAGGTATCACAGCGACGGTTCTGGTTTACGTCACGGAAATTTCCGTTTCCCTGTGAGTAACATTCCGGTAACATCGAAAAATAGTTATAATCCCGTTCTAAATCCCCATGCTTTCTGGAATATACATAAAAAATCTTGTTACTTCCCAAATGGATTGGGTATCCGCCACGCAGTACGTTGTCCATATAGGTATAGCTGCAGTATGCATCAAAATCTGCATTTGCAGTTTCCGTTGCAATTCCAGTGCAAAGTTCTTCCACACAAGTCTCTGCTTCTTTTTTCTTTGAGGCAAAATATGCACCGTCGTGCTTTTCTGCAGCAAAGCTCTGTAAAATTTCTTTCTTTTCTACTTGACCGATTAACTCATAAATACAGACAGAAGTTCCCGGTGCTAACGTTTCTCTGGTACCAAAAAATGCGCATGGAAGCTGATTAGAGGTAATCTGTTTTGCCTCATAAAGTGCTTCTAAGCTGTGATTTTCAAAGCCGACTGCCTTTCGCATTGCACAGTCATAATCAAATATCAGCATCGGATCTGCAATTGGAGAAAGCAGGCTGCCATCCTCTTTCACGGCAAATGCAAAGTTTCCTCCTAAAACAGGGGTAACTGCTGCTGTATCCGCCATACTCGCACGTACCCTATAAAACGAAATGTTACTTTCCACATCCTCTACCTGCATCCATGCTTTCGCTGTCTGCAGCATATTCTTCATACTGTCTAAGCCAACGCCATAAGGAATAAGAGCCGGCATACCATCTAATACTTCCAGTTCTATCACGGATGAACTTTGATTCTTCAATACCAGCTTCCGGACAAGTCCACCCAATTTTTCACCCGGAAGTGTAAAGTACTCTACTATCGTCTCGATTCCGGTATCCTCGTTTTTTTCCTCGATTTTTAACCCGTTCATGGAAATATCCATGCTGTGAGGGATTTCCTCATCGGAAAAAGGCTCTGTTACCACACCATTTATTTTAAGGAAAGTACGAAATCCTGTCGTTTTCACATTCTGGTAAGCCTGATGAGCCGGATAAAATTCCATAATGGCGTGATCCTTATTATCCACACCAAAGCTTACAATCCCCTGCCCGCGATTCACATAATAGCACCAGATTGGCGTGCCATATATGCCTGAAATACCTGGTAGAAAGCTTGCAAAAGTCGATGCCTTTCCATAGTTTTGTATGATGAAATGTTTTGTTTGCTGTGTCATGTTGTTCGTCCTCTCTTCCTCATCCCAAGAATACTTCTATCCTATGAAGTGCATCCTTGTCTGTCTGTTCTATTTTTTCTTTTGTCAGGCACGCCGTTTCCTGTACCTCTCCATCTACAGTTACTGTTTCAATCCTGTAATCACCAAATTTCTTTTTCTTTTCATTGATGTAGCAGACCTCCCACTTTCTGTCTGCAAATAATATAGTGACCTCTGCCCTGCCGTTTTCATCAAACTGTTCTGCCATAAGCTTTGGTTCTAATACCAGATTGCCCAGCTTTCCTTTCACGCCGAACATTTCCGTAATGACTGTCAGCATATACCAGCTGGCTGCACCGGTCAGATAGTGGTACATGCCACGGCCTCTTCCGTTAAAATACTCCGGAATTCCGGGATAGATACGGCTCACTTCAAAATTTACTGCCTGCTTAAACAGAGCATTTAGAGCCTTAAAGCCTTCTTTTGCAAAACCTCTCTTGTAAAGGGCATTTGCATACATGACCGCCATATGAGAAAAAACAGCACCATTTTCTTTCTCTCCGTAGGCAAATCCAAACATTCTTCCAAGGTCTGTCTTTAGCTCGCCAAAATCTGTATTCAAACGGTAACCGCCGATTTCTTCTTTGTATAAATAATTGTCTGCACTCTTAACAATGGCCTTTATCTGTGTATCATCCGCGGTTTGCGACATAATGGAAAATACCTGGCTCGTCAACATCATACGAACTTTTCCGTCAACGACACCTTCCACACGTTCGCCATGATTGTCATAATAACCATTGAACCATCCATGATCTGCTCCATCCGTCACCCATTCCGTCTGTCTGATATGCCGCATCATCCACTCTGACTTCTTCTTCAAATTACAAGCCAGCTTTTCAATACAGATTTCTACCTTGTCACCACTTACCTCGTGCTCACAAGTGGATAAATACTGATTTAATACTTCTAATTTTCGTTCCACTGAGCAGTAAAGCTTTTCATCATCTTCTAAAAGCACTACCATTTCTGCTGCCAGAGGTAAGGTCCTCTTTCCGGTTTTTTTCTGATACTCTAAAAGCAGTTCTGCCATATCAGCAAGGTTTCCTGCATAAGCATTGGTAAAAGCAACACTTTCTCCGCGCTCTGCTGCCATATCTAAAGCATCATTCCAGTCTGCTCCCCGCAGGCGGATTTCGTTATGCTCGCCCACCTCATAAAAAGCAGTCAGATGCTGTAACAGCAGATGTTCTATCACAGATCCCTCATATCGAACACCACTCTTTGTCTTCTGCCAACAGCCATATGCGTCGTTCCACTCTGCATCTGTTTTTGTTCCCCTGCGTATCTGCTTATCCTTGAAATAGGGAACTGTTTTTACTAATAGTTCAATATCCCCTGTCTGGTCGATATATAGCTTTGTCGTCATAAAAGGCCATACGCCATGGTCCATCCAGACACGGGTAATGTTGTTACGGTCTGCAACAAATTCTCCCTGTCTGCTTCCGATAATCGTCGCATTGGTTCCATCCAATCGTACCCCGGCATAATTGTCGAGTAACATCTGTCTGACACCATTCGGGTTCATAAGTAAAAGTGCAAGGCAGTCCTGCCACAAATCTCTCCAGCCTCTGCCACCTTTGCCATAATCATGGTGCGGCAGGAAGGAACAGCCATAGATGCGTCTTAACATCGGCTGAAAGCTTACCCATCTCATAAAACAGTCAAATTGTTTATTTCCTGTCTGATAAGCCACATTTACCTTTTCCTGCCAATATGCTTTTACTTTTTCTAACTCCGCTTTTGTCTTCTCCTTTGTTGCAAATCGTTCACACAATACCCCAATTTCTTCCGGTTCTTTTGTTGCACCAAGTAAAATCGTATAAGAAATAGATTCCTCTGCCTCCAATGCGATTTCTTGAAACCGAAGGCCTCCTAAACTTTCTAAGCCATCGACCGAGTATCCGGGTTTTACACCTGCTTCATTTTTTATAACAGCACGTGGTGTTTCAAAGGTGCCGCCTTCTCCGATAAAATCCTCTACTACCGGGAAGAAGCTTTCCGGTTTTTCCCCCTTTTCATCTGCACCGCAGACAAAGTAGGTTACATGGTTTAGCTGATGCCCGCGCTCATCAAAGGATAACGTCGGCTTTACTTCTACACCATTTTCGGTTACTTTCGTGCGATGCAATAAGGAGGTCACATGTCTGTGGTCTCTTAAATTATCTGCACTTCTTCCGTATATCGGAATTACTGCAGTTGGAGTCACTATTGCCTTCATTTTCCCGATATTCGTAATTTCCACCTGCATAATTTCAACATTTGCATCTACCGGAACAAATGATGTCACCTCGCTGCGAAGCTGGTATTTTTTCGATTCTCTTGTTATGGTATGCCACATAAACCCTGCTGTAAGCTCACTCTCATCCTGCAGATTGGTATGGCGTTTCCATAATTCTTCTGCGCTGCTTCCTACTGCCGACCAGCTTCCAATACCTTTCACATGGCACCAAAAATTTCTGGTATTACGGTTATTAAGAAGATTTTCTGCACTGACCGGCTCTAACAGGAAGGTATTCTGATCCAGTTTTGCATCTCCTGACAGATTTGGTGTGACCGCACTCTTTAACCCCGCTTCCCCCGCTATCGGAAAATACAGATAATTATAATTTTCCGGTTTTTCAAGGCAGAAATCTGCCGTATCATCTAAAAAAGTATAATGTTTCACGCCTCATACCTCCAAAATATCCCTATTTACAGACTCATTTTATAAAATCAGGGCATGAAAAAAAGGACGCCATTTTAAAAAATGGTGTCCTTTTTTTATATTGGTACTATTCTATTTCATCTTTTTTACGAAGTTTGACTCCAAGAATTGCTGCACCGCTGCAAAGCAAAATGATGATAAGTGCTACCACCCAGATGGTGCTTAAGGATGATGTCTCTTCTGCTGCTGTATCAGCTAACGGCACTTCTTCCTCTTCAATTTTACCGGTTTCTTCTTTCGCTTCTGTCGTAGTTTCTGTCTCCGGTACTTTGACATTTTCTGTTTCTGCTGTTTCCGGCTCCACGGCTTCTGCCTCTTTGCTTACGACTGCATTTGTCGCATTTCTAACGATGTTCTCACTTACAACGGAAGAAATTGCTGTGGTCTGCTCCATAGAAGTGCTCTGCGATGCCTGGTCGGATGAGCCCTGATTGGTAGAATCTGAACCTGTATTACCCTTATCTGTATCATCCGGTGTTACAGGAGTTTCCGGTTCCTCTTTTTCTGTATCATCCGGATTTTCCGGTATTACCGGAGGTTTTGGCTCCTCTTTCTCCGTATCGTCTGGTATTTCCGGTGTTACAGGAGTTTCCGGTTCTTCTTTCTCTGTATCGTCCGGATTTTCCGGTGTTACAGGTGGTTCCGGTTCTTCTTTCTCCTTCACAGTAACCATAATCTTAACAAGTTCACTTACACAATGTGCATCATCTGCCGGAAGTGCTGCAACTGCAAAATAGTAATCTCCGGCTGCAAGATTTTCTACTGCATAAGAAGACTCTGTTGTCTCATCAATTAATACATAATTTCCATCTGCTTTATCAGCTACGTAGATTCCATAGGTAGTTACACCATCTACTGCCTTCCAGCGAAGTGTTACTTTTCCGTCTTCTCCTGTTTCTGCTTTTAAGGAAGCTGCTTCCGGTGCTTCTGCCGGAATCTTCTGATCTACTGAATCTGCTGATTTTTCTTTCAAAGCAATATCGCTTAACGTAATCATATGCGGTGCAATTCCTTTTTCACATCCGCCAACCATCAGTAATACATAGAAGTCACTTCTTGCTCCCGGTGTATATTCGATGTCGAAATGACTCTCACCTGCCGGTACGGATACCTTCTGCTGTCCAAGATTGGTCTCTACCACGATATCACGGGCTGCGGTCACATTTGCATCATCATAGATCATATTGGTGTCAAAGCTAAGTACATAAGTCTTTCCGGCAACAGTCGAAATGTTTTCTTTCTTCGCCTGTGCAGTCCAGAACATGCCAAGCTTCCACTCTTCATGATAAATGGTTTCTACGAAGTCAAAGGTAAAGCTGTCTGCTAATAATTCTGTAAATGTGCCCTGGTCGCCTTCGCCAATCCAGGTTACCCATTCTGTCGGAAGAATGGATGCATTGCTGTCCGCAATCACATTGACTGCCACTTTCACCGCTCTATAACCTTCGGCTGTTACTGTAACTGCATGTGTTCCGGCATTTCCGATTACTTCACCGGCAATGGTGATTTCGTTTACTGCTTTATCAATGGCCACATACTTATCTGCAATTTCTTTTCCATCTACCGTAATAGAAATTTCCTTGTTCTCCCAAACTGTATTTTCCTCGTAAGTAAGAACCATATCATTTCCAAATACAACCTGATTCTTTACTGTAACAGTTGGAGCTACGACTGCCTGAATATCATCAAATGTTGCTTCACACAAGCTTACATTATCAATGATAACGTCATGATTTCCTACTGCCGCATAATCACTTAAGAACCCATTTACATTTCCTGTCATGAATAATACGGATGCTGCTTCTGTTTCAGCTACATTTGTGAAATAAATATAGTAAGTCTGCTTTTCTGTTCCAAGGTTTACGATAGTCTGTGATGCAGTTCCAAGGTTTGCAAACTCCATCTGGATTGGTCTTTCAGCAGAAGCATAAGCATCGAAAGTAAGCAGATAATAAGCTGCTGCGTTCAATTTCAATCCGGCCTGTTTTAACTGTGCATCCCAGTTATTTCCTTCTGTTCCCATAATATGAATGACTGCTTCACCATCTACTGATTCTGCAGTACCTGTTACCTGATTCCAGGATGAGAAATAGGTCTCCCATCCATCCAGATTCTCCGTAAATCTGCCATTTACAATCACATTTCCGCTTGCTTCCAATACATTCTGTGTGATTGCTTTGGTATCTGCATAGCCCTCTGCTGCAAATTTCAGTGTATAAGAGCCTTCTTCACTCATGACTGCACTATCAATTACAAGCTGTGTTCCGTTTACCGTTACATAGGAAGCTGCGTCATAGGCCTTACTGTTTACGTATACTGTCTTAACCGCATTTGCCCACTTGGCATTGTTTGTATTGATTACAATCTCTTTTCCGGCTTTAACGGCTCCTGCTGAAGCAATACTGCCCGGTTTCTTTGCCTGATATGCTTCCGGAATCGTTGTTTTTGCTGTATCTACCTCTACAGAAATATTCTGTATAATAAAATGCTGATTACCACCTGAAGACTGATTACCAAAATACATGGTGAAGCTTCCGCTTACAGCCTTACTCGGTGTAATGGTGAATGTCTTTGTATGTGCACCCTTTGCAAAATCATGGTCTGTCTGTACTCCATCCGGTGTCTCCACTCTGATGCTTGCGTCCTTGGTAGACTCATATGTTACCGTAATGACATATGGCACACCCTCCGCCATCTTGATTGCCGAAGACTGTACTCCTACGCACCAGAAATCCGCATTTTCACCTACGTTATATTCCATATCCATGTAACCATTTGCGTTTACGGAATGTGTCTGCCAGCCTGCATTTTCAGACCAGATATTCCATCCGTCATCACCATTGAAGAAGTCTCCATTGTACAACGGATATAAATCTACGCCGTCCCAGTCAATGTTGTTATTGCTGGTACGAATCATTTTTACATTATCAAGTGTAATGGTATTGCTGCCTGTTACGATTTTTAACATGCCATTGGTATCGGTTACTTCAGCCGGCATGGTAAATTCTAATACTGCTTTCTGCTCACCATTTACGTTAAATGTTTTTGTACCATAAACAGTCAATTCATCTGCACTTACAACGGAAACGATTACATCGCAGGCTGATTCTGCACTCATATCCATGGTAAGACGATAGCTGTCGTTCTTTAAGAGATTCAGTCCCTTCTGATAAATACCGGAACCTGCACTTGTTCCCGTTACAACTGCTTTACAAACATTTTTCGCAGATGTTAATGTTGTATTTTCCAAGGTTCCCCAGAAGTAAGTACGGTTTGTACCCTGGTCAAAGGTTCCGTTATAGATATGGTTGCCGTTCGCCAATGGTGTTTTCTCATCATCTGCACCGGCTTCTGCTGTTTTGCCTGTACATACGATTGAGAAATTCTTAAAGTAGGTTTTTCCTGCTGTTCCGCCAACGGTAAACTCAATACGTCCGTCAACATCAGAATCAGCTGCCATATTGAATGTATAGGTATAATGATTCCACTCTGCTTCTAAATCCACGGACAATCCATCGGAGTAAGCCGGATATCCGCTGATATTAGCAAATTTTCCTGTCACAGTTTTTGCCTTGTCTGCTTTCGCATCAAAACTGATTTCATAGGAATAACCTTTTGTTAATGGTACGTTATGAATCAACTGTACATCGTAATCATTTGCACCAACCGTTGTGGTGTTGATGCAAAGCGTATCGCCATCCACGATTGTGTTTGCAGACTTTCCGCTGCCACTGCCAAGGTTTGAAACAAACCACTGTGCATTTCTTAAACTTGCTTCCTCACTCGGGTAATTTGATGTCGTCTTATAACCGGTTAAATCAGAAGCATCTACCATATTTTCGCCAACCGTACCGGCAATAGGTGCATCCGGCACTTCATAAGTCGGACGGGAAACTGTACCCTCCAATGCTTCATAATCTGCTTTTGTATAGGTGGTTCCGTCCTCTTTCTGTAAATCATAAACGCGGACATAATCTACATACATAGAAGCTTCTGTTAAGTTGTCAGATAAAGCTCCTGCATCATAATTACCGCCAACTGCTAGATTTAATAAAATATAAAATTCCTGGTCAAATGGTGCCGGATAGGTAAAATCCGTTGCATTGTCATTTGCTGTTGCATACCAGTCGCTTGTTGTATAGTAGCATACATCATCTACATACCAGCGTATTTCACCCGGCAGCCACTCTACTGCATAGGTATGCCAGTCCGCTGTCGAAAATTCTTCACCGCTGTGATGCCCGCCGATTGCTTTGTTATTTGGCCACTGGCTGCCGTAATGAATCGTTCCGTCAACAGAATGTTCGTTGCTTCCCCTTGCTTCCATGATATCAAGCTCGCCGGAAGCTGCCCAGGTACCATACACATCATATGCAGGCATCATCCAGAATGCCGGCCAAAGTCCGGTAGCATCCTCGCCTTCCTTCGGTTCGATTTTAATACGCGCTTCCACACGACCATACTGTTTGGTATATAACGCCTCTTTGTCTTTTGTAAGATTGCCGTCATCCATGGTCCAAAGACGGGTTGAGGTGTACTCACTTCCGTTATAGGATTCTTTTTCTGCCTTAATAACTAAAGCACCGCCATCAATATCCTCACCGACAGCGACAAGTGTATTTTTATCGGTATAGTATTCCTTTTCATTATTACCCCAGCCTGCGCCTGAGTAGCCGGAACCATTACCTATCATATAAGTCCATGCTGCTTTTTCCAGTTCAGAACCGGGACCGTCCACATGGTGTCCTGTTAATTTACCATTTGTAAATTCACCGGTACCAAACTCATCGGACCACTGAAGTGTCCAATTGCTAGATACATTTTCTGCATCCTTTGTCGTCTTTTCCTTTGCATCTTCCCCATATGGTGTTCCGTTTAAGATGCTTTCCGGATACTGTTCCTCAGGAGCCTCTGCCGGGTCTTTTGGATCTTCCGGCTTCGGATCAACCGGGTCTGTTGCAGTTTTTGGTCCGAATGTCATGTTACTGAAAGTAACACTTCCCGCGCCACCACTATAAAGAGCAAAAGTAACCATTAATGTCTTTTCTGCCACTTCGCATTCATAGTGTGTCGTCTCTCCGGCTTTTAAAGTAATCGTATTTACCGGGTTTGCTCCATTGTTTTCATTCTTAAAACCAATTTCTTTGTCTACTGTGGATACCACATCAAAGGCAAATACATTGTTTTCTGTTTCCGATTCAATACCGGAAAGCTTCCACTGAACACCCCAAAGTTGTGTTCCAAAATCATCTGCCGAAATGGTTGCCGTAGTTCCATCGTATGAAAATGTTACATTGGAATCGCCGGCCCAACCACCATTATCCTGTGAACGATAGGTTTCAATAGTAAGATCATCGAATACAAGTGCCTTTGATGCATCTTCATTGTCGTCACCAGTGTTTTCATCATCGATACTGTCATCAGCTGCGTCAGCAAGCACAATAATATGCTCGTAATCAGGCCTTGCATGGCCTGCTTCCCCATTAATATAATACAAAACTGCTTTTGTTGTATCATTTACTGCCACTGAAAAGGTTTTCTGTGTACCTTCTGCGTTCTCTGTAAAGGCAGATGCACCTACGCCTGCAATAAAATTACCGCCATTGCTGATATGTGCCGCAGTAGCCTCTTCATAGCTTTCATATTCCTTATACCACATATGATTGATCTGTGAATAAAAGCTATCGTCTTTATTCACGAAAAAAGTAACCTGCTTCGTTTCCGCATCATAAACCGCACCATGCGTACCGCTTGTTGCTTCATAATCATTCGTTACTTCCGCCCTTACCGCTACTGCTTCAAGTCCGTAAGCAGGAAGATTGGTAAAGGTAATCGCTGCTGCCATCATAACAGCCAAGACTTTTGCCGCCTTGTTTTTAAGCCTTCTCATAAAACTTTCTCCCCTTATCATAAATATTTGCCCTTAAAACCTTCTAAGGCATACTGATATTATGACAAGTAGCCTTTTCGTTTTTAAGGGCAAATATTTTAGACAGGGTATCTATTTTTTATATTTGGGGAAAGTAATCACTCTGTTTTTCATCATTTTACACTCTCTTCTCATTTAATTCCTTATAGGTACTTCTAATTAAAAAGAGTGCTACAAGGAAAGTTATTAGGTCAGAAACCGGCATAGAATATAAAACACCATCCAAGCCAAAGAATATTGGCAATACTAATGCAAAGCCTACACCGAATACCACTTCACGAATCATGGAAAGAATGATAGATTCTATCGCTTTTCCCATTGCCTGTAAAAAGATAAAACATGCCTTATTCACACAGGCAAAAATCATCATACACAGGTAAGTACGGAATGCCTTAATTGCAAATTCCGTGTAGTAAACGCTTTCATTTGCCGCACCAAAGATACCGATTAACTGACGCGGGAAAAATTCTACCAAAATCAAAGCAACTGCTCCTACAGAGGCTTCTGCTATCAGCAGCTTGGTGAGCAGTTCTTTCACTCGCACCTTCTTACCGGCTTAATAATCTTCATATGCAATAAATATAAGATAGAAAGAATGGCCGTTACTGCCTGCCCTGCAACGGTTGCAACAGCTGCTCCCATCATACCCCACTTACAAATAAAGATAAAAACCGGATCAAGAATCATATTAATAATCGCACCGGCAAGTGTAGAAGCCATGGCAAATTTCGGATTGCCATCTGCACGGATGATCGGGTTCATAGCCTGACCAAACATATAAAATGGAAGGCCAAGAGTAATGTAAAAGAAATATTCTTTGGAATGTCGAAAAGTTTCTTCATTCACCGTTCCACCAAACAATGCGATGATTTGCTGTGCGAAAATCAAATAAATAGCTGTTAATACCAAACTGCTGATAAGGATCATGACAACTGAATTGCCCACACTTTTCTTTGCGGTGTCATTTTCACCTTTGCCAAGGCTGATACTTACAAATGCACAACAGCCGTCGCCAACCATAACAGCGATTGCAAGTGCAACGACTGTTAGTGGAAATACAACCGTATTTGCAGCATTACCATAAGAGCCAAGATAACTGGCATTTGCAATAAAAATCTGGTCGACAATGTTATACAAAGCTCCGACCAAAAGAGAAATAATACATGGGACCATGTACTGCTTCATTAATTTTTCAATACGTTCTGTTCCCAAAAACTGATTCGAATATTCCATTGGATTCACCCTTCCTTTACTCGCGAAAAAAAGCGTGTAACCCTACGTCGCTGGAATTACGCCATAGGCTACACGCTTTTTTTCTATTTATTCTGATATTTTACTCAACTCTAACAAAATTTTCAAAGGACATTTTGTACAAAAAATGCCAGCTATTCACAATACATTTTGATACAATCAACAGTCGCCTGATACTCTTTCGCTACAGTATCAAACAATGTCTCATTTTCTAGCTTTACACCCCCACGGACAGCTTCCGTCATCGAATAGCATGCTTCGTATAACCTTGCAAAGCCCAAATTCTGACTGACCCCTTTTAATGTATGAACAGCCCGAAAAACTTCTTCATCATTTCTTGCGGCTCTTGCATCGCACAATCTTTGAAAACTGTCATCCTTCAAAAAACGAATGACATATTTTTCAATTCGTTCTTCTTTTATCAGTCTTCTCTTCGCATCTGTATAATCGCCACCCATTTTCTGATAGCATTCTTGTAATGTCATGGTACTTTTCCTTACCGCAAAGCGGCCCTCTCTTTTTCTATCATCCCATTCGGATTCTCTCACGGAATAAGAATACCACTCTATTTTTTTAACTATGTCGCAATTTGTCGATACATGTAAAACATTCTACCACACTAAAAACCTGTCACAGTTCACAGACATAGTGCCGTCCTGTCTCTGTATCCATGTGCTGTATCTTTACACCAAAAACCTCTTCCAGCTTTCCGCTTTCATATATAACACTTGGGGTACCGGCTACTATCACATGTCCCTCTGACAATACTTCCACCCAATCTACTGTGCGAAGCGCTTGCGGCAGGTCATGAAGGATCATAACAACGGCCTTTCCCTCACTTGCCAATTTTTTAGCCAGCTCCATCAGTCGAAGCTGGTGAGAAATATCTAAATAAGTGGTTGGCTCATCCATCAGAATCGTTTCCGCATCTTGTGCCAGTGCCATTGCAAGATATACCTTCTGCTGCATACCACCGGAGAGTCTGTTTACATTTTCCTCTTCCAAATGGGATAAACCCACCCACGCCAGAGCCTTCCTTGCAATTTCTATATCTTCTTTACGATATTGTCTGGGATAACTCAAATAAGCAAATCTACCGTGAAGTACCATGCTAAGTACTGATATATCCGGCACCTTACGGCTCTGCGGCAGATACGCCACCCGTTTTGCCAGTTCCTTCGAAGAATATTCTGTGATTTCTTTTCCGTCTACCAGAATCCTGCCGGAAACATGTGGGTTAATACGCACAATCGCCTTAAAAAGCGTACTTTTTCCACAGCCGTTAGGTCCGATTAAAGCAGTAATCTTTCCAGGCTCAAATCTCATATTGATATCATGCAGAATCTCTTTTCCGTCATATCCTGCATTCATATTGATTAACTCTATCATACATGTCTCCTTCTTCTAAGAAGCAGAAAAATAAAAAACGGGCCTCCTATCAGAGACAGCAGAATTCCCACCGGTATTTCATAGGGACGGAAGGCAATTCTGGCAGTCAAATCACAGATGGTTATAAAAGCTGCTCCGCATAATACACAAACAGGTATTAGTTTTCTGCTTTCGCTCCCTATGAGTTTTCTTGCAATATGCGGTACGATTAATCCCACAAAACCAAGCAAGCCGGCAAAGCTCACACTTGCTCCTGCCAGCATAGCTGCCAATGCCAGAAATACCGTTCTCATTTTTTTTACCGGAAGCCCCAGTCCCTGTGCCGTATCCTCTCCTAAAGACATCACATCCAGTTCATTACACAAGGTCATTGTTATCAAAAGTGCTGCTGTAATCAGTATCCCTGCCGGAATCAGTCTTGTATAAGCAACTGCTGAGAAACCACCTACACGAAAATCTGCTGTCTGCAGTCCGACCTCCGGAATTAACGTTGTAATTGCCTCTGTCAGAGCCGAAAGGAAACTATTTACTGCTACACCGCCTAAAATTACGGTTGTTCTTGATGCTCCCACCTTCTGTGCGGTAACGGCAACAAGCATAACCGCAAGCACAGCCCCCGCAAACGCGGCCCCTGCAATTGCCCAGCCGGAAAGAAATCCGAAGGCACAACAGATTGTCACCGCAAGACCTGCTCCGGCATTTACGCCGATAATTCCCGGTGAAGCCAGATGATTTGTCAATACATTCTGAATGATTGCACCGGATACGGCCAAACCTGCTCCGGCTAGTACACAGGCTAAGGTTCGAGGGAGCCTAGAATACCAGAAAATTCTTCCAGCCACACCGCTATCTGCTCCCTCTGTAACTGCTTGCCATACATCTGTTAAGGACAGCTTCGCACTTCCTAAGCATAAGCTAAGCAGAATAGCTGCTACACATAAGACAGCCAATGCCGGAACGATTATGTTTGTTTTCTTCCTACTCCTTCCAGAGCAGTTCAAAGAGTTTTTCATATGCCTCTCCCCATTTGTCGTTTGGCTTTAAGCTATAAAGCGATTTGTCCATGAGATAGACACGACCTTCCTTAACTGCTGTAAGCTCTGACCACAGCGGATTCCCTGTAATACTGCTTTCCACCTGTGCCTTTATTCCTTCAACATCATCCCCCTGCGGGCAGATTAAGATATAGTCCGGATCTGCCTGCATAATATGCTCAATGCTTAAATTTTCCAGTAAAGTGTCATCACTATCTGCAATATTGATGCAGCCCAGAGCTTTTAACATCTCACCTAACACATTGTCCTTACTGTTTTTCGCCCGCAGATAGGTTGCTGAAGACCTAAGGCTTAATACTGTAGGAGCCATTCCGGCTTCCGCTATTTTCTTCCGGCTCTCTTCCACTACAGCATCTATTTTCTCCTGTATAGAAGTCCCGTTCTGCTCGTACAATTCTGTCTTTCCCGTAATCTGTGTGCAGATGTTCAATACTCTAAGGTAATCGTCAAAATCTGTCACATCAAAATACGCAACGGTAAGCCCCGCTGCTTCCAGCGTATCCTGCCACTCCAAATGCTGCGATGTATTACTGCTTGCAAGGACAAAATCCGGGTCTGCCTCAAATAATTTTTCCAGGCTTAATTCCTTTGTCATGCCAAGATTGATGGCATCCTCCGGTAACGGTAAATCAAAATCCTCCCATGCATCATCCGCTGACGCACAAACAGTTCCGCCTGCCAAATACCAGATATCAGCATAGCTGCCCAATAAGGCCGCTACTCTTTGCGGATTTTCTATGGTAATTTCTCTGCCCAAATCATCCGTAAAAGTCACTGCACTTAGCGAAACTATTGTATCTATTGCTTCCCCAATTAGACCAAGTTTTTTTTGGATTTTTTCGCTGACAAATGCAAAGTCTCCCATCTGCTTGAAAGCCGCGTCCATTTTCTCTTTCCAATCCACAGCTTTTTCTGTTTCTCCCGCATCCAGATACAGCTTATAATTGGTCGCTGCTTCAAAATATTTCGCCACTCCGTAGTATTCCTGCAGAGTAGCATCGTCGCCGCGTCCGGCAGCTACATTTTCATAATACATTCCGACCATTTCAGAATAATTCTCCTCTTCCATGCGGTAACTAAACATGCGTTCCTCATTGGAAGCGTAATGGTAATCATCTATCAGTTCTCCTACTGCCGAAACGATTATAATCAAAAGCAAAACAGAAAGTATGGAAACGATACTATCAAGGATAAAAATCAGTGGTTTTTTTCTGGCAAATGTTAGGATTTGTCTCAGCTTATTCATTAACATGTTCCATTCCCTCCTCTAACAGAATCGCACGCTTTGCATCTGAATATTCCACGAAACAAGCTGCGTCCTCCGGTGAAATATGGCAATAACTCACAAGCATTTGCTCAATTCTCGAATTCATATCCGCAATTGCATTCACATATAATTCCCTATCAATCCCCTCTATATAGCTGTATCGCTCCGGATCCTGTGTCTGATAATAGTAAGAAAGGCTCCCCGACAAATTTTTCGAATTCATTTCTTTGAAATATTCATTTTCGGTAACAACTGCTCCCATCAAATACTCATACACAGTCACATATTGATATGCAACATCCTTTATTTGGCTGTAAGATTCGTATTTTGAATCATAACAATAAATATAATGCTCCTGCATAAAGGCAGAAAACGCATGATAATCTCCTGCTTCCAAATAGCCATCTAATAAGGCAGAATACTCATTATAATGTCTTTCGCTTTCTGATTGTCTGATGGAACGAATGATGGAATAGGATTGTCCCAGAACAATTGCTGCAATCACATTCAAAATCAGCAGAATTGCAATAACAACCACACGGACAGACGTTCCTTTGTAGCGCCTTGTTGTTTCATAAACCTCTTCTCTTGTCTCATTAAATTCGGACTGATATCTGTTCATATCATTCACATGCTGTCTTACCTGTTCATTTAGTTTTCCACAATGAGAACAGAAATTATCATCCAAATCCAGAGGCGAGCCACAATACGGACATTTCATCATACTACTTTTCCCCCTTTTTCCACTTCTTTATGTATTTCTCACAACTATCAAAGCTGACATACCCATTGGAATCCACAGCTTTTTTATAGAACTCCTGATAGGTCTCTTCATCGAATCCCCAGTCCTGTTGCAGATGCATTTCGACCTGTGTAAAGGCCTCTTTAAAATATTCCTTCTCCTCCCCTGTCAACTCCGTGCTCTTTGAAAAACCAAGCAGACGCCACTGATTCCAAAGAATGGCTGCATACATGCCGTTACTTAAGCTTTCCGATTTTATTAATTCCAAATCTGAATAAAACTCCTCCATTGAATGGTAAGTTTCCACAAACAGACAATGGTCCCACAAATAAACAGGCTTATCCTCTTCCTGCGCCTGCCGGTAAAAATCTGCCAGTTCCTCATACTTACCAGCTTCATAGAGTTCATCCATTACCGGAAAATTCTCTGATTTCCAAAGGAAATCTGCCTTATCATCCCGTTCATATGCTTTTTCGGACATTGTAATCCACGCAAAAAGCATCAACCCGATAAGAATTGCAACAACCAATACTTTTCGGATAAACCTGCCCTGTTTTTTAAACTCCTTTTTCGTTTCCTCTAAAGGCACTTCATTCAGGTCATCCAAATTCTCTCTCACATCCTCGAGTTTCTCCAGATATTCCTTTTCTGCACCCTCATAATTCATGGTTCCGCAATAAGGACACTTTGCCATATCGTTATCAAATTCTGCACCACAGGAACTGCAAATTATTTTTTTCCCCATCTTTTTTACCCTTCTGATTTCAAAAACTGTGCCAGTGCATAATTACTTACATCAATGCCCTTCTCGGTCAGCCTGATTCGTCCTTCTTTTTTTTCTAATAAACCATCCTTTTGCAAAGAATGTAACACTTCTCCATAAATACCCTCTATTTCAATTCCAAAGGCATCCGAAAACTCTGTCCGCTGAAAACCATCCACCATGCGAAGCCCCAAAAACATAAATTCTTCCATCTGTGCCGTTCTGCTTAAAGGCTCACCCGGCGCTTCCTGCCCCGGATTTTTCAAATACTGATAAATATCCGTCGTATTGCTGTAACGTACATTGTCAAGTAACGAAGCCGCACCTAAGCCTACTCCCAAGTACTCCGCCCGCTTCCAGTAGCCGATATTATGTCGGCATTCCTTTCCCGGCTTTGCAAAATTGGATATCTCATACCAGTGATATCCCTCCTCCTGCAAAAACACCCTGGTCAGCTTTGTGGTCAAATCTTCCTCTTCTTCGCTTGGGAGCAGTGTTGTCTGCATCCCATTTTCCCGTCTTTGTACATCCTCGTGATAGATTTTGTAAAAGGGCGTTCCTTCTTCAATGATAAGGGAATAGGCTGAAATATGCTCCGGTTTTAAACGAACAACTTTTTTTAAGCTATCCAAAAAATACCTTGCCGTCTGTCCCGGCAGAGAACTCATCAAATCCACATTAATATTGGAAAATCCGTGATGTCTTGCCATGTCATAGGTCTTTAAAAACTGGTCAAAGGTATGGATTCTGCCAAGCAATTTTAATTCCTCATCATGCGCTGATTGTAATCCGATACTAAGTCTATTGATGCCGGCGCTTTTATATGCCGCAAATTTTCGGTCCGATACCGTCCCCGGATTGCATTCGATTGAAATTTCTGCATGATCCGACACACTAAAATTACGATACACGGTATCGAATATCGCAACCATGGCAGTTTCTGAAAGCCACGAAGGCGTACCTCCACCCACAAAAATGGTAGAAACCACACGGTCTTTGTATTTTTCTCCGTAATAATCCAGTTCCTTCTGCAATGCTTGTACATAATCCCTCTGCATTTGTTCATCTGCTGTAAAGGATAAAAAATCACAGTAAGCGCATTTTCTTACACAGAAAGGAATGTGAATGTAGAGTTCCATTTCTTTTTTCATACGCTGTCCTTCTTTATACCGGCTCGTACTCTGTCACAAGTTCTTTCAGCAAGGCCTCTGCTGCTTTTACAGAGCCCTGAACCATCTGCTTACTGCCTCCGCATTTCGCTCCTGCTCTTTCACGGAGTATGGAAGCCACTTTCGTGCAGTCTTCCCCGGCACTCCCGATGATAAAGCTATAGCCTTCCTCTTCTGTTCCTATAAAAATACCACAGATACCCTCATGGGATGCCATCAACCGGTTGACTGCATTTCGCATCACAAGATTTTCAATATCCTGTGTAAACAACACCACATTTTTCTGCTCTGCCGGAATTTCTGCTATTTTTAGCTCCAACAGTTTCTGCTTTGCCTGCGCCAGACGATATTTATAATCCTGATTTTCTGCCTTTAATTTTTCCACACGGTCAGGAAGTACTTCCTGACTGGATGTTAATGAATTGGTCAGCGCGTTGATAATACAATTTTTCTCCCGAAAAGCTTCTAAAGCACGAAATCCGCAAAGAATACTTAGGCGCACACCACCCTTGTAATTCGCAAGGCTCATCACCTTAAGCATCCCGATTTCACCGGAATAGCGGACATGAGGCGCACAACAGGCGCAGACATCTACATCCCCGATGGTTACGATACGCACCTGACCTTCGATTTCGATTTTGCTGCGGTACTCCATGGTCTTTAATTCTTCTTTTGTCGGGTAGGAAATGGTAATCGGAAGATTTTTTACAATTGCTTCATTTACCAGTGTTTCTACCCGTTTGACATCTTCTTCTGTCAACACACCGTCAAAATCCATGGTCACGATATTGTCACTCAGGTGGAAACCTACGTTATGGAATCCATAAAGCCTGTTTACGGTCCCCGAAAAAATATGCTCGCCGGAATGCTGCTGCATATTGGAAAAACGGTGTTTCCAGTCCAGCTGTCCGTGCACCGATGTTCCAACTTTCAAAGGTGCATCCACTGTGTGTGTGATGACATCATTTTTAATCTGCACATTCAACACGTTTGCTCTACCAAGCACACCCTTATCCGGGCTCTGCCCGCCTTCCTCCGGAAAGAACAGGGTTTGATCTAAAATCACCTGATATTCTGTTTTTTCGCCTTCTGTCTGTGCCTCACAGGATACGACAACAGCGTCAAATTCTGTTGCATAGGCATCTAAGTCATATAATTTTTTTGTCATAGTAATCTCCATTCCAAAGTGCCTCACTAAACCTGTGCCTGTCGGACTATTTTGCAGTGCCGGCACCCTACACAAATTGCCGCAAGTCTTCCCTGCGGCAATTTTCTAATCCTCGTCTAATTTTAAAACGCTCATAAATGCTTCCTGCGGAATCTCTACATTTCCGACCTGACGCATACGTTTCTTTCCTTCCTTCTGTTTTTCAAGAAGCTTTTTCTTACGGGTAATATCGCCGCCGTAACATTTTGCAAGGACATCCTTACGCATTGCTTTTACGGTCTCACGGGCAATTACCTTACCGCCGACTGCTGCCTGGATAGGAATTTCAAATAGGTGTCTTGGAATTTCTTCCTTCAGACGCTCGCACATCCTTCTGCCACGTTCATAGGCGCTATCCTTAAATACGATAAAGGATAATGCATCCACCTGCTCTTTATTAATCAGAATATCTAATTTCACAAGCTCTGACTGCTGGTAGCCTTTTAATTCATAATCAAAGGATGCGTATCCTCTCGAACGGGATTTCAAAGCATCAAAGAAATCATAAATGATTTCGTTTAACGGTAAATCATATTTTAGCAGAGCTCTGTTTGCGTCCAGATACTCCATGCTGATATAAGTTCCGCGGCGCTCCTGACAAAGTGTCATAATCGCACCCACATAATCCTTCGTTACCATGATTTCCGCTGCAACCACCGGTTCTTCCATATAATCGATTTCCGATGGGTCCGGTAAGTTGGAAGGATTGGTTAATTCAATCATTTCTCCATTCGTCTTGTGCACGCGATAAATAACGCTCGGTGCCGTTGTGACTAAATCTAAATCAAATTCACGCTCTAAGCGTTCCTGAATAATTTCCAAATGCAATAAGCCTAAGAATCCGCAACGGAATCCAAAGCCTAATGCCAAAGAAGTTTCCGGTTCAAAATGCAAAGATGCATCATTAATCTGCAATTTTTCCAAAGCATCTCTTAAGTCCGGATACTTCGCACTATCCGCCGGATACACTCCACAGTATACCATCGGATTCACCTTTTTATAGCCCGGCAATGCCTCTTTACATGGTCTGTCTGCATTGGTCACCGTATCACCCACACGGGTATCGCGGACATTTTTAATGCTTGCACAGAGATAGCCTACCATACCTGCCGGAAGTTCCTCACACGGAATAAACTGCCCTGCGCCAAAATACCCTACTTCCGTTACCTCTGAAGAAGCTCCGGTTGCCATCATTTTAATCTTATCGCCAACCTTCACCGTGCCTTCCTTGATACGGCAGAACACAATGACACCTTTGTAAGAATCATATAAAGCATCAAAAATCAATGCTTTAAGGGGTGCCTTCGCATCTCCCTGCGGTGCCGGGATTTTTTCTACAATCTGCTCTAATACATCGTCAATATTTAAGCCGGTTTTTGCGGAAATACGCGGTGCATCCATGGCTTCGATACCAATGACATCTTCGATTTCCTGCGCTACTTCATCCGGCATGGCACTTGGTAAATCAATCTTATTAATAACCGGCATAACATCCAAATCATGGTCCAATGCCAGATAAACATTCGCCAACGTCTGTGCCTCCACACCCTGTGCTGCATCTACCACAAGAATTGCACCATCACAGGCTGCCAGACTTCTTGATACCTCATAATTAAAATCCACATGGCCCGGAGTATCAATTAAGTTAAAAATATACTCTTCACCATTTTTTGCTTTATAAATAATACGGACTGCCTGTGACTTAATAGTGATACCACGCTCTCTCTCAAGCTCCATGTTATCAAGAACCTGAGCCTGCATCTCTCTGCTGGTTAAGGTTCCTGTCTTTTCTATAATACGATCCGCAAGTGTAGACTTACCATGATCAATATGTGCTATGATACAAAAATTTCTGATTTTGCTTTGATCTATTGACACTGAAAGACTCCTCCTAGTGTATGCTTATTGTCTTTTTCTTGTCATTTCCTGTAAAAAGACAGAATACAACGCATACATTATAGCGGAGAATAGGAGCTTGCGTCAAGAAGTTGTTTTGCACTATATGGTTATATAAAAATTCTAAGATAAATACTCATATATCCGGTAAGTCAAAAAATCAAGTGTTTCCGTAGAAATGGAATAGAATACGTATTTCCCTATACGTTTTTTTTCCACAAGACCGCCCTCGTACAAAATCTTTAATTGTTTTGAAACTGCTGCCTCAGAAATATGCAAATTTTCTGCGAGATGCGCCGTATTGTCAGGGGCTTTTTTCAAGCACTTTAAAATCATTAATCTGGTACTGTCTGCCAGCCCATTGTATATCTTTGTCAATTCCTGTGGCGGCACAACGCCCACACTCTCTGCGTAATAATGTTTCACAAGAAATAATGTTTCCGTCATAATCCCCGTCACCAAATGCGGACTTAAAAAAGTACTTCCTGTCACCAGTATGCTACGGAGCTCTTCATATGGAAAATGATATTCCTTATTTTTATAAAGAATAATTTCTTCATCCTTCACATACAGACGTTCATGAAATGTTTCTAAGGAAGCAGCTATTCCAATTGTTTTCCACTGTTCCATCAGCTTTTTTAGATATCTTATTAATAATGGTTCCAAAAAGAAAAGCTCTTCTTTAAAATACTCCTCATAGTATGCTTCCATAGCCATAATGATACGATTTTTTTCGATGACACTTATGGTTTTCCCATAGGGAGTAAAAACCGCATTCCACTTTGACATAGTACATTTTTTCAGCATATACAGACACTCAATAATATCCAATTCCATGAATGGCATCTGCGTTGTAAAATCCATTGGAATCATATAATTATTGGTCACTTCTCCCAGCTTTTGAATTTCCGTCAATAGTTCGGGACGGACTTTTTCTATCATACTCCTATACCACTTCTGCCGCCCGGTATGGTGCACGGGATTACAAATCACATGCATGGATGCCATCATTTCATGTAAAGGTGAAAAAAATATTTCTCCCGTAATCCCTAACGTTTTTGAATTTTCAACTCTGTCTGTATACACCCCGATTTTCATACATGCATCATCCATTTCTTAGAATAAGGAGGCATTTCCCGTCTTCCTCATATGTTTTTCAACTATTTGTATCGTAATCAAAGTACCGCCAAAAAGCAAGACCAGGATCATCATACTAATGAAAAAGAAGCCTTTTAATTCATAAAACGATGCTTCATTTAATACCGTTTCTCTTACTGCTTCCAATGCATACGTCAATGGAAAAATCAAGCTGATAATTTTGGCCCAGCCGGGGAATAAAATAACCGGAACCTTTACTCCTGCAAAAATTTCCATTGGTTCTTCTAAAATAGTAAAAAGGAAATCCGTATCTCTGGAAAATAGAAAACACGCATTTAGAAAAACTCCCCATCCGACTGCCATAAGCATCATAAGACAAAATACTACCATACAGGTCCCTAACTGCATTCTCAAAACTTCTTTATGTAAAAACATCAAGAAAATACCAAACACCAACATGACAATCATACTTTCAAGCACCGAAGATAATGCATTGCCGAGCAATACAGCGAACCGGTTCCCAGGTGACAAATAAATATACTCCAAGGTACCGCTCTGCCTTTCAAAGGAAAAGTTCCAAGCTGACTGTACTAAGGACCGAAAAAAGCTCATACACATATAGCCTAATAAAAGATAAATTAATATATTCTCTCCGTTTAAATAGCCGATTTTCGCAGTTTCAATTTCAAATGGAAGATACCCGTAATATGCCGTCACAAAGCTTAGCAACGGCCATACAAACAAAGAAATGTAGATTGTCTTACTGTGGAAATAATTGCGGTGCTGTTTGATTGCTTCTCCCCAAACAACTTTAAAAAATGTAATCATTGTTTCGCCTCCTTAGACAGTTTCATAATTGCATCCTCTAAAGAAGGTTCCTTCTGATATAATTCCTGAATTACATATCCTTCGCGCAAAGCGAAATCTGCCAAAAATGCGGTTAATTCTCTTTCCGAGGTTACTAACACTCCTTTATCCATTTCGGAAATCTCTCCTTCTGTGTCATATTCCCTCAATGCTGCAAAGAGCTTCTCTTCTACCTGTTTATCCATTCCCTTTACAGAAAACGCGCACTGTTTTCTTGTAAATACATAATCTGTCAGTTCCTTTTTTGTTCCCTCTATCAACATTTCTCCGTTACTTAGAAGATAAATATAATCACAAAGTTCCTCCACTTCTGCAAGATAGTGAGAAGTCAATAAAATACCTTTTTCCTGCTTCCTTGCAAGTTCTTTTACCTGTTGGTGTAATTCACTTGTAATTACTGCATCTAAACCAATCGTAGGTTCATCCATAAAAACATAGTTTGGATTATTAATCAAACCTCTCGCAATCTGTAAGCGCTGTTTCATACCCTTTGAGTAACTTTCAACCGGAAGATTCGCTTTTTCCCAAAGTCCAACCATCTGTAGTAGACTTTGTATCCGCTCTTTTAATACTGTATTTTGAATTCCATAAAGTTGTCCATAATACCATAGATTTTCATATGCGCTCAACCGCCAATAGAGCATTCTTTCTCCTCCTGCAATCATGTTAATTTCTTTCTTTACTTTTTGTGGATATTCTACAGCATCTATTCCATCAAAGGAGTAACTCCCTGCCGTTGGTTCTAAAAGAGTCGTCAGCATCTTTATGGTAGTTGTTTTTCCCGCTCCATTAATTCCTAATAATCCTATTATTTCTCCTTTCTCGATCCTCATAGAAACATTTTTCACTGCATGAATTTTCTCTTTATGAAACGTCCAAAAATTATCTCTTCGCTTTACTTCATATGTTTTTGATAAATTTGTTACACTAATCATTGTTATCCCTCCATTTTCTCTAATGCAATCCGCTCTGCTTTTTCCATTAATGGGAACCCCATCAGAATATAAATGCTGCTTAATACGAATAGTCTCATAGCCGTTGCAGACCAATCTTCTGCGGTCATGCCTCCCAGTAGAGATGTCCGAAGTAAATCTACTGCATCTGTAACCGGGAGCAGCGCACCGATATACTGTAGTGCTTTTGGTAAATATTCTTTTGGAAACGTAATACCACATAATAAAAAAATCAAAGAAAACAATGTATTTTGCGTAATATAAGTGTTTCTTGTGTACAGCATCAAGCAACCTAGCATCATGGAAATGCCAAAGAAACCATACAAAGAAAGTATGACTGCTATGATAAATTTTCCTGGCGAAAAATGGTAAATCTGTAGTCCAAAGAAAAGCCCAATTAATACAGAAATCAATAACTCCAAACTTGTTGTAACTGTCTGCAATGCCATATTTCCTAAAAAATATGCACTTCTATGAAATGGTGCCAGCATCAGACTGTCAAGCGTTCCTTCTCTTAATTCAGTAACCAAGGTCCGGCTCACATTTAAACAAGTCCGTACCACAAATAAATAAGTGCAACTGCCAACAATTACATAACTCATGTAGTCTCCTGTTCCGGCATATAGCGAAAAATCAGAAGAAAGTCTTCCTTCAAAAAAGCAATGATACATCAGCCACGCACCTAGATTTGTATAGATTCCTGTTGTAAGACAACTGACCATGAAGCTTATGGGATATGCATGTAAACGCACCCGAAATTCTTTCCAAACAGTTGCGAAAAAAACTTTTGCTCCCATTCTTTTTGTTCCTCCTTTTCAATTAACCATTTGGTTAATTTATATCTTTTTTCCTTAAGGTGGAGGGATTTTACTAAAGAGGTGCCTTCGTGTCAAGTTTTTACTACTATTTTTTATATAAAATAATTAATAGGACCCCGCAATCGCAAGGTCCTATTAATATTCCAACAAACATATCTGACACTTTTGGACAAGCTTTCGTCCCAAGCAAAGCCAACTAATTTTTCCTCAGATACTTCGCCGTAATCGTCTCCCCATTTTCATACATCTCTTTGGGTGTTCCGGTAAATACTACCTCACCGCCGTGTGTACCGCCATCCGGCCCGATGTCAATGAGATAGTCTGCCATTTTCATGACATCGGTATTATGTTCAATCACAAGAACGGTATTTCCTCTTTGTATGATTGTTTCCAACAGATGCATGATATTTTTAATATCTGATGCATGAAGTCCGGTGGTCGGCTCGTCCAGCACATAGATGTTTCCTTTGCTTCCAAGCTCTTTTGCCAGCTTTACTCTCTGCCGTTCTCCTCCACTTAGAGTGGATAACGGCTGTCCCAGTGACAGATACGGTAATCCTGTTTCAAGCAGTGCATTCAGATATTTTTTTATTTTACCGTTCTCGGCAAAAAACTCTGCTGCATCCTCTACGCTCATATCCAACACATCGACAATATTTTTCCCACGATATCTACAGGAAAGTGCCTCTTCATTATAGCGTTTTCCCCCACAGCATTCGCACACTGTGGTCACAGGCTCCATGAAGACAAGCTCCGTAGTAATCATGCCTCTTCCTTTACACTCAGGGCAGGCACCCTTGCTGTTAAAGGAAAACAGAGAGGCATCCTTTCCTGAAGCTTTTGCAAACACCTTACGAATCTCATCAAAAAAGCCCAGATACGTACAGGCAGTAGAACGTCCTGTGGCAGTTACCGCACTCTGGTCCACCAGTACCACCTTATCTTCATATTGTTTTGCAAATACATCCCTAATCAATGAAGATTTGCCCGAACCGGCGACACCTGTTACAACTGTTAACACGCCAAGCGGAATATCAACGTCTACATTTTTTAAATTGTGAAGATTGGCACCTCTGACCGGCAGAAAACCGGTTGGCTTTCTTGGCTGTTCTTTCAATGGAATTACCTCTTTCATGGCGTTTCCGGTGAGCGTTCCGCTAAGCAGTAACGCTTCATAGCTTCCCTGAAACAGTATCTGGCCGCCGTTTTTCCCCGCAAGCGGTCCCACATCAATGACTTCATCTGCGATACTGATAATGTCCTTATCATGTTCTACCACTAACACGGTATTCCCTTTGTCTCTGAGACTCTTTAGCAGACGGCTCATGCGATGTACATCTCTTGGATGCATCCCCGTACTTGGCTCATCAAAAATATAAATCATTCCGGTAAGCGAACTTCCCATATACCGAACCAGCTTTAACCGCTGTGCTTCACCGCCGGATAGGGTTGCGGACTCTCTGTTCATACTAAGATACGGAAGCCCGATATCAATCATACGGTCTAAAGAAGCAGTAAGCGTTTCAATGATTGATACTGCCCTCGGGTCTGTTATCTCGGAAAGCACCTCCCGAAGCCTCGCAAACTCCATTTCACACATATCCACAATTGTAAACCCATTAATTTTACAGGATAAGGTTACCGGATTCAGTCGCTTTCCCATACAATCCGGACAGATTTTTTCTTCCATATACTGGTTGATTTTCTTTAAGGTATTGTCATTTTGCTCCTCGGGACTCTTCATCAGACACAAGCGCTTAAACTGGTTATAAACACCCTCGATCCGTTTATCAATTCGTTCTCCGTCCCGCGTCCTACTGCCATACAATAGAATATTCTGCTCCTCCTCGGATAACTCGGACCATTTCTTATTTACATCAAACAAATCCGGTCGACGGTAAAGCTTCCAGTAATACTTATCCGGGCCGAAAGCCGGCAGTTTAAAAATTCCCTCTTCATAGGTCTTATCTTCATCAATTAATTTATGGATATCCAAATCCAATACTTTACCGATGCCGGCACAGGTTTTGCACATTCCGTTTGGATTATTAAAAGAAAAATAAGAAGCCGGCCCAATCTGTGGCGTTCCGATGCGGGAAAACAGTAATCGCAGGGACGCATACATGTCACTGATGGTTCCTACCGTAGACCGGGCATTTCCTCCCAAACGGCTCTGGTCAATGACTACGGATGGGTTTAAATTGTCAATATATTCCACCTGTGGTCTCTCATATTTCGGAAGTCTTCCGCGAACCCAAGCAGTATACGTCTCATTCATCTGACGCTGGCTTTCCGCTGCAATCGTATCAAATACAATACTCGACTTTCCCGAGCCGGACACACCGGTGAATACAACGATTTTATTTTTCGGTATCTCAAGAGAGACATTTTTCAGATTATTCTGTTTTAGTCCCTTAATCACAATCGGTCTATACTCCATGCTATGCTCTCCTTTTCACCGGAATCTGTATTTCTGACAACCATTCCTCTTTTGTATCCTTATTCCAGATTCCGTCGATATAATTTTCACGGATATTTCCACAAATTTCATAGCCGTTTTCCTCAATATAGCGCAAAATCGCTGTATAGGTACGTGGAAACGCTTCATATGCACCTTTATGATAGATGCAGGCAGCTTCAATTTCCGGGAACTCCTTAAATTTCACCAAATCGGAATCCTCTTTCTTCTCGGTCACAGCTTCACAGGTTTCAATTAAAATCTGTTCATCCTTATACCCCGGTTCCAGATAGTGGGTAAAACAGTACTCTGGCAACGCACAGGTACAGCCGAGCCGTTCCATCTCTGCTCCCATTTCCGGCATTACTTCAAATAGCGCATCATACCCTTTAATACGCTTTTGCATAGTAGCTGCGGTCACCGCCGGAATCTTTTTAATCAATACCGGTGCATCTAAAGAGCCACCTTCTTCTGCCAGATATCCTTCTATCACAGAAAGCTGCCTTGTCAGTTCTGAAATCCGTGCCATAATATCTGCTTTCTTTCTGTTTAAAAAACCGGCTTCGTCTCCACCATTTTTCAGGCTCTTAATGTCCTCTAATGTAAATCCGGCTTGCTTTAATGCTGAAATCTGATGCAGATCCGCCATCTGCCCCATTGTATAGTAGCGGTAACCGGTCTCCTCGTCCACATGTGCCGGTATTACAATTCCCTGTTCCTCATAAAAACGCAGCGTCTTTACTGTTACATGATTCATTTGTGCAAACATACCTATCTTATATAACATTTTATATCCTCCTTCTTGTTCTGGAAGAATTCTACATCCTCCCCTTAAGGGGAGAGTCAAGTCCTAATATCATTATAATAGATAAAAAATATCCCGGAATACTTTTTTCGTGTATTCCGGGACATACTACTTACGAGAATAACATTCTTATTCGGTTTTGTTTTCAATAATAGAATCCA
Organism: uncultured Roseburia sp.; assembly: GCA_945787015.1. Taxonomy (GTDB): domain Bacteria; phylum Bacillota; class Clostridia; order Lachnospirales; family Lachnospiraceae; genus Roseburia. The sequence continues at coordinate 125,990 of CALZGM010000006.1, forward strand.
GCTCTTCCAGTAACTGTTTGATATCAATCGGTTTCGTAAGAAAACCGTTCATTCCATTTTCAATCGCTTCCTGCTTATCTTCTTCAAACGCATTTGCTGTCATTGCTAAAATCACAATATCTGCCAGATGCGGATCTTTCAGCGCCCTGATACGGCGTGTTGCCTCATAACCATCCATGACAGGCATCTGGATATCCATAAGTATCAGATCATAATATCCGGCTTTTGATGCAGCCACCATTTCAACCGCCTGAGCACCGTTTTCTGCCGTTTCCATACTAAAACCATACTCTTCTAAGAGTTCAACAGCAATTTCCCTGTTCATCTCATTGTCTTCCACTAACAGAATACGTTTGTTTTTAAATTTCTCCTGATAATCAGCTTCCGACATATGATTCTTTCCACTTTCGTTTGTCTGATTCAAGGAGACAAGCAAAGACTCCCTTAAGTCTGACAAGAACATCGGTTTTGCACAAAAAGCTGTCACGCCGGCATCCCGCGCTTCTCCTTCAATCTCTGACCAGTCATAAGCAGTCAATATAATAATCGGTGTTTGTTCTCCTACCTTTCTGCGGATTTGACGTGTTACTTCAATTCCATTCATATCCGGCAGGCGCCAGTCAATAATGTAAGCATGAAACGCATCCTTCATTTCCATTGCATGTTTAGAACGTAAGACTGCTTCTTTTCCGGATAAGGTCCATTCAGTGCGCATACCGATTTGTGACAGCATCTTTGTCACACTGTCACAAGTATTATAGTCATCATCTACTACCAGTGCTTTTAAGCCCTCTAATTCTTTAATTTTTTCCACATTTTTGTGTTCTGACTGCAGGCGCAGGGTTAACGTGATAATAAATTCTGTTCCTTTTCCCTTTTCTGTGACAACTTCTATTGTACCACCCATCATATCAATGATTTTTTTGGTAATTGCCATTCCAAGTCCCGTTCCCTGTGTCCTGCTTACGGTCGATGTCCGTTCACGCTCAAATGGTTCAAAAATAATTTGCACAAAGTCCTGACTCATACCGATTCCGGTATCTTTCACACAAATACGGTACGTTCCCTTCCCTTCAAGTTCATTGTAAATCTGTGCAACACGAACCGTAATTTTTCCGCCCGGCTCTGTAAATTTAATCGCATTAGACAACAAATTTAACAATACCTGATTTAAACGGGTTTTATCACAATATACATCCTCATCGGTTACATCAAGTGTATCCATACAAAGCTCCAGCTGCTTTGCATGAATCTGACCGCTAATAATGGTCTTTATTTCATGAAGGACTTCCGAAAGATTGATTTCTTTCTCTTCCAGCTGGATCTTTCCGCTTTCTATTCGGCTCATATCCAGAATATCATTGATCAGGCTAAGCAGATGATTACCGGACGCATGAATCTTTGCCAGGTATTCCTTTGCTTTTTCCGGATTTTCCACATTTTGTGAAGCTAACATCGCATATCCCATAATCGCATTCATTGGAGTACGAATATCATGTGACATATTAAACAGGAACGTCGATTTTGCTTTATTAGCAGCCTGTGCACTCTGATAGGCATCCTGCAATGCCTTTTGTGTGGCAATTTCATGCTCCCGTTCCTCATTAATATCCGCAAAACCTACTACAATGTATCTTCCCTTACTATCAGGAAGCAGGGTTGCTATCATACGATGAACATGTTGTTGTCCATCTCTGTCATTTACATATTCAAAATAGATATATGTACCCGTTTCCTGTAATTGGCTTTTCAGATTTTCCAGTGAACATTTCTGTGCAAATTCCTGCTTATATTCTTCTCTTACAAAACGCTTTGCATAATCTGCGACACCATCGTTCCATAAGATTCCCTCCTTCACCGCCTCGGTATAATAATTTCTTACTCCATCCGGCCAGCGATATGGCACAAACTCTCCACTTTCTTTATCTATCCGGTAAACGGAGCTGTATTCTTTTGCAAGTACCTCAATAATTCCCAGATATTCTGCAATTTTCTGTTTATTTTTCCTTTTCTGTTCTAAACTTACATACGCAAAATAAATGAGGAACAAAAACACGATACATCCTACTGCAAGCATGGATTGTGTGGTTGAAGTATTCATAATATTGGCCAGAGATGTTGCCGGAACAATCTGAATGACATACCAGTCTTCATTCTTAGTTTTTGCAACACATCCTACTGCATTCCCGGCTTTTTCCTCAAACTCAAATGCGTCCCAGACCTCCTGTTCCTTATTCTCTCTAAATTTATAGAAATCTTCTTCTGAAACTCCCAGATCTTCCATTAGATATTCCTGCACATTTTTGTCCTTAACATCTACCGTGGAAGAAATGATATTTCCATCATAATCGCATAGAATTCCTATTAATTCTTCTCCAAAAAAGGTAGTTTCCAGTAAAGGTCTAATGTCCGTATCACCACCCAAAACTCCGGTAAGAACACCTGCTATCTTTTCTTCGTAATAAATTGGAGCATAAAAATTGATTAAAACTTCATTTGTACTGACCGGTGCCAAATTCACCCACGTTCCACTTTTCCCCTGAATTCCCTGTATGTAATATTCCCTGTCACTTGCATCAAAAGGTGTTCCACCATGATTCATGGTGTTCCACCCATTGGGAAGAACATATTCGATAAGGCTAAATGGCGTAATGTCAAATGGTGTTTCCAATATTTCATTTATATTTTCGATTACCTCACTATCCATACTTTGCATAACAGATTCCGCGGTAAGCTTAATACTGGTTTCTGCAAATCCAACAGAAGCATTAATTTCATTCGCAATTGAAACTGTATTTTGTCTGACAACGTAGTATGCCTGATTTTCCAAATTCTTTCTTGTAGAATTTGTATAAGCGAATACAACGATAACCGTGAGCACAGCTATCATAATTAGCAACGGCACTCTTTTGCTTTTTTCTTTCATAGTTTCTTCCTCTTTTATCTAAATGCTATTTATTGTCCATTCTTTTCATTTGTCAATTCAATCTCCATAATAACACAACTTTTTCATTTTGCCAGTATATAACATAAAAAAGTGTGCTTCCACATTCACTTTCACCATTTCTGTGATGTAGAAACACACTTTTTCTATACTCCCAATTACCCGGAAAGACATTTTTAATCAATCCGAATCAGCTTTGCCAGTCTCTTTGACAGAACCAATGCCAATGCTATTTTTATCACATCCGGAAGGATAAATGGGAACACGCACCAACCGAGGGCTGTCATCAATCCGATTGCACCTGATGTTCTGGCATATACCACCATAAACCAAATTGTTCCAAAAGCATAACATGCAAGGAGTCCAAGTACCATAGATACTGCCAAAACCCAAAGCTTTTTCCCAAGTAAAACTTCCATCCCCCACATGATAAGTGCTGAGAAAAGGAATCCGATGATATAACCGCCTGTAGTTCCTAAAAGTGCACCGATTCCACCCTTAAATCCTGCGAAAACCGGAATTCCGACTGCTCCCAGTAATAAATAGATAAGAACCGATACGCTGCCTCTTTTTCCGCCTAAAATTCCGACGGTTACAAATATCCCAAAGGTCTGCAATGTAAAAGGAACAGTTGCCGGAATCGAAATCCATGAACAGACTGCAATTAATACTGCAAACATGGCACAATATACCATATCTCTTGTTGTTACTGATGTACTCATCTTCTGTTGCCTCCATAATTTACCATTTTTCGAAGGTAACTATAGCACATTCTCTCGCAATCGTCAACTATTCATTTCTTAATGGTTTACAATTATTCATAATCACTAACAATTACATAATACGCCTTGGAAGTTTTTCGGTAAACCAGCATATAAAACAATGCAAAAATCATAAAACTAATAACAGTTGTTAAAATCAGAAGCTTGATATCCATTAAATTAAACAACATCAGTAACTTTTGTATTAATGGAAATGCGAATGCTAGATGCATACCTGCCGCCAACAATGGAAGATAAAAGACCGTGAGCATCTGGGAATTGATGCATCTTCGGATATCCCGCTTTGTCATTCCCACCTTCTGCATGATTTCAAAACGCGACTGGTCTTCATATCCTTCTGAAATCTGCTTATAGTAAATAATCAGCACTGCTGCAAATACAAATACAATACTTAACATGATTCCGATAAAAAACAAACCGCCATAGGTACCATAGAAATCTGCCCGGTCATGTGCGGCAGCCTCACAGGTAAATGACTGGATTTCCTGCGGATAAGTATCAATCAGGCTCCTACAGTTTTGATAAATCAAATCCAACGCCTGAAGCTGCGCGGCATCATCCGTATCCATGTCAAAGCCATAATACCATCCCATTTGTATCATCTGATTTCCATTATAATCTGCCAGTCCTATAAGTGGCTCTACTGCTACCTGCAAATCCGGTACAACAATAAATACAGAAGGAATCATACTAAGAGCTGCACTTCCGTTTCCGATAAAATCCTCTAGCACTTCCTTTACCCGATAGATTTTTCCCCTATTCACCGCAATATGGCTTTCCTCAAAATCCAATCGTACCGTATAGACAAATGCCTCATCTTCTGAAAGTTCCTCTGCTTTTCCCATCAGCCTGTTATAATCAGCCAGAGAAATATAGTAAACCTGTACCAGTTTGTCATAAGTATCGATAGAAAATTCCGACATTCTCGTCACATCCGTCTCGATACAGCCATCCTTCATATAACCAACAGTTGCAGCTGTTACATATTCCAATTCATTCGTCATGTCATCCCGGTATGCCTCGGTTCCTAAAAGCAGGCTCTCACGCATCTGATTCCACTGTTCTCCCTGCAAAGTATCCAGTGAATACGTTCTTATCGACATCGCAACATCCCTTGGATAACGGGCCCTGATACTATCCTCACTTCCGATATAAAGACAGGTGGTGGAGGCAAGCATGACAAGCACCATGGTTATTAAGATACAAATGGATGCCAGACCTGCGCCGTTTCTCTTCATACGATAAGCCATGGAAGAAACAGATACAAAATGGTTTGCCTTGTAATAATACTTCTTATTCTTCTGTAAGATACGGCAGAGCACCACAGAACCTGCAATAAAAAGAAGATAGGTTGCCACAATTACCATAATAACTGCAAAAAAGAAAACAAGTAATGCAGAAAGCGGCTCCTCTATCGACACCGCAAGATAATACGCAGCTCCAAGCAAAATAGCTCCTGCAATTCCCAATACCCAGTTCGCTTTCGGTGCCTTTTCACCGGTGTTTTCACTGCGAAGCAGTGCAACCGGATTTGCGGTATGAATCTGTCTAAGCGTATTTAGTAAAATCAACAGAAAAATAACTGCAAACCAGAGCATTGCATTTTTCAATGCTGGCAAAGATATCGAAAAGGTATAGGTCACTTCACCCTGCATAATATTCACCAGCGCAAGCTCGGCAAGCTTCGAAAATGCCACACCTGCCATGGTTCCAATCAGAAACGAAATTCCAAATGTCATACCTGTTTCCCAAACCAGAATTCTTGCCAGATTACGCTTCCCCATCCCTAAAATATTATATAAACCGAATTCTTTCTTCCTTCTGCGAATCAGAAATGAGTTCGTATAAAATAGGAATATCAGTGAAAAAATTGCAATGACTCCGGTTCCAAGTGAAAGGACTAGCTGAATGGAGTCTCCGCCCTTCAAATATTGCAACACATCTGAATCTGCCAGAAATGCAAGGATATAATACATCATAATCATACCGATGCAGGTGAGAAGATACGGCAGATACAGCCTTTTATTCTTCTGAATTCCACTCCATGCCAGTTTCGGATAAAAATTCCATTTTACATTCTGCTCTCTCATGCCTTCTCACCACCTGTCGCAAGCATTGTCAGCGTATCGGAAATCTTCTGATACAGCTGCTCATTCGTGCAGTCCCCCCTGTAAATCTGGTGGAACACTTCGCCATCCTTGATAAAAAGCACCCGTCCGGCGTGACTTGCCGCCTTTACGGAATGGGTTACCATCAAAACCGTCTGTCCGCTTTGATTGATTTTTCCAAAAAGGCCAAGCAACTCATCCGTCGCCTTGGAATCCAGTGCTCCCGTCGGTTCATCCGCTAACACAAGCCTTGGATTGGTAATCAGCGCTCTTGCAACAGCGGCACGCTGTTTTTGTCCTCCGGATACCTCATAAGGATATTTTTTCAAAAGATCTGTAATGCCAAGCTCCTTTGCAATCGGTATCAGGCGTTCCTTCATATCTGCATACGTCATTCCCGCAAGCACCAACGGCAAATAAATATTATCCTCAATAGTAAATGTATCTAATAGATTAAATTCCTGAAACACAAATCCAAGATGATCTCTGCGGAAATCCGCCATTGCCGATTCTTTTATTTTTGTAATATCCTTTCCATCCAGATATACGACTCCTGCAGTCGGTTTATCCAGTGCTGCCAGAATGTTAAGTAATGTTGTCTTTCCGGAACCGGACTCACCCATAATGGCCACATACTCTCCTTCTTCTACCGAAAAAGAAACGTTTTTTAACGCCTCTACCTTATTTCCTCCAAAGCGAGTGGTATATACCTTTTTTACTCCGCTTACCTCCAATATACTCATTTGATAATCTCCTTTCGAATTTCTGACCTAATTGTAACAAAAGGGAAACCTGTATCGCCATTTCATTGGCTTACAAATTCCCCTTCAATTCTAACAATTTTGTAAGAAATTCTATTCCACTAGAAGCTTTCGCTGTGTTAAATCCAAATAAACGGTAGTTCCCTGCCCAGGGACCGACTCTGCCCAAATTCTGTGTCCCAGATTTTTACAGATTCTTTTACATAGATACAGCCCGATTCCACTGGCCTTTTTATCCTTTCTGCCCAGATAACCGGTATAACCCTTTTCAAAAATACGCGGCAAATCCTCCGGTGCAATTCCCATTCCGGTATCTGTAATACACAATATCTTCGGTTCCTTTAAAGAAATCGTAATACTTCCCTCAGTTGTATATTTTAGTGCATTCGATAATATCTGCTCCAGTACAAACGAAAGCCACTTTTCATCTGTAACCACTTTCGTTTCAAGCGGTTCATAACAAAGTATCAGCTTACGCGCAATAAATTCTCCCGCAAATTTTTTAATAGCACCTCTCACCACCGTATCAAGGTCATACTCTTTAATAACATAATCCGTTGACTCGGAATCCAGTCGTAAAAAAGTGAGCACCATCTCTACATACTGCTCAATCCGAAACAAATCTAAGGAAAGCTGTCTATTGAATGCACTGTCCTCATTTTGCAGATGCAGCCTCATAGAGGCAATCGGTGTCTTAATCTGATGCGCCCAAATGGTATAATACTCTACCATATTTGAATAGCGGAGGTTCTGCTCCGTTACCAGCGCACTCTGCTCCTCGCATAGCAACCGGATAATCTGCTGATAATCCACATCTTCTATGCGTTCCGCCTGCGGAAGGTTTGATATTGTCACATCCATTGCACTACGAAGTTCTTCCAGTCTTTTATGCTTTGTTTGTACTCTTCTAAAGTCTATCCCAATAAAAAGCATACAAAGCACAAGACAAAGAGTTGCCGGATATAAAACTGCCCCTATTGGCAATCGATATAAAACAAAGCTTACCAGAAAAATCAGAGAAAACAATCCAAACGCCAGCAATTCTCTCCCTCTTTGTTTGATATAAGGCCAAAACAATTGCATTTCTTTTCTCCTTACTGTATCAGATACCCAACGCCGAACTTTGTCGTGATAAATTCCGTAAGTCCTGCTGCATCCAGCTTTTTACGCAGTCTTCCTACGTTGACCGACAAGGTATTTTCATCCACAAAGCTGTCTGATTCCCACAGCTCTTCCATCAGCTTTTCGCGGCTTACAATCATTCCCTTGTTCTGCATCAAAGTAAGTAGAATCCGGTATTCATTTTTTGTCAACTCAATCTTTTCCTTCTGATAAAACAAGGTTTGGTCTGCCGTATTAAGCAGCGCTCCCCGATGCTCTATCACCGAAACTGTTCCCGAAAAATCATAGGTTCTGCGCAGCATCGCCTGCACCTTTGCCATCAGAACACTCTGGTCAAAAGGCTTCGCGATAAAATCATCCGCCCCCATATTCATTGCCATTACAATATTCATATTATCCGATGCCGAGGAAATAAAAATAATTGGCACCTTGGATACCTTTCTGATTTCCGTACACCAGTAATATCCATTGAAAAACGGAAGGGAAATATCAAGCAGCACCAGATGCGGCTCAAATTCTGCAAATTCTCCCATCACATTTCGAAAATCCTTTGCACAAAACACTTCCAAATCCCACATCTTGGCCTGTACCCTGATAGCTTCTGCGATTCCTCTGTCATCCTCTACGATGTATAAGCGGTACATGTAACTTCTCCCTAATCATTTCAATTTTCCACATTTTTCTAAGCATGTTGTCAATCGCAGTGCATGCTCCTCACTTAACGTTGTCAGCGGTAACCTTAACGGTCCAGCCTCATATCCCATCATGTTTAACGCCGCCTTAACCGGAATCGGATTTACCTCACAAAACAGTGCATGAATGACATCTAGATAAGCAAGCTGTAATTCCAATGCCCGCTCTCTGTTTCCTTCTAAATATTCCATCACCATATCATGCGTATCTTTTGGCGCAATATTGGATAAAACCGATATAACACCAATACCGCCTAAGGAAAGAATCGGGATTACCTCATCATCATTTCCGGAATAAATATCTAGCACTCCTTTTGCCATAGCTGCCAAAGTTGCAACCTGTGAAATATTACCGCTGGCTTCTTTTATTGCCACTACATTCGGCACATCCTTTGCGATACGTACTGCTGTCTCCGGTAACAAATTGCATCCGGTACGGGACGGTACATTGTACATGATAATTGGAAGCTTTACTGCATCAGCAATGGCTTTATAATGTAAAAACAAACCTTCCTGTGTCGCCTTATTATAATAAGGTGTCACAACCAGTAAACCATCTACTCCAAGTGCCTCTGCCGCTTTTGCCATTACAACGGCACTTCTGGTATTGTTACAGCCTGTTCCGGCGATTACCGGCACTCTTTTGTTCACTTTTTTTACTACAAAATCTATCACAGAAAGACGTTCTTCCTCTGTCATCGTAGCGGGTTCCCCTGTGGTCCCACACACAATGATGGCATCGGTATGCCCTTCTATCTGCATTTCAACCAATCTTTCCAGCGCCTTATAATTTATACTTTCATCTTCGTGAAACGGTGTTACTAACGCGACACCTGCGCCCTTAAAAATTGCCATAGCCCACCTCTTTTAATTTATGACAAGTGAGTTGGTTGACAACTCATCTTGTATACTCCGGGTGCTTCTTTAAAATATCTGCGATCAGTTCTCTCTCATCCATATGGTGCTTTACACCCGCAATTTCCTGATAATCCTCATGTCCTTTTCCTGCCAGAATGATAACGTCTCCATCCTGCGCATTTTTTATTGCATATTCAATCGCCTCTTTCCGATCCGGAATCGTGACAAAAGAACCGTCCCCGCGTTTTACCCCCACAAGAATATCTGCGATGATATCCATCGGCTCCTCAAATCTCGGATTATCCGAAGTAACAATGGTCAAATCTGCCAGTTTGGAAGACACCTCACCCATTTCAAAACGTCTGGATTTTGCGCGGTTTCCTCCGCATCCGAACAAGCAGACCAGACGCTTTGGTTCGTATTCTTTTAATGTCGTAAGTAAGCTTTCCAACGCCATTGCATTATGAGCGTAATCAATCATAAGTGTAAATCTTGGTGAAATCGGAACAATCTCAATTCTTCCTTTTACGGACACGTGGGAAAGTGCTTCCTTTATTACCTCTTCCTTTACTCCGAAATGACGGCAGATTGCCACTGCAGTCAAAGAGTTATACACGCTGAATCTTCCCGGCACATTGATATCCACATCAAAATCCATGTCGCCACCGATGTGATACTGCACACCGATGTAGCCCGGCTTATGAATCAGCTTCATATCTTCTGCACGTAAATTCGCATTTTCAGAGAAACCAAAGGTCTCCACTTTACAGGTATGTCCTTTTAAAATGCCCTCCAGATGTTCACTGTCTGCATTCAGTATTCCTACCTTACACTGCTGAAATAGCAGACTCTTGCAATGCATATAATCTTCAAAATCCTTATGCTCGTTCTCTCCGATATGATCCGGCTCTAAATTGGTGAATACCCCATAATCAAAGGTAAATCCTGACACACGGTGCAGCATTAAGCCCTGGGAAGAAACCTCCATCACAACAGCTTCCAATCCGGCATCCACCATCTCTTTAAAATAAGACTGTAACTCATAGGACTCCGGTGTCGTATTTTTTGCAGGAATCTGTTTCTCTCCAATCAGAATCTCAATCGTTCCAATTAAGCCGGTTTTAATTCCAGAACGTTCCAAAATAGACTTAATCATATAGGTTGTGGTCGTTTTTCCCTTAGTTCCGGTAATACCAATTGTTTTCAATTTGCGGGCAGGATGACCAAAGTAAGCAGCAGACATACAAGCCAATGTGTAACGATTATCTTTTGTCTGAATCACCGTTACATCCTCCGGTACTTCCACTTCTTTTTCTACAATGACTGCTTTCGCACCCTTTGCAATAACTTCCGGAATAAAATCATGTGCATCCCTCACACTTCCGGAAATACATACGAAAACCGAACCTTCTTCTACTTTTCTGGAATCATATACCAAGGTGGTAATCTCTGTGTCAATGCTTCCTTTTTTCACTTCATAACGAATGTCTTCTAATAAGTTTCCTAATTTCATCCTTCGATTTCTCCTTCAAATACTGTAGTTGCCGGTCCTGTCATGAAGATGTGATTACTTTCTCTGTCATACTCAATCTTCAAATCACCGCCTAATAAGTGTACCAATACTTCATCATCTGTATAGCCATTGAGAATACAAGCCATTACACTTGCGCAGGTCCCGGTTCCGCAGGCCCAGGTTTCTCCTGCCCCTCGTTCCCAGACACGCATATTGATTTCGTTTCTGCTGATAAACTGTACAAATTCTGTGTTCGTCCGTTTTGGGAAACGTTTATGATGCTCAAAGCACGGTCCCACTTCCTCAATTGCCAGATGTTTTGTGTCTGTAACAAACACAACCGCATGTGGGTTTCCCATGGAAACACAGGTCATCTTCCATTCTCTGCCCTGTACCAGTATCGGTTCATCAATCACACGTTCCTTTTCCGATACAACCGGAATCTTTGCGGCTTCCAAAATCGGTTCTCCCATGTCTACGCGAACCATGGTTACCTTCCCATCCTCTACTGTCAAATCCAATGTCTTGACTCCGGCTCCGGTTTCAATGGTGATATGTGTCCGGTCCGTCATGCCATGGTCATATACATATTTTGCCACACAACGGATTCCGTTTCCACACATTTCTCCCATAGAGCCATCTGCATTGTACATTTTCATTTGGAAATCAGCTACTTCGGATGGACAGATGAGAATCAAACCGTCAGAACCGATTCCGAAATGTCTGTCACTTACCCGGATGGCCAGTTCTCCCGGATTTTCTACTGTTTCTTCGAAACAATTGATATATACATAGTCATTTCCACATCCATGCATCTTCGTAAATTTCATAGCATCCTCCTTGTTTTGCGAAGCAAAATCCAACTCTGCTTGCAGAGTTTACCCTCTGGTGAGGAGAGGATTTGGCCTCCTTTTTATCTCATACTATCGCAATGTTACTTTTCTTTTATTATACGGGACACTTTTTTAGAAAAATATGAATTATGTGTTAAAAACATTGCAGATTGTGCTGACAGGGCGTAAAATATAGAAAAACAGTATCTATTTAGGGAGCGGGGTTCTGAATAGAGACGAAAAACACAGGAAAGGCAGATTTTTATATGGGCGAATATCGAAAAATCGGATATCTACATGACAATTTTAAAATTTTTCACCTGACAGACAGCAATCACAGAGAATTTACTTATCACTATCACGATTTTAATAAAATTTTGATTTTATTAAGCGGTGATGTCACGTATCATATCGAAGGGCGTTCCTATGACCTTAAGCCTTATGACATCGTTTTTGTCAATGCCGGCGAAGTACATAAACCGATTATCCATAGTGATGTGCCTTATGAGCGGATTATTATTTATGTTTCAACGGACTTTCTCACTTCCTATCAGAAAGAAGCTGCTGACTTAAATACCTGCTTTATGCAGGCTCACTCTGAACAATCCCATGTACTCCGTATCAAATCCTTTCCAAGCAGCCGCCTTAATTATTGTGTGGGACGATTGGAAGCTTCTCTGCACGACAAAGAATTTGCAGGTGAACTTTATCAGGAAGTGCTATTTCTGGAATTTATGATTGAATTAAACCGTGCTGCCCTTTGCGATGATATTTCTTATATCAGCAACACCTCTGCAAATAAAACAATTCTTTCTATAATTGAATACTTAAATGAAAATCTGACAGAAGACATTAGTATCGATGCCTTGGCAGAACGATTTTTCCTCAGCCGCTACTACTTAATGCATGCTTTCAAAGAAGAAACCGGCTATACGATTGGGAATTATCTTGCGACTAAAAGACTGCTTTTAGCAAAAGATTTGATTGCCGCCGGGAAACCCATTACAGAAGTGTGTTATGCCTGTGGGTATAAAAACTACTCGACCTTTTCACGGGCTTATAAAAAAAATTTTGGGAAGTCTCCAAGGGATTTACAAACGGAGAAATAGATATTTAGTACAGAATTTAAATTGATTCTTTTTCGCTTTCTTGAATTATATCTGCGGAATTAATGCCGTCAAGGTCAAGTCAAAACTGCGCAACCTTGACGGCATTAAGCTCCGCAGATTTTTTGTGGTCAAGCGGAAAAAGAAGATGTGTGCTGTCTTGAAAACCAGCTTTTTTCAATTTTTTGCAAATTATTCGATGTTATGTCAACCAAACCTACTTAAATTATCTTTCTCAAAATGTCCTCTGGGGTATAGAAAGCTTATTATGCCTAATTTT
>CALZGM010000007.1 GCA_945787015.1 uncultured Roseburia sp.
ATAACGGATAATTTCCAATTATCCATACTATTTCTCGTCATTTTTTATATATTCTACCATGCGTTAATATCTATCCCCTTGCACTCAAGCTCTTTTTTTGCCTTATTCCAAAAAACAAGCCCATCATCATGCGCTTCTTCGGGATAGAAAAAATATCGTGGCATATTGTCATAATTGCTCCAAATTCTCAGCAATTCTTTCGGGACAATAAAAGTCAATACCAGATTCTTTTGCAAACTTCCCAATGACTTGTCCGGCTTATTTGCTTTTATGCAAAAGCCTTGTTGTACATGGGGTCTCATCCACTTGGATGGTTTATTCCTAAGGTCTAAAATTTCAAATTTATCCTTTTCAAATGCCATTACCTCGACATAACCAACTGATGCGTCAAACTTATTATCGCTAAATTGAACGTTATCATATGCAAACCATAATGCAGACTGAATATTATCTACAACATCCAGAAATTTGGTATGTAATCCATAATGTTGTGCAAGTGCTTCACGTTCTTCATCTGTTCCCTTCGGATCAAAATAATCACGTAGTTCCTCCAGAAGTTCTTTTCGCCACTTATTTGCTTTTTCTAATTCTGATTTGCAAGTTATCTTTCGATAAAAGCTAGGCTTAATCTCCCAATCTTCATCCTGCCCTCTGTAAAATATTGCAGTATCAGTCTCTCTACTGTAATATCGAATTATGCCGGTCGCCAATGCAAACCCTCTATAATCTAAAATATAAAATCTAGGTTTCTTACCCTTAGAGCTTCCATCTGCGAAGCATCCCCAATGGCGCGCTTTTAATCTTGTGTCAATTAACTTGAGCATCTCATTGTACGCTTTTGTATCCATGTTTCCTCCAAAACCTTCCTATAAATGGTATGTCACCTAGTAAGATCTTCTACTAATTTTAATTTGTCCCCATCATATAAGTTTTGAATCATTTCATCCATTTTCATCCTTCTGTAATCTTCAAAGTCAACGGTTGCTTGATAATATGTATAACGTCCTTGCTTATATGTTGTTAAATAGCCTTTCTTTTTTAGCCTATTAATAAACGAAACTACTGTCTCTCCCTTCCATCTGTCTCCAAAATCTGCTTCTACTTTGGCTTGGACTTCCTTATAAGTAGCTGCACTCTTACATTGCCACACCGCTAACATCACTTTTTCTTCACATGCTGATATTTTCTGCATAGTATACCTCATAACTTTCTAATAGCTCGCTCCTGAATCTCAATCATATGATAATTTTCTTTATTCAACTGCTCAATTGCCATCTCTGTATCCCTATCTTTGATAGTAATACCTACAATCACCTGACACTTGTTTTTGATTTCAATAATGCTATTAAAGAAACTTACCAAATCCTTCATTACAATACTGTGCTGATCCGGTTCATCGAAAATTAGCATAGTTGGATGATTTCCCAACTTATCGATTGCTGTATTCATCAACGCAACTGTAAATGCCCAAATCGCACGAATATTATCACTAGCAGATGAATCAAATTTCATATCAAAATTTTCCTTAATTGGTAAATAAGTTTCTCTGGAAATTTCAACCGCATCCAATGTATCGACACTCTTATAGCCGTAATCCTGCAAACTTTGTATAAAATGTGACTTTAAACATTCCAGCTTATCTTCATCTTCCTCAGTAAATTTCTTTTTAGGAAGTCGTTTTCTTTCTTCTTCGTAAGCCTTCCATTGTTCTGCCAAATGCTTAATTTTTTCTATCGAATGTTCAAAAAACATCCGAAACTTTTCCAGTTCTTCAATTTCTCTTTTGATTTCCAGCTTTTTATATACTTGGGATTCCGAAACCTCTTCATTCACAGCGTAAATATCGTTTCTCAGTGACTGAGCCAGTCTTCGAAGTGCCGTAATCCTACTGGTTAGATCTTGTATTGCCTCATCCAGTTCTTTCTTATGTTCTCTGTGTCCCTGCAGTGCAAACTCATACATTTCTTTTTGAGCATTTAAATGCTTGATATTATCATCAATACTCATAAAGGAGAATTCTTCTTGACTAGGCAATAACGTATCCTGTATTTTCTGATTACATACCGGACAGATATTCTGTAACACAAGACTTCCTACATCGGCTCCTAAATCTCTTAATTTTCTGGCATCCGTATTATTCGAAATATCAACCCGGATGTTCTCTAATTCCTCTACCAGCTTGTTAATTGATAAATTTTCGCTATAGAATGCTTTCCTTAATTCTGAAACCTCTGTTTCAAATTCGTCAATTGCTGCCTCCGTCTCCTGAAGTTCTGCTTCAATTTCCTTATAATTATCAACAACCTTCGGTGTATATTCGCTTAATTTACTATACTTTTCCCAAAGTGATTCAATATAACCATTCAGTAACGGTCCGCTTTCATCTCCTTTAAATACATATATTCCACTATCAAAATCCATATCCAACACTTCTGGCTTTTGAGGAATTCCAATAAACTTGCAATTCACGCGATTTGCCTCGTTATAAATGTCTCGATAAATGTTGTGCCAGTAATCCTTAACCCTCGACTCTTTGAAAGCCAGATCATTCCTCCATCTTTCATTCTTGGTCACTTCTAAGCCAATTATAAATTCAACCACCCTTTTTCTTGCATCTTTTACCCCTAGGTATGGCATGGCGGAAAATAAATCAGCCCAACCACGCTTCTGTTCTATAAACATTCCTGAAAACACAAGTTGTAAATATAATTTTCTCTCCGTATTATCGGATGTGGATACATCCGGAAGGTCAAATCCTATAAATGATTCCAGGAACTTATGATAGCCCTTTTCGTTAACTGCTGCATTTGGCAAATGAACATACATTTCATCATGTACCGTTTCTTTCTCGTAAATTGCATTCATAGGCGAATAATAAACGGTAACAAGATTACTTTTTCTCTGTACATCCAGTGCGCTTCTGAAAACAGTTATAGTGTCTGCACCGTTATTAAGTTCTATCAAGACTCTGGATTTAAGGACATCACATACTGTTTCTCCATCCTTAATTGTACTTTTATACACTGCCGTTAAGACCTTTTCGCCTCTTCCTCCAATAATTTCCTCAAAGCCCAGACCATAATAAATTGCATCCAGTATAGAACTTTTTCCACACGTGTTCTCTTTACTTGCTATAAAGTTCAAGCCACCATGAAATTCTTCATCAAATCCATATAGTCCATTACTTGTGTCTATTTCTATTCTCAATCTATTAACTCTTAGCATTTTTACTATCCCACCATTCTATTAATTTGCTAATCTTCTTTTCTGTCAGCTTTTTGGATACACGATTTAAGAATTCAATTTCTGAACTCATAAGATTTTTTTCTTCTAAAATTTTTGAAACAAACAATTTTCCCTTTTCTGTCAAAATAAAACTTCCGCTCGGCAGTTGTTCTACCATTTCATCTGCAACTGCATATCTGAGTACTCTGTTTACGGCAGGATCAAATCGAATTGTTTTCAT
The DNA here is from genome assembly GCA_945787015.1 of uncultured Roseburia sp. Lineage (GTDB taxonomy): Bacteria > Bacillota > Clostridia > Lachnospirales > Lachnospiraceae > Roseburia. The sequence goes on from CALZGM010000007.1 coordinate 3,467, forward strand.
TTCATATGATTCAGAATCCACAAATTTCAAAAGTTTCTTCTTTTCGTCCTCGTCATTCATTGCATTAGCAATCATTTGAATTTTCATAAAAGAACTGCCTTTTCTGCTGCACATCCCCAAAATCAAACACAACTGGCCCATCTTATAACTTATCCGATAATTAAACGGCACCGCATCCGGCTTTGCATCAAAGACGATTGTATCCGTCATTAATAATTCTTTATCCATTTAATCTAACCCCTAAATTCCATTGAGCAATCTGCTAACCATCCACCTACCATGTCCTGTTTGAGTTCTTCGATTGAAGGATATGATAGATAATCACATTCCTCTTTTAACTTCTTCTCAAAATCATCCAGGATTTCTGTAAATATTTTTCCGTTTATCTCCTTATTTACATTCATCATGGTTTTTGCTTCAACATTCTTTTTATACGCCAGCTCTAACTCATGTAAATCCTCATATACTTCCGGCAAATCCACCCGCAGATTGCTTAAAATTTCAATGCCTGCCATATAATATGAAATATATCGCTGCACCATACGCTTATATATCGGATCATCCTCGTCAACATTCTGCATTACAGCCCGTACTTTACGTTTTATATTTTTTACTTTTTCAGAATCACACTTTTCCCAATCTACATCATCATGATTTACAATTGCCAAATTAATTTTTGTATCTGTAAACTTGTTTCGTAGTAGTCTTGTCAGCTCTACTCTAAAATCTTTCGCTACTTTAACAAGGATTTTAAAATCTTCTGCTATATATGTATAAAAATCAGGGTCACTCGCTCTAGTTGCTAATACTAAATCTGTTTTTGTTTTTGCATGTACAATAATTCTTGTATCCCGATATTCCGGAACAACCAAATGCCACTCTTTTACCGCTGGGGCTCCAAAACTTTTTAATTTTTCTCCATAACTTCTATCAATAAATTTATTAATATCAGTTGTCATCTTATCAACGTATTTCGAATGTAATTCACCATTCTCCAATAACTCCTTGTCTGGGCAATAACACTGATATACTATTCCAGTATAAGTAAATCCTTCTATACCACCATCTCCACGGTATCCCGCCGGCAACTCCTGATAGCCTTGTTCTTTATACTTTTCCCTGTAGCACTCATTAATTAGTGTTTCCCATGCATCTCCATCCAAATTGTCCCCTAAAAATTCAAGTATCATTTTATCTTCTCCCTAACAAAACACTTAAAGAAATTGTATTCTCTATATGTGGATAAGTTTTTATTAAATGCACATCCACAATTCTTTCCTCATTCGTATCTGCCATAACAATACACGCGAGTTGAAACACCTCATACACTTCCTTGATTATCACGGCCTTATCCATAAAGTAATATTCTTTTTCCATATATTCATAGCTATGTATTTTTTATTTTTATTCTGAATCTGCTTTGATTGGTTCCATTGCCTGAGACAACAAGGCTGTCAGCTTTTCCATTCCTTCTTCCGATGGTTGCTGTACCGCACGAGCATGTATCGCATCGGTTGCTGAACTATCTTTTTGCTCATTACACTCTTTGTCGGGAGTAACCTTCCCTGTAATGGAACACTTTACATCAAACCAAGAACTATAGTTTACGGTATCACTCGTATCCTCATGTGTCTTACTGTCTGCCATATCCATCTCTTTCACTTCCATATTAAAATCTACGGTGGTTTCATCCATTGTAAATGCAGGTACTGGAATCAGTGAAAGAAGTGGTGCTTTTATTGTAGCTTTTATAGGTTCCCCTTGTGAGTCGTCGGGATTAATGATTGGGCGTTCATATGTAAATTCCAATGTATTTATTTCAGAATTGCTGTCCTCTTTATACGCAAACTTTTTCATTCCATCAATATATACACCCCTCAGTTCCTGCTGTCCCTGTGCCGCAGCCACCATTGGTTTGCAAATTAGTGATTCTATCGGCAATCCGACAAATTTTTCTGTTTCTCCATTACCGCCCTTTACGTTCTGATTCTCCTGCTCTTTTTTTTCAACTTCTTCCTTCACATTCTCAGATAAATTCATGATTTCTTTATCTTCCATATTGTTTTCCTTCTCCTAGCAGTACTATTGTAGACTATATTTCATCTTTATTTTACATCTGTATTCTCTTTTTAATATAATACAATAATCATATTTTTTCAATAAAGAAACCGTTTTAGCAAACTAATATATATGTTTCTATGAGAATGTTATTCTGTGAACTATTTCTTCGCGCATTTTCACAATATGCTAATTTATGGTATGCCTTAATATACAGTTATTTAAATAGCTCCATGTAGCCTAGATCTTTACCCTGACGGATAATTAGGAGTTATCTGTTAGTTAAGGCTCTTTTCTCATGCAATTATATACAAAATTATGTTTCATAAGTAAGCGCTTAATCGGCAGCTACATTAAACCTATACGCATTCCTACTTATAAATTATGTAAAAAAGATGAGGATTTTTCCTCATCTTTCATTTACTCCGCTACTATGTCACTTTCTTCTTTTATTACTAGAATCATTTTACATCCCCCGATATCTGATTCCAGTAAATCTTTTACTTTACATGCTATTCCCGTTCCAAATAACAAATAGTCCGTTGTTGTATGAAGAATTTGTGCAATGTCTGCCAGTCTATCAACCGGGCAACAAATCTCTCCATTCTCAATCCGCTGTAGCTGTCGCTCTGTTGCATAGCAGAGTATCTCTGCCATCTCCTGTTGCGTCAGCTCCTGCCTTTTTCTCAACTCTTTAATCCGTATCCCCATCTCTCTCTTATCAAAGTGTTGCATAATGTCCTCCTTATCATATAGATATGGTAATTATGCTAGAAAGAAACTGTAAATTATATTTCTTAACCAAATGCTATATTTTTTTTACTGAACTTATAAAGTATCTAACATCTCATACAGTATCTGTAATATATCTTGCATTCTGCTAGCCTGGGTTGGTTTTATCATCTCAAGTACACAAACCAACTTCTCGCTTCCTCTACAACTAACCTCTTCCCCAAACATAATATAATCACAGCTAACTGATAGTGCCTGTGATATTCTACATAATGTATCCGCAGAAAATCCCTTTTTTCCTGTTTCTATCTCATATAAGAATTTAGATGATATCTCTATTTTCTCTGCAAATGCTTCTCTTGTATAATTCTGTATCTCACGTAATTCTCTTATTCTTGTTCCAATATGTATATCAGACATGATATCCCTCCACCTGCCAAAATTTTACATCTTTTGACAAACGGTTATAAACCCTCAAAAGTTCCACTATTCACTACATAAAATTCATATCTTTAGAATATCATCCGGTTCACACTACAACTTTAGATTTTTACCAAATCAGAAAATTTTATTACTCAACAAGCCCCGATTGCTCATCACATACCAAATTCTTTCCTCTCTTATATCTTCAATTGAAAAAACATATAACTCGGTCAAAAATTCTCTATTTACGAATAATTCCATTATCATAAACCCATGAAAAGGAGGACATTATGTCTACAATCAAATTATTCTTGAAAGAAAAATACAATTTAAGTAACTACCAAATAGCACAATTAATCTTTCTGCTAAAGACTCTTTCCTCTGAACTTAGCAAAATGCTTATTATGGGAATATTATTTCGGAAATATTTGTCGCTTTATCTTTTTGCCTTGCTAATCATGATATGTTTACGATGCACCACCGGCGGTCTACACTTTTATACTTATTTTAGTTGTCTAGCTGCATCTACTATTTACCTGTGGTTAGCAGTAGTTCTTCTTCCAAACTTTATGCTCCACAAGGCAGTTCGGTTTGTAGGTTTATTACTCAGCTTACTAATATGTTATTACTGTAGCCCTGTTCCATCTAAATATAGACCAGAATATCCGCAAGCACTAATAACCCGTTGTCGCAACATAGTCTGTTCATTCATTTTCATGTATACATTGATTTTATATATACTACCGGAAAATCAATATTTAATCATAGGTTTCTGGGTTGTTATATTACATTCGCTTCAACTACTTGTTGCGAAAATACAAAAGAAAGGAGTATGTGTAAGTTGATTCCTACATTATTAACCGGGCTTTTAGATCTTTCTTGGTTTATCGAAACATCCCTTATTAGTGTATTTCTATTTGGGGAATACCCTTACCCAAAAGAAGACGATACCAACTAAGCCCCTACATGCAATAAAGCGGACACTATTACCTGTCCGCTTTATCTATATCCAAAATAAACTCTATCCAATTTTCTCCATCAACCATAACATTCCGGCACCCAATGTTCATATTCCATTCATTACATATCATTTTTACATGATATAATCCTATTCCACGATTCTGTCCTTTGGTTGAATTATGAAGTTGAAACCATTTCTCTATTTCCTCATAGGACACATAATGATATGTGTTTCCAATTGAAAACTCGTATTTATCCTCCGTCTCCATAACAGAAAGTACTATTCGCTTTTCATTCACATCTTCAGTTACCGCATCCACAGCATTATCAAGAAGTATTCCTATCACCTCTATCAAACGATATTCTGGAATTTTTAATTTCTTCAAACTTGCTTTTATACAATAGTCAATCACAATTCCATCTTCTTCGATTTCTTGAAACTTTCCATATAGAAATCCTGCCAAAATATTATTTTCTATCAATAACAAATTGTTATATTTATTCTCTTGTTGTAACTTATTGCAATATTCTGTTTGTGCATTGACCAATTTTTCGTATGTATGATATGTATAATGTGCAGAGAAAACTGCTGCCAAATGATTTTTAAATTCATGTTGGCGCACCCTGACTTGTTCTAACAATTCATCATACTTTTCCTGCATACTTTTTTTTACTTGTAATTCAGTCTGTATATTTTCAATCCTATTTTCTGCCCCACTCCATCGCCCTAGTAGTAACAGTAATACCAAAGATATCGGAATAGCAAACACAAAAATACCTACATATATTCCTTTAAAAAGTATATCTTGAAGCAAAAGAGCAATTATCACTGGCAGTACAAATGCAACTAAGACCCTTACATACTTCCATTCCTTAGAAATGTTTCTACGAATCCTCTCTATCTTACATTTGGGTAATATATACACACATATAAGTAGCACAAAAATATTTCCAAGCAATGTTCTTGTTGCTTCCTGTTCTGGTACTAATATTGCCGCAAGCAGTATACATATAAACTCAATTGCCGGCATAATTATCAAAAGCAACAAGATGTCTATTCCTGCACTTATATAGCTATTTTGAAATTTTATCTTATCAAACACATAAATAAGCATATATATTACCAAACTAATCGTTTCCGACATCTGTAGAGTATTAAAACAAATAAAAGTTACTAATAGTACTATAAAAAATGTCATAGTACTAATATCGACTCTTACTTTTTGCCCATTTATTCGATAAATACAGACAATCACAGCCATTAGTTCTAATACTAAAGCGATCTTCATTATCATACTACTTAAATATTTCTCTTAACTTCTTTTTGTACATTATACCTATCTCAACATTTCCAAATCCTTCTTTCAATCGGATTATTTGATTGGGTATATCCACATTATCTATAAAGGTCATATTAACAAGTGTGCTTCGGCTGCATTGTATTATATCAATACTATCAACGTCTTCAATTAATTTTTTTAGTGTAATGTAAGGAATCTTTAGCATATCTCCTCGCGTCGTATGAATATTCATAATATGATTTATGCTTTCTGCATACACAATGTCTTCTCTATCAACAGCCAATATAATACCGTCCTTGCGAAAATACAATGTCTTTCTTGTTTCTACACTACATGGAAAATTTAAGCATTCACTCACAATCCTCTTTAGCATCTCAGTGTCAAAAGGCTTTTCAACAAATCTATAACAATGTAATTTCTCATATGTGTATAATTTAGCATCTTCTAATGAAGAGATAAAAATAACCGGAGTAAACGCATATTTTTCAATCGTCCTTATTCTATCTACAAATTTCAAACCAGAAGAATCTCCCGGTTTACATGTATCTAGTATTATATCTATAATAAACAAATCTATTCTTTTTTCTAATATGCACTGATATGCACCTTTCAAGTCGGAGTACGAAAAAATCTGATTTCTATTATCTATTTCCAAAAGAATACGCCCGATACAATCGCTCGTTGTCATATTATCCTCTAAAACTAATATCTTTTTTATCATAACATCCTCTTAATCACACTGAACATATCTGTAACAAATATCCAAGCAACTCTTTTCCACAATCTTCATCTACTGCACACAAAAGATTGTCAATTGTGTTAATAATATCCGTTTTACTTTTTACAATTAGTGCTGGCGGAATACCATATAAATAGTACATTCTCCATATAATTTCACTGTCGGGTAATACCTTTCCATTTTCAAGTCCCCTCAGCTTCTTAATATCAACTTGTACTATTTCTGACATTTTACGTTGATTACATCCTAATATTCTTCTCAAAGCACCAAAAACATTATTATTCCTCTCAATCAATGTAATAACACCCATTGAATATTTTACATTTTCATAGAGACATTTTCCATTCTCAGATGGTTTACAAATATATAAATACTCAATTACTCCATATATTATTTTAAGATAAACAACTAACTCCTCATACGAAAACTTCTGAAAGTGTTCATTGCTTCTTCTTGGACTTCGCATACCTGTAAATACATAAAAACTATCTATGTCTGATTCACATAAACATTGTATCTCATAATATGTAAGGTGTCGTTTTCCCTGTTCAATTTTACTATAATGACTCTGACTCATGTGTATTAATTGCCCCATTTCGGCTTGTGATTTATTTCTATTTATACGTTCTTCTTTTAATCTTTCTAACACATTTTTATAAGACATACTCATGGGTAATCTTTCCTCGAATTATAATTCCTATTTTACCCATATTAAGTGAATTTATTTCCCTAGTGTGCACCGATATGTGACTATTTGGGTCAGTATTTATTTTTGTCTTTCTCATATTAATCATAAACCGATATCATTCCCACTATAATCGTAGAGTTTTGATTCCCTATATTTCTTAACTTCCAGTAGAAGTTAAGATCCAAGTACGACTATCAAAACAAGGAAACTGATGACAGCCATAACGATTACAGTAATAAGATAGTCACCTCATCATTAGGTGATATTGAGTTAGATATTCCGCGTGACCGAAATGGCGAGTTCGAACCACAAATCGTTAATAAGCATCAGATCGATATTTCTAACATCAAGGATAAAGCGTGTCCATGTACGTGAAAGGGATGACTACAAGGGATATTTCTGCTCATCTCAAGTCTGTTTATGGTGTAGATGCGTCTGCAGAAACGATTTCACACATGACCGACCAAATCCTTCCAATCGCAAAAGAATGGCAGAACCTTCCATTAGAAAAGAAGTATGCAGTTGTATTTATGGATGCTGTGCATTTACATATAAGACCAGACAGTCAGACTATCAAAAAGGCTGTTTACATAGCTATAGAAATTAAACTTAATGGTCGAAAAGAAGTCTTAGGCATGTGGATTGGTAGCAATGAAAGCGTCAAATACTGGCTTGGGTTGCTGAATGAAATCAAAAATCGAGGTGTGGAAGACATCATGATTGTGTCAGTAGACGATTTAACAGGCTTTGGAGATGCTATTAATGCTGTTTTTCCAAAAGCAGAAATTCAACACCACATCGTCCATTAGGTTCGCTATACCACAGAATTTGTGAATTATAAGGACATGAAACCATTTGTGAAGGATTTAAAAGAAGTATATCAGGCACCTACGGAAGAAATGGCATTTAAAAATCTAGATACTTTTGAAGAGACATGGGGAAATATTCGTCTTCTGTTGGCTCATGGCGGAATAACTGGCCACAGCTTTCTACATACTTCAAATATCCACCGGAGATTAGAAAGATCATCTATACAACGAATTCGATTGAAAACTTTAACCGTCAGTTCCGCAAGGTTACAAAATCAAAGACGATTTTTCCGACAGACGATGTGCTGTTCAAAATCCTGTATTTGGCAATGTATGACATTACAGAAAAATGGACTGGTGCAGGTTGGAACTGGGGAAAAACCCTAGATCAGTTGTGTATTTATTTTGGAGATCGGATTTCACCAGTTGACATAGAATAACACAAAGAACCCATAAGAAAATCCAGGCTGCTCGATTGACAGCCTGGATATGTTGTGCCAAAAACAAATCAAGGCACCAATAATTATTTTAAAACTTAGAAACTCATCTGATATTTTTTCGTTAGTCCAGAGGATTTTTATCGAATATATATTCTTAGTTATTCTTTTTATACAATGGCACTATTTATTCCCTAAAGTATTACTTCAGTTCATAATATCGTGAACATACTTATTTGTGTCTCTCAATAATCTAGAGAACTTTAGGATAATGAAAGACTAATCTCGATATCTTCCACAATAATCTCCTCATTAATTTCTATAAACTCATCATTCCAAATAAACACATTATTCATGTTGTCACCTCCTTTGTCCTACCATGTTTTCCCACCGGTCATCAGTTTAATATAATCCCGCAAACTATTAATATCATCTTCCGAAACATTTCTTTTAAGCTCAGACCATAAATAACATGAAAGCATAATTAAATATTTTTCCAACTCACACTCAGCATCGGACGCAGACTCCTCCAAACCACTATTTATATATGCCGTATAGGAACAAACTCCACCACATAGGTATCTTGCCCAGCAATTTTTACATCTTTCCGCTTCTGTAACCTTTTCAGGAACAAATACTGATTTATCAAATGTTTTATCTTTCAGATTTCCCATTTTAAATGCATCCATTCCATTAAAACTATCACATGGATAAATGTCACCATTATTTCTAACGCTAAATATCCTTTCTCCACCTGGACATCTTTTAATAATAGCACGATCTCTCATAAATACCCTCATTAGAAACCTTCCAAAAAAATCGAATGGTACAAGAATCGCCTTTAAATATTCATAATTTCCTCTTTTACAATGTTGGATTAAGTATTCAGCAAATTTAAAATAATTTTCTTTTATTATATTAATATTTTTCATTGTAATTGCAAATGACTTAGTACTGTCTGCTCTAACAAGTTTTATTGTAATAATTCTAAAGCCCAAATTCCATAGTTCCATAAATACTCCAAGAACATCAGGATTTTCTGCTGTTAATACAGCATTCACCCCTGGAAAATGCTCCCAGTTTAATTCCAATACCTTTGATATATTAGAATATGCTTTTTCAAAACTTCCATTACCATTTGGATATATTCTCATGCTATCGTTAGTACTTTTCCCGCCATCCAAACTAAAACCAATCCAATGATGATTTTGATTAAACCAATCAATTATTTCACCATTTAAAAGGGTTGCATTTGTGATAAAACCAAGCGCAACCTCTCCCTCTTCTCTTTGATCATATTCTTTAACAATTGACCATAACTTTTTATAGGTATCAAAAGATAACAATGGTTCACCACCTAAAGAATAATCTGCTCTTACTCTATAAGTATTTTCTTTCCGCTGAAGAATGAAATCTAAGCCCGCTCTTATAACTTCCTCCGATAATTCTTCCCTATTAAGATTATCCTCTTGCTTTTTATCCATAAAGCAATACTTACACGATAAATTACAAGTTTTTTTCCCAATAAAGGAAATAATACACTCTCCCGAATACCAATCTTCCTGATATAATAATTTATATTCTAGTTTTTTAGCATATAATTTTGAAATGTATCGTATTCTAGAGAAATTTTCATATGCTCTTACTAAAGATTCTTTATTTTCATTTTTACCAACTTGTAGAGTAATATATCGCTCTATATCTTCGCCACAACCGTTAAAATAAATATCTAAAAATTTATATACATCTTCACTGAGAGTATACGAAGCCCTTGTATTTGCTTCAAACAGAAAAAAAGAGTCTGCTACTCTAAATAAATTATATTGACTACTCTCATCTTTCCTGAAATTAGAAATATCTTCCGTAATCACTCCTAATATATCCGTACACATCCAAAAATAACATTTTATATAATTAATGATATATGTATCAGTCTCATGCAGTTGAATTGGAACTATTTTCGACTCTACAATATCATTATTCAATCTATAACTTATAGTTTCTGCTATAATACTTCTATTTCCTTCTATTACCACATATGGCTGGTTCTCTGGTACCATATTGGTCTCGGCACTACCATTTATGATATTTATATTAGGGTTGCTGTACATTTCAATTAACTGGTTTATCATAGAATCTGAAAATACATTTACTCTATAGCCGAGTTTTGTGAGTTGATTTGCAATATGATATGCATAATAGGTATCATCTATAAAAACCGTAAATACATTGCCGATTTGATTATTAATTTGCTTTTCTAACTCAATAATAGGCTTATCAAAAGTCCGAAAGTAATTTGAAATCTCCAAACTATTCTCGTCTTGTTCTACGATAAAAAGTGCATCTGAATTTGCAATTTTTCCGTTGTCTAGTTTAATAAAATTCTCATCTTGGCTATTTACTAATACGACAAATCCATCATTTTCTTTTTTTATTGCGCCAATAATGTTATACTTTACTAATCCTTCCAACTGAAATATTTCCTTTGTAATTTCGTTTTCTGCCGGATATAAATATATGTTCCTCATAGGTCCTTGTATGATATTTCCATGAGTAAAATATCACATTTCCTTTCTTATAATATTGTAGTACAATACATTCAAACTTTATTCTCTTAAATCTCATTCTTAGAGTCCTGCTAACTACTGGATACATATTATTTAATATATAACCATATTTATATTAGGTGTTTCGAAATATTATTTTTGGAATTCAATGGATTTGAAACACTCTCCGGAAAATACTAACCAGCCTCGGAACTTTGATTTTCCGTACCATATATTTGTTTTAGCTAACCGTCCTTCCAAGCAACCTTTCTTATGAAACATCTCTAGAGCTTAACAACCAATTTTGCAAGAACACTTTTATCGATTTCTTTCATTCTCCTCACATTTTCATACAGTATATCTAATAAATCCGTATTTGGATGTACAGTATACTTAATCGCTAGGTTATGCGATTTCTCTGCTAGGTTTTCAGCTTCTCTGTATTCAATTAATAGCTCTTTCACCTCTGTAATATGCTCGTCTATATATTTTATTCTCATCATCATTATTTTTTTATGCTCTTTTAAAAGTCGGAATATTCTAAGATCTAAAATTTCTTCGCCGCGTTTAATTTCTAATTTTTCTTTCGCTTTTACAATTTCTATATGTTCTAATATCTTATCAAATACATTTATCCCATAAACAACACCTAAATCCTGCTCATAAAAACGATTAAAAGTTTCATAAGAATTAATACCGCATAGATATTCAATAAGAGAGTTTTTCACTAGCGTTGTATTAAACCTATAATAATCATTTTCGTTGTATTGATAGAAATAAATACGATCTGCCCAAAAATTATCAATCTTATCTAAAAAGTTATTTTTAAATGCTGCTTCAAAGTTCTTATAAGGGCAAGTCCCCTCTTCGAATATAATTTGCCGATTGTACCCTAAGATGTTATACTGTTCTTTTTCATCATCATATCCATAAATAAACAAGTCATGTACTCTATGCTCTTTCTCGTAGCGCCATGTTGTTGGTATATAATACTCATCAACCTGAAATTGAATATAATAGCCTTGGTCGATATGACCTTTAATATAATCGTGAATATCAATATTTAGGTTCATAAAGGTAGTCCATGATATTAACTGTTTATTCAAGTATGCAGCATTATTCGTTACAGCACCGTCAAATTTGAGAAAAACATTATGACGGTCCTCAATTGTAATATCCTTATTTGCATTTAACTGAATAAAATTGCTGAGAAACCATTCTAAGTAATTATCTCCATTTGCCGCTAAAACTGATAACGGATAAGCATCGTATAACCACGTGCTAGTCAACGGTTCACTAATAGGTAATTTTCTTTTTCTATCCATATATTTATTTCCTCCTAATTAAAACTTCAACTCAAAAACTGTTTTATAGTAACAATAACGCTCTTAATGCTTTTAGTAACAACCTTAAATTTTTGAAAATAAAAAAGAGTCGATTATCACCAGATTTGTGAAATCTCCTCTTGTAATATCTATAAATATTAAGTTTCTTTTTATGCGCTATTCATAAATAACTATAATAACTACGAAAAATTCATCGGAATCTACTTTCAAAATTCGAAAATATAATTACCTATAAAATACGAATTCTTCGACCAGTTTCAAATGATTCTATAATTTTGTCCGCCAATAGAAGCGTTCTAGCTCCTGATTCTGCACCAATTGGTGGCTTTTCTTTTTCAATAAGAGCATGAACAACTTCATTAACATGCTTATCAAAACTAGATAAAATAGATTTGTCTAAATCATTAAATATTCCTGCTTCCCAACTTTCCATAAACTCACTACCCATGCTTTGAAATGTATATCTTTTGGTATAATCTTCTACATGAATACAGCCCAATGTACCATTTATTTCCAGGTACTGAGATGGTCGATAAGTTTCAAACGCATCATATGTCCCTAAATAATTTCCCAGCGCTCCATTTTTGAATTTAAGGACAATACCCATAGTGGTTAATCCTCTATTAGATATTTTCGTCATTTCTGCCTGTACCGATTCTATTTCACCACAAAGATATTCTAATAAATCTAGTCCATGACATTGCGTTTCTATTAAATTTTCATACATATGATTTCTACAAACACCATATTGTCCTAGTTTCCATACTACAAATGCCATCTTACCTATCTTGTTTTCTTGGATTGCCTTTCGTGCAAGTTGAATTGGTTTAGAATATCGATGCATAAAGTTAATTGCAAAAAAAACATTCTTTTTTTGAGCTTCGTTAATTAATTTATCTGCTAAATCATACTCATATGTTAAAGGTTTCTCCGTAATAATCGGAACTCCTTCGTTAATTAATCTCATTAATGTATCATAACACTTCATTCCCGGAAGTGCTACACTAACTAGGTCTGGCTTAATTTGATTCAGCATTAAATTAATATCAGTAAAATAAGGTACATTAAACTGGTTGGCAAACACCTTAGCCTTTTCTTCCGTACGCCCTACAATGCATGCCAACTCAGTAAGCTCACCTCTTGAATAAACTTTTGCATGATTCAATCCCCAATTTCCGGTACCGATGACAGCAACTTTTTGTCTTTTTCCCATACACCTCACTCTTTCCTATTATATTTCAAACATTTTTCTTCCAAATCCTCTTTACTCACCTTTTCTGCTCCCAAATATCTACAGAACCTTTCAAACGCCTTAATTAACGAAGCCTCCATCTCATCTGTTACTTGAATTCCTTCTTCCCACCACCAGTCCTTAATGCGTAATTCTTTTTCCCCTCTATATATCTCTGGCTCAAATCTGGCAACAAATTTATCTTTATATAGTACTGGCAATACATAATATCCATACTTTCTTTTCTTTACTGGTAAATATACTTCCCAACTATAATCAAAGTCAAAAACACTTTTTATCAATGCCCTATCCCATAAAAGATTGTCTAACGGCGCTATAAATTTCATTTCCCCTTCATTTGAAATCATTGCTTCATTCAAAAGACTGTAATCTTCTTTTCTTATATAGAAAGGATACTTTATATCTCCTACGTATACTTGTTCAATTTCACCTTTTTCCAATAAAGATTTTATCGCTGTATTTCGAATCTGGCTATTTGATATAAAATGCCCTAACCATGCACTTCCATTACGAGACCATAACATTCCAACAGAACCTATTCTTCTTTTGACATACCATTCAAAGAACATATCATCCGACCTAAATGGTTCTTCTTGGTGCAAAATTTCTGGTGGTAATAAATTTTCAATTACATCATATACTTTTTGTGTATTTATCTTTTTATAAATACCTAATTCACCAATTGTATACAAATAATCTAACGCAGCACTAGATAACTTTCTATGCCCCCAACTTCCGGGATTATTGCTTCCAATGTCGATTTTATTAGCCTGCAACGGTCCCTCCTCAATAACAATATTTTTAACTGTCTCTAAATATTCAAGTGCGCTACTTGCATTCCTGTGTCCAAAGACAATTTTAAGCTCATCTCCACATGCTTTTCTGACTCTGCTAAAATATGGCCAATCTGTTTGAGGATAAATCGCCATCATTTTATCCCATCCGTCGATCAAATGTCGATCACTATACAACAACTTTTGCAAAATTAATGGGTTATAGTCCTTTATCCTAGACTGGAGCACCAAATCTGCATTTCTACCTACTACATTTAATGGATCGAATTGTATACATCCTACTTTATCAAAAAAATCTAATACTGATTTTTCATTACACTCATTTCCTTCATTATCTAATTCATGATATCTGACAAGAAACCTTCTTGCTTCATTTAAAGAAATCCTTTTCTGTTCTAATTCTTTCATCATTTTCCTCTCGACATCTATACTTTGAGTTACTCCATTGAAAAAAACAACTTGGTCTTTCTATGTCCAACGACATTTTATCTTTTATACCACTCTGCCTGTGCCAAATACATACTAGCATACGCACCTTTCAATTTTAATAATTCCTCGTGGGAACCGTCCTCAATGATTTTTCCATCTTTTAAAACGATAATTCTATCTGCTGTTTTTACAGAACCCAAGCGATGTGTAACAACTACTACGGTTTTATCTTTAGAAATCTCTTCAAAGCGTTTATAAACATTTGCTTCTTCTATCGGATCAATTGCAGCTGTCGGCTCATCCAATACAATAAAATCACCTTTTCGGTATATTCCTCTTGCGATAGCCAAACGTTGCCATTCCCCCCCTGATAGGTCAATACCATTAAACGATCTTCCAAGCATAACATCCAGCTGTCCTCCTATATTCTCCTTACAGTAATCAAATCCTGCCACCTCCATTTTACTCTGAATATAATTATCATCTTCATTAATATTTACATCACTCAACATAATATTTTCTCTTAAAGTAAGATTATACTTACCATAATTTTGAAACACTGCCGAGATTTTTCTAATATAACTATTAGTATTCCACTCGGAAACATCTTCATTATTCATATATACTTTACCTTGGCTAGGCTTAAATAACCCCATCAAGATTTTAACAAGCGTCGTCTTTCCCGAACCATTGAGACCAACTAACGCCACATGTGTTCCTTTTTTTATCTCTAGTGAAATATTATTAAGAACATTTTTTTCTGTATACGGATAATGAAAGCTTACATTTTCTAATTTTATAGACTGAACTGTATCAATTTTCTTTTCCATTCCCATCTCTTCAGGAAGTTCAAGAAAATCATACAATTTCCCAGCAAGGCTAGCATTCTGGTATATTGTTCCGAATAATTCAACCATCTCTTTCATTGTATCCATTAATTTAGTTAACGAATAGTAGATTGATGCAAAATGACCGATTGAAATACTACCCTCTAAAAGATAGTAGGTTAATAATACAAATGCTAAAATATATCCCAAATATGTAACTATTGTTAATATACCACTTATGGCAGATGTTTTTAGTATGACATTCCACCTCTCACTATTTACTTGATTTACCTTATTTTGATAACATCCAAGAAAGTATTTAGAAGCATTAAGTGTCTTAGTTTCTTTAAAATATGTTTTATCGACTAAACATTTTCTGTAATAATCACTTTGCCTTTCATATGTCACAATTTTTTCTTGTAATTTATACATTTTAGAGCCTTTTATGTATTGCGATAACAATTGCGGGAAAAAAATAAGAACTCCTAATACAAGTAATTCCGGCTTAATAGTATAAAAATAAACAGCTATACATAAGAAAAATACGGTATAATAAATAACCCCATTTATTAAATCTATAGACGATCTTATGGCATAGTTTACGCCACCAATTGCCATATTAATTTTATCAAACAACTCTAGCGACTCAAATTCTATTAAATTTAATCTTCCAGCCTTGGCATTCATATCTTTCAAAATTTTACTCATGAAAGTCATAAAATAAGTATTATTAAAATATTCCTTTATTCCGCTTACAATTCTGAATAATGCAAATATAATCCCTGCCATTATAATAAGCGAATTTACTTCATCCCACTCATTATTTAAAAACACGTATGACACTGCATCAACTAATTCCTGCAAAACTTTTATAGACAAAAAATTAAAGCATACCAATGTAACACAAATAATAATATATATCCAAAAATGCACTGGAAGTTTTTGATAGCCATAATGAATCGTTCGATATATTACTTTATAAAAAGGTAACGATTTAACTTTCATCATACCACTCCTTCTGGGTGTTAAACATCTCTTTATACAATCCCCCATCATTCATTAATTCGTTATGATTTCCTTGTTCGATAAGCTTTCCGCCATCAAAAACGAATATTTTATCTGCTAATTTTGTTGAGCCCAATCGATGGGAAATAAATATTGTTGTATTATCTTTCGATATTTCAGAATATTTTTTATATAATCGACTCTCCTCAACAGGATCTAATGCAGATGTTGGTTCATCAAGTATTCTAACTGTATTTTTCCTCATTAATGAACGTGCTAAAGCAACTCTTTGCCACTGTCCTCCTGATATATCAACACCATCTTCTAATACTTTTCCTAAAGGAGTATTTAATCCCATAGGTAACTGTTCGATAACATCATTGATTCCTGCTAGTCTTGCTGCATGATTAATTTTATCCAAATCGTTTAGTTCATTCATATTTCCAATTCCGATATTATCTTTTGCAGGGATGGCATATTGCGCATAGTCTTGATACACGATAGAGAATAAAGAATATATTTCTTCTTTCGGATACTCGTTAATATTTCTACCATTAATCAATATCTCACCTTGGTCTACATTGTATAAACCCAACAATAATTTTGTAAGAGTACTCTTTCCCGACCCATTTCTTCCAACTATTGCATAATGCATACCCCTTTCTAGTTTGAAAGACACCCCTTTTAAAATCATATTTTCTGTTCCAGGATACCGAAAATATACATTTTTAAATTCTATTGTTTGAACACTTTCTTCTGCGCTTCCTTTCTCCTGTTTAGTTTCCTCCTGATCCAATTCCATAAATTGTGATAAATCTTTCGTATATTCACAATCTTCAGATAATACACTGATTAATGCCGGAATTTGAGTTGTAAGTACAGACTCTATTTGAAAAACTACAGATATTACTGCAATAAAAACTCCTAGTGTAATAACATCATTTTTCAAATAATTTAACAATATAAATGCAATGTAAATACAAGTAGTTATTACAATAAGCGTTAATGCCTTATTTATAATTAGCCATTTTTTTCTTATCTTTGTTTCTAACTTAACCGCTTTCAAAAAATAACTTTCAAACTTATTGTTAAAATAACTAGTGTAGCCAAATAGCGTTCTTTCTGCAGCCTTGTCTCTTCCACGCAACACATCAAACTCAAGATAATTAGATTTTCGAGCAAGTTCACTATTCCATCGTACATTATCATAAATATCCTTACTCATAAAATAGGTTGTAAAGAACAATGGAACCGCACTAATAAAAACTACTGGAACAAGGTACCATGAAATATCCCAAACTGAAAATATCAAGCCCACAAAATATGTAATAAGCGATATACCGCTACATATATGCACATAAATATTATGAACAGTTCCTAATCCAGGAAAATCTAGGACCCGATTCAATAAATTACAAGTTTCAGTATTTTCGATGTATTCATACCTTAAACGAATACATTTCTCAATCATCATAGGATTAAACTTACTTTTTAGGCCAATATACACTCTCTCATTTAATACTTGAACCCAAATTGTATAAAAGTGCATATATGCCAATGCTGCAATTATCTTTACTATATTCTCACCAACATCTTTATAATTACCTATCCCTGTTGCATAGTTCAACGCTGAATCTATAAAATTTGAATTCAAATGAATCAGTGTCGACGGAAGAACGGCACCGATTATAGTTAGAACCAAAACTAAGATACATTCTAACGGGTTATTTTTAATACACATAGTTAAAACATCGATTAAGCCATACTTCTTTTTATTTAATTGCATAATTTTTGCACTCCCAAATATCTTATTCCTTTTTCTCAACTAATTGTACTACATAATTCACAAAATTTCCAACAACTTCGAATTCACTAATACCAAGCATATCCATGTCAAATAAAATATCATAATAATCTTCCAATTCAATAATCATACGAATAAAATTAATTGAATTAACTCCAATTTCATCTAATCTAACATCGTCTTGCATTTTATCGATTTCTACAACAATATCAACATGTTTACTAATCACTTGTTTCACATGTTCAACCACGCTCATTATTCTACCTCACTTTTATCTTTCAATATTCTTAGAAATAGTTAATCTTCTTTTATCAATTTTATGATTTAAGGTCTCTGGGAATCTATCTACTCTAATAAACTCTTCAGGAATCATATAGTATGCAAGATACTTCTTTAAATACGATCTAAGTTCTCTCACGCTAATTTCCTCATTTCCAATATAATAAGCGCACAAATAGCTATTGTCATTCTTTCCTTTTTCTGCAACAACAACAGCTTGCTTTACTTTTTCGTATTTATTAAGAATTTCTGCTATTTCATTTGTCTCAACTCGAAAACCTCTTATTTTAACTTGTTCATCCGACCTGCCTAGTATAATTAAATTACCCTCATCATCAATCTTTCCAATATCCCCTGACTTATACAGTCGATTATTTTTATTAATAAAACTATTATTTGTCAACTCATAGTTCGAAATATAACCTTCTGCTAATTGCATTCCACCTATATATATTTCTCCCTCCATCCCCAATGATACTTCATTTTGTTCTTCATCTAAAACATATATTTGGGTCCCATAAAAGGGCTTGCCCACTGTAAGTTTGCATTTGTTTCCTATTTCACTGCCTGTACAATATATTGTAGTCTCTGTAGGTCCATATAGATTATAAATTCGAGCATTAGTATTATTTTTCAAAAATACAGCCAATTTTTCTGGAAATCTCTCACCTCCAAGCAATATTTCTGATGTTCCTTCTAGCCAACTATAATCCCTACTTGCTTCAATAAGTAAAGACATCCTAGATGGTGTCATCTGAAGAATATCAACTTTCTTGTCCTTAATATATTCTAAAAGCCTTCTTGAATTATTAATTGTATGTTCCTGTGCTAGGACAATTGTCATTCCTAATGTTAAAGACACGACTAACTCAACAATTGATAAATCAAACGAAATTGTCGCAACAGCCAAAATTCTTTTTCCAACTCCAAACTTCACCAGTCTTGTGATTCCATCAATAAAAGCCAATATTGCTCGATGACTTATCATAACTCCCTTTGGTTTCCCCGTAGATCCTGATGTATACATCACATAAGCAATATTATCGGATGAAACACCTTTTTTATTTTTTCCCGCATGATTGCTTATGTATCTCTCTTCATACAAATTTTCTATTCCTAACACACTGATACCATAATCTCTATCTTTTTCATCTGACAATAAAAGCGTACATTTACTGTTACTTAAAATATACTTGATTCTTTCCTCCGGAAAATCTTTATCTATGGGAAGCAAAGAGGCTCCTACTCTTAATATACCTATCATAGTAGAAATCATATCCACATTTCTATTCATCATTAGCCCAACGATGTCGTTCGGTCTGATTTCCATGCCTAATAACTTATTGCTAACAGAAACAGATTTTTCATATATTTCTTTATAAGCTATTTGTTCTTTTAAACATATAACAGCGATATTGTCTGGTATCTCTTTTGATCTCTTATCAAATACCTCAATTAGATTACTATACAAATTAGCATGATTCATTTCAATGTTTCCTCCAAATATTACACACAAAATATCCATGTATTGCATTTCAACTACAAGAAGAAAAAATATTTTTCTAATCAATTCTCTACCCTCTTAATAGGCTTTTTTAACCCTGCTTCCCATCGATATACATTTTCTTCTCCTTTAATAGCATCAATAATCATCTTGGTACATAATATATCTTTCTCTTTTAGTTGTTCATATAAGTCTGATACTTTCGCTTTAACATTTCTATCTTGACTTACCACATACTTGAACAATGCATTTTTACAAGAATTTGCATCCTTTCGTAACTTTTCAAACTCCTTTATTTCTATAGATGAATCAATAATTCCAAGTTCAATCATATACTGAACTCTTAATTTCATTGCTTCTGCATGCGCTGCAATAAAATTGAATAATCTAAAATCAATGTATCTCTTTTCTAGTTCTTCTTGAATCGCATCATAACACTTTATGCCATAATAAATGTTGTTATAAGCATCATCAAAATTTAGAAGATAACGTCTTAATGCATACTTTAACTCACCTTTATTGACAGATATATCTTTATCTTTATATTTAAATGCAAGTAGCCTTTCGTACTCTAAATTTTTGCTGCACTCATAACTGCTATAAGCCTTTACAAAATCTTTGTAATTAATCTCTCTAAATTTGTACGAAACATTTCTATCAAACGGTCCATAAAAGTCTGCAACATTTATTATCTCCTTTTCATCATCATATCCGTATATCAAAGTACGGCTATTATAATGAGAATGATGATGAAAAACCGCGACCGGAATGTAAAAGGAGTCCAGTTCAAAAAATAAATAATATTCCTTATCTATATACTCTTTTACAAAATCCACGATTGTATCATATTTCTTTTCGGTTGAATCTCGTTCCATTTGGATTGTAGTTAACAATTCACAATCATGGATTGAGCTATCAGGAAAAGGTTTGTCAAAATAATCGTGTTTCGTTCTTTCTTCTCTAAAACAATCTAAATTTTTAGAAAATGGTTTATCAAATCCCATTGTTTTTACGCCGTCCCTATCATAACACCATAAATCAATAAAATTTCTGATAAACCATTTTTTATAATTAACGCTATCTTGATATTTCCCCAATACCGCCAGTAAATTAGCATCATCTACATCTACAGCAAAAATCGGTTTCACAACGTCTAACATTTTTTTCATTTTGTTACCTCTCCTTTTTCTTCTAACTTTCCTAACAACAATTTACAATAACTGATATGTTTTCTATGCAACTCACGTAAACGGTTCTGAATCATACTTTTTTCGACTAATTGTTCTTTGAACTTGCTTTTGATTCGATATTTAATATAGGAATTTCGAAATTGCATCATTTCATTTTCAAAATCATAAAATTCGCTTAATTGCAGGGGCTCAAAATTGATTAATTTCATTTCTTGTAGAAATTCTACTTTTTTCGTAATAATTCTTTGGTGTTCATATAGTACATTACATGAAATTTCATCCAGAAAATTATCTTGTTGTAAACTATTCGCCAATGCTTGATAGGAAGCACACTTTTTAAATTCTTCATTTTCTTCAATGTATTTCCATATTTTCTCCTTTAAACTTTGCATATCCAAGATACATTTAGCTCTACTATATGTAATTATCTCAATAGCCTTATTCTCAACTTCTTCCGTCGAGCACGCTTGAATAAAATCTTCATATTTAATTTTCTCTAGCGTATATCCTGTCAACTTGAACATATCAGCAGCTTCAAGTATCTTATCCTCTTCATTATATCCATATATAAGTACTCTGTGTATGATATTATATTTGTGATATTCACTCGCACATGGCAAATAGAATTTATTTAATTGTATTATGACAAACTTTCCATTATCAATCCAATGTCTTATTTTTTTCAAAATATCATCTTCTTTATTCCTAGAAACTGTATCTACATTTATCAGAGGGCATTTATCTAGTATTTTTTCGTTGATATCTGGCAAAAAACAAAGTACATTTTTAAATTCAGATTTATCCCTATTAACTAGGTAAACGTCCATAAAACTTTGAACAAACCATTTTTTAAACTCAATAGACTCTCTACAATCATTCAAAATCAACAATAAATGTGAACATTCACTATTTGATAAAATAATTGGATATTCAACCATCTTATTTATTACACAACGCTTCATTCTTTCTATTCCTTAATAAATATTACTAATCACTCCATATACTATTTCAAATGTAATTACTTTGTTGTTATTCAACACATTTCAAACTAATATAACTCGGAACAGCTTCAGTTGATAAATTATCACAAACTAAATAATTGTCATTTAGTCCTTCAGCTTTACTAAATCCATTAAACATTAATGTTGTGAACATCATTCTATTTTTCTCAGTCTCTCTAAACTCCGCATAAAGTTTGACTCCACTTTTTTGGGAAAGCTCTTTAATATAATTTAAAACAATTCCTCCAATTCCCCTTGTCATAACTCTGCATGAAAGTAAAAATAATTTTATATACCATTCGTGTTTGCGCAATTCAATTAAAACTATTCCAATTCTACCATAATCGCCATAACAATCTCTTAGATTTACAATTAGAAGCTTATAATTAATATTATTTATAAAATTACATAGTTCCTCGTAAGTGTAAATGTATCCTGTCGAATTAAGTTGACTTGTTCTCATTGTCAATTCTTCAACACGATTTAGGTCCTCTATTTCTGCTGGGAATATCTCAACTTCCATATTAAGTGTTTTTAAGAAATCATATTGTGACCCTGAAAACTTTTCTTCATCTTGCTTTCGTTTTATATCGCTCTGATACATTTCCCTACGTCGCTGAGAGTCCTTAGTGTAAAATCTAGGTATGAACTCTTCTTTCATTAATAAATTGGCTAAATCCTTTGAATTAATATCCATCACTTCTGGAAAATTAAATTTAACCTCATCTAACTCAAATTCCTGGTCATCAATAAATGCGATTGTATCTAATCCAATATTAATTAATTTTGAAATATTTTCAATTGACTTGTATTTTGGTCCCCAATTAATCTGTGGATAAATAAAATACTTGTCCAAGTCGAGTTGCTTAAGCTTTTTCATTGCTTCGACAGCGTTATTTTTGCTGGCAATTGACTGTAATATCCCTCTATTGTCTAATTCAATAATTGTAGCTTTTGCTAAATTATTTACCATCACATTTTCATCTTCGGATAAAATACCATGCCATATCGTCTGATCCAAATCCCATACTACACATTTTATCTTCTGTTCTTTTTTTATATCAACTTTATCCATTTTATTTCGTTCAGTTTTCAAATTTCCCTCCCAAAATGTCTTAACTATAACTTCCCGCAATAATAATCTCGTGTAACTGTGAAGTTCCTTCGATTATTTCAAATATTTTGGCCTCTCTAAAATATCTTTCAATCGGATGTTTGTCGCAGCACCCCTCCGCCCCTAATATTTGAATAGCATTACTAGCAATCTCATTTGCAGCCTTAGAAGATAAATATTTAGCAGACCACGTCTCAACAATGGACTCCGCTTCACCATTCTCCCTTAGCCTTGCAACATTATTACAGTATAATCGAACTGCATTTGTACTTACTATCATTCGCGTAATCATTTGTTGAATTAGTTGGTGTTCAATTAATGCAGCTCCAAATTGTCGTCGTTTCTTAACATAGTTAACACATATGTCTACACATGCCTGACTTATTCCTAAACATGCCCATGCCACTGTATACCTTCCATAATCTAAACAGGACGAAGCCACATATTCCAGACCTGCCCCTTCAACCCCCAAAATATTTCCATCAGAAACTTTACAATTCTCAAATGACAAGTTTGCTATCATTGACGCTCTTAGCCCCAATAACCCATCTTGCTTTTCAACGAGTACACATTTATTCTTTTCGACTAAAAAAGCAGTATAGTTCCCATTACATTTTGCAAACACGAGGTACAAATCTGCAATTTGTCCCATTGTTACCCATTTTTTTTGACCGTTTAAAATGTAATGATTTTTCTCTCGTACAGCTTCCATTTGTATATTTCCTGCGTCCGAGCCTGCTTCTTGTTCAGCAAGTGCAAAAGCTCCAACGCACTCTCCACTCGCCAATCTGGGTAACCATTTCCTACGCTGCTTTTCGTTTCCCCACCGCAATATTGCAAGAGCCACCATTCCACTTGAAGTTAGAATGCTTCTAATTGATGAGCTTACTCTCGCGAACTGTTCATGGATTATTCCTATCTGAAGCATATCTAAGTTACTTCCACCATAATCTTCCGGAATATTCGCTCCTAAGAAACCCGCCTCGCTTATTTTGTAAATAATCTCTCTATCAAAACTCCCCTCTTTTTCAAATTTATTTGCATAAGGAGTAATATTGCTTTCAAGAAATTCAGATACATATCTTTGATATTGATTTTGATTATAGTCTGACATTATTATCCTTTCTATTCTAAATGCTCAACAATTATAACTTACTTTGCTTTTCTTCAAGGAACTTTACGATTGTATTTATATTTTTGAAATTATCCCTTTTTAATTCTGTTCCATTGATACGAATATTGAATTGTTTCTCTAAAAACAATACTAGCTGCATTGCAAACAAAGAGTTAATAATTCCACCTTCAAATATGTCGTCGTCATCCTTTAACTCTTGCTTTCGGGTAACTTTACATATAAAATCTCTAACTTTATAATACATTTCTTGTTTGTCATTCATTTCTTTTCACCTCATACACTCATTTCTACAAACATCGTTTCTATTTTGCCTATATCCAGCACTTATGATGTAGTTCTTTTACAACTATTTCTGCAATTCTAAGATAATAAAACATATTATTGCTAAGTATTCATATCAGCTCCACAATTTAGTGTTTTTTATTCAAATAATGTATATTTGTAAAAGCCTTCTCCCGTCTTTTGTCCCCAAAAACCTGCGTCTACTTTTCTCTTTATTAGTGGGCAACAACGAAATTTGGGATCTTGAAAATTATCATACAAAGCTTTTAGCGAATACATTACCGTATCTAGTCCTATTAAATCTGCTGTTTCTAGCGGACCCATTTTATGCCCATAACATAGTTTAAATATTTTATCAATCTGTTCAGGTGTAGCCACGCCTTCTTGAACCAAAAATGCCGCTTCATTCATCATTAAGTGCGAAATTCTGTTTGAAACAAATCCAACTGAATCATTAATAACAATACTCTCTTTATCAATTTCCAATAAAAACGACTTAATCATCTCTATTGTATTTATGTCAGTATGTATTCCCCTAATAACTTCAACTCCCGGTATCAGTGGAACCGGATTCATAAAGTGCACACCTATTACATTCTCTGGGCGATTTGTAAAAGATGCAATTTCCGTAATTGACAAGCATGAAGTATTTACAAGAAAAATGCACTCTTTTTTACAAATCCTATCTATGTTTCTGTAAACTTCTTTTTTTATTTCCATTATTTCTGGAGTATTCTCAACTACTATATCTACATCTTCTAATAACTTATAATCAGTTGCAAATGTGATGTTCTCCATGAAATCCTCGTTCAAAAGATTCTGGCATACTGCTTTGTACATTGTATTTTTTTCACCAATTTCTCTTTTTGCTTTTTTCAATGTATCTTCTTCAACATCAACTAATACAACTTTATACCCATATTGAGCTAGTAATAATGCAACACCTTGTCCCATTACCCCTGCCCCAATTACCCCTATTTTTTTCTTCATATGACGATCTCCTTACTCCCTGATTAACTTACTAAATTCATATAAAGTATAATAATATTGTTTTTCCTTCATAACTATCTCACGAATTTTTATTAAAATGTTCTCATAGATTCTGTCATCATTTGACATACTACACTTAATAATTAATGATAAAAGCACTTTCCATAAATTAATGGAATCCCTTAACTGTAGTTTTACTTGTTCAACATAAATTAGTGAAAAATCTTTGTTTATTCTTTCAAGATACCATAGAAATAGTTTTTTTCGAGTCGGTACGAAATATAGCTTATTATATAGGTCCTCTAAAAACTCGGCTTTCTTTTCCAAGTCGAAGCATTTATTATTCTCAATCAATTTTGCGATTTCATTGATTGCATAATATCCCTTATACACATTATTCTCCTGGCGTCCAGTATAATATTTGACTAAATTATCCTGTACAGATTTTTCGATCAACTTGAGCGTGCTTATTTTTTCCCGTTTCAATTCTTCACTATTTATTTCCGCATATAAATAGTTAATCGGGTTACCACTAAACAAGCCATCATATTCATTTTGGGAGTCCCTGGCCAGATTCAGCTCTTCTAGCTTAATTTTCCCCTTAAAATACCACGGCTTATACCAATCAATAATACTCACCTCGTTTTCTCTTTCCTTATATTCCGCCATGATTAGCGAATGAAACGAATGCTTCTTTTTATAATATGGCGTATATTTCAAATAAAAAACATCAACTTGCACAATCACCGGAATATTTTCATCCATTGATTTTTTATTCATTTTCCATATTTCACCAATGCTCGCTTCGTTTTTACTTAAGTAGTTTACAGCCTGATCAAACGGATTTAGTAAGCTAGAATAAGGATTTCCCGTACTAAATTGGTACCCAAATTTGTCTTCACTCTCTTCAACCTTTGAAAATGTCCAGTCCATTGAACACTCTATGAAATACTCTGCATTTTCAAACCCATAGAATTTTAGTACATTCAAAAAACAATTTTTAAAACAGTAATATTCATAATTATCATAAAATATTTGTGAAACATCATAAATATTTGACACCAATTCACTCCCTCCTATCACTCCTCACAGGAATTTCGACCTAAAGTATTATTAACAATATTAAGTATTCCATTTATTGTCGAAAAATCTTCAAGACTTACATCATCCGTAATAATTGATGTCTCTATAATATCCTCTATGCCGGTAATAATTTGAATTAGCAATAATGATGAAATAATTCTACTTTCTACTAATTCCGTGTTCTTATCTATTTCAA
This sequence comes from uncultured Roseburia sp., assembly GCA_945787015.1. Lineage (GTDB taxonomy): Bacteria > Bacillota > Clostridia > Lachnospirales > Lachnospiraceae > Roseburia. The sequence goes on from CALZGM010000007.1 coordinate 30,391, forward strand.
CAATGTTTTCTTCCTCTTCATTAATTTTTTTACATATAAAATTATAAATATCATCTAAATTAAACTGATTCATGAACACCATCTCCTTTCAAATCTTCACTTAATGAAATTGCATACGCGCTATGATTATGAATCGATTCAAAATTCTCAACCTCAACTTGAAACCAACTATAATTGTTATTTTTTGCTAGCTGAATTGTAATATCCCTTGCAATATCTTCAACAAACTTAGCATTCTCATAAGCATATTCTGTTATATACTTTTCATCTACACGCTTTAAAATTGAATACAGCTCTGCTGAGGCCGACGACTCTATCCTATAAATTACGTCTTCCAAACAATTAATTCCATCCGTTTTGAGCGTTACCTTAACAATACCCCTTTGATTATGAGCACCATATTTACTAATTGCTTTTGAGCAAGGGCAAACCGAAGAAATCGGAACCTCAATTACAACTTTGTAATCTAATTTATTATTTGGTGATAATTCTAATTTAATTTTACAGTCATAATTCATTTTCCCCTCTATTTTACTTTTTGGTGCTATTTTGCTCCTAAAAAATGTAAATTGAATTTCCATATACACATTGCTTACTTCTAATCGTTCCTTAACTTGATTTATCATTCTTTCTATGGCTTGATTTGAAATCACGCCATCCCATATATTAATAATTTCCATCAAGCGGCTCATATGTATTGCATGTTTATTCGCTTCAAGTGCTACACCTAAATGTACAGTTCCTATGCTGTATCTATAGTTTTTATCCAAATTATGCTGTATAGGTATCACCAAATTTTTTATTCCAACCTGTCTTAAATAAATATTTCTCGATTCTATTCCTTCTTGTACATCAATCATTTAAGTACCCTCCCATATTAGTCAATAAATTCAATATCTTATTTCTTTATTTCAACATAGCAGTTTCTAGTTTCATATAATCGTATCCGAGAAAGTTTAAATTCTTTGCTTTCCAGTTCTTTCGAAAGAACCCTATCAATATAAATTACAATATTCTCTGCAGTAGGTATTTTAAAATAATCATTTAAGTACCCATGATCAAATTTATCAAGTACATTAACTTGTACAATTTCTTTGAGTTCTGAAAAATTACAAACCCATCCGTCATTTGTCACTTCACCTTCTAACTCAATATCTAACTCATATCTATGACCATGTAAATTGCTACATGCCCCATATTGTTCTTCATTCGGAAGCTTATGACTAGCTTCAAATTCAAAATGTCTTCCTACTTTAATACTCATTTACTTCTTCCCTTCCTAATAAATAAATATTACTATTATACACATAACCAACGTCTCTTGTATTGAACCATCCTTCTGAATCAGTAATCGCAGATACTCCTCCAGTCGTTACATATTGTTTTGATACAGTTTCTCCCGATACCAATATCCTATATTGCATCTCTTTCCCTGTTTTCACAAGTTTTATTTTAACTCCGTTTACAGGATGTCCAACGCTCAGATAGTTCTCATTATTTGAGTTCAAATTCGCACATATTGTGCTAACTTCCATCATTCCATATATCTGACTTAACCAAACTCCTGAAACTTTATAAAAATTTTCACCTGTTTCTTTTGATAATGGAGAACCGGAGCACAAGAACCATTTATTATGAATAAATTTATAAGGTCTCATTTTCAGTTCCGAACATATGCAATCATAGATTTCTGGAACACCTATAAATATAGTTGGTTTAATTTCTTTATACCTTTTGAAAAACTGATTACATTCAAACCATCTTTGAATATATACTGTTGCACCTGCTCTAATGGGTGCAATCAATCCCATTGTCAATCCATACCCATGACACATTGGGACAGGAACAGCAATTACATCTTCCTCCTTATAATTCATTGTTTCTATTATATTGATAGAATCAATATCCAAATTTCTATGCGTCCGATAAGCCATTTTGGGCTTAGCAGAAGTTCCTGAAGTGCACTGAATCAACGCCACCGAATTTTCATCCAAATAATCTTTTTGCATGCCATACTGTTCTTCTAAATCTAATGTATGCATCTCTACACATTCATCTTTAAGAATTATTGAAAAACAATTATTAGAAGTCTTATTTTTTTCTAAAATTTTTTCATGTATATATCGTTCCGCGATTAACTTGTCCAAAAAAGCACTATTAGCTTTCTCTTCTATTTCTTCAACAGAATATTGAGGATTTAATAGACATACGATATTTTCATTTTTTGACAATGCATACAAGCAGACAACAAAGTCAATTGAATTATGCAATACCAGTCCTACTCGCTCATGTGAATTAATTCCCAATTTAATAAATCCACATTGTAAAGAATCTACAATGTGGATTAACATACGATATGATATTTTAGTATTCTGATAGATTAATGCACACTTATCTGGATAGTCTTCTGCACTTTTTCTTAACATCTCATATAGAATCATAAACTATTACTCCTCTAAATCTACAACTTCTTTTCCCATCATATCTTCATTATATGGATTAATTTTTTCTTTTGCGGCTACTAAGAATGATTTAATATATGTGGCCCACCGTTCCTCACTTATAAATAATGCCGAAATATTACCGGACCAAAATATTCCTTCTTTTGTTAATTTCAAAGTATCTCCGACCCATTTTACTAATTTACGTTCAATAAGTTGATTTATCCTTTCCTCATATCTGCTATAATCTGGTATATCGCACTTATTAATTTCCATAAGAATTGGAAAATACACCATTCTCCTATCATAGTGCTGGTCTAATGTACAATGATATGCTAAATCTGCAGGGAAATTATTGTTCTCTATCAATTCCAAATAGTCTCTGATATCGCACACATTTTTATATGCATATCCATTAATATATCCTCTAGCAGATACACCGATTCCTATAACATTACCATTCTCCAAATATACTTTATCACCTATATGTATTTCTTTTTGCTTTTTTGAATAGGTATTTGTTATAATTTGCTTATAACCATTCTCTAACAGCCAACGATCTCCTTCTCTAAACATCTTCATCTGATTCTCATTAGAAGGATTTATTCTGAAATGTCCTTTTGTTTGCACCAATTTATCCAAGTATGTATTTGGAAAGACTGCCATGTTGTAGATATCTATATGATATGGATTCAACTCTGTTACCTTTTTCAAATCTTCTATAAAATCTTCTACTGATTGATTTGGTAGATTATACATCATGTCAATACAATATTCAGATAAACCAGCCTTATTTAAAATTTCTACTCCATTATATATATCTTCTATAGTAGCTTTAATATTCATAGCGTTTCGAATTTCCTCATTAAACGTCTGGACTCCGAAACTTATCCTATTAATACCCAACTCTAATAATCCTCTTGGATATGCTTCATCTCTAATTAAATTAATTGAACCTTCCATAGTCCAATTATCATTCACTTCAACATTGAAACAACTCTTTATTGTTTCAACAATTCTTTTCAAATCAGAAAGAGGTATTAAAAATGGATTACCACCTCCAAAATGAACTGATTCTATTTTTATATTTTTTAAAAGTGGTTGTTCTGCATATTTTTTAATCTCAAAAATAATAGAATCAACGTATTTACTTAAATATTTTTTATAATTAGTTTGTCCATGTAGTTTATAATATGGGCAAAATATGCAACCAGAATCACAAAATGGAATATGAATATATAAATTAGTTGGTACGTTCATTACTTCTGAATTATTAAGAAATTCAAAAAAATTATCATTATAATCACGCGAATGTTGTATTTTTGTTAACTTAGGAAATACCCAAAAATCATCTAATCTTTCTTTTAAATTTATTTCTAACATAATTATTCTCCTGGTATAATATTAATAAATCTCTTCCTCGTTATTCCAAACTTGCAGTTGCAATCTATTTGCATATCTCAAATTATTATCAATGCAAAAGCCTATTATAGCTTTCTGCACTAAATATAACTGTTCTCTAGAATTTGCCAACGGCATTATCATAACTCTCGTTGGATCATATTCCCCAATTTGCATCAAAACATCTTTCACTTCATCTATATCCTGCTGCAATGCTCTACATACAAATTTAATTTGATAATTATTATTTCGTATATAGTGCTTGATAGCATTAAAGTTAATATGTTTTGTATTGTAGCCGGAAATATTTTTTTCTTCGTTTAGAATACCCTTCTCTGAATTCGACAATTTGGGACTCATACTAACTAAATCACAATCCAAGTCCATTATATTAGTAGCATTTGTTTCAACTGTTACATAATATCCCTTATTTTTTAGAATCCATATAAGTTCATTCAAGTTAGAGTGAATTGTCGGTTCTCCTCCTGTGATAATTACATGAGAACAACCATAGTCCTCTAATATATTCAGAAGCATCTCATCCGTATATTCAATATCCTTATTATCACTTAACAATTTCTTTGTATCACACCATTCGCAATTCAAATTACATCCTGTCAATCTAAGAATCACGGATGGTATCCCCTGAAAAATTCCTTCACCTTGTATAGTCTTAAATAACTCACGTATCCTTATCTTCATTTTACTCTGACCTTCTTCCACAGTATTCATCATATACTTATTCTTTAATTACTAAAGAGCTTTAACACTTTATTCTTTTCTCTCCATATGTTTAATAATTCCATACATTCATCTTTCAATACCCCTGCTCTAATTTCTATTTCATAAGGGAATTTTTTACTAATATCCCCAACTGTCATATCTATTTCTCGAAAATTAAAACCTTTAGAGTCTGCAATCGAAGTACCATAAACCAATTTCGGAATTTGGCACCAACTTATCGCACCTAAACACATTAAACAAGGTTCAGTTGTTGTATATATTACTGACTCTTTTAATTGCTTCACTCCAACTTTATTAATGAAGTAATTAATAGCGTTAATTTCTGCATGTTTTAAGGGATCTCGTTCTGTATAACTAGTATTTGATTGTATAATCACTTCATTTCGATAGACGATACAACAACCAAACGGATACTCATTTTTATAGACACTCTGTTTAGCAGCAAGTATAGCTTTCATCATATAATATTCATCATTATCCACTCACTACACCCCTTTAAATTCGTTTATCTTAGAAACACTTTCTGCTAAGCACTGAATCGTTTGGTATTTCATAATATCATTTGGACTTAAGATTAGATTATATTTTTCTAACTCTACACAAATTCTAACAGCCGATATCGAATCACCGCCAAGTTCAAAAAAATTAGTTGTAATATCAATCGTATCATAACCTAATATAGAATAATATGCTTCTGCAAGCTGATGTTCCGTTTCAGAATAAATACCAGTTTTTCTTCCTTGCAACTTTATATTTTGTGTATATTTTATCTTTTTCTTAACACTCTCCTTATTTGCATTTTTACCTTGAATCATTAGTTTGATATTATCTGTAAACATAAACGGAAGAATATCCATCAGACTATATATTTTACTCTCATAATTAATCTGACCGACAATAACTCTATCAATCTTTTTAAATAATAAGAACCAAAATGCATTTAATCCCGATTGCAATGGAAGTTTCATAAATAGAGACGTATCTTCATTATTCATTAATCTCTCATCAAGTCCAATGTCTAACCACTCTGGCCAACAAATAACTTGTGAGATACGATTACTGTGGTTTCTATATTCAGAGAAAGCTTCTAAAAAAGAATTTGATATTACATAGCTACTATTCTTTTTGCCTGATACCAGTGTCATAACAGATGAAAAGGTAACAAAAAAATCTAAATTGTCCTTCTCTGTAAGTTCATCTATAATGGTTGTTCCATAAATCTTTGGCTTTATTGATTTTTTCAACTCATCAATACTTTGATCTTTAATATATTTTCCACAATCATCGACAGCCAGTTGAACCAAGCCATTAATTGGACCTACCTCATTACGTATTTGTTCTAAAATCATTTTCGTATTTCTGTAATCTGATATATCACACGAATAGAAGTATAACCTTGCCCCACTACGTTCAATTTCCATAAAATATTCTAATTGATTTCGTAAATTGTCATCTGATGTTTCTTCATACATTTTTTCCCATGATTCATGTTCCAAAAAACTTGATCGTGAAATAATAACGATATTAACATCTTTGCCCTTAAATAGACTACATAATCTCCGACCAATTCTACCCAAACCGCCTATTAACAAATAAGTTCCATGTTGCTTAATATTAAAATTATGGTTCTCAATATCATCCCATTTAATTTGTTCAATCCGTTCTACATATCTAGTATTATCTCGATACCCAACAATAAATTCACTGCTACATGTACTAATCTCATCTACGATATTTTCAATGGTACTAGTACTGTCAACATCAATACACCTACAATGTAACGATGAAATTTCCCAATTTATTGTTTTGGCTAACCCAACTAATGTAGCAAAACCTGGGTTAAGTACCTCTTCCTTATCTGAAATCACATACGTATTTTCAGTGATTATGCAAACTTCGATTTTTTTTGTTACAATATCAGGTAATACTTTTATCAAATTGTAAAACCTGTATATTCCATTATTTAGCGTTTCCTGAATTGTATCCGAATGTTTCAAATTCTTTATTTCGTTTGAGAAACAATTATATATAACATGCGTAATATTTCTATGTTCTAGTTCTCGAAATACTTTTTCATAATGTTCTACATCATCCTCTATTAAATAATGATTTTCATCTAGTCTTTCAAAATGATTACTATACTCAATTAAGATAACTTTCGTAAATCTTTCTTGCGTTTTTTTCAGCATTTCAAATATAAAATCATTATTACTAGAAATGATTACACATGTACTATTACTGTCAAATTGAATTAGTGGTTGTTGATTCTCACATTTTCCCCATTTTGGTCTATAAAAAATGTTAGCAGAACTTAGTATCTCTTTATTTCGCTTTGGTACATCAAACCAACATCTACTCCTTTTAAAAGGATATACTGGAATACTCAGTCTATATCCTTCACGTCTTTTATATAACCCTTTCCACGGTATATTTTCTCCTAGAACATATGAATAGCATAGCCTTCTCATGCAATCTATATTTTCAAAAGCATTGTCTATGTAATACTGCATCCCTTTAAGTACTAGTTCATCGTTTACTCCAGTCTGAGACAACGTCCACTTTTCGTTTTCAATGAAAGAAGATATCCATATACCCTCATTTATTAATGAGCAAATTTTCTCATCATCATTAACAGCATTCTCTAAGAACATTATATCTTTTATCATTTTCAACTTATCTTTCAACATCGGAAGACTTGATGTTATAATAGCTATTCGATATTTCAGATCCTTTCTGCCCACATTAACTGTATAGCAGAAATTATATAAATCAATATTGTTTTCATATTCAAGGAAACTAATATAATTACTGACAAGATTTTTCAACGACTCTACTGATGCTGCTGATATCGTAAATATTAAGTCTTCATATAAATAATCAGTTCTTTTATCATCATTTGGCGCTTCTTCTAAAACAACATGACAATTTGTTCCGCTAATTCCAAATGAACTTACTCCACATCTTCTTGGATATTCTTCATCCCACATAGCCAATCTGTTGTTCACATAAACAGAAGAATTCACAAAATCTATTCGACTATTTGGTTTCTCAAAATGAATACTCGCTGGAAGTTGTTTATTCTTAAGTGCCAAAGCAACTTTAATAATACTTGCCATTCCAGCTGCACCTAAAGTATGACCAATATTGGTTTTGACAGACCCTACACCACAAAATTGCTTTTTGGAAGTATATCGTCTAAAAGCCCTGTTAATTCCTGATATCTCAGTTGGATCCCCCAACTTTGTTGCGGTTCCATGCGTTTCTATATATGAAATAGTTTCTGGATTTATTTCAGCACGTTCCCAAGCTTCAACTATAACCATTTCTTGCGCGGAAGCATTAGGCGCTGTAATTCCTAAAGACTTTCCATCCTGGTTTATAGCACTTGCTTTAATAACTGCATATATATTATCTTTATCACATATAGCCTCAGCTAATGGCTTTAATAAAATTGCACCTACTCCTTCCCCTTGTCCAACTCCATCGCATGCATCATCAAATGTTTTTGCTCTCCCGTCTGATGCTACAATCCCTATTGAATTAACGACTTGGTTACTAATTGGTAACGTAAATACATTAATTCCACTTGCAATTGCTAAATCACAATCTTTATTCTTAATACTTATACACGCCATATGTAGTGCTGACAAAGATGAAGAGCAGGATGTGTCAATTAGAATTGCCGGCCCATGAAAATTCAAATAATATGATAGCCTAGCTGGTATCATCGCTGGTAAATTTCCTGAAAAAGAGTCATTCGCTAACTCTGGTGAAATATCCATAATTAAATTCTGATAGGCCTTACAAGTATATTCTGTAGGACATCCTGTAAAAATTCCAATTTTTTTGTCATCAAAATCCTCAACGGAATATCCTGAGTCTTCAATTGCATTGTACGATACCTCCAATAATAATCTTTGATTCGGATCCATTATTTTAGCCTCCTTAGGTGGTATCCGAAAGAATTCATAATCAAACTTATCTATTTCATCTAAAAATGCAGCTTGACGATATACCCTATTTTCTGGTGCTATCTCCATATAATCTAAATACTCTTCTATATCCCGTTTTCTTTCAGCTGGACACTCTGTTACACAATCTCTTCCATATTTTAGATTAGTCCAAAATTCACTAACATTATCTGCCTTAGAGAATCTCGCTGAGATTCCAATAATAGCAATATCCATATTTTCACCTTGCTTGTTTTGCATATTATCCATTCATCCCATCTCCAATATAAGTCTCGAAAAGATCAAATAAACCCGTTTTATATAATATATCCTTAATTAATAACTGTTGTTTTACAGAACTTACTTTCTTTGCATTCAACGCACTTATTAACATATTCAATGCCATGTTCATCTCTTCATAATTTGCGCCACAGTCATCTTCACAAAGATTTTTTTGAATCCTTAATAATTTATTATAATTCTCTATAACATTTTCCGAAAAATCTTCTTGATCCCAATTCACATTTTTAGTACTAACTATAGTCGAAATACACATTTGAATTAATTTATTTCTATTTTCTTTTGTATTATTCGTAAAATAACTTCCAATTGAAGATATAATTTTCTCTATGTTTTGCTGTTCACACTTATCATCGTAAGAATAAACATCAATATTTAGGTTGTTAGTCATTAGCATATTCCGTATAACAGTTTGTGGTTTCATTTCTACTATGTTATATACATTATGTTTAGCAATATATTCGATACTTTCTTTCCATTTAACAGTTTTTGTTAATTGCTCCGATAAATAATATGGTATTTTCTTCTCATCTTGATATGGTTCTGCATTCAAATTTGATATCACAAGATGTTCAAATGGATAATAAGTGTATTGTATCAACTCCTCCAGAAATTCTTGTTTTATAGGATTCATTAAAGAACAATGAAATGGATTACTCGTGTTTATTTTCATTATACGACCACCCATTTTTTCTAACTCCGTTATAGCTTTATCCACGGCCTTATTATGTCCAGATATTATAATTTGTTCATCAGAGTTAATATTTGAAATCTCAACAATATGGTTTTTTCGCGAAATGTTGCGGCAAACCTCCTCTATCCTTTCTATATCAACACCCATAATTGCGGTCATATAGCCATTCTCTATTACATCTGCTCCCATTAATCTACCTCGCTTAGTTGCGATTTTTATTGAATCGCTAAACCTTATAGCACCGGAGCAAACTAGTGCAGAAATCTCCCCTAAACTATCTCCTAATAAATACTTAGGCTTATATTCCGCACCTTGCATTAGAACCCTATAAGATGCAACACTTGTAGTTAATATTGCAGGTTGAACAATTTCACTTTTCGATAATACATTTATGTCTCCGTCAAAGCATAACTTACCTAAGTCATACCCAAGTACATGGCTCGCTTCCTCAAATGTTTCTCTTGCAACAATATTATGCCTATATAAGTCCTTTCCCATTCCTATGTATTGTGCGCCTTGTCCTGGAAAAGCAATTGCATATTCGTTCATATAACCTTCTGTCTCCCTATATTTTTCAAAAATCATTTTTCATAATCTGCAATGCTGCTTCAATTATTTCTTCCGCGTTATCAATTATCACATAATCAGAATAATCAAAAATAGGGGCATGTTCATTATTATTAATAGAAATAATTATTTTTGCATTTTTCAAACCAACAATATGCTGTTGAGCTCCAGAAATTCCAAATGCAACATAAATATTAGGGGATATACTTATCCCCGATTGTCCAATTTGTTCTTTTTCATCAATAAGTCTATCTTCAACACTTGCACGTGTACCTCCGACCTTAGCAGAACATCTTTCAGCCAATTCTCTTAATTTCATTAACGTCGGGGGTGATTTGATTCCTCGTCCAAATCCAAACACAATCTTGGCATTATCAATAAAATTATTACCTTCGGTTTTATAAATCTCACGATTTACCACCTTATACTGTGGCATTGAATCCGTTCGTTCTTCCGTACTATAATACTCAATTACCTCACCACTGCCATACTTCGCATCTTCAATATCAGAAAAAGAATTCTTTTTTATTGTACACATTTGATACTTCGTATCTTTGCACATTATTTTTACTAGCACAGAATCACTCGCTGCAGCACGTAAAAAGCTATATTTTCCATCACCCTCATACTCAATACCGATACAATCTGCAATTAATCCACCACCTAATTTCGTTGCTAGCATAGATGCTAACACTTTACATTCAACCGAATCCAAAAAAGTAATTAATCCAATTTGGTTCTCTACTATTATTTTTTCACAAACGGCCATAGCAGATTGTTCACTGACTCCATGTATTATCTTATGTGCACCACCCACATTTATTATTTCAATATATTCTGAAGAACAATTCCCTAAGCAAATAACATACACCATTCCTAATGTTCTCTTACTTAGAATTCTTAGTTTTCTAACTACTCTCAATGTATTCATGTGCTCCTTCTCGTCAACACATATAAGAATGGAATTCGCTATCACCTCCATTACTGTTCCCCCTGTCTTATAATTTCCAAAAGTTTTTGAGCTTTTTCTCTTATACTTCCATCTATTAAAATCGAATTTTTTTTCTCTAGATTTTGCCTTATATCAAGTACCTTCGTCTTTGAGCCTCTGCTACCACAATATTCTGGAGATATATTAATATCCTTGCTATTCCATACAATAATAGGGATATTTCTTGCTTTTTTCAGACGCACCAAACTCAAGCCATCATTAATTTCTAATTTGTTAAACGACAATAGAACAGGTAACGTAGAATCTATTGTTTCTCTAAATTGCCTAATTACCCGAATAAACTGTATTGAAGTATTATTCATCCCAGTAATTTTCTCTACTTGAATAAAGCATTGTATACCTAACCTATAAGCCAATCCCACATGAACCTGTCCCGTCTCTCCATCCACTGCACATTTACCACACACAATTAAATCATATCTACCTATTTTCTTAATCGCTTCCGCTAATATATATGATGTTGCATAGGTATCTGAACCTGCAAAACACCTATCAGATAGCAAAACACCTTGGTCAGCCCCCATTGCTAAACAACGAGTTAAAATATATTGAGAATCTTCAGGTCCCATACTAATACATGTTATTTGCAAATCACTTATTTCTTTTTTTAATCTAATCAAACAAGAAAGTGAATATAAATCATACGGATTAATAACCCATTCGTTACTATTATCAGCCTGTGAATTAACGTATTTTAATCGAACAGGTTTAATACACACTACTGCATTCATTTCAATACCCCTTACTATACTTAAATCATCTCTGACTCTATACTTAACATTTGATAAATTGTGTTTCTTAACATCTCGTTTGTTCCGGAATAAACAGAGCACGCCATAGCATCCCTAAGTTCTCGCTCTATTTGATATTCCTTAGTATATCCATATGCCCCATATATTTGCATAGCATCCTGACACGCCCTTATATAACTTTCGCTAACAAATATTTTAAATATTGCTGCTTCAGTAAACGCACTCTTCCCTTGGTCCTTCAACCATGCAATTTTATATAGCATAAGTTTTGATAATTCATAGTTTTTTTTCATATCAGAAATTTTATGTGATACAGCTTGAAATGTCCCAATCTCACGATTGAACTGTTTTCGAGTATTGGAATACTGAGTGCATTTTTCTATTAAACGTTTCATTGCCCCTACATGTGGCGCAAATTCAAAAATTCTTTCCCATTCAAGTGCAGCCATCATAATAAATCTGCCATTCTCGATACTTCCCAATATATTTTTTTCCGGAACTACGCAGTCATCTAAAACAAGTTCGCTTATCGGGCATGAATCAAGACCCATTTTTTCTATTTCTTTTCCAACCCTTACCCCTTTATATGTTTTTTCAATTACAAATGCTAATGTCCTCTCCTTATCGTTCTTCTCCTTAGCAAATACTATGAACACATCCGCAATTGTGCCATTAGAAATAAACATTTTATTCCCACTTAATACATACCCACTTTCACTTTTCGTAGCCACCGAATTTATATTATAAGCATCCGACCCGGAATCACACTCGGTCAATGCAAACGCCCCAATTTTATTTCCTTGGACCATATCATATAGATACTTGTTCTTTAAATAATCTGAACCATATAAATATATCAAATTCTGAGCTACCCAAATATGATTATTCACTGCAAAAATAAATCCATTATTATTGCAGGAATACCCCAATGTTTCAAAGATGATTGCTGCAGTTAAATAGTCTTCATTCATGCCACCATACTCTTCACTCACTACCACCCCTAATAGACCTAGTTCAGCTACCTTTTTCCACATTTCATTAGAAAATTCACATATTCCGTCTTTGTCGTTTAATTTGTTCCTTCCAAATGTTTCCACTTCTTTTTTATATTCCATTTGTTCATTCGTTAAATTAAAATTCATTTCTTCCTCCACTTAATACCAGTCTCTTTTCGTGATTTGGTACCTTTATAATTTTAATGATATTGCTTTTCAACAATCTCCAAACCAGTTTTAATCTGCTTATTTTCTTCCATAATCCTTATCTCCACCAACGCTTCTCTTTTATGTCGATAAATCTTTATAATCTTATTTTCCATTCCCTTTAATGGTCCCTCTTTTATTATTAGTTTCCCCTTTTCAATAATTCCCCATGAGTTTTCTATGTAATAATCATTATTGAGCAAAATAAAAAGAGCCGACTTCTCGTGCTCCCTCAATGATATTTCTTCTGAATCTCCATACCCTAGCAATCGTATGATATTAGATGTTTTATATATAATTCTCATAATTTGTTCCCTAAATATCCTGTCCGGAAGCTCAGACTCCACAAATACATAGCCAGGAAATAAAGGTACCTTTTCCGTGTTAGTTACCCCATTCTTTTTAAACTTTCTTTCCATCATTGGAACAAAGACAAACGATTGATTTAAATCCAAGAATGCTTTTAATTGCCGAACTACATTGTCTTCTTTTCCACTAATGACGTAAATAACATAACAATACTTCTTTTTCATTTATTCTTCCATTTCTATATTATTCCAAAAGCATAGCTTCGCCATCACGCCTATTTTAAATACGCGCCTGAAGAACTCTATGTATCCTATTTTATCATTAACGCGCCCCACCGTCGTTTAAATCAAAATAAGAATTTAAATAACACTTTTCCCAAAATATAATATCAGATTTTGAAATTTCATTATTCTTCTATGCAATAAATTACAATAGAATTTAATATCTCATTCTCTATCCATTCTATCGTAATCTATTTAAAAATAAAACATGCTAAAGGTATATATAATTCATGCTAAAGTACATATTATTATATAATTGCTCTTATCTTCCAAATACATGTACTGATACCGCTTATGTTGTCTATTAATCCATAAAAATTATTTCGACGAATAAACATACGTCTGCAACATACCTATATTATTCCCAGCCTACGTATCACATAATTTGTAATACTTTTGAATTAAACTGTTTAGTTCCATAATAATTATGTTGCTTGATATATCTTTGTTCAAAGAACAGACTGCAACTTTATATTCTGTTCCGATATCAAATATTTTAAACATATGCTTTTTTTTCTCATTTTCATAGGAAACCATAATATTTTTATTCAGGTCTACATCAATCGAAAATGAGTTTAATGACATCGCTAACCCTTTTCCAATACATTTTATATAGCTTTCTTTTAATGTCCATATTTCATAAAATCTATATATTCTAGACACAACATCTTGCTTCAACACATACTCCGCCTCTTTTTCCGAAAAAAATCTTTTTACCACTTTCTCATAATCAAAACATTTCACTTTCTCGACATCAACTCCAATAGGTTTATCATCTATAGCACATAGTACATAATCGCCCGAATGCGATATACTAAAATAAAAATCAGGATAAGAAACTATATATGGTTTACCATATTTAGTCGTATTAAATCTTATATCCAGTATTCTATCTTTGAATTTTTCTGCGATATTTATTTTTATTAAAATCCTACCGATTAAAGATCTTACTCTATCTTCTTTGTTAACAATTTTCTCAATTCTACTTTTTTCTACTGGATCATTATTTAAGCATAAATCATACAATTTTTCATAACTAATTTTCGATATATTTACGGCATATATTTCCATAATCAAGTCTCACCTAATCATCCACCTAACAATTTATTCAAATATACCTCAGTATATAAATAGACTATTATGATTCTATAAGAAAATAGAAATATAATAAACGAACTATTATTCCCTCTCTGTCTACCTTTATTTCTATACATTTCTGTCCTTATTTTACAATTTCACAAAATACTTCGCCCTTCATTATCACGCATCGCAACTCCTTTCGTATAAATCCATTTCTCTCCAAGTAGCTAGTGACTCGATCTATTATACTAACTGATATCTTCAATTTTCTAGAAATAATATCTATTCCGGATAACATCTTTCCTCCTTATTCGAAGGGGCATTCTAATATATTTCTGTGGCTCTATGCGGAAAATCATATATATATTTCTCTAATCTTCAACATACATACTAATCGCCTGTTCGGAAAGTATCCCTGTCTTTAGTCGCCATCCCATCCATTTGGGGCTGTTACATACCTCTCTTCTTCTATTTCCGGTTCACCAATATAAACAAAATAATATATAGAAACGATGCAACTTCAATTCTCTTAACTAATAATGCTACTTTTAACTACTATGTATTAACTCTTGAAACCTCTCTAACTGAATCATACAAGGCCTAAGAGAAAGACGTTGTAACTTTATATGGAACAATCACCTGGTATAACAATTGGGGAATAACAACTGCGTTTGATATCGTAACTGATGTTAGACTAGGTGCTGTAACCAAAGATAGATATTATGTGTTCCAACAGTCATGTGGTGTTTGTGCAACGGATACTCTAAAGGCTCAGGACTTTCTGTGAGTAGTGTTCTTACAGACATAACCGGTTATTTATTTAATCTTCTTATTAGATTTACTGTTCAATTGTAAAACATAACCTTTCAATACTTTTTACTGATATATTTTAAAGTCCCATTAACTTGGAAATCTTATGATTCATGAATAACTATTAATATAATTTTTATTGTCTGATATTAGTCTTAAAATGTACACTTCACTGCATAGGCCATCGTGAACCATACCATAGTCCACATGTTCTACACAATTTCCCCTTTGCGCCTACTTTATGATTTCATAAAGCAAGCTACTCTTGCCACCATTCTCACGCCAACGCTGTTTCTTTTGTATAAAACCATTTCGCTCCAAGTCTCTTATCGCACGTTTTACGGTACTGACTGACGTACTCAAGTCTCTTGCTATCGTACGAATCGCCGGAAAACAAGTTCCATCCTTATTTGCTCGGTCACTTAAATAGAGATATAGTGCTACAGCCCTATGGGGCAGGTCTGCTTTATATATTTCTCTGCTTTTCATCCCTTATACTAATCTCCTGTTCGTAATGTCTGTCTGACCTTTGTTTCTGTTTCATTCATCTTCGTCTGCTGCATACCTCCGCTTCTTCTACTAGTACCTGTAGCTACATTGTCTGGTTCCTCATCCACACAACACATGTATCTACGGATTATCTCTTCTTCTATTTCTTGTTTGTCTGCATACGCAACCTTACGTGCAGACCTCTCCGGTATTATATATGGTTCTTCAAAAGTGATTCCCCATTTTAAGAATAACTTTAATTTCGTCTTCATCGGATGTGTTCCTGTTTTCGCTACAATAAAGTTCCCTTTTGGCAATGACTTTAGTTCATCCGAGAACATAAGTGCTCTTTGTATCATCTGTAGCGACTGGCTTGGATCGTTTTTTCCTCTGCTGATAGATCCAGACATCACAGTTTTATTTCCAAGGTTTTTCGACAGTACTTCTGCTGATTCCGAGTTCGGAGCAAATCCACCGAATATAGTATCCTGACAATTATCTATAATAATCTCAGCACCTTCTTTGCCATAGTTTTTATTAAGCTGCGCAAAAGACTGAATCATCGGCACAATACTTACTCGTCTTGAACGCGAAGCCGAGAACATCATCTCTGCGCTCTCAATCTTTGGTATAGTTCCAACCTCATCCCAAAAGAAAACCACACGGTTGTCCAATGCTCCACCATTCTCATCGGCTACCACAAGGATTTCCCTGTACAACTGCTGCAAAATCAGCGAAATAATAAAATACTTTGTATTATCTTCTTCCGGCATTACTAAGAATATTGCTGTCTTTTGCTTACAGAACGATTCCGCGTCAATTGCTGTATCAAAACACAGTATCTGCTCTAACTCTGAATCTAAGAATGCATTTAATCTTGATAGTGCAGTCGACAGCACAGACTGCATGGATTGTTCTGCTGTGTTCAATGCTGCTCCTGCGAACCATTTCGCTTTATGCGTATCCGGCAACTTTGCCATGAGTAGCTGAAACTGATTTCGGCCTTTTACCTTTGACGGAGCGAGTAAATCCTGAATTAATTTAAACACACTTATGATGTGCCTTTTCTCTTTCGGACAGAATTCTGCCACTAGGAGTATTACTGCGGTTAGTATGCCTTCCGCGGCATCATAAAAGAACGCATTCTGTCCATAACTTGAACTATCCACACCGCCTGCGGAAATAATCGTCTTGGAAGTAATCTTCGCATACTTCTCAGCTTTTGCTTTTGCACTTAGGTTGGAATTATCTTCAAGGTATTTATCCATATACTTGTTTACCAAATGGAGCATATTATCGCCATCACTTCGGGTTGGATTTCTTAAGTCGATTACTGCGGTATTGTAGCCATAATACTTCTGTGCAATTCCAGCATAGTTTCGATACAAATCGCCTTTCGTATCAGTAGTCAGAAAACTCATTCCACAGGCACATGCATACTCAATATTGGGGTATAAAAAATGTGCAGTCTTGCCAACGCCTGCTGCACCTATCATCAGGCAATGCACATCTCCTGTATCCACAAGGGCATAAAGCTTTCCAGCTTTTTCAACACTTCCCAGCACAAGTCCTTGTACTGTTGGCAGGTTTTTGCCCTGCCTCCATTTCTCCGGTTCATAGGCTACCTTCACATAGGTTTCTGCGATCTCCTTCTTGGTGGCAAACCGGGCAGTACCATACTGCCCATCGCCTACGGTTTTACTTTTGATTCCATTCAATGTATAATAATGTGCCAGCAGGGAAAGTCCCCCAATCACGGAAAACATGACTGCTCCCGACACCAACAACATCACGATTGGCTGCATTCCATCCTCATCTCCTTCCTCTGTATCGGTTCCTGATATTCTATTGCAACAAAAATATGAGCCTCGATGCATTCCATCGCAAGGCTCATACATTTTTTTACCAGCAGTTCTTTATTTTCGTTTTGTGACAAATCCTTTGTATCAAATGCTTCCATTGCTTCCTCAAAAGCTTTCTGCATATTCCGAAGTCTTGTATTATAATTACCTTTATCCTTGTGGGGCTGGTATCTCTTATGCAGATTATCCAGTATTTCATGGGCGTTTGTTTCCCTTCCAAGCTCTCTGCCTGTTTTCTCCATACAACGGACCAGCACTCCGGTCAAAAGCATTCCGCCTCCGTCAAAAGCATCCTCCAGTTGCTCCTTTCCGTTTCCTTTTTTCAGGGCATTATAAATATCCTGATAATACCGACAGACACTCTCCTTGGTAGCATACTTGATATCCACACTATCTGTTACCTGCTTTAAAATCTCCATCCATGCATTACATTCCAAAATCTTTGGATGCTCCTGTGCCGGTATTGCTTCTTCCCCGTGCAGATGCTTTAGGTCTTCGTTCCAATCCTTGTAGGTTGGTTTCAAATCCTTAATCTTTTTGTAACCATTCTGAACAAGAATCTCAGCCAGTCTTCCACAGGCTTCTATCCCGGCCGGATCATGATCTAGACACAGCACTATCGTATCCAGATTCGGATAATCTTTCAGTGTTTGCAGCATGGCATGTTCCGACACACCGTTTAAGGTAATGTAACTGTTCTCCTGCCAGTTCATAGGGTACAAGGTCAGAAATGACAGGAAATCGATAGGTGCTTCAAACACATATAGCTTGTTTCCTGTTCCGGCATACCCAAATCCATAGGAGGAGTCCGAACCTTCTTCATTCATGCGGAAACTCCTGCCATCCGAGCAAGTACCTTTTTTATGTATGTGGCGTACATTTCCTTCCTTATCCACTCCGACAAATACGGCATTATGATGTCCTGTGGATTCATACAAGATTCCCTGTCTAGCAAAAAAAGACAACACTTCTCTGTTAATGTGTCTCTTCTGCATCAAATAAGCATATACTCTTTTCATGGTATCGTTCTTTTTCGGCGGCACCAACACTTTCTTCTCTTTCTCTTCTGTAGCTTGCTCTTCTTTGGGACGTACTGCTTTCTTCCTTGTACCTCCCTTTGGTAGACTTCGGCCATGAATGTCCTGTCCTGTTTCCCCATTTAACAGATAGGTCACAGCTTGCGGATAGGACATCCCAAAGAATTCCTGCATAAAGTCAATAGCATGACTTCCCACCTGCTGGCTGTGTCTATACCAGCAGTTTCCGCGAAAGGTCACACTCCGATGCTTCTTCCATCTCCATTCATTTCCGGAGCGTTCCACTTCTTCATGCTCCTGTTTCAAAATATCCATGATTGGTACTGCATTGGCCCGTTCCTTCTGCTCTTCTGTAAAATAAATGAAATCTCCCAATCTGCTTCTCCTTTCTATTGTGTCTGAACCCTTTCTATCATGTCATCCCTTGCATGACCTTGTGCGATTTTCTTCTGCTTCATCTTTCTTGCCAGCTTACGGTCCATACCGAAACGTCTGCCTCCTTTCCTTCCAGAAACATCATCCTCCATAATCTTCTCCAAATGATGAATGAGTCTGGTTGCCATAAGCAGTAAGTCTGGATGAGGCATGTCATTCCAGTGTTCCAAAAAATAAGCAGCGTAAGCATTCCCCTGCTCCGCTGCCAATCTGAAATATTCATATGCCTTTTCTTTATCCTGCTCTACCTCTTTCCCCATCAAATACACCTTGCCAAGGACATACTGAGCGTACTGATTTCCCGCATAGGCTGACTGGTCCAGATACCGTATGGCAAGCTCCACATTTTTTGCTACCTCCTCCCCTGCAAGATACAATTTTCCAAGCCAGTATGCAGCAAACTCATTTTTCTGATTTGCTACCAGTGCAAGATAGTGAATTGCCTTCTTTATGTCTTTATACTCATCCGACAGATACACTCTGCCTAACCGATACTGTGCATACTCGTTGTCCACATCCGCTGCTCTGTGTAAATGACGGAATGCTTTATCCATATCCCTTGCTATCAGTTTCCCATCTGCATATAGCTTTCCAAGAGCATAGTCTGCAAAGGTATTTCCCTGCTCAGAAGCTATGGTCAACCATTCCAGTGCCTTATTGATTTTTTCATAGTCCGTTCTTTCCTCCAACTCTCTACGTAACGTCTCTGTTTCCTGCCGGATATACAGCTTTGCCAGTTGATAAGATGCATGGATATTTCCATAGTCCGCTGCCATTAACAGATATTTTTCTGCTTCTTTTTCATCCATCTCGGTTCCATTTCCCTGTAGATACATGGCTCCGATACGGTACCATAAAGTGTCATCCCTAGACTTCTTTTCCAGATTTAAAAACCCAAGAAACGCTACCCGGTAGCACTTCTCTGCCAGTTCCGTATTTCTTTCCGTTCCTCTTCCTGCTTCATACAGTTTTCCTAGCTCAAAGGATGCATAGGGATTGCCTTTTTTTTGAGACCGTAGGAATAACTGACACGCTTCTTTCTCATCCTGTTCCACGCCCTTTCCATGCAGATAGAGCATGCCAAGAGAATAGAGTGCATACTTGTGTTCCTTATCCGATGCCACACCAAACCATTTGACTGCCTCCGACAGATTCTCCTCTGTTCCCAATCCATATTGATACATTTTGCCGATACGGTATTCCAGATAAGCGTTTTCTTTTCTGTCTTCAACCGCAAGCATTGCGGTCAATGCCTTTTCATACCACTCCTGTGCTATTGCCTGATCAGCTTCTACAAAAATACCCTGTGCATACATCTTCCCCATGTCTGCCATTGCATAGGCATTTCCCTGCTCGGCCTCCTCCTTCATGATTTCATAAGCTGCCTCCTCATCCGGCTCCATATCTGGTGTGCCGTACAAATATTCTCTGGCTTCTTTATAGGTGTCCGTCCATTTGGCATAATACTCCTGACTGTCCAGTTCTTCCGCTTCCGGCTCATCATCAGAATAATCTACTGGAACTTCCACCATATCTTCTGCCACTTCCGAATAGTATGCTCCATCTATTTCTTCCAGTTCGGTTTCCAAATCTTCCAGTTCTTCATCCTCTGTATAAAGATATCCTTCTCCATATCGTGCCGCTTCCTGGATGACCATGTTTTTGATGCTTTTTAATTCCTTCTGCGTTGACAGTGGAAGCAGCTCTGCATCCGCATCCTTGTAATAGTGCAGTATCTCTCTATTGCTCTCCAGCCATTTCCGATAGCATTCTGCCACCTTCTCCTCTTTTACCAGTTCATCCACAATCCCATTTACGATTGCCTTTACATCCGCTTTCAGATATCCATATACCTTCTTGCCACCGGTATTCATTAACCGCTTGGATAAAACCATCATCTGTTCTGCTATTTTTTCGTTATGACAGATTCCACTTTGCATTTCCTGCAATAAAAAAAGCAGACTTTTATTTGCCTGCTCCTTTAACTGCTCTCTCTGCTGCATTTTCTTTTCATAGATACTCATAAACTCCTGCCGGAAAACATCATGGGCATAGGTAGAC
Source organism: uncultured Roseburia sp. (assembly GCA_945787015.1). Taxonomy (GTDB): domain Bacteria; phylum Bacillota; class Clostridia; order Lachnospirales; family Lachnospiraceae; genus Roseburia. The sequence continues at coordinate 51,818 of CALZGM010000007.1, forward strand.
CGCATGGTATCTATTCCTTTTTTCGTGAGATACCCCTCTGAGGGATTTTTAGAATATACCACCAGATGTACATGAGGGTGATGAGATTCATTATGGAATGCAGCATACCATTTCAGATTTCTGCTGTCTATCTTATAATTTTCACACAGAAGTTCCACCCTGCTCCGAAGCAATGCCTGCCACTGTGCGGCATTGTCATATCCAAGCCTTTCTGCATCCTCTCTCCGCAGACTAATAACATTGGTCCATATCACACCTTGATGATTAGCCACCTCTTCTGCCACACGAGATAACACAATGGATTCTCCCTCGTTAGAAAACAGACCATGAGTGCCGATTCTTTCTACTCTTGGTCTGTTTGCAAGGTAATCTATGTAGTTTTTCTTCTTGGCGATAATATCAAGATTATTTTCCAGTGCTTGTGTAATAAACTCCGTTGCATTCTCTCTTGTGGGTTTCTGGAGATAATCATAATACTCATGCATCCTGTCAGCATCTTCAATCTTTGACAGGATATCTGCTATCAGTTCCTTTTGCTTAACTGTAGCCGGAAGCAGACCATAGGTATTGTCTATCTTCTCTACACCTTCACGGGTACTGATGTAATTCATGTAATTGGCAAGATGTGAAGGAGGGGCATTCTTGAGGTAGTTGCAACGTAAAATTAATTTTGGCATTCGTTTTTCCTCTATTTCAACACAACTATCTAGAATTTATTATTTTTTCTAATAATACTAATAGTTCTTTTAACAAAACTTCACTCGTTACTTTCTTGTCTGTTCTTACTAACTCAACACAAGCGGATTCTTCAGCTATTGTAATTGCTACCGCCCCTTTTACCAACCTTGAAAAAATATCCATAGATTTTGGTTTAATAGATTTCACTGTGTGAAAATAATCTAAATCAATATCTAAGATATACTTATATTTGATTTGTTCCTTTTTATCAAATATATCGGGGCACATTCTAACTAATGTAGCCATTTTTTCTTCTAGAAAGCAATCCTCTAGTACTACATCATCATACTCTCCTGTGTACTCATAAATATCCTCTGGCAAGAATGGCGGTATGTATATATCTGCTTCTCTATAGTGTCGTTTTCTCCTTGGGGCAATGCCATAGTTTCCACTTATAGTAGCTTCAAGATATTCTTTGTCCCAATTCTTTACTTTTTGCATTCGCTCCTCTTCCTCAATGGATTCTGGAATATCATCAAATGTATTGGAATGCGAAATTATAAATGCTTTACATAATATACCGCTTTGTATTGCAGTTTTGATATGCTCATCATTTCTCAAATTTATAATCGCATTATTAACTGAAATATCATCTTCATAGTCTATGCAAGCCACTAATTGATGCATTTTTTCTTCATCATTTTCACAATATGACAAAAATGGCTCATGAGTATCTGTATGATGATCAAATGAAATCAATAATAATTTGTCCTCTTTATTTTCTCTTTTTATCTTTGCCCATGGAAGTAGTACATGATGATGCTTCTCTGCTATATATATTCTATGACCCTTAATTAAATTTTCCACTATTCTATTCATAATAACCTCCACAATTATTTTTCATTTTATAGCTAGCGAAAAATCTCTTCTGATAATCTCTGTATAATCAGTATTCCTTTTTTCCCCTGTATATCCAGCTAGGTATAAAATTTCATATGCAAAATCACTATGCGCAAAATAATCCCATATCTTTATACCATACTTTCTAAATGTAAAATCATACATAATAAAATCTTGCCAAACCTCATTGACAAGTTTATTTTTAATTAATGCCTGCTTTTCAATCAATGTACCATTAATAAATCCACATAATAAATCTGCCGCTTGAATAAATAAATTTTCTTCAGACTTACACTGTTCAACAAATTTAACATTTTGAATTATGGATTCTCTATTAAGGATCTTTCCTATTTCTTCAAAGACATTTTGATATCCCCAAAGTTCATCTACATAAAAATTTACTTTTTCACCTATTATTCTTGCATACATATCAACATTCAATAGTCGTTCAAATAATATAGGCTCAACTAATGTTAACCATCTCTTTTCCGTTCCATTCCTTGAAACAGCCTCAAATTCTTTTATCATTTCTTGCAAATTTAAATCAGATAATTCTTCTATAGATTTCTGTACATCAAAAAGACTATACTTTTTAAAATGATTTGAAAGAATGTCCCTAATGTTTTGCATTGCTCCCAATTCTATTGTTCCATCATGTATTATTTTGCTAAATTCCTTCAAAAGATTTTCATTTTGTGAAACACTGTCCGCCAATGCTTTTTTTAATTCCGTCTTATATGTCAAATAGCCATTAACATTAGGGTTATACATATGATCGAAAAAAGTTTCAATTACTTTTGCAGCTATCATATACTTTTTGTCAGCTATTCCAAATACTGGAATTGCTCCCATTTCAAACATCATGTCTAATAGTTCTTTTATTTGTCTATACTTAATCCCTTTTTTTGCTTTAAGTTCTTTCGCCTTTGAATTCTGAAAAATATTTTCTATTCTTTTACATATTTCATATTCACTGTCCTTCTTTATCAACCATCCGCCATATATGAAATATGGTTGCCTGTCATCCAAATAATTTGTTCCTGTGTTGCCACTCTCATCAAAATAAAGTTCCAACATCCTACCTATTCCTTTCAACTTATGATTATTTAGTCAAACATATTCACAAATAACATCATATAGTTCTTGGCGACTCATTAAATTACGATATTGTATATTATCTATTCTGCAATCTCCACAATCTTCTCGCAGTTCTTCATCAAATGCATTATAGAATTTATTATATGTTCCCACATACACAGGCTCTTCAAATCTCAATGGCTCCGGGTACCATTTAAACTGATCTCCGGTAATGTCTAGTACAATATCATCTTCAACAACTAACCATGTGTGCGGTGGATTTTCCAATTCTAAATCATAAAAAGTTGCACTCACATAAGTTATCTTTTTCCGATAACCATTATCATACAAAAATTTTGCAAGCAACTCTGAAGTAATACCACAACAGCCACTTGGAAAATTTCTAAACCTTTGATCTCTGTCAAATCGCCCCTCTCTTTTCGCTTCATCTATTGCCAAACGAAACTTTACTACTAATTCATCTATCTCATGCATGCCAATTCCTCCTAAATAAAATTATTGCTCTTCTTATACTTACTGAAAGAAAGCATTAAAATCGTACTTGAATATATCCGTCAGTACAATGAGTATTTCGACAGTAGGGTTAGTATATTTCCGTTCAATTTTACTAAGGATACTAGTGCTGATTATTACACCTTCCAACTGAAGTCTTGTTACCTCATCTACATTCCGTAAAGGGTTTTTCATGCGTAAACGCTCTATGTTTTTACCTACAATAGGTGTTTTACTTTGATTGATTTTTTCAACTTTTCCCATAATCAATTAATAGAATCTTTTCTCATGTTCTCCGCATGCTAATGTAATTATATTTCTTGCAATGGAATTCAAACCAAACAAAGCAGTTTCTTGATAAATTACAAAGAATAGAATTCCTAATCCTTGTATATCATTTATCTCTCCATAGATTGATATCACAAAAGCTTCTGCACACAAAAAGTAAATCTCAAATAAATCTGTTTTTTTCTCTATAGTAATAATTTGAAAATAATATACAAGACTTGCTAGAGTACAAGTAAGGATAATTCCCCAAATAGTCCCCATTAATGTCTGAAAAGATAATAATGTAACTAAAATGTTTTTTAAAATAGGAAGAATGTTTTCTAGAGCACCTCCTGATTCTTCCGCATCTTGTGCAACACCATATATACCTAATGCTATTGTTAGTAAGAGTGTCATCATCGTCAAATTTTCATTAAATCCTGTTGTATGCAAGGCGTTCCACGAAATTGTCAATCCAAAAATAATTCCTATTTCTTTAATAACTTCTTTGCGGCGCATTTCGCTATCCCAAATTTTGTATTTCAATGACTCAATTCTGTAAAGATAACCTGCACCTGCTGGCAACCAATACCACCATACACTCATAAACCAATTCAGCCCATCTGCAAGTAATTGCTCCACCAGATTCATAAAGTTTCCCCTCTCAATAAGTTTGGAATATATATCGTCATTTCTCATTTTGGTAATAATAGGCGTCTTCAAAACTTATTGTACCGTTGGTTCTTTTTACTTCTTCCATACACCTTACTTGTAATTTTCTTAGGGATTCCTCATCTATTGCATGACTGTACGCAATTACATGAGATAGCTTAGATGTTTCCACCGCCAGTTTATACATCGCACGAGCCATTCGGTTCTCACTGTCCTTAACAGTAGAATGCATTACTGAGGAGATAGTGGAAAGCATATAGTTTTCGATTTTCTCGGATGTCAGATACCCAATGTAAAATTTTAGTGCCTGATTCAGAAACTCATTCCTTGATTTCACATCTGCCTGTTCCAGTAATCCATCCACCTGTTCTAGCAATTCCTCCTCAATATAAAATCCCTTCCTTACTTTTCCTTCGCTTGCCACTCTCATCCTCCTTCTCACCAACCTGAATCATTTTTTCGAAAGGCATAACTTTAACTTCCTTCAACGCCTTTCAATTCTTGAAAACACTAAAATTAGGCATAACTTCTTCCAAATCTTCAAAAAAGTTATGCCATATCACAAATCTCCCAACGGCTCTGCCGGTGGGTGTTTGACGGGTTAGACCGCCCTAAAGCGGCATAACCCCTTTAACCTGCACTATTTTCGACCCTAGTTTTCAAGCCCTCATTTTCCCCGGATACCCGGCTTACAGACTTCCATGTCCTCTGCCATCTCCGGCTGTTTCAGTTATTTTTCTTCAAATCGGCTCAAACAGGGCAGAATAGGTGCTGGCCTGTCACCTTATCCACTTTTTCCAAACAAAGGCACAAATCGGCTCACGAACGGTCACGCGGGGTAAAATGCCCCGAACCTTCTCCTGTGGATATAGTTCTCATTGCTGATCCCTAAAACGTGATGATTCAAAAATCCTATTCCACGGAGACCGTTCCTGAATTACTGCCGCCCCTTATCGCAGGCTTGTTTGCCTTGCGGATAGCAGGCGGTACATCTCCCCGGCTCTCAATGTATTCCCTGACTGCCTGCGGAACATATTTCTCATACAGTTTTCCCAAAACATCATTCAGTTCCGCTTCAAAATCTGCGTCTTTCTTCTCCATGTACTGCTTAATTGCATTCAATTTTTCCTCATCATATTTGATTGTTACCACTGCCTGTTTCATGTTTTCTACCTCCAGCTTTTAAATATTTTTTGCATTTTTCTTGGAAAAAGAACCAATAAACCTCCGTCTGTGTATTACATTCCCTGCACCATACCACCTGTCTGTTCCTGATTCTGAGCATTCAGATAGCTGATCCATGCCTCTTTTTCTACGCCGAACAGTCCGTCATGTTTCTGAATTCCTTCCTTGCTTTCCAGCATACTTTCAGCACCACTGGTATCCAGTTTATAAATTTGCAATTCCGTATCCATCAGCTCCAACGCTCTCTCTTTGGTAAGCGGTAACATGCCATCCCATTTATATCCGTACTCATGCATTTCTTCCAGACTTACTTTATCCGGCAAGATATACTCTTCCTGATGGGCAGCCATTACACGAGATAGTGTCTGTGTTTCCCGGTCGTATTGATATACTTCATCGGACAAAATCTCTGTGGGATGAAGCTGTGTACGATTTACCTCCCGTACCATTTCTTTTAATGATTCAAAATCCATGTCATCCATCTTTTTTAATAAAATAGTCTCATGTATTGAAGATGGAATAATTACAATGTCTGAGTTCAATCTGTCGGCTATTCTGCTCATCGTATCCTCATCAAATACATATGCAGCACCATAATATTTCTCTTCGTTACTCAAAACATACATCTCCACAAGGCTTTCTTGTTCTGGAATTTCATCAAAGCCTAGTTCCCCCAAAATATCATTCATGGAAGAAAAAACAGGTCTGCGATAGTGGTGCATGTTGCTCCATGCCACTTCTTTTAGTGTCCTTTCATCGATTCCCCATAAATCTAGATGGGCATTATTGATTAAGACACTTCCCTTCTCCCCATTAGAAAGTTCTACAGAAACCCTGTAAAGAAGTGCCAAATCTTCTCTTATTTCGTGCGGTACATTCTCTAACAAATCCCTATTCATTTCTGCATTCTGTGCCACAACAAAAATTCCATCCTTGACTCTATCGTACTGAAATCTATCTGCTGGGAACTCGCCTACTTGCTCCATACTTTTCATATATGTATCAGCAATACTTTGTAAAATATTTTCCAATTTTTCACCGTTTTCATATTTATGATAATATGGCTCAAGATAAATAACCGGCACTATGTTTTTTTCTCCCTTAATTGATAAGGCATCCCAAAACACGTTATTATTCTTTCTTTGTTCTACAATGTCAACTTCATAATTCTCGTACTCAGTTGGCAAAAAACTTTTTACATTATCTGTGATGTACTTTTTAAAACTCTCATATTGCATAAATCAAATTCCTCCTACATTCCCATGCTCATGGTATTTTCAGATGCTACTTCCTCTTCCAGACCGGACTGTACATCCTCCTGCATTGTCTGCGCAGTCTCCGTCTGTTCCTGTACAGTCTGTCTCGCACTCTGTCTGCCGCTTCTCCTCCCGGGTTCTCTTGCCGGCCTCTGTCCTCTCTGTCCCTGCACACTTTCCTCCTCCGCACCGGGTATTCTGCTCTCCACAAATTTTCTGACCTGTGCCGGAACACTTTTCTCATAGGTCTTATCCAAATGCGCTTTCAGCACATCCTCTACCTTCTCGTTCTGCTCCCCAAGGAAAAAGGCCAGTGCCTCCATTTTCTCCTCCGGGAATGTGATTTTGATTTCCTTATCAGCCATTTTCTTCCTCCTCTCATGCCATCTGCTGGCAGTTTTTTTCTTCCTGATCAATCATTTCTTCTGCACAATCCATGCTGTTCTCCTGTGTGATTAAGGCAGAAACCGATGGTACGAAAGAGGAATATCTTGCATAAGATGAGCCTTCGCTTTCTACCAGAACTCCGTCATCCATACCTTCACCGGTTACCAAGAGACAGTGCCATACACCATCCTTTTCGCACATCAAATCCACATTATCTCTGATAAAGTCATAATCATGCAGCAGATTCCGGGTAAAAGCCTCATACTCTTTTGCCGGAAGAGTAATCACCTTTTCCACACAGAATTCATTTGCCTTGACTTCTGGCTCTTTTCTAAAAAATACCGCTTTCATGTATCCTCCTTTTCAAAAGCAAAACAGATGCCTCCGGCATCAAAATTACTGTGGTCTGCCGTAAAGCACCTGCTTATCGTTATCAAACAGATTTCGGTATACTACCTGCCCTCTGGAATAAGAGGCATCCACCACCATTCCATCTCCGGTATAAATGCCTACATGGGTGATATTCATGAACCTCCCATTGGGCTTGTGGCTCCAGAACACAAGATCACCGGGCTGTAAATTCTCTTTCGATATGGTCAGATTATGTTCTACCATGTACCTGCCCTGCTCTGCTGCTGTCCCCGGCAGGGTGATACCTACTTTTCTGTAACACCACATGGTCAGATAACTGCAATCCACATAGTTTCCCTGTCCTCGATATGTCTGGGAATAGGGATGCCCTAGCCTTGCCATGGCAAGTTCTACTACTTTCCCGCCCACCTCACTGGCTGGCAGGTCATAATAAGTAACATCCTCTGCCACGCACCAGTTGCTCCAGTCGGAAAAGTCATCTCCTTCCTGTGGTGCTGCCGTACCATATTTTGCCAGATGCCACACGTTCACAGCATTGGACTGCTGTTCATAGGTTGCTTCCTTTCCATAGTCCGTCTTCAGCTTTTCGAATATCTCTACCTTGTCTGTGACTGCCACAGCCACCGTGTAGGTTTCCTCCGTAGTGGTTCCGTCCTCATGCTCTACTATTCGGGTTCTCTCTTCATAATTCACAAAACACTCTGCAAATTTTTGATAATCGTCACTATCCAGCCGGACCCGATCGGCGCCGAAATACAGAGAGAAAAACACTGCCTTGACCAGATCACGGTCAGGCGCTTCCCCCTCTGCCATCGTTTCAATCTCATCCAGAACCGTATCCAGCTCTGCGAAGCTTTCCTGCATCTGTCCGATATATTCCTGATACTCAGGCGGCATACTGGACGAAAATTCCCCGTTCTCAAAGGCTGCCTGGACTGCCGACTTGTTATGGTCTGCTCCCCCTGATGCAATGCTCAGGATGCATACCACAATCAAAATGAACGGAAGGCACAAAGCTGCCACTACCGATGCAATCCCTGTCCAGACTTTCTTATTGGTACCGACAGTAATGGCTGCCTTTGCAATCATTGCAGCGGTTGTTGGGTCCATGCATTCTCCTCCATTCCTTCACACTCCATCTCCTGTTCCATAAGTTTCTTGCAGTGCGACACACTATTTAGCAGACCGTTCAGGTCAAACCCTGCCTCCAGATAACCATTTACGATGGTTTCCAGATAATGGACAGACGGCTTTCCAATTTCATGTCCTTCATTCATCGTATACGCCATGATGGATTCACACCCATCCTCCGTCTGTACCTCCAGATCAACCTTGCCGTAAAGTCTCGGATACCCCTCATAGATATCCAGATTTCTTTCATCCTCTGGGCCGATATCCCAGATTAGCACCGGAACACTGGCTCCTTTTTTCGGTTCCACCGTTGCCACTGCTGATTCCCTGCATCCTCTGAACAACAGCTCATAGTCCTTGATTTCTCCCTTGCCGACCACCTTTGCAGTCGGGCATCTTCTTGCCATCTGCGCCAGATTCAGATTGGAGCCATAGGCAATATATTTTTTCCTTTTCTGCATTCTCTTTCCTCCTTACATTGTCATGTTCATTCCCTGCGACTCTTCTTCAGAGCCATCTTCTGCCTGTGTATTTTCTTCCGCCACAGCCTGCTCAGCTTCCTCTTTTTCCTTCTTTGCCCTCATCCTCTCTTTCTGACGCTGTGCCTGTGCCGGGTCCTTCCATGCAATACCGCCTTCCAGATTCTCTAACAGAAATTTCCTCACAGTCTTGAACTCATCTCCAATCATGCCAAGGCGGAGGAGCCATGTACGGAAAGTATATTTTTCATTGGTGCTGGTTGTTTTGATCCGGCTGGCACAGGTCTGGTTCAGAGCCTGTGCAGAAATGGCAAGGCATAACTGGATGTATGCCTTTATCTTTCCTGCATGGGTAGTGGAATTGAAAAGCCGAAACTCAATGGTTCCTTTCTGGAATACGCTATGCAGGTTCAGACAGTGATACCGGCTCGAATGATAATGCCTGTGTCTGCCATCTGCACCCTTGTACCAGATTTTACTCACTTCCTCCAGAGTCTTTGGTTTCTTCCTGTTCAGTTCCTGTAAGAAATCCTCTTCCACCTTTTTACAATACCGATGCTCCCGCTCCACATTGACCTGCAATGCCTTATAGATCAAATCCTCCTTGCTGTACATGATGTTGGTGATGTTCCGTAGTGTTCTGGCATTATGGGGAGCTGCATTGACATGTACATGGATGCCGGTATTCTCTCCCGGAATGGCTCCGGCATGCCTTAGCTGCCTTACAAGTTCCTGAATGGTCGGGATGTCCGCATACTCACAAATCGGGGAAACAAATTCTACCTTGTACTCATCCCCAGCGGAGGAACCATCTTTTGTCGCCGCCACAATGCTGGCATCATACATCACTTTCCATTTCCTGCCCTGACTGTCCCGGACACTATACTCCTCGTAATACCCGCCGTCATATTGTGCCTCGCCTCCAAGGTACTTCGCCATGACCTCTGCCGCTTTCTTCCGGCTTAGTCCCGTCATTTCTATCTCAATCCCGTATTTCTGCTCCCGCATATCCATTGTTTTATTTATCTTCCTCCTGCACTACCAAACAGCTTTTCCTTATACTCCGGTGCATGCACCATCAGGTTGTAACGCTCGTTGCCGCACTTATATAGACACACACCCCTCTGGGGATAGCGGATTAGGTTGTATTCGCTCTGTTCAAGCTGCAAGGTATCAATGTAAAATCTGGCATCGATATTTCCGGCGTTGAACAGAAAGGCATGGGTTGGAATGGAAAACAGTGGCTTTGTATATTCACGGATTCCATCGATGTTGAAATCCTCCAGATTCTGGCTGGCCAGAATGACCGCGCTGTCCTTCTTACGCACACGTTTCATAAAGTTGCGGATGTATTCCACCGCTGTCAGGTTCGTAAGGAACAGATAAAATTCATCGATGCTGGCTGCCGTATGCCCGTTGGTCAATAACTCATTGGACATATAAGAGAGGATATTAAACAGCATGGCATCCTTCACATTCCGGCTTGCCTGAAGCAGTCCTTTTACGCCAAAGGTTAAGAAGCTGCTGTCCGTGATATTGGTATGTCCGTTAAAAAATTTGGACTCCGCTCCTTTACACATGGAGTGAAGTCCTAAACAGATTTCCTGCAGCAGTTCTGCGGTATAAAGTTGTTTCTTCTTGGGATCGTAGTGCTTGTATTCCTCTTCCATCAGTTCATAAAGGTCGGAAAGGATTGGGTAATCCTCCGGCTTTAACTGTGAGAAATCTGTATCATCACGGATGTTCCATTTCTCATACAGCTTCGCAAGCATGATTTCAATCGTATCAACCTGGCTGTCCGTAAAGTTCTTATAGGTTCTGAAAAAGTCCTTTAAAAAGGAAATGTGCTGGCTTAACTTTGAGGAACACCGGAATGTATAAGGTGCATCCGTATCCTCCGGGCTGCCGTTCTCATCCCATGACTTTGGTTCCAGAACATTGATGATGTACTCCCCGCTCATCAGATCCACAAAACACCCGCCCAGATTGCCTGTTAGGTCGATATATTCATGCTCCGGGTCCAGGCAGATGACCTTCATTCCGGATTCCCTGAGAATGGTCAGAATCAGCTTTAACAGATAGGATTTTCCCTGTCCGGAGTTTCCGAGGATCAGGATATTGGCATTGGTCTTATCGTCCGACCTCTGGTTAAAGTCCACAATGACATTGCTGCCAAACTTATCCCTGCCGATATAGAATCCGTTCTTATCCGTCTTGCCGGAATAATTAAAGGGGAACAGGTTTGCCACGCTGGATGCAGGCAGCGCCCTTTCAAACTGTTCCAAAAATACATTTCTGCCTGCCGGATGTACACACATAAATCCCTGCTTCTGGCGTAGCAGGAGTTTGTCCACATTTAACTTGGATCGTATCAGTTCCGTCAGCACCTCCGTCTGCAACAGTTTTAACTTCTCCATATCCGGAGCAGATAACTCCAGAAACACAGCCGTGTGGAGAAGCGGCTCCCTGTTGCGGTGCATGGTGGCTATGATATTGGTCACATCCTGAAGATTGCTCGCGGCTGTAACGGTTTCCTGTAAATTCTCCGTATTACCCTGCTTCATGCGGTTCTTATTTGCCGCATTGCTGATGATTTTTTTCTCCTCTGTCGGTGTCACCTGTCTGGTATAAATTCGGAGGGTGACTCCATCCTTTTCTCCCAAGTGTCTTAAGATTGCCTGTTCGTCCGTAGCAGTAGGGTACTCCCTGAGTGCCCACACACTTCGGAATGTATTACCGCAGATATAGTGATCCGTATAAAACTGGATGACCGATGGGGCAATCATATCTAAAAACCCTTTCAGTTTTTCTTCGGCCGGTGTCTGCACCTCGGCGTTTTTCTTTCTGTTTTTATTCATTTAAGATAATCCACCTTTCTCCATCAAATTCCTCAAACTTCTCTGTTGTCACGTTCTGCTCAAAGTAAACAGCCAGTATTCTGCGGATGTCCTCCTCATCTGCTCTCTTTGCCTTGAACCCCTGCTCCACTAACATCTTCTCAATCCGGTTCAGGTAGGAAAATATCTCGCTTTCCTTTTGGTTCCTTAAACGGATGATCAGCAGAAATTCCCTAGCTGTTGCCATCTGTACCTGCATACGGTCAAGATGTCCTGCATCCAGTTCCAGAAGCTTTCGTATGGTCGGGTTATTTTCCTCCTCTGCACGCTTCTTCAGATACCTCTTGTTATCCTCAAAGTTCTCACGGGAATTTAAACACATCATTTCGATTTCCGTGATGCCTTTAAGTACAGTCATCAGTCCGTAAATTCTGGCGGAAAGGCTCTCCTCAGACAGTACGGATATATTACTTGGCTGGATCATAAAATACACCAGTTCATCCTTCCTGTAGGTACGGATACTGTAATCCGTCAGTTCCTTTGTTCCCATCAGTTCCCTTGTGGACTGCTCATTCTTTCTGCTCATCCGGTGTGTACCTCCATTCAAAATATTGCTGCTCCGTTAAAAAGTAAGCACAGGCATAGCGGATAAACTTAAGAATCGTTGTATCCTCTACCTGTATGGTTAAAAAGGCATAGACTCCGGCGATGATCATTGGGAACCATAAGCCTGCATATGCTAATGTAAACACAGCTATCAGAATAATGATGCCGGTTACTGCAAGGTCTTTTAGCTCCCACAGCCACATGGTTGCCTTTGATTTTAAGTTATCGGGGTAGATATACATTCCCTGCCTCCTTCCTCCAAAGGTAAAAAATAAGCAATGCCGTCAAACAGGCTTCCTAATCTCATCTCGATAGTATCACCGCCTTATGCCACTGCCTTGACCACAGTTCTGGAGATATTGATTGCGGTCTGTGCCGCATAGACTCCGCTCATCAGGTTTGCCTTTGTACTGGTATCCAGACCAAACTGTCCGGCAATACGAGGCACTTCTGTGCTGGATAACATCACGCCAAGTCCCAGAAGCGGATGGTCTTTGAACACCATCAAGCCTGCCGTCAGGATTGTTGACTGTAAAAAAGCCGTGATACAGATGCCGATGACCTGTTTGCACCACTGCGTGAATCCATCGATATATCCTCTTGGTACGGAGAACATATACAGGCTTCCAACCGCAATCTGGATTAAGAGGATTCCTCCTCTTTTTAAGTTTGCGAAGAACACTTTGATTACGGCATATCCCATCATGATTGCACAGAATATCTGCATGATTGGGTTACCAATTCCCAGCATCGATGCTGACATCAGGACCTCTTGTGCTGTCATACCAATGCTTTCTGTATTCGTAATCCCGGAAATAGCCGATCCAAAGGAACTTTGAAGGGATACGCACAGTGAATACAGGTTGACCGGCAGAACCGTGAACAGGCTGACTGCCATAAATCCTTTGACATAGTTCAGCGCTGTATCCTTTACGCTTCCCCTGCCTCCCTGATATTCAATGGCACATTCAAAGGCTCCAACCACAATCCCCACTACAAAAAGCGCCCATCCAAGGTAACTAAAAAAAGTGGTAATTGCCTGGACCCAAGGCAGGTCAAACAATTCCACTCCCATGTTGTTCATCATGGCAAAAAAATCATTTAAAAATCCGATGATTTTACCATATATCCAGTCCACGATCTGGTCTAAGACCGTGCTTGCCACAAAATCAAATATAAACATCTAACACCACCTTTTCTCTCCTGCCTTCGGACAGTCAGGGAATCTGCTGCATTCCGCCATCCTGCTGTTCCTGTGCCAGTGCCATGTCCTGAAAAACAGACAGATAGTTCTCAATTCCAACTGCCAGTTTCTGATAGTCTGCCTTCCCCGGCTTAAACACATACCATTCGCTTTTTCCATCGCAAGTCCATATATGGGGATTAACACCGTTCTTAAAGTTGGGATTGTTTACCTTCGGTTTTCCCAAAATATCAGAAAACCGAATCAGCATGCTGTCGACCACTCCCTCCTTTCTGTTGATAACCGAGGTTTTAATTCCTGCATAATGGTCGCAGACACCAAGCGTTACGAACTCAATTCTGGCACGAAGTTCATCACTGATCGTCCCGTAGCAAAGCCTTCCTACATACTTCTGGTCCTTTAAAACAGTACTTTCTGCCATGATTTTTTTTAATTCTGCTTCAAAGAAATTCATGTAGCACCTCCTACATTCCGAGAATTTTCCAGATATATGTCGGTGCTGTCAGGGTAAACACAAGGCAGGCAAACAGAATCGCCGGAGCTGCCCACTCAAACTGGCCGTGTTTTCTGTAATCAAAATATGCAGTACCAAGCTTTGCAAAAAAGAATACTGCGAGGATCAGGTCAATTGCCGGAAACACTACTTTATTTACCACGGACTTAATCTGGTCAGAGGCATCGTTCCATGTTCCTTCAATGGCTCCAGCCACATCACCAGTTCCTGCAGCACATACTGTGGTGCCGAACATAAGAGAGAGTGCAAATACCATAATCATCATTACCATCCATTTCTTTTTCTTCATCTTTTCATCCTTTCCTTTTCCGGGCATATCTCAAGCCCATGAAAATAGGCCGCATTACTGCAGCCCTTTTCTTCTCTGTTTTCAGTTACTATGTCATCTCGCATTCTGCGGAGCAATGTGCCAGTCATCCCATAAATCCCCGGATATCTGAACGGAGTCTGTCAGATTCATACACAGCATTCCATCCGGAGTCCAGCAGTCAAGCAGGTAAGTATACACCTTATATTCTCCGTCCGGCATCCAGATAGGCGTAAAATGGGTACGGCGGTTATAGGTTGAATAATGGTTGTTCTGAAATTCAAAGACAGCACCATATCCGCTTCTTGTCCTCTCTAACAGCCTCCAGTATGTCTCATAGTAAAACTCTGGGAAATAGCTGACCGCTGTCTGGGGCGGAGTCGTGGCAGAGGACTGGCTTGTAGATGCCCTTGCATTCACAGTCACATTCACACCATATCCACTTTTTATAGTGGTATCCGTGGCCGTTGGTGACTTCTCATCAGTACTGAGTGTCATATTCCCTGTAAGGGATGCAGAGTACCTGTCTAGGTCAAACTCCCACCATCCCTCATCCACATATTCTCCCTCATCTTCCCAATGCCCGTGGTTGATTGTACATCCAACCGGACAGGAATCAGAATGAGAGTCACTATGCCATTGCCAGTCACTATGCCATACCCAATATTCCTTCCACCACGGGCGCCATACGCTCCAAGCCGCTGAAGTCTTCTGCACATTATCCGGTATAATGGCATTTCCTGCCCGGTACGAGTCATTTCTGTCATCTGCCACAGGATTGGGCGGCGGGTTCTTATCTAAATCTACGATATTCGCAGTAATGGTTCCCCTGCTTGCACTTCCTCCTCCGCTTACACTGACGCTGATGGTGATATACTGTTCTGTGGATGGCGTATGC
Organism: uncultured Roseburia sp.; assembly: GCA_945787015.1. Lineage (GTDB taxonomy): Bacteria > Bacillota > Clostridia > Lachnospirales > Lachnospiraceae > Roseburia. The sequence continues at coordinate 67,101 of CALZGM010000007.1, forward strand.
CATTTCACCCATACAAGCTGCTGACCTTCTTCCGGATAATACACATTTTCCACTGTATAGGTGTTTCCAAGAATGGAAAAGGACACGCTTACCGGATGATCCGGGTCGCTTTGACCTCCGCTAACGGTTACCGCTGTTACCACATCCGTATTCACCCGGTATTCATAGTCTGCCGCAATCACTTCCGGTGTGATGATTTCATTAAACCTTACAATGCCGAGTCCTAACGAACTGATGATATCCTCATCCGATGCTTTATCTGTTTTGGAACCGCCCCACGCCGGATACCCTAAGTCTGAGGTTTCTAAAAACATGGCGAGCGGCAGGTTCTTATGGGTCAAGGACGGCATCTTTTTTCTGAGCATTCCTCCTCTTATCTGGTTATACTTTGCCGCCTCTGTTGCAGTGAACGCTGTTCGTACTCCTTCAAATGTCACATAGGCAATCGGTTCAAGCAGAAGCTTATAGTTCCCGTTTGTCAGTGTTTCAAAATCCATGCCTACATATCCTGCAATCGCCCTTATGACCTGCTCATCCGTAAAATACCGCTTGATGGCTGCCAGATTTGCACCACCGCTTGATGTGCTGATAATCTGGGGCAGAGGCTGGGCCGGATTGATATAGGTGTAACCGCCCACTCTTGCAGAAAGTCCTGTTCCGTTTTTATAGGCAGTCTTACACACTTGCCCGAAATGCACCTTGATATCCGAAGGACTTTTATTCGTCAGATCAATTGAGGAAGACACCACACTTCCATCCGATGCATTCACTACAGTAACTCTTACTCCTTCGTCATGGCTGCTCCAGTAATTCGTACTGGTTCCGCTTCCTAAACTTCCGCCTCCGTTATCAATGTTTCCATCTCCGGTCGCATAGACTGTCATGGGCGCAACTAAGGAAAACAGCAGAACGGAAAGCAGGAGTGCTTTTCTTATATATTTCATGTATCCTCCTTGCGAACGAAAAAAGCACAGCTTTTCACTGTGCTTTTACGCTTACTTTATTTAATCCATTATTCCGATCTTGTTGCCATTCTCATACATATCTTCGGCATAAGTTCCGGAACCTTCTCCTTCATCCGGTATCCATCCGAAACCTTCCACATACACCATACCATCTTTGGTATCTCCGGTCTTGGGCGTTCCGCTATCCGTTGATGGCTGCTGCTCCAGCTCCTTTGTTTCCTCATAAGCTGGCGGTGTATCCGGATTATCCGTATCTGTTCCTTCCGCTAATGCAGGTGCTTCACTTGGTTTTTCGTCCTCTGTCTTTTCCGGATCAGGCTGGATTTCCTGTTTCTTGTCATTCACTGTGTTTTCCGTCTGCACCTCGATTACAAAGGGTTCCTCCGTATCCGGCTCTACAGCTTCTGTCTGCGGTGTATCCGGATTTTCCATTTCGACAGTTACTTTTGTTTCTTCAGTCTCCTGCTCACTCATCTTGGTCTGCGTCACAGGTTCCTTATAAAGTACCCTGCTGATTCCGAAGATGAGTCCGATACATACCACTGCAAGCCCTGCGATTACAAGCCATTTTTTTGTCTTTTCCTTCATGGCAATACCTTCCTTTATGTAATTTTCTCATTCAATAATTGACTTCCTTTCAAGTCACAACCTATCACACAAATTTTGATAAGTCTATCAAAATGTAATAAGTATCATGATAACTGTAACATCTTACTAAAATTTCTCCTTGTAAGCTGCCCGTACCCTTAGCTTTATTGACATATTTGACACGATTTTTCCGGCGAACCGGACCGGTACCTCCATCGTGATGGATGCATCTGCATAGAAAGTTCCTCCGGGAGATGCAATAGCCGTATTGGGGATACTTACCTGCAATCCGCTCAGCCGGTATTCCTTTTCCCCGCCGTTATTGATCCGCACATATCCATCCCCGTCTTCTTCCAGACCGAGTAAAAAGCACAGCCTCCCATAGATATCTCCATAGTCTACACTGGCTTCAAAACCCTCTCCATCCGGCTCATAACCGGCGGCATAGCCTTCCCGGACACTGTGATAGACCTCATTGTAATTGTCATTTACAGTGGAAATCACGGCAGATTCCATTGCGTCCTTGATTCCGGCTGCGGTAATGACCAGTCTCATATATTCGCTGATACCAAGAATGATAAGCAGCATCACGATTGTGACTGCCACCGCAAGGGGAACCATACTGCCATTATTGTCCTTCCACAGCATTCTTCCTCTTTTCAAACACTTTCTCACTTCCAGTACACCTCACTTTTTCCGGATGCTCTTGCCCGAATGGTCACGGGGAAAGAACCGAGCCTGCCAAACAGTCCCAAGTCTCTTTGCAGCACCAGTGTCACTGTCACCTCCTCATTTAACTGGATGTTTCCGCTAGATGACCAGTACACTTCCGGATGCAGTCCCGTCTTTTCTTCCAAAACCCTTTGTCTGGTAGCTGTTTCACTTCCTACCCTGCCGCTGATTTCTGCCTCTCTGACCAGTTCATCCGCAAAGTTATCAAGCTGTATCTTTGTAATAAAAACAGGAAATACCCTTACACCGAGGGCGATAACTAACATCACGCAGAACACAATGACTGCCACATCGATGTACCCCTCGCCCCTCCTGTCTTTTAAAATCTTTCTAATCGGTTTCATTTTTTCTCCTTCCATGCCGCTTTCCGATTCTTCCTTTAGAACATCGTACCCATAGACCTGATGATCTCAAAGATGATAATGGTGAAATAAGTCGCCAGAAAACAGATCAGCATAACAAAGGAGAACACTCTGATCTTGGGTGGTATCTTTGCCGCTTTCGCTTTCAGTCTCTGCAGCTCTGCCTGTTTGAAATCATGGGTAAGCATCTGAAAATACACGGCTCCGTCATCACCACGAAGCACACCCACAAGCCCTCTGACCACATCGGATAACTGTGGGGAGTTTAAACGTGCTTCAAACCGGGTAAGTGCCGCTTCATAGCTGCTGGATCGCATATCCGCACACACAATATCCAGTTCCTTCCGAAATGCAGGGCCCGCATTGCCTTTATAGTGTTCTAACATGGACAGCACATCCCTGCTGTTCTTCAATTCCTGCGTAATGGTAGACACGAACCGGTACAGTTCTCCTTCAATCTGCTCCCTCTTTTCCCGTAGCATTTCCTCTGCTTTCCTAGTTTCCTTGTAGTAGACCATGACTCCTAACAGCACCAGCAGGATCGCAAGCAGTGGAAACACATATAACGCCGGAATGATCAGTACAAAAATACTCCCGGCCTTTAGATAGGCATATGCCATATAGACTTCCGGCGTCATGCCAAGTCCGGACGCTGCCAGCACATGGCTCATCCTGCTCCTTTTATATTCATTCATATGGATATAGCCTGCCACTTTGGTCGCGCCGTCCATATACAGGGCATCAATGGTCTTTGCCAGTTTTTTGTCTTCCCTGCCGGTGTTCATCATGGCCTTGCTGGTTCTAAGGGTCGGCAGTCGGAGAAGTCCTGAGAGAAGCAGGAAAAGACCTATGGCAAACAAAATAAACACGAATAATAAAATCAGTCTCATATTTCCTCCTTCTCTATGAACGGTATTCTATCGGCTTTGTCAGCTTGACCACATACGCTGCCGATACAAAGATGATGATTCCCGTGATGCTTAACATAATCTGACCGGGAATCGTGTGCATTAGGGTGTCATACCATGACTGGTTCAAAAAGTATAAGAGCGGAATGTTCCCCACTACAAGCAGCACCATCGTGATATATTCCTTTCTTGGCTCAAACACCAGATACTCCAGTTCTGCATTCACGATACGCATATCGGACAGCTTCGCCACAATCGGTGTTAACGTGGTCTTTAAAGACCTGTCATACAGGCAGGCTTTCAGTGCATCTACCCATTCTTCAAATACATCATTGGCAATCTTACCCTTTAAGTCCTCCAGCGCCGACTCCAAATCTGAATCAATGAGCCGGATTCTTGCCACAAAGTCCTGAAACACATTCTTAACCGGCGGATTCAAATATTCCAGATTTTCCTCCACCGAAGTCAGGATATCCTCACTCCGCAGGTAGGCGGTAGTAATGATGGACAGGGCGGTTTCCAGTTCCGCAGATACGTCCTTTTTAAAGTGGGAGGCTGTCAGCTTAATATACCAGAACGGCACGAACATAAAGCCTGCCACCGCAACCGGTACTAAAAAGAAGTTCCCGATCATTGCTGCCCCGGCTGCTCCGGCTGCAGACAAAAGCAGGGATACCGTGCATAACAGCGGAAACATCTCCTCCCGGTCCGTGGATTTTAGGATTTCCTGCACTTCTTCGATTTCCCTGCGGAAAAAGGACTTCTTTTTCTGCTTCGTTTCCTCCAGTATTTCCTCCCGGATTCCCTTCGGACCGTTCAAAAGCCGGTTGAAGATGTTTCCGGTAAAATCATGTAACCCTATCCGAAAAACCAGAAAGGAACCGATGATAATGCCTAAGCAGGCCATTACCTGTAATGTCAGCATGTTTCTTCTCCTTTCGAAATTTTTTGCAGCACTTCTTTGGGCATGCCGTTTTCCAGAAACCTCTTTTTCAGGCTCTCGGAAATACCGCATACTTTTTTATGAGTTCCGTTGATGATAAACTGATCCCCTTCCACCCGGTTCTCCGTAATCTCATAGCGGTACAGGGAATTAAATTTCCGTTTCCCGTCCCTTGTGATCTCACACTCCATGATTTCCATCAGCCTTCTTTTTTTGTTTTCTAGCTGCTTGGTGAACACCACGATAGGGAATGCCTCGGTTACCAAGTCCATCAGCACATCATCATCCATATCGTATTTTCTTTTACACAGCGTCCTCATTCGGCTGTAGGTGCTTTCACAACTGTTACTGTGGATCGTAGTCAGCACGGTATGTCCGGTTCTAGCCGATTCCTGTGCGGTATAAGCCTCCGAGCTTCTCATCTCTCCTACACAGATGATTTCCGGGTTGAAACGCAGGGCCATATCAAGGAGCATATCCTGATCGATGTTCTGTTTCTCATTCTCGCTGTATCTGGTCAGTGTATGCACAACGCTGTTTGTTACTTTTCCATCCTTTTCCCTAACCAGTGCCAGTTCCCGGCTTCCGTTCTCGATGGTAAAGATTCGCTTGTTATCGGGAATGGTCGTAAGGAGCCACCCGGCAAGGGTTGTCTTTCCGGAACTTGTGGCACCCGCCACACAGATACTGATGCCATAACGCAGGCACTCTGCAAGGAAATCCAGCATTTCCCCGGTTGCTGTTCCTCCCTCCACAAAATCCTCTTTTTTCAGATTCTGCGGATTCACGATTCGGATGGAGGCTGCAATCCCCACATCCTCATCCACCAGTGGTGTCTTTAACACGGCAATACGGATGTTCTTGCTTAAGTGTCCCAATACTGCCGGGGATGCGTTATCCAGCACCATGCCGGAGACATGGAGCATACGGCGGATTACATTGATGGCATGGTCCGGGGATTCAAAGTGTTCGTCTAGTTTCTCACACCTCCCGTCACTGTACTGTACCTCGATATCTTTCCACGAGTTGATATCAATCTCCTCGATGCCGGTTCCGAAGATGTACTTGGTGAGGAAAGAAAACTCTGCCATTTCGGTATAAAGGTCATCAATGAGCTGCTCCTGTGTCTTTCCTTTTACCGTGATTCGGTAGTCACAGATGTACTTGGTAATGTAACGCTTTACCTGTTGTTTTACTTCTTCATTGCCACCCTCCACCATGAGCGTGGAATATTTGCTTGAAATGTATTCCTGTACTTCCTTTAAGACATCGGTAAACGCCCTGCCCTTTTCCTCCGGGGCAAAGAAGAGACTCTGATTATTTTTCATACGCCGAACACCTCCCTGCCAATCTTCTCAATCTCTTTCCGGAATGCCCGGCTTTCTTTCAGACACAGCTCCCCAAGCATTTCTCCCTCTAAAAACTGTGTTTCCACTTCGCTGCTATATGGAATCTGAAATGCCACATTTCCAAGCACCTGCTCGATATGGCTGCTGGCCTCCTGCTGTTTTACGTTGGAGGCTACCTTTAACTGTTTGTCTGCATCCCATTTGTTATCCTTAAGCAGGGGAAGCTGGGAGGAAAGGTAGCTTATGGATTTCAAATCACAGTTCACCAGCCGAAGCACCGTATCCGCTTCCATCAATGCCACCGCCGATAAGATATCCGATGCAATGGTGCTGGTACAGTCAATGATGACAAAAGGTGCGACATCCCTTGCCTGCTCAATCAGTTCTGCAGCCTGTGTCTGCTCGTAGGGCGGATAGGTGAACACGTTCTCTCCCTTTAACATCCCCACCATCGACAGGTAATCATTCTTTTTGTAGAACATACAGTTCTTCTTGATGAGATTCTCCGTCACATGTGTGGCTGCAAGGATGCTGCCCAGGGACTTTTCCCCTTCAAGGTCTGTGGATGCACAGATACAGGGCAGGGGCGGGGTAGTCATGTCAGCAAAAATAAGCAGTACATTGTGTTTCTTTCTGGCCAGGTATTCAGCCAGTTTCACAGACACCACAGTCTTTCCTGATGCCGGACTGCCCCATACCGCCAGAACACCGCCTTCCGGCTCACTTCTGTTATCTTCTTCCGGTTCCAAATTTCTCTGGAACAAAGAATTTCTGGTAAAATTCACACCCTATTCCTCCCTGTCTGTCGTTTCTGATTCTTTTGTCTGTCCGGACTCCTCTTCGGTATGACAGTCCAGATCAGTCTCACCTCCGGACACAGGCACGTCATTTTTTACAACGGATACTTCTTCCTCCTCTGCGGATTCATCCTTAAACATTTCATCTAACACCTGATCCTGTGCCTCAATGAACTTCGCTGCCTTTTCACTCTCTCCCCGGTACACCAGTGCCAGATGGATTTCTCCCTCGGCTTCCAGTCTGGCAAGGAGTCTGCTCTGATCCGGGCGTACCAGTACCGTAACGGTGGAAGGAAGTTCCTTTTCTTCCTCTGACTGTTCCCCCGTATTGGCATCGTAGCCGGATTTGGCAGTCACGGCGATGACCTCTACGAATTTTAATTCTGCCGGAATGACGGTTTCTCCGCTGCCGAGATAGTCCGGTGCAATGACGGAGACAATGTCACCGCTCTTTAACTTGCCGGACAGTCCTTCCGCAAATGAACTGATGGTGATGGACATGGCCTGTTTTTCCCCATTCAAGCTGTACAAATATTTATTCTCTGCCGCCGGTTCCTCGGACAATTTCTCTGATACGATATAATCTCCCGCATAAACATCCGCAGTCAGATATTTTCCCTCCACCTCTGCGATGCTTCTGACCACATTTTCGGGCAGGTTGTATCCGCCTACCTCTACCTCCTGCACCATACTTCTCTTGATCTCCTCGCCTGCCTTTGCAGGTTTTACAAAACGCACGATGGTTGCTTTTTTTGACAATCCTGAATTGATTAACGGTGTGATTGCAAAGCAGATCAACAGTGATACTGCAATGCAGAAAATACCAAGTACAGTCCGGTTCTTAAATAATTTCATCTTCAAAAAATTCCTCCTGTTCCGATGCCTAACAGCATCCCAATCCAAAGAAAAGGAACAAGCGGATATGCCTGCTCCTTTCCCGTTTTCGATTTCTTTTTAATGATTTTTCCCATACTCATGCAAACACCATGCCAGATCAGCATCAGTAATAAGGCGGCAAGCAGTCCGATAAAGGCGGCACGGAGTCCAAGTACTACGCCGCAGGCTGCAGTCAGCTTCACATCCCCTCCGCCAATACCTCCTGTCGTAATCCCTGCTATCAAAAGCGGCAGGCATGCAAGAAGTCCTAATATACTTGGCTTTCCCGGCGGGATCAGACTTACGGCTGCCACAAGGCAGGGTATCCAGTCCGGTATGATCCGTTTCCTCACATCAGAAACTGCCGCCAAAGACAGAGCAAGAAAAAATAAAATCGTTCTGACCATCCACATCAGAACTACATTCCCATGCTCATGCCGGGGGCGTCTTCCTGTTCCATTCCTTCCTCCGGCTCATCCACATCAAGCACCTGAGAGAGAATGCTGTCCTGATAGGCTTTTTGTACGATCTGGTCAAACTGTTCCTTCAGACTCTTGTCAGTAAAAAAGACAGAGTCTTTATACTCATCCGTATGGGGCATCTTGGTGCGGGGCATGGTAACCGTCAGCCCGTAGTCATCTTCCTTAATCTTCACGTTACGGATGGTCATGATATCTCCAATCTTCACATCCGCAGTTGCAAGGACTCCCCTTTCCGGATTCTGTTCCTTGATAAGCGCCTCCATCTTTAACTGCTCCATGCTGCTTTCCGTTTCGGTTTCCTGTGTTCTATTCTGATTTGTTGTTCTGGGCATCTTCGTTTCCTCCTATTAACCTGCGTAGTTGAACATTTCCTGAATTCTCCGGGTAAGGGTAGGCATTACCACATCCCCAAACAGTGCATAAAGGCCGGCAAGCAGGAGCGCACCAAGCACTACGGCAATCAGAATCTTGACTGCGGTATCCACATAGTTCTCTCCTCTTGTGTCCTTCATCAGCATGACAGCCTTTCTTGCTGTTTTCTTTACGTTACCCGTTACTTTCTGCATCATTTTTCTCATTTCTTTTTTCCTCCATTATGTTTTAGTTGATTATGGTTTTCCTTACATTCCTGACATTTCCATAGCCTGTCCCTCCGGGGCCTGCTGCATTTCATGGTGTTTTGCCACCGTATTCTGACCCTGTGCAACCGCCTGTTCATAGGCACCAATCACTGCCTCATGAAGCTTCTGTCTGCATTCTGCCGTGATTGGGAAACAGATATCCTTATACTCGCTTCCGACCTTATAGCTCGGCATGGAAACAAATAAACCATTTGTCCCATCAATAATCTTCACTCCGCGGATTGCAAATGCCCCGTTAATGTTCACGGATGCGGTACCCTTGATAGAGTCATTCGGCTTAATGGAATGAATGCGGACATCAAACTGAAGCGGCAGTGCATTGGTTCCTCCCATTTCCTGTGCCGTATTCTCTGCCCTGCTCTGTGTGTTTCTTGTACTTTTTCCTGTTGCCATGTTTCTCCTTTCTGCCTTATGGCTGATTGTTTCCCTTGAAAAATTCAATTTCTTCATAGCCTGCCGGTTCCACATAAAAATAGCGGCTGGTATCTCCATCCGCAAATTCAATCACATCTGATATGGATAATGCATGACCTTTGAAATCTGCCGGAACTTTTCTTCCAAATTTATCCCAGACAGCTTCCAAATCAAATTTTTCAATCTCTCCTTCATAGACAAGGACATATTCCTCTCTCTGCGGCTGTGCATATCCTCTTTTCCTTCTCTCTGCCAGACTGACAAACCGCATCATAATCGGACTCTCCTGTCCCAACTGGTAAATCTTTACCGTTCTGCCTTCTTTCGGAGCTTCTCTTTCTTCAATTTCTCCTCCTTCTGACAAACGGTCATATACCCCTTCCCTGATTTCCACTTCTGCCTGCTCTTTTTCTCTGATGAAGCGGATCAATTCCTCTTTCTGAAAGAGCGAGTCCAGTATCACGGTTCCACCATGCAGATATCCTGCCGGATTTCCATAGTAGAAAAGGACTCCATTCTGAATAAAAATCTGTCTCATCCACTCTCCCCGCTTATGCTGCGAAGATACGGAATCAACTGCTGGTCCAAAAGCATCCTGTCCTCGCAGTATAAAAAAAGTTTGGAAAGCCCAAGCAGGAAAGGCTCACCGTCAAGCGTATGGATGGTGATAATGCTTCCTTCATGACAGTTTCGGATAAAGTCAGCAATGGAGAGCAGGTTTCCATCCACCAGCATCTGGCTGACCTTATCGTCTCTGATTTCAAAAGCCTTGTACTTACTTTCTAACAACCTCTTCCCCTTCCTCCTGTGCAAGTTTCAGGATTCTTGCCGCCAGAGCCACCTGCTTCTCATGGCTCATGGTCTTTACTGCAGCATTCACATAGGCTTCCACTGCTTCCGGGTCCTGGCTTCCAATTTCCACGATATCCACTTTGACTATGGAAAGTTTTCCACCACATACGGACAGCTTTAAGATATCACCATATTCCATTTCCGCTTTCTGGCGGAGTTCTTTGGGAATCAGAACCCGGCCCTTCTCATCCAGAAGCTTATACACCGGCTTTTTCATCTGTTTCCTCCTCTGTCGCTCGCAATATAATCTTTACCTTATCCTCTGAAACCCCAAACTCCTTGCAGATCATAAGCAGTTCTTCCGGAATCGGAGTTTCGTCTGCCATCTGGGCAGGCAGGATGATAATCTTTTGTTCCTGACACACAATATCAAGGTCTGCATCCATAGGTATCCCTGCATCCTGTAAGAGTTCCTGCGGAATCTGGAATACAATGTTCTGTTCCTTCATCAGTTCCTCTGATGCATCCTGTTCTGCCCTTACGAGCAGAAACTCCTTTGATTCATTCTTAAGTTCTTCTTCCTCTGCCATATAAATCAGCTTGACCGCTTCCCCGGTCCGGATGCCTGTCTGCTCTAACATCACCGCAGGAATTTCGATGCACCCTTTCTCATTCAACTTTCCTTCCATCTCCACTAACTGAAGCATGTCCTTCCTCCTCTCTTTCCTCCGGACTCTCGTCCGAATTTGCTGCCGTATCCTGTAATCCTGTCGGGGCTTCCCTTCCCCGCCAGAGAGAGCCTTTTGATTCCCCGTACAGTTCAAACAGGCTCATCTGCACCGGCAGACTGTTGCGTCTTTCATTCATGTCATAGTTGGCGATCAGCACCTCCGGATACTCACAGCCATTGTCATACCTCTGTGCAAGGTTGTTGATCCGCTTTACCGATTCAATCTGAAAGTCCTGATACAGTTCTCTGATATATTCACAGTCGTTATAGGACACCATAAATTTTCCTTGAATGCCTGCAAGGGTATCCCGAAGCCTCACATGATCCTCTTTCCTAAACACCACCTCATAGTGTCCTTCCGTTTCAAAATACGGTGGATCGCAATAAAAAAAGGCATTCGGTCTGTCGTACTGACGGATGAGTGCCTCAAAATCTTTATTTTCTATGACTGTATCTTTCAGTCTTCGGTTCGCCTCCCATATGATGGTAAAGGTCTTTCGGATGTCAAAGGGCTGGCAGCCATAGGAAGTACATCCGCTTCCGTAGCTGTATCGGATGATCTTATAAAAAGCCGCAGCCCTCTGCACATCTCCAACCTTTGCTCTCTCCATCAGAATTTGCCTGATTTCTTCTGCCTCCGGCTCTTTCAAAAAGTGTGTGGCAATCTCCAGTTCCTCAGAGAGATGCTCACTCTTGAATTCTTCCATCGTCAGAAATTTCCGCAGGGTTACAAATTCATCCCTTGAATTCAAGGGAAGGAAAGCCAGTTCTTTTAAAAGTGCCATCGGTCTTTCCTTGACACAATAAAAGAGGTTTGCAAGATTCGAATTGAAATCATTGTAAACCTCCATGCATTTATCCGGCGGCTTTCCGAATAGAACCCAGCCGCCTCCACCGAATACTTCTATGTACCGGTCATATTCTGTGGGCATGCGCAGGTAAATCAGATCACGGAGTGCTTTCTTACCGCCTACCCAACTGATGATGCTGTTCAATTTTTATCCTCCCTCCTTTTCTTAGGGCACACATTACTACAGACTTCTTCAGATATCTAGCAGAACTTTTCCACATTTCAAAAAGACATCTGCATGCCTTGCTCCTGCACCACGGCCAGTTCTTCAGCAGTCATAACACTCCAAAAACTTTCACTGTTCCAGAAGCTAACATATAATTCCCCTTCATCAATCTTAATAGGATGCTGTTCAAAGCCTTCTCCCCATCCATCACTCATCTGTCCGGTCCAATAATCTTTCAGTACTTTGATATCTTCCTCTGTCATCGGTTCGCTGATTTTGCATTCCAGAACACCATAGAGTTCGCCATTCAGCACTTGTACAGCAGGGGTTGCCCTTAGAACCTTTCCGGCTACCTCCCTGCTTTCGTCAAAGTAATGCATGAGTCCTCTTGCTTCCTCGCCAATACATTCTTCGTTTCTGATGGCCTCCATAATCTCCTCTTCATAAGGCGTCAGGTCACTCCGGTAAAGATTTCCTGCGTCCTCTCCATCCACATATAACTGTCCGGTCAGTGGACTGAATAAACGGAATGTCTGAAAGCAGTCCTCATCAATCTCCAGTGGATCAGCAAACTCGCCTTCGTATTCCATGTACTCATGAATATCTCTGTTTGCTCCCACAAACCCTTCAGAAACATATCCACTGTCTGTCAGCGTTCCCTGTCTCTTATCACGGGCAAGACCTGCATAATCGATATGCGGAAGCAGAAGGTCATCCACATCAAACAGTCCTTCATCCGAAACAAGATATTTCCCATACTCCTCATCCGAATGAATTCCCGGATGAATTTCAAACTCAGAAAGAGTTCTGGCGATATATGTCATGTCCGTAAAATCTTTTATACCCACAAACTCTACAGCCATGGAAAGCTGTTTCATTTTTTGTTCATCGAAGCGACAAATATTCTGGCACAGTTCATTAAAAAAAGTCAGGTCTTCAATACACTTGATATCCTCCGGCCTCGGCAGGATGCTGTCAGGGATATGAAAGTTATGGACTCCTTTCACTTTGCACTCCCAGAAATCCTGAACCTGCAATCTAGCTTTCATCTTATTGACAGAGCAGATATCTGTGGGCAGATACAGATATTCCGTATCCCCTCTCTGATTCTGAATTTCCAGCGCTGCTACCTTATCTGAGTCATAACAATAAAGCGGAAAAGTCCTGCCGTTGTAAACCTCCTGCATTTCAAAACCATGTTCCACCCACACACCATAAGGCAGAATTTTACAGGACTGTTCTGAAAAGGTTTTCTCTGCGAACTCGGTAAAATTGATCTGTCTGCTTTCTTCCTCAGACATTCCCAAAAATTCATCCAGATAAAGTCGCTTTCCAACCTGTTCTCCATCCGAAAAATCCGTGATAAGGGAAAGGCCTTTTAAGCTGAACGTGAGATTAATCAGATCTTTGATTTCCTCTACACCACGTTCCGTTACATAGGCGTCCATTACATTTCGTTCATAGTCGGTAAGGCTTTCCATCCGTTTCGCAAGGAAATTCAGTTCATCCATGTTTACAGTCTGGCCGATAAATGGTGCAAGCGGATTTCCCTTCTCCCATACTTCAAGCAGCTTACATTTCGGAATGCTCTCATCTACACCGATCTGTTTCATATGAAGGGTCAGTTCCGAATCACTCATTGGTAATTCCACGTCACGGCGGTTCATCCCATTCGTTATCCTAATTTTCATTCCACACCTCCTGCCTGGTAATATCCACACCGCACTTTTCAATCACGAAAGCATTCACGATTAAGCGAAGCACCTCATCCGGTATCAGTTCCCGGTCTGTCAATTCTGATAAACGGATATGCTTCGTTCCGTTATAGACATCCTTTGCCGCATGAAAAAGGATATACTGTTCCAGCGTAACCCCTCCGAACCGGATACGGTCAAAGTATATTCCTGTATCCAGCACCTGCCGATGCACCTTATCCCAGAGTTCCTCATCCGCAGACAATAAGAAAACTGCAGCCGCATAATTCGGATACATGCATAGGTTTTTCCCTCTTCTGCCTGTCAGTAGGAAATAGAAATCTTTTCGATGTTTCATACTTCCGAAAATCATTTCCTTATCCGCTTTTTCAAAAATTTCACTTATCCTCTTTTTCAGATGTTCCATTTGCATACTGCTGATCACACAATCCACAAGCTCGGTATAATTCCCCCGGCTTTTCCATTCTTCTGCATTCATGATACAGATTCCCTGTCCTCTCAGACGATACCCCGGTGGCTGCTGCATTTGTCTCTCCAGCATGCAGAGCTGCGGGCTGCTACAAAATAATCCCGACATTTTTCTTCCTCCTGTTCTTTTGACAATAAAAATGGCGGTACCTATTTCATTTCTAAAATAAGTACCGCCTCACATATTCATCTGCAATTTACTTTTGTTTCCTCCTCTCTTTTTTCTCAAATCACTCCAACACCTCGTTTTTACCCCACTGCATCTATAAAAATGGGCAAAAAAATCGGGCAAAAACTGGTCGATTTTCGCTCCAATTTTTGCCCTCAAACCACAACATCTTGTGGTTGAACCCGTCTATTTCTTCTCTTTTCCACAATACTGCATCAGAACCACTGACTCAACGTGTTTTGTAAAAGGAAACATATCTACAGGCTGGCAAGCCCCGGCCTCATACCCATGCTTCTTTAAATACTTCAAATCTCTTGCTAACGTTTCCGGATTGCAGGACACATAAACCACCTTCTTCGGCGCAAGTTTCACAACAGAAGCTAAAAATGCTTCATCACTTCCGGCACGAGGCGGGTCCATAAATACGACATCTACCTTCTTTTTCTGCTCTGCAAGCTCTACCATAAATTCTCCCGCATCTGCATTGTAAAACTGTACATTCTTAATTTGGTTGCGTTTTGCGTTAGCAATTGCATCTCGCACTGCATCCTTATTCAGTTCAACGCTGATGACCTCTTTTGCCTTATCGGATGCAATCATCCCAATCGTTCCAATACCGCAGTATGCATCAATTACCGTCTCTTTTCCGGTCAGACCTGCTGCTTCAATCGCCTTCCCATAAAGCACTTCTGTCTGAACGGTATTAATCTGGTAAAAAGACTTTGGTGAAATGCGAAACACCTTGCCACACAAAGTGTCTTCAATGAATCCTTTTCCGTAAATCGTTGTTTCCTTTTCGCCAAGCACCATGCTTGTCCGCTTATCATTCACATTGATTACCACAGTCGTAATCTCAGGGTGAAGCTTCCGCAAAGCTTTCACAAAATTGTTTTTTGATGGCAGAATCGGGGAACCCAGCACTAATACTACCATAATTTCTCCGCTGTAATGTCCCTTGCGAATCAGCACATGCCGCAGTAAACCATAGCCGGTATCCTCATCATAGGTCTTTATCTTAAAGGAGCGGAGTAAACCGCGGATATCACGGATAATTGCATCTGCTTTTTCGTCTTCAATCATGCAGTCATCTATATTTACCACGTCATGCGTACCGGCCTTATAGACTCCGGAAATAATCGTTCCCGGTGCTGCGCCGCTGATTTTGCTTTTCACCCCTCTTTGTGTCGTATGTTTTCCGCCTTTCACAATGTCAAACACCGCATGCACCTTATTCCGATAATGGTATGGATTTTCCATTCCGATAATCGGGCGTACTTCGCAGATTCCCTGCAATATCTTTCTTACATAGTCCTGTTTCTCTTTTAGCTGTTCTTCATAAGGCTTACCCTGATACTCACAGCCGCCACATTTTTTTGCATACGGGCAGGCATTTGTTTTCTTATTCTGTTCTGCCATTCTCGCTTTCCTCTCATTCCAGGCACATAGTGTTCTGCACATAGCCCTCTACTTTTCTCAGAATAGCACGCTTTTTACAAAATACGCAAGTATAAAACACCCTATATTGCATGGAGTGCGCAGGTATAAGGCATCTCATTTTTTACAAAGTGCGCAGGTAAAGTCTGTGCCGGACACAAACATGCGCCGCTAGGCGCACCTAAAAAAAGAAACCCGACTAGCGGATTTCTTTTCTTTATCAATTATGTAATTATACTGTTTCTTTAGAAACGTTTTCTTCTGAAACTTTTTCTTCTGAAACACTTTCCTCTACTGCTTCTGCAACCGGTGTCCCGAATTCCTCTGAAACTTCCACAACCTCCGGTGCCACATCCTTCGCCTGCATAGTTAGCAGGAATAAAATACCCGCTACAAGCACGATGGTCACTGCAATGCTGCCTTCCAGTCCAAATGCACCACCATTTAAAAAATCTTTTCCCTCAACTGACACACTTTCCAGTACGCTGCAGGAAGTGTTCATACCGCTTACCTTGATTCCGAAAAAATTACCCTGGACAAAATTCCAGATAGAGTGAGCAGCAGCGGCTCCCCAGATACTTCCCCGCTTTACAAAATAAACGGATTCAAAAATGCCAAACAATGTCAGGTTGATAAGTGCCAATACGCTGATGCCGCTATTTCCCAAATGCAATGCCGCAAAGAACAGTGCATTTAAAACAACTGCCACCCAGATTGGATAACGTCTGCCGATGGATACCATGAAGTAGCTACGGCATAGCACTTCTTCTGCCATACCCTGAACCATAAAACCAAGCCCGAATAAGAGGAAGGTTCCCAGTGCAAATGTGGATGAGAAACCGTTAAGCTTTAATCCACCGGTCAGCATACTGATTAGTACAGCAATGGTAAAAATGCCAAAACCAACTACCAAACCAATTCCATATTCCTTGAACATATCCTTTTTTACAAAGCCAAGGCTGTTCATCTTCCGTTTCTGAATCAGTTTACAAAACAGCATGGTAATCAGAATCATTCCAATTGTTGAAAAAAGAGAGCCGATGACCAATGCATCGCTGCTTGCCAAGCGCATGGATTCTTCCATAATCCGATTCATGTCGCCTGATGCAGCAGCCTCCATATATCCTTTGTCGGTAAACATGACCGTCAGTTCAATCGGCATCATCACAAGCACCTGTGCGATGGTTGCAACAATAAATACTGCTACAAATACGAGTAGTTCTACAAACCAGTTCCAGCCCTTTTTACTTTCACGGGCGCGCGCCACTACTCCCGGCGTTTCCAAATTAAAATTAATCTTCATATCCTTTACCTCCATTTCTCCACTCTACCACAACAGAGTGCGGGTGTAAAGGTCTAAATATGTGCCATTTTTTCTCTGATTTCTGCACCGGTCGGCGTACCGGCCAATCCGCCCTTTCCTGTCTCGCGAATATCTTCATTCATACTACGACCAACGCTTCTCATCGCATCAATTACCTCATCCGGCGGAATTTTGCTAAAAATCCCCGCCATCGTCATATCTGCTGCGGTCAGTGCATTGACCGCACCGATTACATTTCTCTTAACGCACGGTACTTCTACGAGACCGGCTACCGGGTCACAGGCTAGTCCAAGTAAATTTTTAAGAGCTAATGCAGAAGCATTTGCAATTTCTTTTGCATTGCCACCCATCAAGTAGGCAAGCCCGCCTGCTGCCATTGCTGAAGCCGAACCAATTTCTGCCTGGCAACCGCCTGCTGCGCCGGAAAGAAAGGCGCGGCTTGCAATCACACCACCAATACCTGCTGCCACATAAAGTGCCTCTACCATTTTATCTTCTGAAAAATGTTTCTCCTCCTGCACAGTTAAAAACACCGCCGGTACTACACCACAGGAACCGGCTGTCGGTGCAGCTACAATTCGTTTCATACAGGCATTGGATTCGCCTGTTTTTAATGCTTTTTCCATCACCTTTGCCACAAGATTCCCACAAATTGTCGTTCCGGCCTCTCTGGCTTGCTGCATCTTTTTTCCCTCTGTACCTACGAGTCCGCTGGCTGATATCTGGCTTCCGTCATACTGCTCGTCTGCATCCTGCATGGCATGATACATAGCACGCATCTGCTCAAAGGAGTCCCTATCTGCCACCCCACGCTCTGTGCAGTCATCCTCCTGCACAATTTTCCAGAATGGAAGGCCTGTTCTTTTTTCTGTTTCACATATTTCCGCTAACGATTTATACATATGTTTCTTCTTTCTCCATTATTTCAAACTTAAATAGGTTACTTTTAAAATACCCTCTAATCCTTCTAACCATGCAACTGCTTCCATTGGCACTTCCTGGTCACATTCTACCACCATGACCGCTTCTCCGCCACGCACGGTGCGATACAGCTTCATACCTGCAATATTGACGCCCTTTTTCGACAACATACTGGTAACTGCCGTTACACGTCCGGGCACATCCAAGTGATTAACAATCAGCGTCGGATAATCCCCGCCAAAGCTTGCCGACAACCCATCGATTTCACAAATTTCTATCTGTCCTCCGCCGACAGATGCCGCTATTACCTCTATCTTTTTCCCGGAAATACCGGTCAGATTCAGTTTCACGCTATTCGGATGGACATCCCCTAAATCAATGCCGGAAATATGGAATTCCAGTCCTTCCTTTTTTGCAATTTCAAAGCTGTACGGAATATGTGGATCATCCACCGCCATCCCTAGCAGTCCTGCCACAAGTGCCTTATCCGTTCCATGTCCTTTTCCCGTTGCTAAAAAGGAGCCATGCAGGAAAATATCCGCACGCATTACCTTCTCTGCAATCAACTTTCGTGCTACCTGTCCTATTTTTACTGCTCCGGCTGTATGGGAGCTGGATGGTCCTACCATCACCGGTCCAATAATGTCTAATAAATTCATCGTTCTCATCCCTCATATGGTCTTTACAATTTCTTTTACTATTATAATCGCTTTTTGTGGGAGGTGCAATAAGGGACGTTTCTTAGCTAGTTTTTATACAAAATTGCCAAAATCCTCCTCTTTTTCATTCATCTTTCCGATTGATTTTTGTGCGATTTCGATATATATTCTCTAAGTATTAAATTTTGAGGTGATTTACATGAAAGAAAAATTAGTAACTGTATTTAATCGTTATTCTATTATTTTTCACTTTCTCTTAGCCTGTATACTTACATTTATGATAGAAACAATTTCCAGACACAGCATTATGTCCGCTTTCGCTTTTCTGTTCGGACACACTCTTGCATTCTTATATAATGCCTTTATTATTTTTGTAACGCTGTCTCTGGTATATCTATTCAAATGCAGAGCTCAGATGAGAGTACTAATCAGTGCCATCTGGTTGTTTCTTGGAACCATCAATGGTTGTCTGCTTGCTAATCGTGTTACACCGTTTAGTTACACAGATTTAAAACTGATTCCGGACCTGTTTGCTATGCAGAACACTACGTATTTTACAAAAGAAGAGGCTGCTGTCGTGGTCATTGTGGTTGTTAGTTTTCTAATTTCCCTGGTTTTTTTCTTTATTAAAGGACCTCGTTTCCAAGGGAAGCGCCACGCTATCATGGCACCTGTACTGATTTCCTGTTTAGCATTAATTGGTCTTCCGGTTACAACACATGCCGCACAGAATTCCAACGTGCTGGCAACCTATTTTTCCAATATTGCACAGGGATATGCCGACTATGGTTTTGTTTATGGCTTTTCTACCAGTGTTGTTGACCGTGGCATGAGTAAGCCGAATCAGTATTCAGAGAATACGATTACTGCAATTTTGGAAGAAACAAATCAAGCTTCCGTACCTACCACCGTTACTGCTGAAAACGCACCAAATATCATCTGTGTCCTGTTGGAATCCTTCTGTGATCCTTATGAAGTGAATTTTCTTGAGATGTCAGAAGACCCGGTTCCTACCTTCCATTATCTGGAGCAAAATTTTTCCAGCGGTTATTTGACCGTACCGGTAATTGGTGCCGGAACCGCTAATACGGAGTTTGAAGTATTAACCGGTATGAGCATGCAGTATTTTGGTGTAGGGGAATACCCATACAAAACCATTTTAAAACAAACCGATTGTGAAAGTATCGCTTCCGTTTTATCCCGTATTGGTTATGGGACACATGTGGTGCACAATAATACTGCAACGTTCTATAGCAGAAACAATGCATTTTCCATGATGGGCTTTGACACTTTTACAAGCAAGGAACTAATGAATATTACCGAGTTCACTCCGACCGGAAGCTGGGCAACAGACAGTATTCTGGTAGAGGAAACAATAAAGGCAATGGATGCCACAAAAGATCAAGCTGATTTCGTATACACGATTACAGTAGGCGCACACGGTGACTACCCAACCGAAAAGGTCATTGAAAATCCGGCTATTATCGTAAATACCGGAAAAGATACGGCTACAAACAATCAGTGGGAATACTATGTAAACATGCTACACCAGGTAGACCAGTTTATCGCCGATTTGATTGCAGCTGTTGAAGAACGTGGCGAAGATACCATTATCGTTATGTTTGGTGACCATCTGCCAACGATGGGACTTACTAATTTTGACATGAAGTCCGGAGATATTTTTAAGACAAAATACATCACCTGGAACAATATGGGTTTGGGAAAAGAAGATGCACAGTTGACTTCTTATCAGCTTCTTTCGCAGATTACAGACCAGGTTGGCATTCACGAGGGAACGATTTTTAAATACAGTCAGACACATGCCGACAAATTCACTTATCTGATAGGATTGGAGCAATTACAATATGACTTGTTATATGGCAGACGTTATGCTTACGATGGTGAAAATCCATATCCCGCATCTGATTTGGTTATGGACGTCGAAGATATCACAATATCCTCCGTTCACTACAGCGCATCAGAAAACCGCATCATTGTTTATGGAACAAACTTTACCAGAAATACAAAAATCTTTGTAAACGGTGAGAAAGTAGCTACCACCTTTGTCACACCTTCAATGATTACTACTTCTGTTGGAAACGTGGCAGACGGTGATACCATTACGGTAAAAACCCTTGGTTCAAAGGGCATTATTCTTCGGGAAAGTCCGGACGAATTTATCTATCACGCACCGGCGCCAAAGTTTGTGCCCGAAATTTAAGGGACGGTTCTTCTGTCTTGAAAAACAAGACAGAAGAACTGTCCCTTATTTTATTTCTTGTCTACTTTTACCACTGTAAAGAAGGTATTTCCCATCTTTTTTTGTACTTGCTCAAATATCTCTTTTACCAGTTCTTCATCATTCAAGCGGAAATCAAACGGTGCAACCACATCGAAAATCAAATTTGTATGGCTCGGTCCGTCTACCATTCGAAAATCATGCAGATTAAGTCGTTCATCAATGGATCTCACTATCTCATATACTGTTGCCTTTGTTTCAGATACATGTGCATCATTCGTAACAATAGGGTCCATATGAATCGTTGCATCACAGCCCAGTTTTTCGCGAAGTTCCTTTTCTACATTGTCTATCACATCGTGGATTGCCATAATATCCGAATCTGCAGGTACTTCCGCATGTAATGAGATAATCTGTCTGCCCGGTCCATAGTCATGTACATACAAATCATGGATGCCACAGATTTCCTCATGTGCCATTACCAGGTCTTCTATTTCTTTTTCGAATTCCTCTGAAGCCTTTTGACCAAGCAAAGGATTTAAGGTATCTCTTGCCGCCGTAATTCCTGCATAAAAAATCAAGATTGCCACCAACAGTCCACAATAACCATCGATATGTAAACCGGAGTAGTGTCCTACAACTGCTGATAGGAAAACCACTACTGTGGAGATACAGTCACTTAGACTATCCTTTGCCGTCGCCAGCATCGTCGGTGAATCAATTTTCTTTGCTACGGAACTATTATAGAGGAACATATATAACTTGACACAAATCGATGCCACGAGAATCAATACCACAAGGATTGAAAATGACGTCTCCTGCGGATGAAGAATCTTATCCAGCGAATCCTTCGCAAGCTCATATCCCATCAATAAAATGGCTGCTGACACAACAAGACCTGATACATACTCCATTCTGCCATGGCCAAACGGATGCTCCGTATCCGGTTTTTGTCCCGCCAGTTTGAATCCAATCAGTGTAATGATAGACGAACCTGCATCGGACAGGTTATTAACAGCATCTGCCGTAATCGCAATGGAATTACTGATTTGTCCTGCAATTAATTTTCCAGTAAATAATGCCACATTAAGCATAATACCGAGAATGCTGCAAAGCATGCCATATGCCTGCCTCATTTTGTTTTTATCTTCTGTTTCTCGAACAAACAGCTTTGCTAATAATGTAACCACGTATTCTGCCTCCGGCCTTCTATTATTTTACTGCTCCAAAATCTGCAAAAGGCCAATAAATGAAAATTGCCTTACCTTTTATCTTGTCAGCGTCTACATATGTATTAACCCAGTACCTTGCATCTTTTGAATCATTACGGTTATCACCCATAACAAGATAACTTCCATCCGGAATCTCAAATGTATAAGGTCCTGTTCCGACCACCCATTCTTCCTTCAGATATGGTTCCTCAAGCAACGTCTTTGTTTCGTCTGTCCCAATATAGACTTTTGCATCCTCAATTGTCACAGTCTCCCCCGGCATACCGATGATACGTTTGACAAACAACTGGGTTTCATCATCCGGATACTTAAAAATAATAATATCCCCACGTTCCGGCTCGCCAAATAAATATGCCAAACGATTTCCAATAAGTCTGTCACCGGTCATAATGGTATTTTCCATGGAGCCGCTCGGAATATCTGCATTAATAATAATATATTCCTTTAGGAAAAAGGCGACAAGGAATGCCAAAACAAAGGGACCAACAAAGCTTCCGATTTCCTTCCAGATATTGATTGGTTCATCCTCTTCTATTTCCGTCTTGGGTTTTACTGCTTTTTTATATGTCTGATAAAGGTCGATTTCCTCAATCCCAAAATCATCCTCATCCATCTTTTCGATATCCTGTTCTGTCATCCTGCTACCATACCTTTCCAACACTTGACTGTTTCGCATCTGCTAGTATACCACATTTCGCCAGAAATAGAAACTACCACGTTTAAGAAAAAATTAATATGCAAAGAATTAGAAAAATGCTATAATTGAACAGATATTTATGATAAGGAAAAGGATTTTATTATGCACAACGAACTTTTTACCATTGGACCTATTACTATATATGGCTACGGCTTAATGATTGCCATCGGTATACTCGCCGCTTATTTCAATACCGAGCGTCTTGCAAAAAAGGCCGGTCAAAGTCCGGAACCGGTTTTTAATATATTAATTATCGGTGTCGGTTCCGGCATCATCGGGGCAAAATTGATGTATTACATCACCGTCTTGGACGAGATTATTGCTAATCCGAGAACCTTGCTAAATCTTACTGAGGGATTTGTGGTTTACGGCGGCATCATTGCCGGAATTCTTGGTGCATGGGCTTACTGCCACTTTAAAAAGCTTCCGTTTCTAAATTATCTGGATGCTGCGGTGCCTTCCGTTGCCCTCGCGCAGGGCTTTGGGCGCATCGGTTGTTTTCTTGCAGGATGCTGTTACGGAATGGAAATGGATGGTCCGTTTTCCATTACTTTCCCCCATTCCGCCTATGCTCCGAATAACGTGCCACTATTTCCATCCCAGCTAGTTTCCAGTGCCTTTGACTTTATACACTTTTTTGTATTGTGCGCTTTGTTTAAGCGCAATAAGACACCCGGAAAAATTGGTGCCTTTTATCTCATTTTTTATAGTATAGGCCGCTTTATCATTGAATTCTTCCGCGGAGATTTGGAACGCGGTAGTGTGGGTGTGCTTTCTACTTCTCAGTTTATTTCTATCTTTGTTGCGATTGCGGGAATTGCAATGGTGGTTCTTCTGGGAAGAAAGAAGAAAGCGAATTAAACAGTTCCTTTGTTTTACCCCTTGACAAGGTAGGTAATTCGTGTTATTACTTAATTGCCCCCTATTTGGGTAGGTAATAATGAAAAGGAGCTACTATCATGAATATATATGCAGATAATGCAGCAACGACCAAAATGAGTAAGGCAGCGATTGAAGCGATGCTTCCCTACATGGATGAAATTTATGGGAATCCATCCAGCCTTCACTCTGTAGGGCAGCGGGCAAATGAAGCCCTGGCGGATGCCCGTATGCGGATTGCTACTTTATTAAATTGTGAACCACGTGAGATTACTTTTACCTCAGGAGGCAGCGAAGCAGATAATCAGGCACTGATTTCCGCCGCTAAGCTAGGCGAACGTGTAGGTAAAAAGCACATCATTTCTACTGCATTTGAACATCATGCAGTTTTACACACCTTAGACAAGCTCGGAAAAATGGGATTTGAAATCACCCTCTTGGATGTTCCGGAAAACGGTTTAATTACACCGGAAGAGGTGGAGGCGGCAATCCGCCCGGATACCTGTCTGGTATCTGTCATGTATGCCAATAACGAAATCGGAACCGTTCAGCCGATTACAGAAATCGGCGCTGTCTGCCGTGCACATGGAGTTCTTTTCCATACTGATGCAGTTCAGGCAGCCGGACATTTACACATTGACATAAAGGCACAGAATATTGATATGCTTTCTCTTTCCGCGCACAAATTCCATGGTCCAAAAGGGATTGGTGTCTTATATTCAAAAAAAGGAATCCTTCTTTCCAATGTGATTGAAGGTGGCGCACAGGAACGTGGTAAACGTGCGGGCACAGAGAACCTCCCGGCTATTATGGGCATGGCAGCAGCCTTAGAAGAAGCCTGTCATTCCATTGACGAGCATGCGGCGCATCTGATCCCGTTACGCAACAAACTCATTGATGGCTTGGCACAAATTCCACATTCTATCCTTAATGGTGATAAGGACAAGCGTCTTCCTAGCAACGTACATTTTTGCTTTGAGGGAATTGAAGGAGAATCGCTGCTACTTTTACTGGATGACAAAGGCATCTGCGCTTCCTCCGGTTCAGCTTGTACCTCCGGTTCTTTAGACCCAAGCCATGTCTTATTGGCAATTGGACGTCCACATGAGATTGCACATGGGTCCTTACGTCTTTCCTTATCTGAAGATGTCACAGAGGAAGAAGTGGATTACATGATACAGGCAGTAACTGATGTTGTAACCTACTTGCGTAACATGTCTCCGGTATGGCGCGAATTAACAAGTGGGAAAAGCGAATTTATTATAAAGTGAGGGAAATGATATGGCATTATATAGTGAAAAAGTAATGGATCACTTCCGTAATCCACGTAACGTTGGCGTGATTGAAAATGCGGATGGTGTAGGAAAAGTCGGCAATGCAAAATGTGGTGATATTATGGAGATTTATTTGAAAATTGATAACGATATCATTACTGACGCAAAATTTGAAACCTTTGGCTGTGGCAGTGCAATTGCTTCCAGTTCCATGGCTACCGAAATGATAAAAGGCAAACCTGTTTCCGAAGCAGCACAGCTTACCAATAAAGCTGTAACGGAAGCTCTTGATGGTCTCCCGCCACAGAAGATTCACTGTTCCGTATTGGCAGAAGAAGCCATTAAAAAAGCCCTAGATGACTACTATCAGAAAAATGGAGAATCCAAATGATTGTTTCTACAAAAGGAAGGTACGCGCTCCGCGTCATGATTGATTTAGCGGAGCATCAGAATGAAACTTATATTCCAATGAAGGACGTGGCAAAGCGTCAGCATATTTCTTTAAAATATATCGAAAAAATCATGCCCGTGCTCACCAAAAATCAAATCGTAGAAGGTGTACATGGCAAGGGTGGCGGCTACCGCTTAACTCGCGAACCGAAAGACTATACGGTTAGAGAAATTCTGGAATTAACAGAGGGCGACCTTGCACCGGTTGCCTGCTTGGAATGCGGTGCCACACCTTGTGATAAGACAGAAAACTGCCGTACCCTTCCGATGTGGACCGATTTTTATAAACTCATCAACGAGTTCTTCGATGGCATTACCATTGCAGATTTGATGAAAGAAAATCATGTATAACAAAAATGATACCCCTGTTAGGCAAATTCGCCCTACAGGGGTATTTTTCATGATGATAGAAGTTACACTTCTCTACTCTTATGCCGATACTGCATCGGTGTCATCTCAAAGGTCTTTTTAAAGGTCCTGTTAAAATGCTCCACGTTCTGATATCCTACGGCGTAAGAAATATTTTCAACGGTCATATTTCCATTCTTTAGTAACGTTTTTGCCCGCTTCATACGGATGCTGGTGACATGCTCACCAAAGGTCTTTCCGGATTTATCCTTGATATATTTTGAGATATAAGGCTCAGAAAGATGGAACTGCTTTGCCATATCCTCTAATGTGATGCTATGATAATTTGTCTGAATATAGTTTAACATAGACACCAGTCTGTCATCCTTGCGGCTGTCATCTTTTTGCATCTGCGGCAGTTTATTAACTGCAACTACCAGTGCATGAATGGATGCCTTAATAATATCTTCATCCATACCGGCTCCCCAGTAGTTTTTGCCATCACAGGTAATGCCCACATACGCCATCGCCTTGGAAGAAGAACCTTGTGAAAGTGCATGTTCTTCGTAAGTAGACAGTTCATAACTGATGCCAAAGAACTGTTTAATGGTGTTGCTTACTGCATCCAGACGTCCGTTACCATTTGCATCCACAACGGTCTTCTTTTCGCCGCTTGCAATGGTAACCTCTGCCATAATACCGTCATTCTGTTTAAAATGACACTCCATAATCTGAAAGTACGGCATTGGATTGACATAGTTCTCTTCGAAAATCTCGTATACCCACTGTGGTGACAGTTCCTTGTGTTCCTCGTCTGAAACCTGTTTTACCGCGTAGCCTACTTCCTCTCTCATCTTCTCCGGAATTGAAATAGAGAAATTCTGCTTCAGTATGTAGTTAATACCGCCCTTTCCGGACTGGCTGTTGATTCGAATCACATCCGCATCATAGGTTCTGCCCACATCCACAGGATCAATCGGCAGATATGGAACCGTCCAGGTCTTCAGATTCTTTTCAACACGCCATGCCATACCTTTCGCAATCGCATCCTGATGAGAACCGGAAAATGCGGTAAATACCAAGTCACCGGCATATGGCTGACGCTCATATACATGCATTCTGGTCAGGCGTTCATAGGTCTCACGAATCGCAGGCATATTAGCAAAATCCAGCTCCGGATCTATGCCGTAGGAGAACATATTCATGGCGATAGTAATGATATCTACATTACCGGTTCTTTCACCATTTCCAAAAAGAGTTCCCTCGATACGGTCCGCACCTGCCAAAATTCCAAGCTCCGCATCACACACACCACAGCCTCTGTCGTTGTGTGGATGAAGGCTTAATACCACGTTATCTCTGTATTTCAAATTTTTGCTAACATATTCAATCTGTGTTGCAAACACATGCGGCATCGCTGTCTCTACTGTTGCCGGGATGTTGATAATAGCTTTATGCTCTGCATCCGGCTGCCATACATCCAATACTGCGTTGCAGACCTCTACGGCATATTCCACTTCTGTTCCGTGGAAGCTTTCCGGACTGTATTCAAAAGAGAAATCTCCATCTGTTTCTTCAGCTAACTGCTTTAACAGCTTGGCACCATCAATTGCTAACTGCTTAATCTGTGCCTTATCCTTTTTAAACACCTGCTCACGCTGTGCCACAGATGTGGAATTATACAAATGAATGACAGCATGCGGTGCACCCTTTACTGCTTCAAATGTCTTCTTGATAATATGCTCTCTCGCCTGTGTCAGCACCTGCACCGTCACGTCCGAAGGGATCATATCCCGTTCAATCAAGGTACGCATGAATACAAATTCCGTCTCCGATGCTGCCGGAAATCCTACTTCGATTTCCTTAAAACCGATATCCACCAACATTTGGAAAAACTCCAGCTTTTCATCTAAGCTCATCGGCTCAATCAATGCCTGATTTCCATCTCGTAAATCTACCGAACACCAAATCGGTGCCTTTTCGATATGGTCCTTTTTCGCCCAGTCATACTCGCAAACCGGAGGCATAAAATATTGTCTTTCATACTTATCAACGTTCTTCATACTACTAATTCCTTTACCATTCATTAAAATATATCAAATTTAATGATGATATCTTATCACATGTGTGGAAGGAATGAAATGATTAAATTTATTCATATATATTGACATATTTTATTCTTTCTATAAAAAAACAGGCAGAGTTTCTATTTCTGTTTTCCATCTATTCATTTACTTTTCCGTTGTTTCGTCCTTCACAACCAGATTCACTGAGTCAATTCCTGACACATTGATGTTACGGTTTACCTTGGCATCATAAGAATCTGCATTAATGATTTCTGCAAGGTCAATGCCTGTTGCTTCTTTCATGCTTTCGAAAACCTTTGCCATGACCACCGGCACGTTTCCTGCAACTTGGTCAACGCCGTTACCGCCATCACCACCACCGATAATCGTAATCTTATCAATCTGGGTAAGCGGTTCTGCAACCTTCGCTGCTATATCCGGTAATACCTTAATCATCATTTCTGCAACGGCTGCCTTATTGTACTTCGCATAAGCTTCTGCCTTCTTTTCCATTGCTTCGGCTTCTGCAAGACCTTTTGCCTGAATGGCTGCGGCTTCCGCTTCACCGACTGCACGAATACCGGCTGCTTCCTGTTCTCTGGCGAAACGTTCTGCTTCTGCCTGTGCCTTTCTCGCCTCTGCCTCTTTTTCATACTCGAACTTCTTGGCTTCGGCTTCTCTCTGACGCTGATATAATGCTGCATCTGCTTTCTGCTGTGCGGCATATTTTTCTGCTTCTGCCTGTTTCTTAATCTCAGCATTCAGAGCCTGCTCTTTTACTGCAACTTCCTTCTGCTTTAATTCAATCTCACGTTCCTGTTTTGCAATATCTGCATTTGCAGTGGTGATTTCGATGGTTTTACGCTGTTCCTCTTTCTGAATCTCATAAGCGGCATCCGCCATCGCCTTTTTAGTATCAGCCTCCATCTGGAGTTCTGATTTCTTAATTGCCAGTTCATTCTGTTTCTTTGCGATTTCTGTCTGTGCTGCTACCGCTGCATCGTTGGATTCCTTATCTGCGGATGCCTGTGCCACCTTAATATCTCTTTCACTTTCTGCGCGCGCAATGGCTGCGGCTTTCTGGATTTTGACAATATTGTCGATACCGAGGTTTTCAATCACCTGATTGCCGTCCACAAAGTTTTGCACGTTAAAGCTGATGATATCTAAGCCCATGGCTGCAAGGTCCGGTTCCGCATTCTCTTTTACCAAAGTTGCAAACTTCTGGCGGTCGGAAACCATTTCTTCCAATCTCATCTTACCTACGATTTCACGTACGTTACCTTCCAGTACTTCTCTTGCAACACCTGCAATGTACTCCGTTGGCTTGTTCAAAAAGTTTTCTGCTGCAAGGCGCAATTTCTCCGGCTCGTTACTGATTTTAACGTTAACCGTAGCATCTACGTTAATGTTAATATAATCTGCTGTCGGAACCGCATTACTTGTCTTTACATCAATCGGAATCAAACGAAGGTTCAACTTATCCAGACGTTCAAAGAATGGGATACGGATACTTGCTTTTCCGATGACAATTTTGGATTTTTTCTTAATACCTGAAATAATGTAGGCCATATCCGGTGGCGCTTTTACATACCCCATGCTTAAGAAAACGATTGCTAAGATAATTACTACTAATGCAATAATTACCGGTGCTGGAATAAATGGCATAACTAAATCCCCTTTCTCTTTTGTATGTATATGCTTATACAGTCAAAAACTGTACACATATCATTGGTAAAGCAGTTTTTCCAAATCCCTCACGTGTTCCGGATAGTAGTCACTGTACTGCTTCATAAATTCCCGAATCATCGGTATCTGATTATCGGACCAGCCGGCACAGGCAAACGGGACGCCTGCTGCCTTTGCCATATCGTATCCGGGTTTCAAATCGTCTACCATCAGAAGCTCCTCCGGTTTCAAACCATAAATGCGCATCGCCTCTTCCAACGCAAACGGGTCCGGTTTTTTTCGCTCACATTCCCAGTCAAAAATATATTCCGGGATGGGTGCTCCTGCGGCCTCGTAATCTCTGATAATGTGCGCTTTTGCAGAATGGGAAGACACGCAGATTCTGCCTCCGTTTTCCACATACTCCCTTAACAGTTCGGGAAAGCCCTCATACATGCTCGCACTCTTTTTCGCAGCGCCTTCTCTCCAGCACTGTTCCTGATACGCCATCTCCTCTTTGTTAAAGCCCAGAATGTCATAGCACATGGCTGAAAATCCCGGTGTAAAATTCCATTCGATAAACTGCTCGTAGGCAAGCTTCATCTCCGGCCTTAATTTTGAAAGTGCTTTGCAGAAGGATGGATAATGAATCTCCGGTGTACTCTTTACCACGGTATCATCATGGTCCAACACCAGGCACTTAATTCTCAATTCTTTTTTCATTTGTTTCTTCCTTTTCTGCTAAAGCTTCTTAGAAAAATGTAATAGGACATCCTTTCTGGTTACGATTCCGATAAAAATTTTATCATCATCGACAACCGGAACGAAGTTTTGATTAATCATCCGGTCGAACAACCCTTCAATTGTCTCATGTACATTGACAGCTTTATTATCCCTGTGACGGTGAAGCACACCAATTGGAAGATCTTCCAGTTCATGCAGTTTCGGAAAATCGCGATCCTTTAAATACCACAGTAAATCCCCCTCTGTAACCGTTCCGATGTATTTTCCCTTTTTGCTTAATAGAGGAAGCGCTGTATAGCCATGATGCTCCATCTTTTCCAAAACCTGACGAAGTGTGTCGCTTTCTTCTATGTATGCAACCTCTTCCTTTGGGGTAAGAAAAAATAAAATATTCATTCTTGTTTCCCTTCTCCTAAATATGTTGTTTTTCTTCTTCTATTTTAACAAATAAATAGGTCGGGTTCTATATAAAATATATGAAAGTTTTCTTAATTATTTTCCGGACGAACACAGTTTAATAATACCTGTTACCGCACCAAATAATACACCAGCAACCGGCCAGATAATCCAGCTGATACCCCAGTTCATCGTGATAAAGCTGTAGCCAAGATAAAGGGCTGTGATTACGCACCAGTAAATAGAAGCGAATGCATCTATTTTCTTATTTCCGCGCTTTTGTTCGATACTATAATCGCCTACCTGAAGAAGTTTCTGATAACTCCCCCATACCATGGACACTTTAATAATCAGATAAACGCCTGCTGCCACAAAGAAGAAAATCAGGCAGGTTGCACAAACCAGAGGGAAATCTTCTTCTGTCACAATTGCCGTTGCTGCTACTGGAATAACGCTTAAAATACACAGTGCAACACCGATTGCAATGCCACGATGAAATTCATCCTCAAATTCATTCTTTTTCTTTTCAACGATTCCCTTTACTCCATAGATTAAGGAAATTTCATCTTTCTCAAGGTATTCATACTTGCTCAGTTTTAAGCCGTTCAAAATCAGAGTCACAACAGCGATTGTAATGATCACAAGCAACGCAACCAACCCAATTCCGCCAGCCATATTTTCGGTCAGCACAGCCCCTGCTGTTTCGGAGTAACCGCCCAAAAAGATTAAAAGCACCGGTGATAAAATACATAGTACCACTCCGGTCGCTATCTTAGAGGCTACCTCACGCACCGTATCCATATAAGTGTTCGCTTCCTCTAAGGTTACGATTCTGTCATCATTTCTCTCTATGGTTTCCTCGCCCGTAAATGCGATTTCTTCCATTTCATCTTTTACAAGGTAATCCACACTCACGCCAAAGAGTTCACTCATTTTTACCAGTAAATCCATTCCCGGGATTGCTGCGCCGGATTCCCATTTTGATACGGACTGTCGGCTGACTGACAGCTGTTCTGCTAACTGTTCCTGTGACCAGTCGTTTTTCTTTCTTAACATTGTTATTTTTTCTGAAATAATCATAACTTTCTCCACCTTTCTGTCTCGTTTCGACAATGCCACTATAGCAATTATAGCAGTTGCGCACTACCAATTCCACATGGAATTTACGCAACCCGTGGTTGCAGAAGGACTTTTTTTACGATAAAATTAGTTCAAAAGTAATAGGAGGGGTTTTCATGCAACTATTTGATTATGAGAAACAACACATTGACTTATTAAGAGGTTCCTTGGCAGAATGTACGTTATTTTTAAAGCGTAATGACCGGTTTCCTCTTTCTGAGCCGGGAAAAATCGCCGCATATGGAAATGGCGTCCGTCACACCATAAAGGGCGGAACCGGCTCCGGCGAAGTAAATTCCCGCTACTTTGTTTCCGTGGAAGAGGGGCTTCGTGCTGCCGGTTTTACCATTACGACGAACCGCTGGCTTGATGCTTATGACCTTAAGCTTGCGCAGGCAAAGGAACAGTTTGTCCGTGATGTAAAAGTGGCTGCCAAGAAAAAACATACCATTGCTCTTATGGAATGTATGGGCGTTATTATGCCGGAACCGGAATATGACCTTCCGTTAGATGGCGAAGGTGACACTGCCATTTATGTTCTCTCCCGCATTTCCGGCGAAGGTGCTGACCGCACTCCGATTGGCGGTGATGTTCTTCTTACCGAAACCGAAAAACGAACCATTTTACAATTGCAGGAACAGTATCCAAACTTCCTTTTAGTTTTAAATGTTGGCGGTGTCGTAGATTTATCCGGCTTAGAATCCGTTTCCAACATTTTGCTTCTTTCCCAGTTGGGCGTGGAAACCGGAAGCGTGTTGGCTGATATTTTATTAGGAAATGTCAATCCTTCCGGAAAGCTTTCCACCACCTGGACTGCATGGCAGGATTATTGCACGATTGGTGAATTTGGGGACAAGGATGAAACCCGCTATAAAGAAGGCATTTATGTTGGTTACCGCTACTTTGATGCCGTGGGCAAAAAGCCTCTCTATCCGTTTGGTTTCGGCTTATCCTATACGG
Organism: uncultured Roseburia sp.; assembly: GCA_945787015.1. Classification (GTDB taxonomy): domain Bacteria; phylum Bacillota; class Clostridia; order Lachnospirales; family Lachnospiraceae; genus Roseburia. The sequence continues at coordinate 99,458 of CALZGM010000007.1, forward strand.
AATTTAAGCAGGAGGTACTGTCTGTTCTGGCGCAAAAGGATGTCATTACTCTGACTGCAAAAAGCACAAACACTGGCGCTTATGCCGGAAAAGACGTGCTATTTGCCTTCGTTTCTGCACCTGTCGGCAAGCTTGATAAACCATATCAGAATCTGGCGGGATGGGCAAAAACAAAGCTTTTGCAGCCGGGCGAATCTGCAGAAGTCTCCATCACATTTTCCTTATCTGATCTGGCATCCTATGATGAAGCAAGTGAATCCTATCTGTTAGAAAAAGGTGACTATGTCCTTCGTCTCGGGAAAGACAGCCGCGATACAACAGTTGCTGCTCTTTTAAAACTGGATGCAGATGTCGTTGTCAGAAAAGTAAGAAATTGTCTTGGGAAACCTGATTTTACGGACTGGGTACCGGACCGGCGTTCTTCAGACGAGAGTTCAGACCGCATTGTCTCTTTATCAGCTGCTGATTTTGAAACAACCACCATTGACCTTAACCCTTCCTATGACATTGACGAAAAAATCAAAGCCCTTAGTGATGAAGAGCTTACCTATATGAATATCGGTTCCTTCAGTGCGAAAGGAATCGGAAGTGTCATCGGAAACGGCAGTTCGCTACTCGCAGGCGGTGCCGGAGAAACGACCCGTGTATTAGAAAGCAAAGGCATTCCGTCGATTGTGATGGCAGATGGTCCTGCGGGCTTACGTCTTGCCAAAGAGTTTTATCGGGATGAAAGTGGTGCACATGCCATTGGAGGCAATGCCTTTCCGGAAAGTATGCTTCCGTTTGTTCCGGGCATCCTAAAACTTCTGCTTCCGCTCCTTAGCGGTTCTTCCAAGCCGAAGAAAGGGCAAAGCATTGAATATCAATATGCAACTGCGATTCCGATTGGCACTGCCATCGCACAAAGCTTTAACATCGAACTGGCAGAAGCCTATGGTGATATTGTCGGAACGGAAATGGAACGGTTCAAAGTAGACCTATGGCTTGCACCGGCACTTAATATCCATCGCGATATCCGCTGTGGTCGAAACTTTGAGTATTATTCCGAGGACCCGCTTGTTTCCGGTAAAATTGCCGCAGCAATCACCCGCGGTGTGCAAAAGCATCCGGGCTGCGGAACAACGATTAAACACTATGCTGCAAACAACCAGGAGACAAACCGTTATTGCAATAACAGCCAGGTGAGCGAGCGCGCCATGCGTGAAATCTACCTGCGTGGTTTCGGAATCTGCGTCCGGGAATCACAGCCGCATGCAGTTATGACCTCTTATAACCTGCTGAATGGTGTCCATACCTCTGAGCACCGTGGATTAATCGAGGACATTTTACGCTGTGAATACGGTTTCCGCGGCATCGTTATGACAGACTGGATTCTTGCCATGACAGAAGATAAGACTTCCTTCCATCGCATGCCAATTGCTTCTGAGATTGCTGCTGCCGGTGGTGACTTACTCATGCCGGGTTGTAAGGCAGACTATGAAAGTCTTCTTTCTGCCTTAAAAGAAGGACGTATAAGTAAGACACAAATGCAAATCAATGCGACCCGTGTTTATCGAAAAGCAAAAGAGTTAGCTTCGCATTAGTAAACAGGGACGGTTCTTTTTTCTCGGATATCCGAGACAAAAGAACCGTCCCTACTTTGCGCCCACTAAAAGCGTTTGATTTTTTTCGTTGTATTTTTCTCAAACTCCACTTCACGGACTTTTAATTTGAAAATCCGCTTATATAATGGTGCTGTTTTATTGTATGCATCAATGATTTCCTGAAGTTCTTTCTGCATGTCCTTGATTTTTTTCTTTGCTGCATATTCATAATCCGGGAAAATCTCGGCTTCAATCACGCCCTCGCTATCACGGACCAAAACCTCCTGTACCAATCGGTTTTCTCCCAGTTTATTCTCAATTTCCTCCGGAGAGATATTTTCCCCGTTTGGTGTGATAATCAGGTTTTTCTTTCTTCCGGTCAAGAAGACAAATCCGTCCTCATCCACATAGCCCAAGTCACCGGTTTTTAACCAGCCGTCCTCTAAGGTTGCCTTCGTCTCCTCCGGCATGTGGTAGTAACCCTGCATGACACTTGAACCTCTTACCCAAAGTTCCTCGTCTACGGTCTTTGCTTCGCAGTTTGGCATCAGCTTTCCGACAGATCCTTCCTTATTGTTCCAGCTTAAGTTTGTACTGATAACAGGTGCGCATTCCGTCATTCCATAGCCCTGTAAAATGGTAATGCCATATCTCATAAAAATGTCTATATATGCAGGATTTAAGTACGCGCCGCCGCTGCAGATAGTGTGGAACTGTTTTCCAAAAACCTTTGCTTTTACAAGCGGTGCAGGCATCCACGCTGCATCCTCCAGCTTTTTGGCAAGTGTCTCTATCATCAGCGGAACCATTAAAATCATGTTCGGCTCAAACAGCTTAATGTTCTTTGCCACGCGAAGCAATGAATCATTAATACAGATGACGCTTCCTAAAGAAAGTGCCTTTAAAATATCCATGCTTAAGCAGTAAGCATGATGAATCGGCAGAACTGACATAATGACAGTGCCCGGTTCAATTCTCATATCAAGGCAGGTTGCATTTTCTGCCAGATTCCGGTGTGTAAGCATAACGCCCTTGCTTTTTCCTGTCGTTCCGGAAGTAAACATAATGGTCGCCAGTTCCTCCGGAAGCGGCTCATAAGAGTAGCCCGGCTCCTGTTCCTTCAAAAGCTCCCAGAAGGATAATGCACCTTCTACGGATGCCTCTTCACTCATAGAAATCAAATGTTTTAATCCCGGGCAGGCAGTCTTTGCTGCTTCTGCTACCTGAGCTTTGCTTTCGTCAAATACCAGTGTTGTAACTTCTGCACGGTTTAACAAGTCACATAAATCCTCTGCCGGCAACTGTGCATCCAAAGGGACTGCTACGCTTCCGCTGTTAACGGTTCCCATGTATGCCACAACCCATGCGTAAGAGGTTGCTCCGAGAATTGCGATATGACTTTTTTCTTCTCCAAACATTTTTAAGACTGCCGAAAAACGTTCTGAATCATTTTTCAAATCGCTATAAGTCTTCGTTTCAATGGCGGTTTCCTTTTTCCCGTCAGCACCGCTTTGCTTTACCTTATACCGGAAGGCATCCCAGGAGCCATAGGCCGCCTCAGACTTTACCAACAGTTCACGAATTGTACTGCTTAAGACATCCATATTGTTCTCCCTTTCCTACTTTGAAATCTTTTCGAGATAATCAACTGCTTCCTGTACGGTGCGGATATCTGCTGCTTCTTCCTGAACGATTTCTACATCAAGTTCGTCTTCAATCTCACCTAACATGCTCATGAAGTCAAAGGACGTAAATCCCAAATCTTCCATGAAACGTGATTCCGGCTTAATGTCTTCTCTGTTTACTTCAACATAATTTACAATAATATCTGCTAATTTATCAAACATAACATTCTCCCCTTCTTTTAGATAAGTTTTAAAATATCACCGATTTTTAAGTTTGGTCTTTCAATTCCCTTGAACATAATCTTGCACATGTAATAGTAGAAGTACTCTAATGTTTCTCTTGAAACTGCCTCAACCTGATGTTCAAAGTTAAAATCCAGTCCGTTGTCTTCCGGTCTGTGCATGACTGTCAAATACATAGCCTGTGTGGTTGCCCCGTTTGGATACCACTTGGTTTTATACTTAATATCTCCCAACTGGCTTAATCCTTTTTCTTTTAATGTCATCGGCTGATAGGTCAAAGACATCGGCTCATAAGTTTTTCCCGGATCTACCGGATATGTTTTGGCTCTGTATGCAAAATATTCTACCGGGTCAAAATTCGTATGACGGAAGGTCTCATTCTGTGCATCACGGATTGCATGAATACCCTCGAGGAAGGTCATGTCCTCTGAAATGATTGTCCGGAATGGGAAAGAATGAATTCTTGTTCCGCCGGATTTCTTCTCTGATAAGGTCGCTCTTCTTGCATAAGCTACATTGATGGACACATCATCATTTCCGTTCATTTTCTGCAGGTAGGTACGAATTCCCATAATTAACAGACACTGTAAGGAAATGTGCTGCTGCTCACAGAAATTCATCAAACGGGCAGTCGGTTCTTCTTCCAAATGGAAGATATCCAGTGCAGAATCCACGTTTGCGGAAAAGCAGTACGCTGCTCTGGCATTCGGATTTTTCTTACGCTCTTCCTCAAGTGGTCCCGGACCGCTAATACCATTAAAAATCGGTTCGGACTGTTCAATCAGCTTGCGGAAATACTCACGGTCTCTTTCCTGTGCCTTGCTTCCGGCCTCGTATGCCAGGTCTTTTTCGAGCTGTTCGATATAAGATCGCATCTCTTTCGGATATTCCACACCCTCATACATGGCATTACAATAGATTTCAATAATATCTTTCATAAAGCAAATCAAAGACTGTGCATCCAGAGTCAGGTGGTCGCCCAGCAGGTAAAGGCCCTGATTTCCGTCCGGAGTCTTAATGATGACAAGCCGGTTCATCGGAGAATCTTCTCTCACAAACGGAACACGGGTCCAGGACTTCATAATCTCTTCTGCCTCTTCCATGCTCTTTCCGGTAAAGTCAACGTATTCAATTTCCCGTTCCTCTTTTTCGACTATGTACTGATACCACTGTTTTTCTTTTTTATCATATACAAAACGTATGCGCATTCCCTCACAACGCTCATAGGCTTTATAGATTGCCTGTCTTAGCACGTCAATATCCAGTTCATATTCAATGGTAAGACTTGTCCCTACGTTCACCACTTCCTTTTTCGGGCAGTTCTCCATGTAGAAGAAATGGAACTTCTGAGCCGCTGTTAACGGGTATGTTTTGTAACCTTTTCTTGTCTTCATACAATTCTCCTTTACTCTTTTACAAATCTTTTGTAAATTCGTCTAGTGCTGCTTCATATGCTTCCATATTTTTAAAATAGCTCTCGCCGTGCGCCGCGCCATCTACAATTAGTATCTTTTTGGGTGACGCACAACATTCATATAATTCATGACACATGCAAACCGGAACAAAGGTATCCTTCGAACCGTGGATAAAAAGAATCGGCACCTTGGCTTTTGCCACTTCCCGCTTGGCATTGCACTCATCCATGCCATAGCCTGCAAGTTTTTTGTTTACCACATTTGCTGCCGGAATGACCGGAAATGCAGGCAGATGATACATACTATGTAACACATGAGTAAAGACTTCCTTCGGAGAAGTAAAACCGCAGTCTGATATGATTCCTTTTACCTGCGGTGGCAATTCCAAGCCGCTTGCCATCAGCACGGTTGCTCCACCCATGGAAATTCCGTGAAGGAAGATTTCCACATCCGGGCCGCATTTTTCCAGCACCCAGTCAATCCACTTTAGGGCATCCTTTCTGTCCAGACAGCCAAATCCAATGTACTCGCCTTCACTGTCTCCATGTGCTCTGGCATCCGGATGCAGCATCGCATATCCGCGCTTAAAGTAGTAGTCAGTCAAGCCTGTAAAATCCGCCAGTCCTCTGCTGGTATATCCATGGAAGCAGATAACAATCCGCTTTTTTCCTTCGTTCTCTTTAATTGACGGAAAATATGCTGCATGAAGCTTTAATCCGTCAAAGGCGGTCTGGTACACATCCTCATGAGGCTGTGCAAGCATAAATTCTTTTCTCTTTGTCAGGATGTCCGTATATTGTGACCAGTCCGTTCCTGCCATTTTCATGGTTTGTTCCAGGTTCACCTTTTGTCTCTTCATGGTTCTTCCATAAAAGTATGCGGTTTCCGCCGCTGTTGCTGCTAGAAGTGTTCCTGCACCTGCAACCCCGATTCCTAAAATTCCCATACTGCCTCCATGCTTTACGCTTTTGTTTTTAATTCAATGATTTCTTTTAAGCGAAGTGCCTTGTCAATATTTCCTTCTACCCTAAGCTTTCCTGTGGTAAAAGCCCCTACCGGATCTACCTTGCCTTCTGCGATTTTCATAAGCGTATCCGGGTCGGAAGTAAACATTGCATCTCTGTCATGATATTCATATGGTTCTACGAAAAGCTGTCCTTCTTTCGCTTCTACATAGAAAATACCACCTGCTTCCTCGTCCTCAATATTAAACTGATATGCAAGGTGTTCACGAATATCACTGATATCTGTTCCCATAAATCTGTTCTTGATTTCATAAAAAAACTCTGCGTATGTCATTTTTCCCTCCATCTTTCGACTAGTGGTCGATATGTTCTAAGCAAATACTAACACAGTGTTCGACCGTCGGTCAATTATTAAAAGTGTAAAAATATTTACAAAATTTTTCCAAAAAATTGATTCTTTTTGTATCATTGTTCTCTATTGTTTGCAATTTGCCGATATGGTACAATATAGGAACATAAATTTTGACAATTCTCACAAACAAGAGAATTGGCTTTTACGACAGAGGAAAGGTGGCTTCTGCTTATGCCAGATTCAGGGAAATCAGAAAAAATACTGGATGCACTCCAGCAATTACTGGAAGAAAAAAGTATTCAACATATTTCAGTAAGTGAAATTGCCGAGAAAGCCGGCATTGGAAAAGGAAGTATTTACTATTACTATCCTTCAAAGGATGCGATTGTAGATGCTCTCATCAAGCGTAGCTATGAGCAGCCTCTGCAGACTGCAAAAGCATTGGCAGAGCAGACAGATGTCTCTCCTTTCACTCGGATGGCAATGCTTTTTCAGGCATGCCAGAATTCTTCTGTTGCCTTTTTAAGGCAAAACCATAATGCATCTTCCAGTGTTCAGGACCTGGCTTTTCTTCACCAGAAATACTTAAATTATGTCATTTCCGAATTAAAGCCTGCCTTAACGGAAATTATTTCTCAGGCAATCGCAAGTGGTGAGATCCATTTTGAACGTCCGGCAGCACTCGCTGAAATTGCATTAATCGTTCTCGCCGTTAAGCTGGACAACTCGCTTGTGCCTTCTACGCGTGAAGACGCAACAGACACCTTAAAGGGTCTTATTGCGCTATTAGAAAAGGGCACCGGCGTACCTGCCGGAACCCTTGATTATTTGTCGATGATTCAGTAACTGGGGACGTTCCTTTTGTATCGAGGCAAAAGGAACGTCCCTACTTTTTGTAAATACCATATAATACTGGCACTGCTGCCACAGATAAAACAAAATATAAAACCATGACAACAGGAACTGCTCCTACAACGCTTTTGCCAATCTGATACAAATTAAAATATTTCACTACCATATTCATCTGCAGCAATTGGTCCGGTAAAATCCCCAATATATCAGAAAGTACAGAAAAACCGCTTAAAAAGGACGGCAGAAATAGCAGAATAAAAGGAATTGCTACTGACAATACAGTGGAATGCGTTTTTGCAGACACTAACATGGAACATGTTAAAATAAATAAGCTTCCTATATATCCTCCAAACATCATGAGAAGATAATTTTCAAAATAAGTAATATGATAAAAACTTTTCCATCCACCAAAGCCTGCCTGTATCGCACATTCTGCACCATCTGTCCCCAAAATTCCGATTACAATTGCAGAATACAATAGCATCACTGTCCAATATAGAAACGTGATAATGAAATAACCGGCTCCTACTTTTGCTGCGACTGCTTTATCCCTCCCATATTTTGCAGAAAAGAAGATAGAATCTGCTTTTAGCTGAAATTCATTTGAAAAAATACCGGATACGAAAAAACCTGTAACTAACACCAGTAACATGCTGATTGATGGACCATACTCTAAAAGGGCGCTCCACCCATCCGCGTATTCGTAATAAAGAGGTGTTTCAAGTTCTTCATACCGTTCTACTAAAAATTGCTTTTCCAAATCCGTATATTGATCCTTTGCTTCCTCTGAATTTAACCACTCTTTCAGATTTAAAGTACGTCTGTTGTAAAACTCTTTCACTTCTTCCGTTGTAACGCTGTCCGCTCTATAATAATCATATTCTCTGAAACCGCAAAATGCCCGATTAATCATATCCCTTATATCCGAAAGTCCCTGCTTTTTTGCGTATGCTTTATTATTTTCTGTTACATCCTTAGACTGATACTCGTCTGAAGCATTGATAGCAGCGTTTTGCTCAAGCACTTCCACAAGCACCTCTTCTGTAATATATCCTGCCCATTGATTTTTCACATCACGAAGTGTTCTCGCAGCTTTTATTCCGGTTTTTGTATTTCCATCTTCATCCACATATCCAACCTGTATTACTGCAAAATAGCTCACCACAGCAAGCATAACCGCTAATATCACAAGTCCCGCTTTATTTGATGTCTTTGAAAAGACTTTTTTCACCTCATACCACAACATTTTCCTCATCCGCCTTTCCGCCAAAATAATACAAAAATACATCCTCCAGTGATGCCGGTACACGTTGTGCATTAGGAAGCGGCTTTTTGGCAGAAATAATGCGCAGCTCTGCACCCTTTGCATCTGACTTCAGATTAGAAATTTTATGCTTTTTCATCATATCATCTGCCATTTTCTTTTCCACAGTGCAAATCCAGACACTTTCCGGCATAGAATTTATAATTTCATCAACCGTTCCGTTCTGTACCAGTTTTCCATCTTTCATTAACCAGATTTCATTTGCAATATACTCAATATCCGAAACAATGTGTGTCGACAGGAGCACTAAACGTTCCTCGGAAAGTTCACTGATTAAATTACGGAAGCGGATTCTTTCATTTGGATCAAGTCCTGCAGTTGGCTCATCAAGTATCAGAATCTTCGGATCATTTAACATTGCCTGTGCAATTCCTGCCCGTCGCTTCATTCCTCCGGACAATTTTTTCATTTTTTTATTAGCAGCTTTATCAAGCCCTACTTTAGGCAGCAATTCCCTTACCCGTTTTCTCGCAGCTGCAGGCCGCATGCCCTTTATTGCAGCAATATAAAGGAGATAATCACTTACCGTGAACTCCGGATAAAACCCGAAGTCCTGCGGCAGGTATCCTAATAAATTTCTATATTCTCCATCCATTTTAAAAATATCTTTGCCATCACAGGTAATGCTTCCACTCGTAGGCAAAAGTAAGGTACATAACATTCTCATCAGGGTAGTTTTTCCTGCACCATTTACTCCCAACAAACCATACACCCCTTCTGTCATCGTCAGATTCATATGATCTACCGCAGTAAAATCCCCAAATTTTTTCGTCAAATCAGTAAGTTTCAATTCCACTTATATTCACCTCCCAGTAATGATTACAATCATTTAATATCCTAAAAACAGTAACCGCCAAAAAGATAAGAGCCATTCCAAGTAACGTAATCCATAAAGGTAACGTAATAAAAGCATATACTTTGTCATTTAAAATAACAGTCAACCATATCGCACTCCATGCCAGACACATTATGATTGCAGCCGTTTCGCCAAACGGATATTTGCTGCACAATATTCCAAAACAAATACACGCTGTAACTACCATAGGAAAAATAAACTGTACCAACAGCTCTGACAGAGTTATGTTCATTGTTATGGAAGAGATTCCGCAAAAAATGGTAATGAGTAAAACATCTACCATACCAAACAGTATCATCCGTGCCGCATATATCCGGCGTAAGGAATAATAAGAAGTAGCTTCAATTTCCATAAACCCACATGTTCTGCTTTTCCACAATTCCGGAATCATAAAAATCACAAACAATGTAGCTACCACTCCCATACTTCTTTGAATATGCTGTAGTGCCTGTAGTTCCGGCAACGCTACCCCTAATAGCAATAGGAGTAAAAATTGAAACAGCCACCATTTTTTTTGGATAAGTCCTAGCTGAACCCACAGAAATTCCCAATCATTCAACCGCTTTTCCTGCTCCCCTGCGTAAAACATATCTATTGATTTTTTAATTGTTTCCTGTATATGTTTTTCTTTCGGTTCAACATACATTTCTTTCTTACAATTCCTGATTTGTTCCTCCAGTTTCATATAGCTCCTCCTTCCTTAAAATTCTCGTAACTGTTCAGTACCTTCACAGTCACGATGAAAAAATCCATGAAAAGTCGTCTTCGACGATGGGATTTTTTCACTCCTCAATCACTTTTTTACGGTCTACGCGGTTCCGCTCCGACCTGTTCTGAACAGTTACAAATCCTCTGCAATTACATCTTTGCACGCCTCACACGATATTTTGCTAAAGGCAGACTTATTTGCAATACGCCTGCTATCTCTGTAAGTTTTAAGTCTTGAAAATAATAGAGGACAGCAACCTCATACAGTTCATCAGGCAGTTGCCTTAGTGCCCATTCTACCGTCATTTTATCCAAAATAACCTCTTCATGGTTTCTACCCAAACCAAGCGCCTCATTTATCTCCTGTTCATCCATTGGATCTTCTTTTATCTTCTTGTAGTAATCCCTGCAAAGATTTCCTGCTATCGTATACAAATAGTTTTTGGTTTTCCCCACATAATGGTAATCAGATAATTTTGCAAAAAAACGCACGAAGGTTTCCTGTGTTAAATCTTCGGCATATGTCCTATCAAAGCAATGGAAGCTGCAATATTTCAATATTTCTTCATAATACTTACGAACAAATACTTCAAATGCGGCTTCATCGCCTTGCTTCATTCTTTTTATTAAAAGGAAATCAGCATCCACAAAATCCTCCTTTCCCGTTGGTGAAGTTCAAAACGTTTCTCACTTTCTATTCTGTATAACGAATCATAACCTGTAAAAGATAGTCTGAATACTGTTAAGTTGAATTTTTATTTTACCATAAAAGAAAGCTCTCCATGAAGTTGTTTTCTAAACATCTTCATGGAGAGCATTACTCTGTCAAAGGTAGGTTCTCCTGTTTTACATAAATTTGTAGATATTATAAATATTGATTGCAATCATTCCAATCATTAAGGCAATAAATAATTTATCGACGGTCTTTTCATCGATTTTCTTATTGATTCCTCGTCCGCAAATTCCTCCTGCGATTCCTCCTACAACCATAAGGATAAGCACTCCGATCTGGAATTCCGGTACACTTCCCGTCACAATCGTCGAAATCAAACTTGCAATCTGTGAAAAGAAAATGATGTAAAGTGAATTCTCAGCTGCAATCTTTGTGGACATAGAAAAAAAGAAAAACAACACTACTAAATTAATCGGGCCTCCGCCGATTCCAAGGAACGATGACATAATTCCAAGAAATATGCCTATTAAAATACAAACGACGGCATTTTCCACCTGATAAGTCTTGATTTTTGCCTTATATATGGTATAGATTAGTGTTCCGAGCGTCACAATCAAAAGGCATAATGCCTGTACTGCTCCTACTTTATTTGGATTACTACTCAATGACTTCACATAAGAAAACAGCCACTTTCCAATCAATCCTCCAGCTGCCGCACCAATTGCCAACGGAAAACCTGTCTTCATAGAAACATGGGATTCGCCACTGATTTTATTCTTCACAACGGAATAAGTCGTCATGGAAAGAACCGTACAACCAGAAAGAAAACTGATTGCTGTAACGTCAAGCACTCCAAAAGAATCCAGCACCGGCTTAATAATAACTCCTCCGCCGATTCCACAAATCGCACCGACAATAGATGCACCAAAACATACAATAAAAAAAATAAGATAAATCATAATACGTCTTTTCCTCTCTTACTATTTCGCAAATATTTCTTAATGACCTTACAAATTGTACTAAATCTATATTTCCATCATACACTTTATTCCATTTTTATCAACTTTTTTTGTTTCTTCCAAAAGTGGTAGTTTATGTCACAAAAAGGTTGCCCTTTCGGACAACCTTTTTCATTTCCTTTGATGCTGATTTTTCTATTAACTACCAAACCTTAATTAGCAAACACCCTGAGCTAACATAGCATTTACAACCTTTTCAAATCCGGCAATGTTTGCACCTGCAACATAGTCGCCTTCTTTTCCGTAACGCTTAGCAGCATCATCAATGTTGTGGTAGATGTTAACCATGATGTTCTGAAGTTTTGCATCTACTTCCTCGAAAGTCCAGCTAAGTCTCTCAGAGTTCTGTGACATCTCAAGTGCGGATGTAGCAACACCACCTGCGTTTGCAGCCTTACCGCCGACAAACCATACACCGTTTTCCTGGAAATACTTGGTTGCATCAAGAGTAGTAGGCATGTTTGCACCTTCACAAACAGTCATTACACCGTTTGCAACAAGCATCTTAGCATCTTCAAGATTCAGCTCGTTCTGGGTTGCACATGGGAGGGCGATATCACACTTGATAGACCATACGCCATGCTCACCGTTTTTCTTTTCATGATACTGTGCGCTTGGTCTTGCTGCTGCGTACTCTGTTAAGCGGGCACGTTTTACTTCTTTTACTTCCTTAAGAAGTGCAACATCAATTCCTTCCGGATCATAAATCCATCCGGTAGAATCAGAACAGGTAACCGGCTTAGCGCCCATCTGCTGTGCCTTCTGGATTGCATAGATTGCTACGTTTCCGGCGCCGGATACACATACGGTCTTGCCTTCCATTGACTGTCCGTGGCACTTCATTAATTCCTGTGTTAAGTATAATAATCCATATCCGGTTGCTTCTGTACGGGCAAGAGATCCACCGTAGGTAAGTCCCTTTCCTGTCAGCATGCCTTCATACAGATTGGTAATTCTCTTATACTGGCCAAACATATATCCGATTTCACGGGCACCGGTTCCGATATCACCTGCCGGAACGTCTGTATCAGCTCCGATATATTTGTAAAGCTCTGTCATAAAGCTCTGGCAGAATGCCATGATTTCTCTGTCTGATTTTCCCTTTGGATCAAAGTCAGAACCACCTTTACCACCACCGATTGGAAGGCTGGTAAGTGAGTTTTTGAAAATCTGCTCAAAGCCTAAGAATTTGATAATTCCTAAGTTTACGGAAGGATGTAAGCGAAGTCCTCCCTTGTATGGTCCGATTGCATTGTTGAACTGTACACGGAATCCTCTGTTTACCTGAACCTGCCCCTTATCGTCTACCCATGGTACACGGAACATAATCTGTCTGTCCGGCTCGGTAATTCTCTCTAAGATTGCCTCTTTTCTGTAAAGCTCTTCATTCGCATCAATGACAGGTCTTAAAGACTCTAAAACTTCTTCTACCGCCTGTAAAAACTCCGGTTCTGATGCATTTTTTTCTTTTACTTTTGCAAGTACTTCATCAACGTATCCCATTTCTTTATTCTCCTTTTATAAAGATAGAAAGCGTGCCTGTGCGCGTCTTTACTAAAAAATTTACACTTATTTTAGTATAAAAAAAATCAATATGCAACATTTTTTTCTTCATCAGACTAAATTAATAAAGTTTTCATCATTTTATATAAAAAAATGCAGATTCTCCGCAATAACACTTGGAAAATCTGCCATAATTTCATTCTATCTTAGCCATAACCTGAGATAATCTCTAAAAATATATCAAAGATTACATTGCCAAAATATGATAAAAAAAATCAACACACTATATGAGACGATAGATAATAATCGCCAACAGCACACCAATGATACTTGCTATGGTAATATTAATTGTTAAACCAAAAGTAAGCACCATAATCCCAAGGTCCAGAACAATCGGACTTGTTAATCCAAAGCTCTGTCCATATGCTAACCAGCTAAGCCCCGATACGCCTGCTGCCAGGTTTCCGATAAATCCACCTAATACGATGCCTGCCAATAATAATAAAAATAATGCCCAGTTGTTCTTTCCGCTAATTCCTCTTGCCATTTGTACCCTCCGCCTTATTTTTCTTCGTCAATTCCATATTGTGTCTGGAAATAGTCTATCAGCTTTGCCAGTGCATAAATAAGAACCGTCGTCTCATGTTCATTGAGCTGTCCCTTTGCACGCGCAATCATATCATGGTGGAATTCCTCGTGATGCTTATAGGCAGCTCTCCCCTTCTCGGTTAAATACACCCATACCACACGTTTATCCTGTTTGCTGCGTTCCCTGATGACATAGCCTTTGTCCGTCAACCCGTCCATTGCCTTTGTCAGGGTGCCTGTGGTGACATCCATCAGGTTTGCTACTGTTTTCATACTTTTAGGCTCCTTCAGCCCAATCGCTTCTATTACATGGAAATCATTGTAAGTCAGGTCCTTAAATTCCCCGCTCACCAGACAGCGTCCTTCAATTTCCATAATATCTTTGAATATGCGTACCAGCAATTCATTTAAGGTTTCATCTGTTGTCATCTAATATACTCCTGTTTCCGGTAGACGGTATGCATTGACACCCGTCAAAAGGATACCAATGACTACCATGAGAGCACCACTGCTCCCCACGTTAAGCCGGCACCGAATCCGGCAAGAACGATTTTGTCTCCTTTACCTATCATACCATGATTATTGACTTTATCAAGTAAAATCGGTACACTTGCCGCAGAAATATTTCCACATTCCTGTAGATTTGTAGGAAACTTTTCCATCGGCTGCCCCAATCTTTTGGCAACTGCTTCGATAATACGATAGTTCGCCTGATGTAGGATAAAATACTTCACGTCATCTGTCTTAATTCCCGCTTTCTCTATCGCCTGCGAAATGGCTTCCGGTACGGTTTTTACTGCAAATTTGTAGACCGCCTGGCCATTCATGTGCACATAATCCAAAGAGGTATCATTCTTCTGATATGGATTATTTACCGGGCGGTTATTACAGCTTAACACACTTCCTCTGGCCCCATCAGAGCCCTGACACTCTGTAATATTTATTTTGTCATTCTCCTCAAAGCAAAGGGATGCTACATCTAAGCCGGTTACTTCCGATGCTAAATCGTATACTGCTTTGCAAGCCGGAATCTGTTCGTAGAATTCCTTTCCCATGCCAATATACTGTGCGCCCTGTCCCGGGAAAATAAATGCTGTTTTCTTTTTCATGTTTTCTACCTCTTCAAAAGTGCATCCTCTTCACTCATAAGTTCTTCGATGATTTCCGCACAGGTCTGCTCCTTCTTTACGAGTCCGACACTCTGTCCGGCCATACCACTTCCATTTACCACATCGCCATCCATAACTGCTTTACGGAGTGCGCCCAATGTCAGCATCTCTAATTCCTCAAAAGAAGCTCCCTCTTTTTCTTTTTTCAGGTATTCTCTTGTCATCTGATTGCGCAGTACACGAATCGGATGTCCCGTAGACATACCCGTCACTTCCGAATCAATGTCATGGTGGTCTGGGAACCGATGTGTCCGCCGGATTCCATTCCTTCTGCTACGATGGCATCTGCACCTGCGCGCTCCATCATCTTTGCCATAGCGACACTTGCTACAACCGGAATTACCACAATTCCGGCAGCTTTCCATGCATCCATAAACTTTGCAGGACTTCCGGCTCCGGTTGTAACCACCTTTACGCCTTCTTCAATGACTACCTGTGCAACTTCTGTGGCATTCGGCAACCCATGCCATACCACCCTGAATCACCGGGTATTTCACGTCTAGCAATTCACTTACTCTTGTCTTCATGCTTACGCCTCTACACCTTTATTCTTTAAATATTCCATAACATCATTTACGGTTGCGATAGATTCTAAATCTTCAGAAGGAATTTCTACACCAAATTCTTCTTCTAAAGCCATTACTAATTCAAATAAATCTAAAGAATCTGCTCCAAGATCTTCCTTGAAATTGCTGTCAGCCTGGATGCTGCCTGCGTCTACGCTTAACTGGTCTGCAATAATTGATTTCATTTTTTCTAACATATTTCATTCTCCTTTTTCTCTTACCATTATTGTTGTTCTGTCAAAATGTTTTGTCTTTCAAATATCTTGACAATCAAATCCGATACTGCTATATTAATAGTCGTTAATAAAATACATAAGAATATTGATGCTAGGGGCGCAAAACGCTGAGAGATGATTTTTTTCATCGACCCTTATTACTTGAACCGGATAATACCGGCGTAAGGAAGCTATGATTAAGAGATAATCCCCCTTGCATGCATATTCACAAGGAGGATTTTTTTATGGATAAAATCGTGAATTTTTTTACCACTACAGAAGGTGCCTGGGATGACGGTTCTGTAAGACTGACTACCATCGGTGTCGTACTTGTAGCCATCGTGATTTTGGCACTTGTCGTTGTACCGGCAATTACGAATCACAGCAAATCAGAGAACAAAGCAAAATTAACAACCAAGCAGCTTACCTATTCCGCAGTAGCGCTTGCGCTTGCAATGGTATGCTCTATGATTAAATTTGCCAATCTGCCAATGGGCGGTTCAGTTACCCTTTGTAGTATGTTGTTTATCGTATTAATCGGCTACTGGTTTGGACCATATGTAGGTCTTACCACTGCGTTTGCTTACGGTTTGCTTCAGTTTGTTGTAGAACCGATTTTCTACACACTGCCACAGATGCTTATTGACTACCCGTTAGCCTTCGGTGCACTTGGTCTTGCAGGCTTTTTTGCTGGCAAAAAACACGGTCTTCAGATTGGTTACCTCGTAGGTGTCATTGGCCGTTACATCTTTGCTGTTATTTCAGGTTTCGTATTCTTCGGCGCTTACGCTCCGGAAGGCACCCCTGCCATCGTTTATTCTTTAGGTTACAATGCAACCTACATCGTACCGGAAGCAGTTATTACATTGATTATTATTTCTATTCCGGCTGTATCAAAAGCATTAGCACAGGTAAAAAAGCGTGCACTTGCTGAATAAGAAATCCCAAAAGACACTTTGACTGTTTGTGTCTGGATATAAAAACGGCCCGGGTTTCATATTGAAATCCGGGTCGTTCCTTTTTCTTCTTATCTGCAAAATTTAATTTCCTTTTACCACATTTCCGTGATAACACAGAGCGATTGCTCCGGGACCGGTGTGTGCTCCGATGACCGGACCGATATCACTGATAAACACTTCTGTCGACGGATATGCTTCCTTCACCAGTTTTTCTACATACTGCGCGTCCTCAAGGCAGGCGCTGTGAGAAATAAATACAAAGTTTAATTCCTCCAGACTTGCATTGGTCTTCATGCGGTCTACTAATTCTTTCAACGCATTTTTTCTGCCTCTGACTTTACCGACGGTTTCCAGCTTTCCTTCTGCATTCACATCAATAATCGGCTTCACTTTTAATACAGAGCCGACAATCGCTGTTGCCGCATTTAACCTTCCGCCTCTTTGTAAAAAGAACAAATCGTCTACTGTTACCTGATGATGAATATTTGCCATAACGGCTTCTACCTTGCTCTTTACTTCTTCAATTGTGGCACCTGCTTCTTTCAGCGTTGCTGCATAGTAAACCAATAATCCCTGACCAACAGATGCACACAGGGTGTCAATATCATATAATTTTCTTTCCGGGAACTCTTCTCTTAATTCCTTCATCATCATGGCGCCATTGTAATAGGTTGTGGAAAGTCCGGAAGAAAAGCCAAGATACAAAATATCATCTCCGGCTTCCAGGACAGCCCTCATGTTCTCTTCAAAAAAGCCTAAGGTAACAGCTGCGGTTTTCGCATTTGCTCCATCCTTAAGCTGTTCATAAAACTCCTTAATATCCACATCCTTATTCAGTACCGGTGGTTTATCATCAATGATTACTTCTAACTGCATTACCAGCAGATTGTACTTTTCAATCATCTCTTTTGTTAAATCACAGGATGAATCTGTGAAAATCTGGTAATTGCTCATTTTTATTCTCCTCTTTCCGCCTTAGCAATTCTCTCTTCGATTCTTGTATGCACCATTTCCGCAAGCTCTGTTGTATTCATCCCCTGATACTCCTCGTAAGGAATCGGTTTTAAATAATGGAGTTGTACAGTTACTTGTTCCGTACTATTATGGTCTAATACGCGGTAACTGTCAACTAATGCAAACGGTAAAATTGGACATTTTGATTTGATTGCACATTTGAAAGTGCCTCCATGAAATGGTAACATCTGATTACCATTTCTGCTTCTGGTTCCTTCCGGAAAAATCAAAAAAGCCCGTCCCTCTGTAATTTCCTTTGTAACCGCCTGAATCACTTTCATGGACTGCCTAATGTCCTCCCTATCCATAGGATAGGATTTTGTACAGGCAATGACCTGCTTTAAAAATGGAACCTTTGCCACTTCTTTTTTCATTACCACTGCCAATGGTCTGTCACAGGTGGCTGCAATTGGCAAGGAGTCAAACAAGCCTTGGTGATTTCCACACATCAAAAAGCCGCCTTCTTTTGGTATATTTTCCTGCCCGGTCACCTGTAAGTCAATATTTCCCGATTCGACTGCCAGTTTTAAAATATACTGAATATGTTTGTACTTTTCTTCAAAGGGGTATTCGTCTGTATGCTTTGCATAATGGCAAAGTTTAATCCAAGCTGCCGGAACCTTCCAAAAGTTTCTAAGTACCATTAGTAAAATCCGTTTCACTTCTATTCCGTCCTTTGTTTAAATCTTCTTTCTCTTTTCAAAAAAATCATCAACGGTTTTTACAATGTCTTCCGGCTTCATGGTTTTTAGCAAATACCCCTCCGGTTTTAAGGACATAACCTGTGTAATGCTTTCTCTGTCATTTTTACTGGTCAGGAAAATAACCGGTATGTCGGAAAATTCTGTCTCTGTTCGAATCATCTCAAGCACCTGCTTGCCATTTACCACCGGCATCTCATAATCGAGCAAAACCAAATCCGGTCGGTTTAACGCCAAATACTTAATTGCCATCGCACCGGAATTCGCCAAAATCACCTGATAACGGTCCTCTAACCAACCCTTTACATTTCGAAGCATTGCCCCGGAATCATCTACGACAAGAATCTTTTTCTTGGTGTGTTTCCCATGATGTTGTACATATTCATCTACTTCATTTACCACATTCTTTACATCAATCGGGCGGACAAATTTACTCTGCATCATGTGCGCCGGAATAATACCTCTGATATCATCAATGTCATTGCTGTCCCCAAGAATAAAGAACGGCGTATCTTCCTCTACTGCCTTATCACGCAAGAATATCAATGACTTTTGTTCCTTTAACAAGTCTGAATCCACATATAATAAGATGGCATCCTGCGGTTCTTTGATGACACTGATTTCGTCAATATCCGCCTGTGTCTTTACAACCTGATACTCTTCCAGTCCTTTTAGTTGCTCTTCAATAGCGGTTAACAGGTAACTTTTTGTTTGTGAAACAATTAATATATTATGCATCTTACATCACTCCTCATGCTTCGTTTTTTAATTCTGCAATCAGTTCTTCGGAAAGCTTCATGACATCTTCCATTGCCACATCCGCCACATAGGCGCTTAAGTTTTCTAACTTCTCCTGATAACCATCCGGAAAAGCATAGCTTTCGATTTTCTTCATTGCTTCGTCTGCACCGTCTAAATCAAAGCTGTCCATAGCATCCTTAAGCGCTCCTAACGTCTGAATGATTTCTTCTATTAGAACCTTTTTCTTATCCTTCTCCTGCATTCTTCCATAAACCGCAAAATCGGTTTATAGCTTCGGTACAATGTTAACACATCCGGCGTCTCAATTTCCAGTACTTTCTGCTCGCCGGCGTTGCCAAGCTGTTCCAAATGATAAAACTTTTCCGACAGTTCCAATGCACCTATCATACGCGCTGTATTTTTCAACGCATGCACTTCAATCGTATAATCCCGCAGCATGCCATCCGCCAGACATTTTTCAATTTTGGATGCTTTCTGGTCAATCAGCTTATAAAAATCACCTAGCAGACTGATGAATAATTCCTTCGAGCCGGAGTTTTCAATACCCGCAGCTACGTCTAAGCCTTCGATTACCGGCAGTTCTTCTTTTTCTACACCATCCGGCACGGTATCTTTGATAGCGCTTTTCTCCGCACTATGTATTTTCTCCTCCGGCAGCCATCTGCGAATGCATCTGCAGATTTCCCGCATCTTAATCGGCTTCGCCACAAAATCATTTAATCCATTCTCGCGGAAGCTTTCCTGTGCTTCTGTGGTTGCATTTGCTGTCAGTGCTACAACCGGCAGCTTTTCATAGTAACCGCCGCCCAATGCACGAATCGCCTTTGTTGCCTCGATACCATCCATTACCGGCATCATATGATCCATAAATACAATATCATACTGCTGCTTTTGTACCATCTGTACGGCACATTTTCCGTTTTCTGCCGTATCAATCTGAAGGTGTAATGGTTCCAGCAAACCAATCGCAACCTTTAAGTTCATCTCCGTATCATCCACAATCAGGATTCTTGCATCCGGAGCCGTAAAAGAAATTTCTCTTTCTTTTTCTTCATTATAAGAGATTTCTTCCCGATTAATTGCCTGGCAGAAATTCAGGCTGTACATTGGCTTATGAATAAGTGTTGCATGCTCGCCCGATAAATTTTGCTGCATTGGATTTTGTAAAACATAAAAAGATGTTTTCCATTCCTCTAACTGCCTTCGTTCTTCCATAGAAACGGAACCCGGATCATCGGTAAAGAATGTATCAATTTTTTTCTGTTCCAAAACAGCCTGTTCCAGTTTGATGTCACAGACACCATATTCACTGACCAGTTTTTCATACTGTCTTAATATCAGTTCATTATCAAATCGTCCGCTAACCACAACCTCTTCTGCCGGTTTTCTTCGAATCTGTGCTGCCGACTTTTCATTTCGTATCTTCTGTGGAATTACAAAATAGAAGGTGCTGCCTTTTCCGTATTCACTCTCTACTCCGATGGTTCCTCCCATCAATGTCACCAATTGTTTGCAAATCGCCAGTCCCAAACCGGTTCCTTCCTTATAACGATTCTTTTTCGTATCCACCTGTTGGAAAGAGCCAAATAATTTTCCGATATCCTCCTCTCGGATGCCCTGTCCGGTATCCCTAATCTGAAAAAGCAGTATGGCTTCTTCCTGAGACCGTTTTTGAACAGACACTGTCAATTTCACATATCCTGTTTCTGTAAATTTTATTGCATTATTCATCAAATTGATTACTACCTGCCTAATACGCTGTGAGTCCCCATAAAGTTTTGATGGCAGTGTTGTGTCAATGTCATAAAGCAGTTCTACATTTTTATCGCCGATTCGGTTTAAGAAAATCATCGATAGATCATGAAACATGGACATTGGTTCATAGTCATCCTCAATAATTTCCATCTTCCCGGATTCTATTTTCGAAAAATCTAAGATATCATTAATAATTGTAAGCAGTGCATTTCCTGAGCTCTTAATATTATTAAGGTATTCTCTTGTCTGCTCCGGAAGGTCTTCCCGCAGTAAGATGTCTGTCATACCCACGATAGCGTTCATCGGGGTCCGAATTTCATGGGACATGTTCGACATAAACATAGACTTCGCCTGGTTTGCTTCTTCTGCACGCTCCTTTTCCTCTTCTACCCGCTGTAAAAGTTCACACTGTTCTGTCACATCTACCAATAAGAGACTATATCCCTGTATTTTTCCATTTTCATCAATCGGCTCTATTTCTTTCGTATAATGATGCTCGTCAATATGTAAATTATATTCTTTTTCTAAAAACAATTCCTTTACACGTTCCGGTAACGGTTGATTTTTATTCAGAATGCGAAGTTCGGGGAACATCTGCTTTGCACATGGATTTGCATCCAGATAGCCATACAGGCTGTCTGCTATAATAAATGCATTGTCCGAATGTTCGATCACCCACTCTCTTCCCTGATCTGTTACATTGAAAAATTCACCCTTCAGCACGCCTAAAATAATAAACAAAATGGAACCTGATGCAAAAATCGGACGGATATCAATCGGAAGTTTCAAAAGGATGGTCAGACATAGAGACAAGCAGATTATCATCTCTGCGCCTACCAGCTTTGCCAGATTATTTCTCTCCGATTCTATTTTCATCCGGAGCATCTGTAGCAGTGTATAAATAATCATCCAGAATAGGATTATTGCCAGCATGGCATGACGAATCAGATATAACGGTCCCGGAATCGCCATCATGTAGGTCACACCCCACCTTCCAAGCTTTTCGAATTCCACCATTTTATATACCCAATGAAGCGGATCGCCTATCCACAAATTGCAGACCATTAACACATCCACGAATCCCCAACAAAGCAGGATTGCTTTTGCCCATGCCCTATCGTGTATTTTAAGATAGGTCGCAATAAATACTAAAAAGTATATGTAAAATAGTACACTTCCGATGGACTGCATTTTAAGAGCAATCCATGCTCCTTCTTCCGTTTCCGACCATAGCAGAAGCCAATAGCTGGCATTCATAATCAGACATCCGATGTTCGTAATCATCAGACTCATGTTTGTAAAAACACGGCTCATAGAAGCCTTTATCTGCTCTCTTCGAAACATCACAATACAACCAATTAATGGTATCAGCACTCCCATCAGTTGTACAATTGGAACAATCATTGTTAACCGCATTCTACTACCTCCGCTTTTAATTAGTCCTAAAATATTATATATCCTAAGCAATAAAAAAACCACCTTAATGTGATACCTACATCATATCACATTAAGATGGTTTTTCACATTCCACTTTTATTCTTCTAACAACATCTGTACACAACCATACATTCCCGCATCATTGCCAAGTGAAGCCAAGGCAAACTTCGTATCACGGCAGGCAAAGAAGGATGTCTCCACAAAGTGTTTCTGAATACAGTCAATCAATATACTTCCTGCTTTTGAAACACCTCCTCCGATTACAATTACCTCTGGATTCACAACACATGCCATATTAGAAAGTGCTGCACCTAATATTCCACACACTTCTTCTACAAGACTTAATGCTATTTCATCCCCTGCTTTTGCTTCATCAAATACATCTTTTGCAGTCAGCGGTTCATACTTTGTCAATGCAGTAGTAGATACTGTTTTAGCAAGCTTTCTCTTTGCGACGCGAACAATACCGGTCGCAGAGGTATACTGTTCCAGACAGCCATATTGTCCACAGTTGCATGCCTCAATCTCATCATTGTTCACGGTAATATGTCCGATTTCTCCACCTGCTCCGTTAAATCCTGCAACAATTTTACCGTCTACGATAATTCCACCGCCTACACCGGTTCCAAGCGTTACCATAATAACATCTTTGCAGCCTTTCGCACCGCCCTGCCACATTTCTCCCAATGCAGCTACGTTTGCATCATTTCCAACCTTCACCATTAATCCGGTAAGGTTTCCCAATTCTTCCGCAACATTTACGATTCCCCAGCCAAGATTTACGCAGCGGTTTACCACACCATTACTTTTTACCGGTCCCGGAACACCGATTCCGATTCCCTGTACTTCGTCCTTGCTGATGCCTTCCTGTGCAAGCTTATTGTCAATTGCCTGTGCCACATCAGAAAGAATACTTGCGCCACCATTTTCCGTATTTGTGCGGATTTCCCATTTATCAAGCAGGACGCCTGCTGTCTCAAAGAAACCAATCTTACAGGTTGTCCCACCGATATCTACACCAAATGCATATTTTTTCATATCTTTCTTCTCCATTTCTTCTTAAGTAATTCTATCATAACGTTTTCATTCAAGACTGTCAATCTGTACCGCCTGACGAAACTCCAATATCGGAAGGTCTTTATGTGCAGCCTCCATAAACCGCTTCCAAATCCACCCCGGATACGTATTTCCCTTTAAGTCCTTCATCGCCTTGGGCAAATCATATCCTACCCACACGCCGGTTGTATAATATCTGGTATAACCCACAAACCAGCCATCCTTTTGATCATTTGTAGTTCCCGTCTTTCCGGCACATGGGATTCCCTCTAAATTCAATTCCTTTGCCGTTCCATTTTCCATAACTCCGGTCAAAATTGTCGTCATGGCACGGGCTGCATTATGCTGATAAACCTGTACGCCCGTCTGGTCTGCCTCATAAATCACATTTCCCTTTGCATCCACAATTTTTTCAATGCAGGTCGGTTCCCGATATACTCCGTCATTCGCAAGTGTAGCGAAAGCCGCTGTCATCTCAAGACTTGATGTACCATTTGTCATACCGCCCAAGGCTGTTGTCAGTCGATAGTCGTTTTCATCCAAATGTGAAAAATTCATTTTTTTAAGATAAGAAAGTCCTTTCTGTGGTGTCAGTTCCTCAAAAAGCTTCCATGCAATCACATTTACCGACTTCTCTACAGCAGTCTGAATCGTGATTTCGCCCAAATACGTACCATTTGCATTCTTCGGCCCGCCTTCGATTTCCTCATCTACTACAATTGTTTCTGCTGTAAGCCCTCGCTCCAACATCGGCGTGTATACAATCAAAGGCTTTATCGCACTTCCCGGCTGGCGAAAACTCTGATAGGCACGATTTAACGTATAGAAAGAAAACTCCTGACTTCTTCCTCCTACAATCGCCTCCACATAACCGGTGTCGTTGTTCACACAGACTGCAGACGCCTGCAGCTTATATACCCCTTCGTCATTTACATCTGTATCATCCTTTAACGTTTCATCCACTGCCGTCTGCAATTCTGCCTGTAAATTTAGATTTAAAGAAGTATAAATCCGGTAACCTTGCGTATGAAGCCGTTTTTGGCACTCATTATAAAGTTCCTCATAGGCTTCCTCGTATTTTTCCTCTTCATAATCACTTACAAAGTCATATTGAAATGCAAATCCCTCCTGCTTCATCAATGCCCTTGTAGCGCAATAATACGCATAGGTTTCGATGGAGTCGCTTTTGACAACCGCTGCCGGACGCTCAATTGTAATATCTTCGACAATCGCTCTGGCATAGTCTAACTCTGAGATTTTGCCATCATTTAACATATTTTTTAAAATACGATTCCGTCTTGCCATTGTATTTTCTATGCTGGTTAACGGATCATAAATCGTCGGGTTATTTGGAATCGCACAAAGGAATGCTATCTGCGACAGGCTGAGTCTGTCTACGGTTTTATTAAAATATCCGCGGCTCGCCGCCCCAATTCCATAGTAACCATTTCCGAAGTAAATATTATTGATATAAAACTCCAGTAGTTCTTCCTTCTCATATTTCTTCTCCAGTTCCCAAGCAATAAAAATCTCCTGCACCTTTCTGCGCCAGTTTTTGTCCTGCGTCAAAAACGTATTTCGCGCCAACTGCATGGTAATGGTACTGCCTCCCTGAGAGAATTCTCCCGTTTCCAGCACCTCCTTTGCGGCCCGAAGCAATGCCAGATAATCCACCCCGTCGTGGCGGTAGAACTTTTTGTCCTCGATACTGACAATTGAGGATTTCACTGCCAACGGTATATCTTCAGATTCTACATAAGTGGTGTCTCTGTCTCCCTTCAGCCTGGAAATAACCGTACCATCTGCTGCATATATTACACTAGTCTGGCTCAGTTTAAATGTGTTCTCATCGGAAGCGTTCACATACACCTTTGCCTGCTTTTGCATAGCGCGTAAGGTGTCTCCATAGCGCCAGTATAAAAAGGAAGCTATGGCGGTTACGGTAAGCAGCAGTAACAC
Organism: uncultured Roseburia sp.; assembly: GCA_945787015.1. Lineage (GTDB taxonomy): Bacteria > Bacillota > Clostridia > Lachnospirales > Lachnospiraceae > Roseburia. The sequence continues at coordinate 124,757 of CALZGM010000007.1, forward strand.
CGTTAGCAATCCAAAAAATTTCAGTAAAAGATGTCTCTTTTTCCGTCTTGCCATAGTTCCTCCTTTCACATTCGAATCAAATGATATGGTATCTGTGCCTGTTCTAACAGCCCGCTTTCCCGCTTCTGGCAGGTAAAAATAAAAATTTGTTTTCCTGTTTTTGCCAATGCCTTTAGCGTTTCCTCTAACCGGGTATCATCGTACATCGCAAAGGCTTCATCCAAAAAGATTGGCATATCCTCTTCCTGCATGACGACACTGCCAACAGCCAGACGCAATGCCAGATAAATCTGTTCTAGTGTGCCTCTGCTTAACGCCTCCGGCTCCATTTCACGATTGTCTGCCACAATCCAAAGTCTGCCGTCTTTTCCCAGTCTGGCACTATCATAGGTGCCGTTCGTCAAGAGTGAAATCCACTTTGAAATCTCTGCATTTAAGGTGTCCGCCACCTCAAGATAATACTCTTCCGAAAGCCGTTCCAGTTCCATCCGCGCGAGTTCCAATGCCTCAATATCTTGTCTTAGTTCTTCCTCCGGCGCAGAAGGCTGCTCTAATTCTTCCAGTTCTTCTTCTATATTAATCAGCTCGTTTTCACTTTCCTGTAATCGTTCCTTCATCTGACCAAGCATTGCCTGCGCATGAGTAAGAGCCTCGTCTTTTTCCTTTCCTACTGATACAGCTGTCAAAAGCAGTGCGCCAGCCAAAAGAATTCCTGTACCTAAGCTTACATACAAGACTTGGCTTCCTCCTTGATTTGAAAGATAAAGTGCCATGCATACCGCTAACACAATTCCCATCAGAATCGTCCCGGCAATTCCTGTTCTAAGCCTTTGTTTCTTTTTTTTCTGCCTGTCCGTTAACCTTTGTGCCAGTTCCTGCTGCTCTTCCTCAAACGACTGTATCTGTGTTCTCAATTTGGACACGTTTGCTTTTAAAATGTCCGCTTCCATTCTGTGTCTTGCAATTTTATCTGCCTTTTCTTCCTGCCCAAGTTTTTCCTCTGCCTGTAATTCTTTTTTTCTGGCAAGCAGATTCTTTCCCGCTTCCAGCACATGGATTTTACCATCACTTCCTGCCTCTGCTTCCGCCAGATAATTCGCCAAAAGCTCAGACATCGCACGCCCGGTCATCGCCCCGGCTTGCGGAATATCATAAGTATTACCAAATTCTTCCCGTCCTATACCACCAAGCAGCATATCCAAATCGCCATAGGCAACGTTAAGTTCTTCCCCATCAGCCTCATTTCTAAGATATTCGCTTTTTTCTTTTGTATAAAAATTACGTTCCAGGTAAAAGGGCTGACCGCCAACTGTAAAGCGCAGTGCCCCACTATAGTAGGATGGAGCATGCCACGGTTCGTATCGGTGGTAGCCATCTTCTTTTCCTGCCCTGCCTCTGGTCTTTTCCATTCCAAAAAGCATACCTGTCAGGAACGCATGCAGGGTAGTCTTCCCGTGTTCGTTTTCACCGAAGATGACATTGATTCCATCTTCAAAGGTAAAATTGCTATTCTGTAATTTTCCAAAGTTAAATATTTTTGCTTCTTTTATTTGCATATACGATGTCCCAACAGGGCATTCACCCCATATTCCAGTGCTTTCTTTGATGTCATATCCTGTGGCAGCTTCTGCATCCTGACAATGTATCTGCCAAGCAGAGAATCCGGCTGTTCGCTTAAGATTTTAGAAAAATCATAGTCCGGCTTCAAATGCTCTGTTACATCCACAATCTGCGGAATGGCTGCCAGTCGTTCCATATCATATGCGTAATCCGGGTCCACATAGCCTTCCAGAAAAATGCGGTATAACATATAATTTTCACCACCTGCCACAAGTCTTCGAATCTCATCTTCCAACTCGTATTGTGTTGTTGCAGAAGAAACCGCCACCGTTTCATGCCGGTACTCACATTTTTTTACCGGGTAAAAATACAGACTTGTTTCTACGTTCTTACACTTCTTTATGATTTCACCCATCCAATATCCATGCACTCCGGTATCATTACAGTCAGTCGGCTCCAACGCTCCGGCCATGACTGCCTTTTTCTCCACCAGCTGTCCGCCCTTGTGAATGTGCCCCGCTGCCACATAATCAAATCCACGCTCTGCTAATTCTCTGGCTGAAAATGGGATGTGCCGTTCATCTCCACCATGAGCAAGTAAAATATTAACTCTGCCAGGGTCTGCTATCCGAATATGGTCATACAGTCTTTCCGGCAATTCTCTATGCCAGTAGCTCATGCCATAAACTGTCACATTCTCATTTGGAAAATCAAATGCTGTTACTTCTTCTTTTTCAAAGAAGAAAACATTTTCCGCCCATTCAAACCCTCTGTAATATGATTTCGGCTGCATATAATCATGATTCCCCGCCATCAGAAGTATCTTCACGTTTGGAATTTTTCCAAACAGATAATTCACTTCCTTTAATTCCCTTTTTAACGGCTGTCTGTGAAACAGGTCACCGGAAATCAGTAAGAAATCCACCTGTCTTCTCCCCGCTTCCGTCACTGTCTCAGCAAAGGTATCCCAAATACTCTGTTTTCTCTTTTCGCTCCAGTCTCTTCCGACATCCGGTGCTGCGCCAAGATGCACATCTGATATATGTATAAATTTCATCTAATCCCGCCTTATATTCGAATATATGTTCTATTATAACATAGGGCATCTCTATTTACAAATACAAAAAAAACGGAACTCATAACATTTACATTATGAGCTCCGACTTTTCCATTATTTATTGTTCCATCTGTTTTCCTAAAAATCCTGCTGCCGCAGCTGCAAGCTTTGCTTCGGCGTCTCCCATCTTTCCTTTGTCATCGCGGGAGTAAAGAATCACTGCTCCGATTGCGTCACCCTCACAGATAATCGTGCTGACTGCCTGCTGTCCAAAGTCTCCGGCATCATCCAGTGTAATCTTTATAAAGTCCGCTTCCTCTTTTCCTGCCATAAAGCTTTTTCTTGCACTAATTGCCTCTTCTAACTGCTTACTGATTGGCTTCCCCTCAAAATCTTTTCTTCCGGCTCCCGATACTGCTACCACATGATCGCAATCGGTGATAATCACTAGATATCCTGTTGTCTGGGAAAGACTCTCTGCATACTCTCCTGCGAACTGTGAAAGTTCACCGATAGGGGAATATTTTTTCAAGATAATCTCCCCTTCCCGGTCTGTGAAAATTTCTAATGGGTCACCTTCTCTAATTCTTAACGTCCTTCGGATTTCTTTCGGTACAACAATTCTTCCAAGGTCATCTATTCTTCGAACGATTCCTGTAGCTTTCATATCATCATAATCCTCCATTGCTTCTATTATTTAGCTTTAGAGTTATTATGTAGAAAAAATGGTGGAATTATTCTTTTTTAAGGATTTCTTTTTTCTTATTGTTTTTGTTCAATACGTGGCAAATTATTCATCTCAAGAGAACTTAATGTTGTCATCTGCTGAACTGCCAATTCATGCAATAATCGCATCCTTTCTGTTTGTATTTTGCCTTGCTTTATCAAAATTGCATTATAGCTTTCCATATTTGCAAGAATCAAAAGCTGATAGATAGATGCAGCGTCTCTGATATTTCCCTTTTCATCCGGATTTTCTTCTCGCCATTGCTTTGCTGTTTTTCCAAAGAGTACAACATTTAATAAATTTGCTTCATTTGCATATGTATATGATATCTGAATAGGGGTCAATTCTGGCGGAATCAAATTTTCTTCTGTCTTTAATCTTTTATAGTCTTTAATAATATAAAGTTTAAATTCTGACGAAACCCAAGAAGCAAATTCAAATGCAATATCTGAATGCGCAAATGTTCCTCCATATCGTCCCGCCTTACTTACAATCCCTATTGCACCTGTTGCGTCAATCCATTTCTTAGGTGACATTGTAAAAGCATTCGCACCTGCTTGATTTTTAAACCCGTCGAATTCGACGGGTTTAAAATTGGGATTATTCATACTTTCCCATAACCCAAGAAAAACAACTTTATTACCCACTTTTCCTCCTTCTATGCTATAGTAGTAAAAAGGAGGTTTTTACCATGAAAATACTATTTATTGGCGGAACCGGAACCATCAGCATGGCCATTACAGGGCAGTTATCTTCCGATTCCAACTACGAATTATTTTTACTAAACCGCGGCAATCGTACCTCTGAATTGTCGGAAAATGTTCATACGATTACTGCAGACATTTCGGATGAATCTGATTGTAATGAGAAACTAAAAGATTTGACATTCGATGTTGTCTGTGACTTTATTGCTTTTAAGCTCGAACAGGTAGAACGCGACTATCGACTGTTTAAAGATAAGACGAAGCAATACATGTATATTTCTTCTGCCTCTGCTTATCAGAAACCACTGGCAAGCCACATCATCACGGAGAGCACACCGCTTGCTAACCCATACTGGCAGTATTCTCGCGATAAAATAGCCTGTGAAGAATTCTTAATGAAAATGTATCGTGAAAATGGTTTTCCAATCACGATTATCCGTCCAAGCCACACCTATGATGAACGGAAGGTTCCTCTTGGTGTCCACGGTAACAAGGGAAGCTATCAGGTAATTAGGCGCATGCTTGAAGGAAAACCGGTGATTATTCACGGCGACGGAACCTCACTTTGGACCATGACCCATAATACGGATTTTGCAAAAGGATTCATTGGTCTGATGGGGAACATTCATGCCATTGGTGAAGCCTTCCAGATTACCTCGGATGAGTCGCTCACCTGGAATCAGATATATCAGTCTATCGCAGACGCATTGGGCGTAGAACTTCATGCCTGCCATGTGCCATCATATCTTCTTGCGGCGGCAAAACAATATGATTTTAAGGGAAGTTTATTAGGAGATAAAGCTCATTCGGTTATCTTTGACAACACAAAGTTGAAACGTGCCGTTCCCGGCTTTACCGCCACTACAAGATTTGATCAGGGGATCCGCCAGACCATTGCTTATATTTTAAGCCACAAGGAGTGCCAGGTCTTAGATCCGGAATTTGATGATTGGTGTGATAAGGTGATTAACACCTTTGAGCAGACAAAACTATTTTTATCATAATTATAGCCGTGTGTCACAAGACGCACGGTGCAAAAAAAGATGCCGGCATCCGGCATCTTTTTCTATGTTCTTTTTTACTTTTCTTATAAGAAGAAATATTTCAAAACAAATAATACTGCCAGTACATACATAAGCGGTGTAACCTTCTTAGCCTTACCTGTAACAAGGTTGATTACTACATAAGAAATAACACCAACTGCGATACCTTCTGAAATGCTGTATGTTAATGGCATTGTAACTAAGCAAAGGTATGCCGGTACAGATTCTGTAATATCATCAAAACGAATCTCAACAACTGCCGAAATCATTAAGAATCCAACATAGATTAATGCCGGAGCAGTTGCAAAGCTTGGAATCGTACAGAAAATTGGTGCAAGGAAAATGGAAACCAGGAATAAGAAACCTGTTACTACAGATGCTAAACCTGTTCTTGCGCCTTCTGCTACACCGGCTGAGCTTTCTACGAAGGTTGTTGTTGTAGAGGTACCAAGTACAGCACCTGCGCTAGTTGCAACAGCGTCTGCAAAAAGTACCTGTTTGATACGTGGAAGCTTGCCGTCTTTGTCTAACATGTTTGCTTTGTTTGCTACACCGATTATGGTTCCTAATGTATCAAACATATCTACAAATAAGAATGCAAAGATGATAATGATGAAATCAGAAATTCGTACAGTACTAAAATCTGTCTTGAAGCACTGTCCAAAGGTCTCTCCAAGTGCTCCTAAGTGAAAGCTTGACCATGATGGGAATAAGGAGTAGAAGCCTGCTTCCACATCTACTACATATAAACCTGTCAGCTGGCAAATCATTCCTACGAACCATGTCACGAAAATACCGATTAAGATAGCGCCCTTTACTTTTTTCTCGCTTAAGATTGCAATTAATAATAAGCCAAATACTGCAAGAAGTGCTGTAATACCGACAGTGTTAAAGTTTTCTTTGAAGTTTACGATGGTAACAAGTGTTGCATCACTGTTCACTACTAATTTTGCATTCTGTAAACCGATGAATGCAACGAACATACCGATACCTACAGAAACACCTTTCTTCAACTGCAATGGAATTGCATTAAAAATTGCTTCACGTACATTTGTTAAGGATAATACAATGAAAATTAAACCTTCTACAAATACTGCCAATAATGCAAACTGCCATGAATATCCCATCTGTCCGCATACCGTGTATGCAAAGTAAGCGTTTAATCCAAGACCCGGAGCTAATGCAAATGGATAATTTGCATACAATGCCATAATCATCGTTCCGATAAAAGAAGCAATTGCAGTTGCCATAAGAATTGCATTTTTATCCATGCCGGATGCGGATAAAATGCTTGGGTTTACTGCTAAGATGTAAGCCATTGTCATAAAAGTAGTAATACCACCGATGACTTCTGTTCTTACCGTGGTATTGTTTTCTTTGAGTTTAAACATTTTCTCTAACATATTCTATCTCCCCATCATATCTATTAGTATACCATTGCTTTTTCTTCCCCATTTAATACGCGAAGACCGCCCTGCACCAGTGCAAGGAGTTCATCTTCACCCGGATATACTGTAATCGGGGCAATCCATGCTGTTTTTTCCTTAATTGCCTTGATAACCGCTTCCCCATAGGCAATGCCACCTGTAATAATAATCTGGTCGATTTTGCCATTTAATACACAAGCCATGGAACCGATATCTTTACATACCTGGAAAATGAACGCATCAAATAATTCCTGCGCCTTCTCACTTCCTTCGGAAGCCATTTTTAACACTTCACGCATATCGTTTGTGCCAAGATATGCATTAAAGCCACCCTTGCCAACGATTTTGCTGTATACTTCTTTTTCTGTATAGTTTCCGGAAAAGCACATTTTAATCAATGCGCCGGATGGAACTGCACCTGCTCGCTCCGGAGAAAATGCACCATCACCATCTAAAGCGTTGAATACGTCGATAACTCTGCCCTTTTCATGCGCACCGACGGAAACACCGCCACCCATATGTACGACTACTAAATTTAATTCATCATAAGGTCTGCCAACCTCTTTTGCATATCTCTTTGCAACCGCTTTCTGATTCAGCGCATGGAAAACGCTGGTTCTTGGAAGCTCCGGTACACCTGAATATCTTGCAACCGGAATTAATTCGTCTACGACAACCGGGTCAACAATATAGGAAGGAACACCAATTTCATCTCCGATTTCTCTCGCAAGAATTCCGCCTAAGTTGGAGGCATGCTGTCCCTGTTTACCAATTTTTAAATCCTCTAACAAATCATCTGTGACTGCATAGGTACCACCCGGAATCGGTTTTAACATACCACCACGGCCAACAACCATGTTTAAGGAGTGAATATCAAAATTCTTCTCCTTCAAAAGATTTGTAATAATCTCTTTACGGAAATCCTTCTGGTCTACGATAGATGCGTAGCGGCCGATTTCCTCTGTGGAATGTCTTAAGGTTTCTTCAAATAAAAGAGTCTCATCCTCAAATACACCGATTTTGGTGGAGGTAGAACCCGGATTAATAATCAAGCTTTTGATAGACATCGCAACTTCCTCCTATATTATTTATTCTTCTTTAATTCTTCAGCAACCACTGCTGCAAGTGCAATGGAGTTTACTTTTGTTTCAAAGGTATCAGAACGGCTGGTTAAAATACAAGGAACCTTAGTTCCGGTTAAGATACAGCCGTTTTTTGCACCTTCCACACGTACCATGACTTTATAAACAAGGTTACCCGCATGGATATCTGGGAATAATAAGACATCTGCATCACCTTGGATTTTACGGTCTGTTGCACCTTTATGTTTTGCTGCATTCGGGTCAATGGCGAGGTCAAGAGAAAGCGGACCGTCGACGATACAACCTGTAATTTTTCCTTCTTCATTCATCTTTGTAAGCTCTGCTGCTTCTAATGTCACAGGCATCTTTGGATTAATTACCTCGACTGCCGCAAGTGGTGCAACCTTAGGCATTTCAATTCCGCAGGCATTACATACCGGAACGGTATTATTGATGATGCTGACCTTATCCTCAAGTGTAGGGTAAGTCATAAATGCAACGTCTGTTAAAAACAGAAGCTGTTCTACGCCCGGAACATCAAATACTGCCACATGGGATAACGGACCGCCGGTACGAAGCCCAACCTCTTTATCCAACACACTCCTTAAGAAGTTCTTAGAATCGATTAAGCCCTTCATATACATATCAGCTTTTCCATCATGTGCCAGTTTTACTGCCTTAAGGGAAGCTACAATCATATCCGACTCGTCAATGATTTCAAAACCGGTTAAATCCATATCAATGCTTGCTGCAATTTCTCTGATTTTTGCTTCATCACCAACTAAAATTGCATTGGCAATTCCTTTCTCCTTTGCTTCACGTACTGCCTCAAGTACTGCATCGTCCTGTGCAACGGAAACAGCAACTGTTTTCATTTCGCACTCTTTCACCTTTGAGATGATTTCATCAAAACTCTTGCTCATTTTCTTTTCCTCTCGTTATTCTTTTCTTATTTGGTCGGCCGGACGCACCTGCCCTGTCGGCTGTTTGTTAAAATAATAACACTCTCATATAAAAAAAGCAATCGCCGAAAAGACAATTGCTTTTAATATCTTACTTTTACAACGCAAGAGAGCCGGATTTCTCCGACTCTCTTAAGTATGCATCCGCAAATGCATACCCCAATTAGTACTCATAATATACAATATTTACTGAAAAAATTCAAGGTTTATATGAAATTTTTTAAGATGTTCATTCTAGAAGTTAAATCCGGATGAATGACAATTGCAGCAACTTTCGGGTTAACCTCTTTCATATAATTAGCTGTTATTCGCTCAAACTCCCTTATAAATACTCTTATTTCTGTTTTAGAAACTTTGAGCAGTTTCATGTAGTAACACATAAGTATAATATAGTCCCCTATGGTTTTAAAATTCACATACGGCAATCCAACATCCAGTTTCAAGCATTGTTTCATTGCATTATTAGGGTCTATATTACGGAATCTAGTGTCAAAAACCACAGCGTTATGTGCAATGGCGTTTCGCAGATCTTTTAATGTGTACATATACTTATATATCAATTGTCTATTCGTATCACAGGACACATTTAAGCCAAGCCGTTTAGAAATATCATCTCTAACATCATATGTGAGACATGACAACAAATATCCCAAATCACCCATTGTCATTATTTCAAATAACGCCCATATAGGTACATCCGAGTACCCAATATTATTGTAAAAATGTGTTATTTGGGGATTATTCTTTTTATAAGCATGTGCCAGACTCGACTGAATGATATTCTGCAAATTCAACTTACTTTGTTGCATTTTTTTTGTTCTGTAGTTGCAGATGGTGGTGCATTATTATAACTACTAACCACTTTGTCATACATATCCTGAATCGTTTCCGAATTTGCATTTACCAAGATACTCTCTAATACAATATTTTTTACTGCCGTCTCGATAAACATCATTTTCCCATACAATAATGCTTTTAAATCTGAATCATATTGAATCGTAGCATATACTTCATCATATGTAACAAACGGTAACCGTCTTTGTGAATTTCCAAAAAATCGATATCCTTTATATCCATGAAAATAGCCTGTATTTATTAGTTGTCGTTTCTGTTTGCCCCCACTTATCGTAATTCCACTATTTCGAAGGTGACGCATTAAAGCATCTGTTGTCTTATAACCCATAAACTTCTCCTATCATTCTATTATAACAATTTGATAAAATGACCGATATGGTCGATACCCAACAATAGGATTTCTTGTGAAATCACAATTATTGAGAAATGACTTTCGCTAATTTCCATCAGCAAAAAATAAAGTAAGTAATAGACAACATCCACTCCAAAACCATGCCATATGTAAAATGTAAAAAGTGAATGCTTTCTGAGTTATTACCAGTATAGCATTCACTTTATATATTTACAATTTTTACTTATACAATTGCTTTTTAATGCTTTTTAATCCCTTACTTCTTTTTTCTTTGTGCAATTTCTTCCAATTTTGCATCCGTTAAAATGTATTTCTTTGCAAACAGAATGAACGCCGCAATCAGTCCAATGACTGGCAATGCAGACATTGCAAAACGCAGCCCCATCACATTAGCTTCCTTCGATACCTCAACTACCACATCTGAAGTATCATTGCTTAAGTTGCAAATGGTCAGACAGATGGAAGCAATGAATGCAGATACACCGGATGCTAATTTTACCACAAAGGTCTGCATGGAGAAAATCACGCTTTCATCACGTCTCCCATTTTTTACCTCGCCATAGTCCACGGTATTTGCCAAGAATACGGTTGTCAAAACCGTCAACATACCGAAGGCAATAAAGATCAAGATGCCCGGAATCAATAACGCTATCATTGAAGTAGCGCCGGTAAACATCAGTATAAATAACAGCACATATCCACTGATTGCCATGACCACGCTAACATAAAATACGCGAATGGTGCTCATAAGTTTTCGCATAAATGGGAAAATAATCATCATGGATAAAATCTGTGTTGCTCCGCCAACCGTATTAAATAAGGTGTAGCTATCATACCATTTTGCCCCACCCACATCATATTTAAAGAAATAAATGAGCAGATTTGAAGTAATATAAAGTGCTCCATTGATTTATACAATTGCTATTACAACGGTCATTGCCTGATCATTTTGCACCAGTGCCTTAAACATTTCTCCTACTGACTGTGAATCCACATCTACGGTTGATTTTTCCTTAATGGTGAGGCAGGTAATGCTGATAAATACAATAAATAAAATAGCAATCACAAGTGCAAACCACTTAAAACCATTTCTCTCATCACCGGCTCCCAATGCATAAACACATTTCATAGTAATGACCGTAACAATCGCAGAACCTGCTCCCGCACAGGAACGTCCAAGTGTTGATAAGCCTTCACGTTCTTTTCCGCCTTCTGTAAATGCCGGAATCATAGACCAAAACGGAATATCCATCATGGTGTAAGTCACACCCCAAAGGATATAGGTAATTGCTGCATAGGCAACCAGTCCCGCCCCATCTAATGCAGGTGGTGCCGAAAACATAAAGTAAAGCACAAACGCATTTAATATGGTGCCAATCAAAAGCCACGGACGGAATTTTCCCCATTTGGTTCTGGTCTTTGCCACGATAACACCCATGATCGGGTCATTGAATGCATCAAATACACGGGCTGCCATTAAGATGACACCCATTGCAATTGCACTTACCCCTAAGATATCCTGATAATAATACAAAATGTAGCTGGCGGAAAGCATATAAACCATATCCTTTCCTACCGCACCAAGTCCATAGGACGCCTTTTCTTTTACTGTTAATTTCATCTCACGTTTCCCCCTCTTTTATCGTTTTTTCATGGCAAGCTCTACTACCTTGTAGGCTCCGTCATAAATCCCCATTTTTTTATTTGCCACAATGGCATCACACATATCATTAAGCAGTGTCTTTTCCTTCAGGAACAATTCCATCATCTGAATGGTGTGCGGAATATCTGCACACTCTAAGGTTCCGTCTCCAATCTCTGCAGAATGTACTGCGCCCCACTGTTCATGTCCGCCAACACGTTTGATAAACAGTTTCGGTACCGGGTAAAATGCCAGTTCACTTGGTTTTGTCACCAATACATCGCAACTTCTCATCAAAAGATTGGTGCAATAAACTGCCTCAAAAATATTGGCATGATAGAAGCCATGGATTCCGGTCACTTCTCCGTTTAAAGCTGCATCTGCAAATTCCTTTGTCTCTTTCCAGTTGTCAAAGTGTTCGGTCGCAAATGCTTTCAATTCCGGAATCTCTTTTATCAAATCCATCCACACATTTTTGTAGTCGCCCACGTTTACATAAAGAGCGGCTTTCTTTTCCCGAATTGCAGGAAGCAGCTGTTTGATAATGGCTGCAAAGATTTCCTTCTGTGCTCCGGCACCACCGATTGTCAATAAAAACCGCATCGGAGCACCGTTTTCTTTTCTTGCTTTTCTGGCTGCGCAGTCTGTTTCAATGTTGCTTACCAGTTCATGGTCAATATAGTGTCCGGTGTAGAATAAGGAATCCTCCGGCATCGGATTTAATACATCCTTCCCCTGCATACCATTTAAAATGCGATAACCCTGATATGCATAATGCGTCTGAACAGTATGCACACTTCCCTCTGCTAAATGAAGTGCCATTGGCCAGTTATCCGGAATCGCATTTACCACATACTTCATATTGGCATGAATTGCCGCCTGTGCCGGCCAGACGTGCGTTGCAACCACAGGAATCTCCTTTGGCACATCTTTAAAAACCGGTGCCATCAGTTCTGCGTTTTTCTGATCTGAAGCATTGTAACTGAGTTTGCGAAAGCCTTCATAGTTCATTGGCTCCCAGACAAATTTATTGAACAATTTGCTCTTGGAAGAAAGTCTTGATCCCAGTGAATACAAATCGTTCTGCGCGCTGATTACCTTGGTACAGGTGGTCTCCTTGTAAGAATTCAAATCCATCCAGTAAGGCACATAGCCCATTGCATGCGCTGCCGAAGCAATCGCCATCGAAATACGATAATGTCCGAAGCCCATGCGGATATTTCCGACGATAATTCCCTTATCTTTATCGAAGTCTGCTGCCCCCTCAGTCTTTGGTTCGCTTGTCACAGACACATCCATGACGCCCAGTTCCTCTCCAATGTGCTCATTTTTGCTTATCTGTGCAGTGTAGGTCACCCCTTCATCTGAACCAAACTTTTTCTCATAGCTCTGTTTTGATTTTACTGCTTTCTTGTAAATCTTTTTTGGCATTTCATTTCCAAAAATTACTTTTGATTTATCCATTCTCATACTCCCTCTATACTACAATTCCATCCATTAAAATTCCAACCACTTCCTCCAGTGCCTCTTTGTATGAAAGTTGGTTAGAAATCAGCACATCTCTTTGGAAAAACTGTTCTACTGATGCCTCTAGCATCATCTTAACAATCGGAATGGAAACCGGTCTGATAACCCCTTCTTCCATGCCTTTTTTCAAAAGCATAATGGTTGCTTCCCAGCCTGTTTCCAGTCTTCGCTCTACCTGCCCATAAATGAGCGGATACTTATCCTTCAGCATGTAGAGCTGCCTGAAATCGATGTCCTTATAGCTTTCCGGCATCACACCCAGAATTTTATGTATCTTTTCTTTGGTGGTTAACTGTTGATTTTCTAACACCTGCTTTTCGCTTTCCTTAATTTTGTCAAAAAGGTAATCCACCATAGCAAGAAATAATTCTTCTTTATCACGAAAAACCGTGTATATTGTCTTTTTGCTCATCCCAAGCACGCCCGCTAGGTCATCCATAGTGAATTTTAAGCCCTTTTGGTTGAACGCTTTTATCGTTCCTTCTAAAATAACCTCTCTAAGTTCCATACGCTTCTCCTTTGGAAACTATTTTCTTAATTTCAGTTTCCTATATTGTAACTCTGTTTACGTGTCTCTTCAAGAAACTAAAATCACAAAAATAGTTTCCAAAATTTGTTAATAGCGCACAAAAAGGAGTATTTAGTACAAAATTTAATTTATAGTTTCGTATATTGAAGAAGAGAGAAAGAGACTGACTTTTTTCTATTCGGATGTACGCATATAAGAAGTTC